>CAZOXM010000027.1:0-46614 GCA_964583825.1 uncultured Granulosicoccaceae bacterium
GAGCCTGATTGGCAGCACCGGCAGTTACTTTGGAAGTCTGAAGGTGCTTTTTAGTAGCAGGAGCCTGATTGGCAGCACCGGCAGTTACTTTGGAAGTCTGCAGGTGCTTTTTAGTGGCAGGTGCCTGGTTTGCGGCGCCTGTGGTAGTACTGGCGACTTGCAGGTGTTTTTTGACTGCTGGTGCCCGATTGGCCGCACCTGTGGTGGTTTTTGAGGGATTCATAACTGATCTCCTGAACATGATGACTAACGAAATGAAGCCAGTTGGCTTCACGTAGAAATCTAGTTGAGGAGTCTGTTTTTTCAGAAAAATACTGTATCAAAAGGCGATCTGAAACGCCGTTGTTCAGGTGTTACGGTCGTTGCACCAGTCAACAATTTCTTTGAAATTACCCGAAAATAGTACTTTTCGATTTTTACTTCGGAATTGGTACTCATACATCGGATCATAGTACTGAGTGAGGAGCAGCTCTATGTATTTGTTAAATCCTCGCATGTGGCCTTCTCTTTGGAGTAACTGCATTCCGGTGTCAAATTCTTTGATTGCCAGTTCGAGTTTTTGTGTCCCAAAGCGCTTCTTTATTTTCTGTAAGGCGGTTTTGTGATGATTAATAAATCGTGTAGTACCCTCTTCGGTGCCGTAGATCCGGCAATACTCATTCAGCAATTCTGCAATATAGGTGCGTGATGAAACTTCAACGCGCCTTTCGATGCTTTCTATCAGTAGCACGCAGGGCAATGAGAGCATTGTGGATCGCAGGGTATCTGGAACCGCCAGTCGTCCGATCAATTTGCCTTCATCTTCAAGATAAACAGTGCCGGGTTTTTTATGTGCTGCTTTCAGTAGTTCAATTGCAAGACTGTTTTCAAAATTAATGATGCTTGGTTGTGAGGTATGCGTTGCACCGAAGCTTGATCCGCGGTGTCTGGCGAGCGCTTCAAGATCAACATAGTGCGGTAGCCTCGATAACAGGTCAGTCTTGCCGCTGCCAGTCTTGCCGCTGACTAATACGAAGGGCAATGTACTGGAATAACGCTCGAGTTGTTCCAGAAGATAAGTACGCATTTTTTTGTATCCACCCGGTACCAGGGGATAGTCAATGCTGTTTTCCCTCAGCCATTGCTGTGTGTACCGGGAACGTTTACCGCCGCGAAAGCAATACAAATATCCACCGGGATTCTGCATTGCAAAGTCAGACCACTGAGCAATTCTGGTTTGTCGCATTTCCGGGGTTAGCAGCCGCTCGCCGAGTTGAATGGCTGCCTCCTGCCCGTCCCGTTTGTAACAAATGCCGACTTGTGTGCGTTGCTGGTCATCCAGCAATGGCAGGTTGACGGCGGTCGGAAAAGCGCCCTTCTGATATTCGACAGGCGCTCTCACATCGAGCAGCGGTCTTTCTTCAAGAAAGATGGTTTCGATCGGACAAACAGTCATTGATGCTTTGGCGCGTAGAGGGTGAGGGTGGCGGCTTTCACCTTGCCGGGACTACCAGTTTCTGGGCAAATTTCTTAGGATGAATATTCTCTTGTCCCGCAGTTCGATGTACTCACCACTGACCAGCTCGGACATTACTTTGCCCACCATTTCGCGTGACGCGCCAATCATATTGCCGAGATCCTGATGGGAATAGCGTTTTTGCAGGAAAAGCGCTCCATCCTGCTCGATAGCGAGTTCTATTAACTTGTCGGCCAGACGACGATAGACATTGTCCAGCGCCAGGCTCCGGATTCCGCCCGTGGCATCGCGCAGTCGTCGCGTAAGGGTGCGGATGATGGTCAGTGACATGGCGGGATTTTGCTCGATACAGGTAAGGAAATCCTGTTTTGACAGCGACCAGGCGACGGTTTTTTCCAGGGTCATGACCGACGCGGACCTTGGCGCGTTGTCGAGGAGCGAAATATCTCCGATACAGGCACCCCGGCCCTCTCGATACAGTACCAGTTCGCGCCCGTCTTCGTCCCCGACGAAAACCTTGACTGAACCTGTGGCGATGACATACAGGTACTCACCGGGCTCACCCTCCGGCATGATTACGGTATTCTTCTTGAAGGTGTGCCGCCGGCCTTTGACAGACAAAGCGTCAAGGGCTGCAGGATCCAGGCTTGAAAACGGCAGAACGTCTCTAAGCAATTCAATGAATTCGGACACGGCGATCTCCAATATCAGTGGTCCCCGTGCCCTGGGGTTCTTCTCCTATTCATCGCACTGTAACAAATTCAGCTGCCTGCAGGAATGTGTCTGCAGTTTTAATGCTGCCGGGTTACACGAGTGCGATTGAAGTGCGCGGGACGGGGTACAATATAAAGGTAGCGTGATCCAGAGAGCTTATCAGTGTCCGACAACAGTTATCGAATCGATACCGGCGACGTCAACCGACATGATCTGGCCGAGGCAGCGCGGCGTCCGAAAACATCGCGGCTCGCAGGCGTGCTGCGTCTAGCAATGGTTGTCTGCGGATGCGTGTTGTTGGCGGTGGTGTTGATCCGCGGTGCCCAGCCTGAATTAACCCCTGAAGAGATTGTGCAACTGGAGTCCTATGAAGGGCAGCAGGAGGCGCGGCGAATTTTTAACCTCAACAGTGCGAAACAGCAGAGTATCGCGGCTCTGAGATCGACGGCCCCGAAAGCGCAAGAGGATAAAAACTCGCGAGTTGCCGAGGTGGCACTGCCGCCGGCGGAAGTGCCCGCGGTGGGGGCGGCGGTTACCCTGCCGGTGCCGCAGAGCGCCGCTCCGTCCGGGATGGCTGCTGACCAATATGCCGCTACCGGGACAGGCGTATCCGGGTCGTCGGAGCGGCCGGTAGAATCTCCGCGCATTCTCCCGATTTATTCGGTGACCGCTGAAAGTGCCGGTCTGCATGAATCGCCTTCCCAATCCGCTCCGACGCTAAAGACTGTGTCGAAGAATGATACCGTGACCCTGTTTAACAACGTTGGCGACTGGGCGGAGGTGGCGGTGAATGATGGCTCCGGCGTAACCGGCTATGTGCGTCGTGCTGCGATTTCGATTTTGCAGGAATAACTCTCCTTCAATGCGCCCTAGTGCAGTCGACCGGGGTGCTGTCCCTCAGGAAGAGACTTTACGCAGGTTGATTCCCGATTGTTCTACGATCAGACCGTTGACATACAACTTGCGATCAATGCTGAGCATGTTGTTACGGTAGCTTAGCTTGTTGACTTCATGCACCAGCCTCGCGGTGCGTTTGCGCGGCATCAACGCAACGCGACCTGCGTTTCTCGCGCGGTACTTGTGTGAGTAAATGAGTGTGTTGTTGTCAATAAACTCCAGCGTGTGCCATCGCTGTCTATCTCCGGTTGGCTCGGTTTCGGGGGTGAGCCAGAGTGTTTGTGTTTTGGTAATGCTACGATCAAGGGGCGCTTTTTCTGCTGCCAGGCGGACCACGCCGCGAACGGATGTTGAAATGTCGGCATCGATTGAATAATCATAGGCGACTGCCGAGGGATCACGCCCTTTACAAATCGCGACGCTCTCTTCGCCACGCCACTGACCGTTAATAGACCTGGCAAATGCTCTCAGCATTGTGCGTTGTTGCTCGGAAATACGCGCGACGTCGTCGATTTCATAGTAGAAGCCGCTTTCCAGCAGCGGAGCTGTTTCATCGCAGAGTTCTGTATTTGCTAAGGCTGACTGTTGAATTGAAAGCAGTGCTATGGCTATCCAGCTGGCTTGATACTTCATTCCGGTATCGCATTGATGCAAGTGACCGGTCAGTCTACGTGTGGTGCTCAGTGCGAGCGTTGAAGCCGTTGGCACATCCGTCAGGAATCTGTCAGCCTGCTGCACAATCCCGCAGTTGGTCGACGGCTATTGAGGCACAATCCACATATTTTATTCCTGATCCTGATTTTGAAGTCGCTCGCACGATACCGGATGTTTTGTGCGTACAATGGGGTGAGAATTTCTTGAGCCGGACTGACACTCATCGTTCACGACGAAGGACCCCCATGAACAAAACCACTTCTGAGAGGTTGCCCCACACGACAGAGGCTGATGGCGGAAAGTACCGGCAGTTAAGAAAATCAACGGATCAATCCGGCGGCACGAGCAGCATCCCGGTGAAAGAGGACTGGAAGCAATGGGATCTTGTCCCGGTGAACTCAGGGCCTTACAGCGACTCCCAATCTGTTCAGGCGCAGGGCGATGCCGCCTCGGTGCAAAGGGCGATATCGATTCTCGATCGATAGTCAACACACAGCAGTAAAACGAAAAAAGCCTGCACCGAATGCAGGCTTTAGACGCTACCGATAAGGCTTTTGATTATCCGGTTTGTTTCTGTTTGACGCTCGACGCATTGGCAGCGCACGTGTGCACGGTCGACTTTGCGTCCATGCTCACCACACCGATGTCGATCGTAGTGAGTTCATCTGCCTTGCGTCGCTCCGCCGCGAGCATCGCTTCCAGTTCTTTTATTCGCGAAAGCAGGCTCAAGCCGGCAAGACGACGCTCATCGCCAAGCTCTGCCTTTAACTGTTCGATAATGGCGAGCAACTCAGCCTCACGTGATCGATGGCCGGCGACCGCGTCTTCCAGTTCCATCGCACGGGAAATCGACGAACGTAGCTCTTTGTCCTTTGCTGCAGCATCGTCTGCCAGTTGGCGGGCCTGATCCTGCCACTCGCGTTTACTGGCGGCAGCGCCGGATTCACTGGCGGCCAGTTGAGCCGCCAGATCAGCAACGTTTCGTTCCTGCTCTGCGTTGTCGCGTGCCTGTGCCGCCCGCAGGGCTTCCAATTCCCGCTTTAGCTGTTGGTTTTCGCCTTCGCGATCTGCCAGCCGGCTATCGGCATGGTTCAGTTCTGTGTCCCGGTTGTCGAGCTCACGCTGCAGATTGGCGATTGAATCCTGACTGGATGCTCTGGCATCAGATGATGCTTTCTGCGCATCTGCAAGTTCGCGGCGTAATGTATCTGCCTGGCGCTGAAGATCACCGACCTGATGTTGCAGCCGGTCTCGCTCGCGAGCAGCCTCCTGTAGTTGCCGGTCCAGCGCTTTCAGTTTTTCCTCGCCTGCAGCCATCGTCTGACGTGCGCGCGCCAAAGCATCGGATTCCTGCTTCAGTGACTGCTCGAGTTCTTTACTTCGAGCGTTGTTCGACTCGGTGTTGCGTGCAAGCTTTTGCTGCAGTGCTGCCAGTTCGGCGCCAAGATCCGCCGACTGTGCCGCGGCTTGATCACGTTCTGCAGATTTGGCCTTTATTTCGTCGCCGAGACGAGCAATCGCCGCTTCAAGCTCAGCGTTAGCCTTTTCCGCAGCGCGTAGCTTTTCCTCGCTTTCCGCCGCCCGGACAGCGGCATCTCTGAGTTGCTCTTCCCGTTTAGCCTGTAAAGAGGCAGCCTCCTTCAGCTGCTGGTCCTTGTCGGCCATCGCGATTTGTGAGTCTCGCAATTGTTGATCTTTTTGCTCGGCGCTTCCGGCGACAACACCGAGGCGTCGGTCTAGATCTCTATTTGCGTTCTCCCTGTCTGCCAGGGCCTGCTTTAAAGATTCGACGTTTTCTTTGTGTGCCCGCTGTGTCTCAGCCAGATCGGCGTTCGCTGCCGCCAGTGCCTGATCGAGTCTGGTACGTTCATTCTCGCTAGACTGCAGCCGACCCTCAACGCCCCGCAAGGTGTCGATGTCGCCCAGCAGACTGTTTCGATCCTGCTCTGCCTGATTGATTGCGTCGTCGTTATACTGGAGCTTGGACTGCAGGCCTGCAACCTGTGTGTTGCGGTCGGTGAGCTCGCGTCGCAGATCGTCGACTTCATCACGAAATCGCCGATTGGCTCGCTTTTGATCGTCGATTTCCCGCTGATGTGTCTGTTCGGCAAAAAACCGTCGACAAATCCAACCTATCGCGATACTTAACAGCGAGGCGATTGCGAGTAATAGCAACAGCTGAGTAATTAGGTAGACCATTTGGGGTAGTTCCGGTGGCGTATTTTATTCTTCTGCAGTTGCAGACAGTCTGATGTCGTCAGTAGAGAAGTGAATTTCTGTACGACGATTTTTTGCTCTGCCTGCAACGGTCTCGTTGGTTGCGATCGGGCGAAACTCTCCGTAGCCGAACGCGGTGACTTGTTGTTGTGGTACACCCTTGTCTATCAAATAGGTTGCCACTGTCGATGCTCTGCGTTCACTAAGTCCCTGATTGTAACCTTCGCGACCGGTAACATCGGCATGACTCTCTACCAGTACGTGTGTTATTTGTCCTGCACACGCACCATTCATTACCTGTGCAACCTGATCGAGCTGACCCTGGTATTGTGGTTCTATGTTGTAGTGGTCGACCCGATAGTTCAGCACGTTGCCGTGAGTGGCCATTTTCATTGCGGCCCGACACGCATCGGTGATGGTCTGGTAGGGGTCGATTTCAATATTCAGCCGAACGTCCAGAGGGACAAGCATGGGGGCGCGTGTATCCAGTAGCTGTTTGATGGCGTCCAGTCTTTCCTGATCGCTGACCACACCATTCAGTGCGAAGTATTCGTCAGTAATTTTCAAATCTCCGCGATTTAACTGAGTTAATGCGGCAATACCTGTTTCGACTTTTTCCGGGCTGTGAATCAGTGGTTCTGCATCAGTGGTTACTTCTCCGATACTTACCTGTGTGCTCGGTGGCAGCGCCCGATGGATGTTGCTGATCATTGCCACGGTGTCGTCATCGTCTACCGTGCCCGACATTTGGAGCTTCTGGTTCTCGTAGTCGGCTTCGAAGTTAAACCGGTTATCTACCGGTTCTTCAATGACCAGTTCGTCGGCGGTTTTTCTAACGCCCCAGACCGCGTTGGCCACCGCGCGCAGCTCATCGCGTTGCTGTTCGGAGGAGACTGTTCCGCTCAGTGTCACGTCTCTGCCATCGACGCCGAGGACGATGTCGTCTTCGTGTGCTGCCAACGCTGCGACAGATCGTTCAGTGATGTCTTGCTCTATTCGCTCTGAGTAGACGGTAGCGCCCACCCAGTAAACCATCGCCAGCAGGCACCCGAGAATCCCCAAGGATAACAAACGCATTGCATTTCAACCGATTAGTGGAAGTTGTTAACAACTCTTCAATGCATTAACGGTTCTCCGTGTTTTTTCTTTACTGCTGACACGACTTACTGCGCAGGTGCCGGTTATGTGGCGGTTTTTGCCCTGTGATGAGAATCGGGTCTGATAATCCGGACTGCCTGACAGAAGTTCGACACGTCGTACCGGCCAGTGGATCGTCGCGGGTGTATCAAGTGGTGAGCAGCGTGGTTGAAGTGCGGGTACCGGCGCTGTTCGTGCTACTTCGAATCGCTGTCTTCGAGCGAATCGTTCTGTTTGCGCTTTGTGCCGATGACGGAGAGCTTGTCTTTCATTTGCAGCAGTTTGGGTACTGCGCTTCCCATCGCGAGCAGCCTTTGCAGGTCGCGCGGGTTCAGCTTTTGCAAATCGTGCGACCAATCAGACACTTGCTCCATCAGATCGCACATTTGCTGCATGCGGTCGTGCGCATGGGCCTCCGCGCTGTCGCTTGCGGGTTCCATTAGCGTCTGGCGCAGCAGCGTTAGTGTGGGATCAAGTTCTCTTTTGCGCCGCTCTTCAACCAGCGTCAGCGCAATTTCCATGATGTCCTCAGGCGTGGAGAAGTAGTCTTTTCTGTCTCCAGGCAAATGCTGAGAACGTACCAGTCGCCACGATTGAAGTTCTTTGAGCCCCATGCTGACGTTGCTTCGCGACACCCCGAGTGTTTCGGTGATTTCTTCCGCGTTCAGCGGCTTTTCGCTCAGATAGAGCAAGGCGTAAATCTGGCCGACGGTACGGTTAATGCCCCAGCGGCTACCCATTTCACCGAAATGTAAGACGAAGGACTGAATCGGGCTGCTGAGTTTCACAAGGCGTAACTGGTTATTTGTATTGATGCAGTATATCCCAGTTTACCCTGTTTGCCGCTGGTTCACCGCTGCATGGGCACACCTGTCCGTGCTTATGCGACTTCACACTCCAGCGCATACTGCAATTGGGTAGACCAGTCCAGGTGGGCGAAATATGCTCTGCGCTTTTTTTCGATAAAGTTGCGCACAATGGTGTAGTCGCTGCCGGCAATGGCGTCTTCCAGTTCATCCATCAATCGGAGTGTGTTGTCGCCGAACCTGTATTCAGTGCTGTGACCTTCACGGTTTTCATCGATTCTGTATAAGCGCAAACTGTATGGCCTGAATTGAGGGCCCCGGTGTGATCTGTCATAAGGTATGGCGAGGCTCTCCAGCGAATCCTCAATACCAATTTCATCGTTATTGCGCGGGCGCGAGACAAACCAGCAGTGGGTATCCACACCTTCCGGTTCCGTGACAGCGCCGGTAAAGGCGTAGTCGCAGTCGTTACCGTCAAGCAGCACTGTTACAACACTTGCATGCTTCTTTAGAGTTTTCAGCGTGAAGGTCATATCCATGCTGGCATGTTGCACACTTGTATTGATGCTCAGTCATTCATAATATGTAGAGAAATCGGATTTACAAGAAATTCCTGATGAAACTTCTGTGCGCAATTGTTTGCTCGTTCAGCATAACTTCAGCTTCCGGCGCTTTCGCCGGTAGCCCGGCAGATCAGTCGTATCTGGATTCATTGATCGATTCGGCCTCTTCTGCATTGATAAATGCAGCGGTTTCTGCGCTAACTCCGGATGTGGAAGCCGGTGCATCTCAGCACACGGCAACAATGGTCACGGAGACCGATCCGTTCGAAACATATAACCGCTGGATGTTTGAATTCAATAGTTCGCTTGATCAAAATGCACTGCAGCCGGTCGCGCAAAACTATCGCAGGTATACACCGGCGATTGTGCAGCAGGGAGTCAGTAATTTCTTCAGCAATCTCGGCGACGTGGGTGTGGTAACCAACGCTGTATTGCAGGGGAAATTTGAACAGGCGCTAAGTGACACTGCACGGCTGGCGATAAACTCGGTGGCCGGCATCGGCGGTGTCATCGACGTCGCAAGCATGCTCGACTATGAAAAAAATCACGAAGACTTTGGTCAAACCTTTGGGGTATGGGGTATACCGGAAGGACCCTACCTTGTTTTGCCTGTGCTCGGTCCGCGAACCGTACGCAGTGCGGTAGGCACAGCATTCGATACCTATTTGCAAATGGAGACACTGGGTGCCGTCAGCGAGGCCGGTGCGGGTCAGGATCTGGTCACGGAACTGTTATCACTCAACCTGGTACAGCAACGCGCCGCGGCGCTGAACAAGACTGAATTGCTGGAGCAGGCGTCTCTTGATCCGTATGTATTCGCGCGTGAGGCCTATCTGTCCTACCGCCGATGCCAGGTGGCAGACTGCGACCGGATCGACTATGTGCCGTCGGACCCGGAAACAGATCCTCAGTCGCCACTTGACGAGCTCGATTTGCTGGACGAGCTTGATTAGGCGTTTGGTTGAATGAGCTAGTCAGACCTTGCTCGTTGAGTTAGAAGTTGCGGCAGGCGTGCTGCAGCGCGGGGAACCGGTTGAGACACTGGCGGTGCGCAAAGCCACCGGTAGTGCTGCCGGCAGTTGGGAGTTTCCCGGCGGCAAATGCGAAGCACACGAATCTTTGGCGTCCTGTTTGCGCAGGGAACTCCTCGAAGAATTGGGAATTGATGTGCAGGTCGGTCGTTATGTTGGTGTATCTGAGTATCGAAATGCAGGTACGCTTATTCGGCTACACGCATTTTTTATCACGCGCTGGAGCGGGGAAATTACGCTGACAGAACATGACGCCAGCATTTGGTTACCGTCAGATCAATTGCGTAGTTTGCGATGGAGTCCTGCCGACATACCGCTGCTGGAACAAGTTGGAAAATCGGGTGCATCTGCGCGTGGTGATTATTTCTCCTAACACGATAATGAAAAACTATTGCGCTAGGTCTGAGGGCGTTAAATTCCCCCTCAAAATGCTCATTTATAACCCATAAACTGCGCTTTTTTGGGGAAATTTGCCTCTCAGACCGTCGCTCATCACGTTTTTCAACACCCTGCTAATCGTTTTGCATGCCGATAAAACCGTTGGTCTGGCGCTGCCACAGAGTGGCATAGATGCCACCGGACTGCAGTAGTTCATTGTGTGTGCCCTGCTCAACAATGCGACCCGCGTCCATCACCAGCAGGCGATCCATGGCAGCGATAGTTGACAGTCGATGCGCAATCGCGATAACGGTTTTATCCTGCATTAAAGCGAACAGACTTTGCTGTATTGCCGCTTCCACTTCTGAGTCTAGCGCAGAGGTTGCCTCGTCCAGCACCAGGATGGGTGCATCTTTGAGCAGTACCCGCGCTATTGCTATGCGCTGTCGTTGTCCGCCCGAGAGTTTAACCCCGCGTTCACCTACCTGTGCCTCGTAACCATGCTTGCCGTGCGGGTCAGTCAGCTTGTTAATAAATTCATCCGCATGGGCTTTTCTGGCAGCACTGAGCACCGCCTCGGTGGTCGCATCAGGCCTGCCGTACATGATATTTTCGCGCACTGTGCGATGCAGCAGGCTGGTATCCTGTGTGACTACGCCGATGCCGGCGCGCAAACTTGCCTGTGTGACATCCTCAATATTCTGATCGTCGATATATATCGAACCGGACTCCACATCGTGGAATCGAAGAAGCAGATTAACCAGTGTTGATTTGCCGGCCCCCGATCTTCCGACTACACCGACTTTTTCACCGGGTCGTATCGTGAGGTCGAGCTCGGTGATAATTCTCTCGTTGCCGCCGTAGTTAAATCCAACCCCTTCAAATCGAATTTCACCCTGTTTGATGATTAGATCGACGGCATCCTCCGCGTCGGTGACGGATTGGGTTTTGGACAGGGTATTCCGCCCGTCTGCGACGGTTCCGATATGTTCAAAAAGCGCGCTGAGCTCCCACATGATCCAGTGAGACATACCGTTCAGGCGCAAAGCGAGCGCTATTGCAATGGCAATTGCACCAATGCTGATTGCCTGCTCCATCCAGAGCAGTATCGACATGGCAGCGATGCTGAAGATCAGCAGATAATTAAGCATGCTGACTGTCAGTTCCAGTCCGCTGGACAGGCGCATTTGTCTGTACACCGTATCCATAAATTCGTTCATACCACGCTTTGCGTAAGACTCCTCGCGTTGCGTGTGTGCGAATAATTTGATGGTAGAGATGTTGGTGTAGCTATCCACGATCCTTCCGGTCATGGTAGAGCGGGCATCGGCCTGCAGTGTCGAGATACGTTTCAACCGTGGGATGAAGTACCACTGTGCTACCAGGTATAGACACACCCACACGAATAACGGCAGCGTTAGCGCGACGCTTGCGTTCATCACGATACCGAGCATCGAGATCGTATAGACCACAACGTAAACAAAAACATCTGTCACTTTCAGTACGACCTCGCGGGTCGAGAGCGCGGTTTGCATCACTTTGGTCGCCAGCCTGCCTGCGTAGTCGTCCTGGAAAAACGACATGCTCTGCCCGAGTAAATATCGATGGGCGTTCCAGCGTATTGCCATCGGGTAGTTTCCAAGCAGTGACTGATGATTGATCAGGGTATGAAAAAGATGCAGTACCGGCATTGCCACGAGTAATACCAGTGACATCCACAGTAATGTTTTGCCTTCGTCCGCCAGTAGCGTCTCCGGGCTTCTGAGTGAAAGCCAGTCCACCAGCTGTCCGAGAAAACCGAACAGCATTACTTCAAGTGCGGCTATGGCAGCCGTGAGTACCGCCAGTGCAAGCAGAGGGACACGCATGCCAGCGCTGTAGTGAATGACAAAAGACAGCAGGTTGGTCGGAGGCGTTTCTGGTGGGTTATCCGGAAACGGATTGGTGATTTTTTCAAAAAATTGCAGCATGCGGTGATGGTACCTTGTTGACTGCATAGAGGGGATGAATTCTTGTCAGGACGCCCGGCGCCATGCTGCGCCCGGCCCGGTGTTTTCACCCGTGACTAATGGAGTAGCGTATTTGAATGACCATTGTCTATACTGTATGCGGGGATAACAGCGGGTACACAGCATGCAGCAAGAGCTAAAAAACGGTGTGGAGCAGCCGGTCAGGTTTTTTGACAGTCGAGAAAAATACCTGTTGTTCGTAACAACAACGAACGAGAAATGGTGTATTGCTCAGAGAATTAATGAAGAGTTGCCCAGGCTGAAACCCTCGCCCCCTGCGATGCGTCTGTTTGACGCCGGTATGGGAGATGCCACGGTGCTGTCGCATGTGTTGCGCGCTACACATCATGAGTATCCTGAAATCCCGCTATTGGTGGTCGCCAAAGAAATCAGTATGGAGGATGTGCGCATTGGGCTCGAGCGAATGGCGGATCGCTTTGCCGAACATCCGCAGATGGTTATCGTCATTACGAACATGAGGTATTCGGAAGCCCCCTCCCTGTACCCGTTCAAACCGGAGGATCAGCAATCTATCAAGCGCTGGGACGTCGCTCTGGAGGGCACCACAGCCAAAGATTTTGACCGTCAGCTGCGCGACCTCACAGACATTGTTCGCGAGGGTTGGCGCACCAAAACCAGTGAAAAAACCGGTAACCCGCTTTACGTTAACCCTTCCATGCTGGTGCTATATCGTGCCGATCAGCGTTTTGCGCTGGACGCCGTTATTCCCGATGAGGGCCGGTTTGATGCGGGCTATGATCTGATTATCTGCGCGCAGCCCTATCGCTCGCGCCAGCCGGCCGATGCCAAAGCACGGACGGTGGTCGCACCACTGGCGCGGGCACTGACCTGCGATGGTCGCATGGTGGTGATTCAATCGACCGGTTATGATCCGGGGATGGAAATCGTCCGATGTATCTGGCCGGATGAAGCACCCTTTCCGACTCCTCGTCACGATGTGATAGAGGCTTTGAAAGTTGAACTGGCGGAGGAACCGGATCTGCAGTGTAGTGCCTATACCGATGAAGGTTCCCTGTTCAAGTATGAGTTGCATTCCCTGCCGGAAGAAATGTCCCGCATCGGTACCTCGTCCTTACTCGCTGCATGGAATGCGGCGGTCTACGTATCGCAGATGGATGACGATCGGATCGACCAGGCGATGCAATCCAGCGACTATCTGGAAGCAACCCGCCGTATTCTCAATAAACATGGCGGTTTGTGGTTTCTGAACGAATCCTTCGTAGTAGCCAGAGAAGGAACTTAACAGGATGTTGAAAAACTATTGCGCTAGGTCTGAGGTCGTTAAATTCCCCCTCAAAATGCTCATTTATAACCGATAAACTGCGCTTTTTCGGGGAAATTTGCCTACTCAGCACCGCCGCTCATCACGTTTTTCAACACCCTGCTAAGCCGACTCTCAGCGTCGGCTGCGTTGCCGCGCAGCAAACCGGGTTGATCAACCGGTGTTAGCAGGGATCAGGAGTCAGTTGTCGCAGTGCTTCGATTTTAAAGTCGGTAAGTTCAGGCCATGCGTGTTCAGCGGAGGGATCAAAGTGGACTGTCGAGACCCCGGCGTTGCGTCCGGCCTGCAGATCAAACACATAGTCGCCCACCATAATTGTATCGCCGGGCTGTGACTGACATGTTTTCATCAGCAGGTTGATTCCGGCGGGGTCCGGCTTCGGTGCACACTGCTCGCGCCCGATAACCTGATTCTCGCGGAAGTATTCCTTTATGCCGGCGGCCTGCAAAGTTACCTCCGCTATGTCTCTCGCATTGCGCGTCAGAATGGCGAGTTTAGCGCCTCGATTGCATAATCGATCAAGCATCCAGAGTGCATCGGGCTGCGCTTTGGCGTCAGCCGCGATATCGAGTTCCATTTGATGCAGTTTTTGACGGGCTATGGCCGCCTGCGATTCCGGCATCGCCGCAATCGCTTCCAGTATCGGCACGCCGTTCTCGATGCTGAGCGCTTCTCTTATGTGGTCGAAGTCATGAGCGGGGATAGTCAGGGTGCCATCCATGTCGAATATCCAGAGACCGTAACGGCTGAGAAGCGCAGTGTTCATAGTGAGCTATCTGTGGGAAGTGAAAAAGCTTTCATATCGTGTAATGAGAGATTCCGATATAGTAACCTCTTCGGCACCCTGAGTTGCAAAGGATGAGTATCAACGTTGGCATAATTGGCACCGGTCGCATTGCCGACATGCAGCTGGCGCCGGCGATGCACCATGTGTCCAATTGCCGTTTGTGGAGCGTATTAAGCAGAGACGGCAATCGCGCTGCTGAATTTGCCGCCCGTCACGCCGCCAGGGCACCGGTTAATGCGCATGATTCATTGTCAGCATTTCTGGCAGACCCGAGTCTTGAGGCCGTCGTCATTGCCACGCCGGATGCACTACACGCATCGCAGGCGATTGCCGCCGCGCGGGCCGGTAAACATGTGTTGCTCGAAAAGCCGATGGCAACCACTCTGGAAGATGCGTTGGCCATTACCGACGCCTGTTCCGAAGAACGGGTGAAGCTTGGCATTGCGTATCACCTGCGATGGCATGATGGTCACCAAAAGCTTGCTGATATGTTGCATGCAGGCAAGCTCGGGCAACCGCGCTACGCGCGTGCACTCTGGACCTGGAAGGCCGATGACAACAGCAACTGGCGAGCACATCAGTCACTTGGACGCTGGTGGAGTCTGGCCGGCGTGGGTACGCATTGCATAGATCTGCTGCGCTGGATGCTGATGCCGCAATGTGGTGAGGTAGCGACCTGCCATGGCACGATCGACACCAGCAAGTACGGCGGTCCGCACGATGAGACTGCCAGTGTCTCCCTGCAGTTTGATAGTGGCACAGTGGCTGATGTCACTACCTCCGTCGTATTCAGTACGCCGTCGCGTTTTGAGCTTTACTGTGACGATGCCAATGTGGTTTGCGAAAACACGCTCGGTCCGACCGGCGGTGGCAGCATCGTGATCAACAACGCTCCGCTGGAGTTCGAATTTAAAAACCCGTATGTCGGGGAAATTCAGAATTTTATTGATGCTATCGAGGGCACAGCACGGGTTGCAGTTCCCGGGGCGGAAGGCGCCCGGAACGTCGCGCTGCTGCTGGATGCGATGCCCTCAGCTGACTAGCCTGCATTATTCACAAAGCGACGGAGAATGTTAAAGCAAATGTCTATTTCCATAGGTCTGCAACGCCTTTGGGAACTATGCTGTCTTTCGCCGTGTGTCTGTTCACCATCAGTCGCAATTAGGGCTTCACATCTCGCCTGCTCAAGCTCGGCGCGTGGCGGGTGACGCTTCTCGCTTGATCAAGCGACCTGTTTTGCCCCCGTAGGTTTGTCAATTTGGCCGCTGAATGTCGAATCATCATGAATAATGCAGGCCAGTGAACCGGTTTACAGTGATTACCATCAACTACTGAGAGACTGACATGTCGGATATTGAACAGCGATTGCAATTGGCGCTGGAGACCGTCCAAATGGCGGCACAAATCGCCAAGTCACATTATGACGCATTTGATGCGTTGCAAATAGAATCCAAAGGACATCAGGACCTGGTATCAAACGCAGATCGAGAGGTTGAGCGTGTAATCAGGGAATCGCTGGCAGCGCAGTTTCCAGATGATGGTGTGGTCGGTGAAGAGTATGACAACATCGCTTCGTCGTCCGGCTATACGTGGGTCATTGATCCCATTGACGGTACAGCAAGTTTCGTCAGAGGGCGTCCCGGCTGGTGTGTCGTACTCGCGTGTGTCGACGATAGTGCGACCTTACTCGGTGTGGTCGCAGACCCGGTCACTGCAGAGACGTTCCATGCAGTTCGTGGTGAGGGTGCCTGGCTGAACAACCGACCCATCAGGGTGTCCGGATCGAGGAGTCTGGGAGACGGTGCTATTGGCACCGGTTACAGTGCTCGTGTATCCGGCGAATTTGTGCTGTCGGTTTTGCGCTCACTGCTCATTGAGCACGGCGGGATGCTCTACCAGAACGGCTCCGGTGCGTTGATGCTCTCGTATGTGGCCTGCGGTCGACTGATTGGATATACCGAGTACCACATGCATGCCTGGGACTGTATGGCAGCCATGTTGATAGTCGAGGAGGCTGGTGGCAATGTCAATCCGCTGCAAGCTGCACAGGTACTTGAGCAGGGTACGGAAGTCATTGCGGCCTGTCCGGGCGTCTATGATGCCCTGTTGTCATTATCTCAGCGGGCGTTCTCGCAGTAGCTGAATCAATCGAACTGTAGTCAGCCGGACAGTACCTTCAGGTAATCGTCCTGAAGTTTGACAGTATCGACCTGCTTGCCGATCAGTCGTCTGCTATCAGCCTGTGCTGTGGCCACCGTTCTACCGATTTGCTCGCCTGTCGTGACGACATCAATCGCGACAGGCTCGCATTGAAACCACTGGGGGTTGGTCAGGTAGGTCAGTGCGAGCTGATCGTGCGGGCAGCAGCCGGAACGCTGGCTTCTTTGCTCGTAAAATTCGATGTAGTACTCGGCACAATCGTGGAGAAAGCCGCCGACAAGGGCATTCCTGACAGCCAGCTCGTCAAAGAATTCACGGTTGAAGCTTACCTGATGCGTGATGTCCAGACCGAGCACAACCAGTGGCCAGTCCGCATTAAACACCACCTCTGCTGCGTGCGGATCGTTCCATGCATTGGCTTCCGCGAACGGAGTAACGTTACCGGGGTTGTTAAAAACTCCGCCCATCACAACCACCGAGTCAACTTGATCGGCAATCCGTGGCTCCAGTTGCAGAGCGAGTGCAATGTTGGTTAGCGGTCCGACGGCCACCAGGGTAATTTCACCCGGACGAGCAGTGATATGCCGCACAATCGATGTGGCGGCGTCTTCGTCAGTGGCTGTGTATTCGCCCAGCGGCAGGCTGACATTGCCGAATCCGTTATCACCGTGTACGTAGTAGGCGTGTGGATTGGGCTCGATGTGCAGCGGTGCTGCGGCACCGGCTGAAATCGGTGCCGCAGTTTGGGTAAGGTGGCACAAGCGCGCCGCGTTGTCGGTCGCGAGTGGCACATCCACATTGCCGAAGACTGTCGTCAGGGCGACAACCTCAATGTCAGGGTGCAGCATTGCGTAGCAAAGTGCGATGGCGTCGTCGATACCCGGATCGGTATCGATAATCACTTTTTTTCGGTTACTCGACACTTGAGCGGGGCCTGTGGTGGTGTTCGCGGATGTGTCCGGCTTCAAACCGGGGGCAGGTCGCCTAAAGGGCTATTTCACCAGAATTCAAAGCGGCGTGTAGTCGCAGAATCGCCGCGACTGAAATGCCATCGGTAATAGTGTTTGCCAGCACCATATCAAGCGCTTCGGAAAAGGGCAGGTGCCGCACTTTCAACTGCTCGGTATCCTCGGGTGTTGAGGTGCCCTGAGTGAGTTCAGTGGCAACGAAAACGTAACCCACTTCATCGGTGACCGAGTTCGATGTGTGGAGTTTCATCAGTTCGGTCCAGCGGGCTGCGGTGATGCCGGTTTCCTCTTTAAGTTCGCGCTTGCCTCCCTCGAGCGGGGTGCCGTCGAAAGCGGCGCCTCCCATGGGGATCTCCCAGGAGTAAGCCTCCAGCGGGTATCGATACTGACCTACCAGCCAGGTGTATCCGTCAGCGTCGAGTGGAATCACACCGATCGCGTAGTTCCTGAAATGAACAACGCCATAGATGCCGTCGCCCCCGGCCGGGTTGATGACTTTGTCCTCACGAACACTGATCCACGGATTCTCGTAGATCGGCTCTGAACTCAGTGTTTTCCATGGATTCTCTTGGTCCGTGTCGGTGATTTGCATAGGAGCGAGCTCAATGTTGTTGCGTGAATCGAGAGGTATCCGAAGTACGGTGTTTGGCGTCCGTCGGTGCCAGATCTTTATTCAATGCCTGAAACAATATTCTCTATGGGAATCAGAATTTTGTCTAAGCAATTGTTGCGTGCTGAAAGGCACTCGGTGCCGGTGCCGAAGAAAGGTTACAATAACGGCAGTCAGCAGTGCCGGTTATCAGATTTTACCGGGTGCTATGGTGCCTAATTTGTGCAAGGTGTTTTTGTGTCGTCAATTACGGGAAGGCTTACGCTGGTAGCAAGGCTTTGAATATCACTGCCTTTGCCATCTACTGCGGGCTGATGCTTAGCCTTTCGGCGTTTTCTATTGATATTCTGTTGCCGTCGCTGATGTCAATCAGTCAGGGACTTGATGCGGCGCTGGAAGCGGTGCAGCTCACCATTCCGGTGTACATGCTGGCGCTCGGCCTGGCTAATCCTTTCTATGGCATTTTATCTGATCGCATCGGACGGCGGAACGGGGTATTCATTGGCCTTGGTGTCTACGTTTTCGGCACTGTCGTCTGCGCAGTTTCGCCGAACATTGATTTATTGTTGATCGGGCGATTTCTACAGGGCTTCGGTGCTGCCTGTGCGCCGGTGATCTGCCGTGCGATGATTCGGGATAAATATCATGGCGTTAAGCTCGCCCAGACCATGGCGGTGGCCAGTATGTTCTTCGCTCTTGGGCCGATGCTCGCTCCGTTACTCGGGTATCTGGCTTTTGCTACCGCGGGGTGGCGCGCTGTCTTTATGCTGCTGATTATGCTTTCAATCGCCATGCTTATCTCAACATGGGCGCAGGAAGAAACACTACCGGTTGAGCGCCGGCGCGTGCGCGGAGTGCAGTCAGTACTTGCCGATCTGGCAGCGGTCGTTTCCCACGTGCAGTCGCGTCGCTATATTGTACTGTCCTGCGTTGCGACAGGCATCATCCTGACCTTTCTGTCGCATGCACCGTTGATTTACGCAAACCTCGGCGTTGGGATAGGCGGATTTTCAGTGATGTTTGCTGTCACATCGATTGGCATCATTCTGGGGCAGATCATCAATCATCGTCTGCTGGGGATAATGTCTGCGCCGGGCGCAACACTACTTGCAGCGATCCTGCTTGCACTGACTGCATCGCTGATATGGCTGAGTGCAGTGACCAATCAGCTGACTGGATACTTGTTTACCGCATTGATGTTTGTATTCAATATGTCCTATTTGATTATATTTTCCAATTTGGTCAGCCTGACGATTGAACCTCACGGTATGCGGGCGGGGATGGCGTCAGCAACTTTTGGCTTTTGCAGCTATATTGGCGGATCAATCGTCGCGGCGATACTGGCCTTTACCACAGGCCAGAAAACGGTGATGTGGGCTTTTTGTTTTATGTTGTTGACGCTTTTGCTGTTAGCCGGGCTGCTGCACGCGATTCGATCCACATCGGCAGACCCTCTGCAGGAAAGCCTGTGACGGCTCCTGCTGCCCGCCCGTGTCTATGATGCCTGCCAGTATTGGATAATTTCGTCTCTGACCGGGCGTTTGCGCTCGGTGGGTGCTGAGTCCATGCTGCCGATGTGAATAAACCCTGCAATCAGATCGGATGCCGGATTACCCCCCACGGCGGCAATGACCATGGCGTCATACGCGATCCATTCGGTAATCCATTGCGCGGCATAGCCGAATGACTGCGCTGCAATCAGCATCTGACTGCAAACAGCACCACAGGACAGCTGTTGCTCCCAAAGTGGAATCTTGTGTGGAATAACAGGCTTGAACAAAACACAAACTACCGTACCACTGCGCTGCATTCTCGTTTGCTCGAGTTGCTCCAGTGCTTCTGTCATGGGTTCATTATTTTCGAGCGAACGTTTTTTTGCTGCGTTATAGATGACCTGCTGGTCGAAGTGAGATCTGGCCTCATCTTCGAACACAGTTATTCTCCAGGGTTTTACGTTTGAATGATCCGGGACACGAATGGCGCAATCGAGAATTGTATTCAGGTGATCTGCGTCGATTTTCTCTGGAATCATTTTTTTGGCGACCACAGAGCGCCGCTTTAGCAAAAAATCGGTCACTGGATTGGCTGACATGGCAGGTTTGCCCCTGATTGATCTGGAGGCGGATTATTGCACTAAATATTTCACGATCACATCACGCGCGGCTGCAACTCGACCGAAAGTAACCGAATGTGCAGCAATCAGCCGGCAGATAGTCACCGTCAGGTGACGTAACCGGCGCGATCCATTAGAGTAAGCCGCAAGTATTGACCGTAGCGGGAAGGCAAAGCATTGAGCGAGACTATCGGCAACATCAGTCTGGACGCCATTGACGACACATGGCAGCCGGTCGATACGGCGACGCTGCTGTTCGTCCGGCAGGGCGACGAGGTGTTGCTGATCAGGAAAAAGCGGGGGCTGGGTGCCGGTAAAATTAATGGTCCCGGCGGTAAGGTTGACCCCGGCGAAACACCCGAACAATGTGTTGTTCGCGAAGCGCAGGAGGAGTTGCATATCACGGCACTCGATCCGGTCTGCCGTGGTGAGGTGAAATTTCAATTCACCGATCAGTACTCTGTACACGTGTTTATTTTTACTGCCACCCAATATGAGGGTACACCTACGGAGACCGATGAGGCGGCACCATTGTGGTTTAACACGAAAGAAATCCCGTATCGTGAGATGTGGCAGGATGATGCGATCTGGCTGCCCAAAGTGCTCGACGGTAAAACAGTGAAAGGCCGCTTTATTTTTCACAAAGACACGATGCTGGCGCACGAGGCACATTTCAGCGACTGAACACAGTTGAACAAGCCGGCACCTGATGAAATAGTTCAGCCCGTTGTGAGTCGCTTATCCAACTGACGTAAGCGCTCTGGTGTTCCGATATCCATCCAGCCCCCTGTGTGGTGCCGCCCACTCACAAGCCCGGCATTAATAGCCGGTATCAGAACGTCTCTGAGCGGCAGCGCCTGGCCGGCTGCAACATCAAACAGCGCAGGGCTAAATATACCGATGCCGCTGTAGGTGAGTGAATGCGCCCCATTCATCGCTACCCGCTCAAGCTGCAATGCGAAATCGCCATGTGGATGGTGAGGCGGGTTATCGACCAGAATTAAATGCGCCATATCGTTGTGGTTCACTGTGCCGATGCTGCCGAAATCTACATCCGACCAGACATCACCGCTGATCAGTAAAAAAGGCGCGTTACCGAGCAGAGGCAGTGCATTGGCCACACCGCCTGCGGTCTCCAGCGCCTGTACTTCGTGGCTGTAAGTTACCGATAATCCGTAGCGCGCACCATCGTCTATGTGCCGGACCAGCTTCTCTGCCTGCCAGCAGGTATTGATGATCACCTCACGCAAACCTGCCGCTGCAAGCTTTTGCAGGTGAAAATCGATCAGGCTCGTACCATTGGCCCTGAGTAGCGGTTTGGCAGTGTGGTCAGTCAGCGGCCGCATTCTTTCACCGCGGCCTGCGGCCAGTAACATCGCTTTCACCCTTTGCCGTCCCCGGTCGAGAGTTTTTCAAAAAGTGTACAAAAATCGGTAAGCTCGCGGTACTGCTGCAGCGTGGCACGAATGTGACCGGCCACGGCATCCAGGTGTGATAAGTACTGTGGTTTACCATCACGATAAAACAGGCGGCAGAAAAGCCCCATCACCTTCAAGTGCCTTTGTAGTGCGGTTAATTGATACCAGCGTTCGTAATCGGATTCTGTCCCCCGTTTGGCAAGCGTACTCATGTGACGGCCGCGCAGCGTTTCTTCCAGACCCGGCGGGGGAGGCGCGTAGACGTCCTTTAGCAGTGAGCCAAGATCATAAGTGACCGGGCCGAGCATGGCGCCCTGAAAGTCGATAATGGCAATTTCCCCCGGACTGGTGACCATCAGGTTGCGGCTGTGAAAGTCGCGATGCATAAATACCTGAGGTTGTTGTGCGCAATTGTCGACTAAAACGGATTTTACTTTTTCAAGTACCCTGGCAGTCTGTTGGCTGATTGGATAGTTCATATGCCGACGCAGGTACCAGTCTTCGAATATCGCCAGCTCGAAACGAATGAAATCGTGATCAAACGCCGGCAGTCCTGTGGCGTCTGCGCGGTGTTGCAGCGTGATCATGGCATCACAGGCTTTCCCGTACATCTCGACTGCAGATGCCGGATTGCTGAGCAGCCATTGCTGCAGATGCCGGTCGCCCAGATCCTCCAGTAGCAGAAAGCCTTTTTCCAGGTTGTAATGGTAGACCTCGGGTACGTGTAAGCCGGTGCGGGTAATTCGCGCAGCGATATTTAAAAATGCGTTGCTGTCTTCGTGCATCGGATCAGCATCGACGGCAACACAGGTGGAATTGTCGCTGTGCACGCGATAATACCTGCGCATACCTGCATCCGTGGCCATGGACGTCAGCCGGGTTGCCGTAGGGAGTTTTGCGTGCACCCAGTCGTGCAACGCGTTATAGCGCTGATCGTTTACCGGATTGTATTGTGTTTCAGACATTGAGTGGATTCAGTTTGGCGCACCGTTCGGTTAGCATTCAAGTGACGAATCGAGCAGCATCGTAGTTCGTCAACCGCTCAAAAATACGCACTACCCCGGGTTCTGTGCATCATAGCCCACTAAATGGAAAAACCATGCGCAAACTATTACCAGTCTTTGCACTTATTGGCGCTCTGTTTTACAACACGGCTCAGGCCTCCGGCACTGATGTTTCGTTGAGTAATGAGTCGGCCAACATTGAGTTGTTCGGCCCAATGAGAGCAGTTATTGAAAGAGGCGGGCTCGCTACACTCGGATTCTTATATAACGACCTCGATGACGTGGTAGGCCATTTGAAGCTGGTGGCTGTCGGCACGCAGACCAATACACGTGTACCGTACAAACTGGCCTTTGGCCTGAAAGGCTATGCCGGGGAAGTCAGCGATCCGGCGCTCGATGTCGGTGCGATTGCGATCGGGGGGTCGATTAATATCCAGTATCCTTTCGGCTACAACCCGATCGATCTGAATATCGAGGGCTTTTTCACACCGGGAATCACCACATTCGGTGATACGGAATCTATTATAGAAATCAACACACGCATTTCGATCGAGATTGTGCCTCAGGCGAAAGCGTTTGTTGGCTATCGCCTGTTGGAGATTGAGGACGAAGATAACGAAAACTGGGAACTCGACGACAACGTGCACTTCGGTATCCGGTTGCAATTCTAGTCTTTGTCCAGCGGCGCGAGCAGAGACGCACCGATAAGAGACTTCACCGTTTTCTCACGGGACAGGGTGCCTCTGTGACGAAGTCACCGAGTGATACCTGATGCAGCCGGGGCGGGGTGGGAGCTCGTGGAAAAAATTAAACAACTGGTCAGTGTGATGGAGCGTTTGAGAGACCCGGCGGATGGCTGTCCGTGGGATATCAGGCAAACGTTCAGCACAATTGCACCCTATACAATCGAGGAGGCCTACGAAGTCGCCGATGCGATTGAGCGCGGTGACAATGACGCGCTGTGTGATGAGTTGGGCGATTTGCTGCTACAGGTGGTTTTTCATGCGCAAATCGCGCGCGATCTGGGACTGTTTGATCTCGACGACATCGCCGATGCGATTACACGGAAAATGATCCGCAGGCACCCTCATGTTTTCGGCGATACCGAGTTCGAGAATGAGCAGGAACAAAAAGCACACTGGGAGTCCTTGAAAGCACAGGAGCGCGCTGACAAGGCGCCCGCCGGTGACGTGTCAGCGCTCGACGGGGTTGCTGTTGCATTGCCGGCCCTTACCCGAGCGGAAAAAATTCAAAAGCGGGCCGCCAGAGTGGGAATGGACTGGCAGGATCCTGCACCTGTGGTTGAAAAGCTGCGGGAAGAATTAAACGAGCTGCAATCGGCGATGGATGAATCCGCGCCGGATGCTGTCGAAGAGGAACTGGGAGACGTTTTGTTCACCGTTTCCAATCTTGCACGCCATGTCAGGGTGGATCCCGAGCAGGCGCTGAAAAAGGCAACCGCGAAATTTGAACGTCGTTTCAACGCTGTTGAAAAGTTCGTAAAGGCGGAGGGTTTGGAGCTGTCTGCCTTGTCTGAGTCGGAATTGGATCGATACTGGCGTCGCGCTAAAGCGGAATGCTAGTGTAGTGTTTGTATGTCACACTACACTGGCACCACCCCCTGCTCGCGCTACCTCCCCTGGGGGAGCCCTGTCATCGGTTGGCAATGCCGCATGCAAAAGCAGAGTGAACACCGGTTAAGCGCAGTCCAATCGAACCCGTCACAGCATGCGATTCTTTACGACTGACACGATGCCAGTAAGATCTGACCGATTACAAAGCTGCTTGTGAAATCGCAATTACCATTGTTGATGCTGGCGGTGTCGATTTTTCTGGGTGTGATGTTCCCGGCGCTCGCCACTTTGTTTAAACCGCTGCTGTTTCCCACCATTTTTCTTCTGTTTTTCTTTGCCGTGCTGCAGGTCAGGCTATCCGATGCGGTAGAAGCGGCAATCAGTGAGCGAGCCTGTGCGATTATTCTGATCTGGCAACTGGTTGTTCTGCCTCTGGCAGCATCAGTACTGCTTAAGCCGCTGCTGGACGATCACTGGTATCTCTTCTCGGTAGTTGCGCTGTGCACCAGTTCGATTACAGCGACCACGGCGTTCGCGAAAATATTTGATCTTGATGCGGCAATGGCATTGTCGGTGTGCATACTGGGAACATTGCTGATGCCGCTGCCGCTCTATTTGGTGGTTAATCTGGTCGGTGGTGTCGAAGTGGCTATAAATTTCAGCACCTACGTCAGCCGTATTGTGATTTTTATCCTGCTGCCATTTTTACTCGTTTGGCTGGTTCGGTCGCGTGCATCCGTTGCGTTGAACCACGAACTCTCGCGCTTGTCACCGGCTATTGTGCTCTGCCTGCTGATGATCTTCGGGCTCTGTGTGATGGACGGTGTGCGCGATATGATCCATGAAGAACCGGTCCACCTGATATTGCTGGTGGTGATGGCGTTTGCGCTGAGTCTGTCGGTGCAGCTGGCTACTTATCTGGGCTTGCGTTTTCTGGGTGCCAGGCTGGCGAAAACCGCGTGTCTTTTGTGCGCGTATCGCAACATGGGGATAGTGGCTGCAATCACCGGTACATCGCTTGGTGAGTATTTTTTGATTTTTGTCGGAGTGTGGCAGTTGCCCATGTATCTGCTGCCGTTGCTGTTGAAGCGTCTCTATCAGCATCGGGAAGTCTGATTCCTAGGCGGCAAGTGTTTTTAGTGCTTCAAGATACTCTTGCTCATCCGGCAGTGTATTGTTCTGTTGTGATTCCCATAGTACCTTACCGAGCGGCTCCATCATCCGGTGTTCCATTTCGTGACTGTCGCGATATTTCAATATCATCTTCTGCGTTAAGGCCCGTATACCGGCGGGTCGATCGGTGGCGACCTGCTCGCGCAGCGAAATGTGCATACCCATGTGTAAAAACGGATTGCTTTGGCCGTGCTCCGGGTAGAACTCCGTGTCTATTGTCGCCTCGGGGTTTTTGAGCAGCGGGTGATACTCCGGATGGTCTTGAATAACATCGGCGATAATCGCCTCAAGTGGTTCAAGAGCGATTCCCTGATTGGCTTTATCCCATACGGTGTAGAATTGTTGGCGTATTTTGTTGCGATCATTCGAGTAGATCATGTTCGCGGTCACGTCTCACTTGGTTGTTAGAGTTAACTGCTTGATGCATTGCATTTTTAGTGGCGATCAGCAGCCCGAGCAGAATAAACGCACCCGGTGGCAGGATGGCGATCAGCAGTCCGCGGTCAGTTTGCAGGTTGATCAGCGGAGCCGCTGAACCGATCGAACCGAACAGCAGGTGGCTGTTTGCCAGCAGCGTACCGGTGCCCAGCAATTCACGGATTGCCCCCATCGTGAATAACACAATCGCAAACCCGCTGCCCTGCGCCAGCGCGTCCTGTGCTGCAGCGGCGATGTGGTTGCGCGAGGCGTAAGCCTCTGCCCTGGCGAGTATCATACAATTAGTGATAATCAGTGGTATAAAAATGCCCAGTTGCAGATAGATGCCGTGCGCATAGGCATTCATCAGCATGCCAACACAGGTGACCACGCCGGCGATTAATAACACATAGACTGGAATTCTGATTTCCTCAATTAGCCACCGCCGGGTCGCGGATACCAGCGTATTCGAAATCACCAGTGTGACTACCGTGGCGATACCGAGCGCCAGTCCGTTAATTGCTGTGTTGCTAACGGCAAGCAGGGGGCATAGCCCGAGCAATTGCACCAGTGCCGGGTTGTTGTGCCACAAACCTGTGAGTAATGTTCCGGGTCTACGATGGTTCAAAAATACGCTGCCTGTTAGCCATGTACCATTCGAGCGTTTGTTTCACGGCTCGGACCACTGCGCGTGGGGTGATCGTCGCGCCGGTAAACTGATCAAAGTCCCCGCCGTCTTTGCGGACTTTCCAGATGCGGGTCTGCGATAGTGACTCGCCGTTGAATTCTATAATCCACGATGATTTTTTTGCATCGATCAGATCACCCAGTCCGGGAGTCTCCTGATGCGACAGTACGCGAACGCCTGTGATTACACCGGCATAGGACACGCCAACCAGTAACTCGATCTGACCGGCGTAGCCGTCGGGTGCACTGGCAGTGATGGCGGCTGCCACCGGTTGCCCGTCACGAAACGCACGGTAGGCGATGCGCTGATTGTTGTGTTCATCTTCCAGCGTCAGCTTTGACTCTGCCGGATCATTGTTATGTGTGTCGCCCGGCAACACGATCTGCAGGGTTTGGCGCAGTGCACGCAGTTTATTGGCCTCTACCGTGTCGGCGGTGATGCGGTTCACCAGTAACAGCGCCGCCCCGACAGCTAATGCAAATGTGCCGAGCACCAGCGCGTCTCTAACCGGAGCCGATCGGTCGCTTAGGTTCACGGTTGCCTCGCGGTGCTGTCGATGCGATCAATCAGCGGTACACAACAGTTCAATAGCAGGACTGCAAATGCGATGCTGTCCGGGTAGCTGCCGTACTGTCGGATAAGGTGTACAAGTACCCCCGCTGAAAACCCGTAGAAGAGTCTGGCCCGCTTGCTCGCGGGCGCGCTGACCGGATCAGTGATAATGAAGAACGCACACAACATGGTCGCACCACCGAACCAGTGGAATGCAATATCCGGATACGAGTCGCCAAACAATAGATTCGCCACCAGCACTCCCGCGAGTAATGCGACCGGCAGGTGCCAGGTAATTATCCTGAAGGCGAGCAGTGCCAGACCACCAGCCAGAAATGACAGGTTGAGCCATTCGCTGTGGCGGGCACCGAAGTAGCCCTGTATTTGCCGGCGCAGGTCATCCGCGGGTGCACTGTCAATGGCCAGTTCATAGCGCTGGCTCAATGCTGTCGCACCGGTCAGTGCGTCATAGTCCGCACTCTGACTCAGGCCGCCGTTAAGCACATAGTAAAGCGCATCGTTGAAAGGCAGGTTAAACGCCTCCGGCAGTCTGACCCAGCTACTGACATCGAGTGGGTAGCTGATCAGTACCACCGCATAACCGACCATCGCCGGATTGAAAATATTCTGACCGAGGCCGCCGTAGGCCTGTTTTGCCAGCAGAATAGCTGCCGCTGTTGCCGTCACCACGACCCACCATGGCAGTAACGGCGGCAGGCATATCGCGATCAGTATCAGGGTCACCAGCGCTGAGTTATCGCGCAGGGTGGACAGCACCGGTCTGCCACGCAGCTGCAGTGCAATCGCCTCAAAGGTCATGCCGCTCACCAGCGCGATGGCAATATTTAAAATACCGCCCCAGCCGGTCAGAAAAACATACACGGCAATACCGGGTAATAAAGCAAGCAGAACACCGCCCATCAGTGTTGATACATCGTGACGTGGCGGATAGTGGTGACTGGTCTCAGCGCGCGCGCTCATTTTTCTTCTGCTGTGTGCGGGCCAGTGCCGCCTCGATCAGTGCCTTGCGCGAGCTGCTCTGACTATTGGCGGTAGGTTGCTGTTTGCGTCTTTCGCGCTGACTGCGTACCTCCTGTTTGGCGAGTCTCTGCAAGCGCTTTTCGTAACGAGCCTGGGCTGTTGCCGCTTCGGCTTCGCTCGCCCTGTTCTGCTGCAGTCTTGTGAGCGCGCTTTTAAACTGACTGGCCAGCGGTATATGGCTCGGGCAAACAACATCGCAGCAGCGGCATTTAATACAGTGTTCCAGTCTGTGATCAATCAGCTGTTGTTGATTGAAGTGTACCGCGTGGGTGTGCAGATGCTGTGGCATCAGCTGCTCCGGACACACATCGGCGCAGGCACCGCAGCGAATGCAGGGCCGGGCAGGGCTCCGGTCGGACGCCTGTTTCTCGAAGATAATGCAGTTTGATGTCTGCGTGATCGCATCGTTGCCGGTAATGCGTTCATACATCATCGATCCACCGCTGGTGATGCGGCCGGGTTCCTCAAGTGGTTCTGGCACGTCGAGTTGCTGGTATAGGTGTCTGATCGGGGTGCCGAGGCGCAGCCTGAAGTTGTGAACACTGCCATCCGGTGCAATCACGGTGGTGATCCGCTCGAGGCAGGGATGGCCGGTGGCAAGCGCCTCACCCAGGGCAAAAGCGGTGGCAATATTCATCGATAACACGCCGTTTGCAGCGAGGCTTTCCGTCGTGCCCGGTGTTCGCGTGGTGCACTGTTTCAGCAGCGTGCGCTCAGCACCGCTCGGGTATTGCGCAGGTACCACCCGCAGTTCAATTTCCGTACTGGTTTGCGCTAATTGCTTTAGCGCACCCGTCAGCGCGGCCAGCGCACCGGGTTTATTGTCCTCTAACCCAACACAAACACGGGAGATATCGCAGTATGCTGCAATCTGTTGTATTGCTCGAATGATGGCGTCGGCGCTGTCGGTGATCAGTGCCTCGTCGCAGTAGATTGATGGATCGCACTCGGCGGCGTTGATTAACAGCAGATCGCTGTCGGGATGCAGTGCGCTGAGCTTGGCGGCCAGCGGGTAGCCAGCACCGCCATGGCCGATGAGGCCGGCGCGATGCGCGCACTCTGCCAGCTCGCCACGGTGATTGGTGTCTGCCCGAGGGAGCGCACCAGACACCGTTTCATCGCGTCCGTCGGTAGCAATAATGATGTGATCAGAATCAATGCGGGTGACCGTGCCCGAACTGCTCGCATGCAGCGGCGGCTGCAGATAGTCTTCGCTGTGTGTAAGTGCCTGCCCTTTCGCGACATACTGACCGGTCTCTACCAGCAGTTCGGTGATGTTGCCTGCTGCAGGTGCAGGAAATACCAGCGTGGGTGGCAGGGCGATGGTGTGGATGGAGGGAGCGCTCTGTTGCTTCCCCTGCAATAACTGCGGTGCAGCACCTGTGACTATGCTGTGTTTCATCAGCGCGCCACCAGGTCAATACAGTCTACCGGGCAGGGCGGCAGGCAAAGCTCACAGCCGGTACAGTGCGCGGCGATTACTGTGTGCATTAACTTCGGCGCGCCAACGATCGCATCGACCGGACAGGCGTCTATACAAAGCGTACAGCCGATACAATCGGCTTCCTGTATGACGGCAATAGCGGCCTCTTTTGCCACACCGTATTCGGGGTTCAGCGGTATCACCGGCCGATCGAGTAGTGCTGCAAGCGCGGCGACACCGTCCTCACCGCCGGGGGGGCACTGATCAATCTCTGCTTCTCCCGTCGCCAGTGCCTGTGCATAGGGTCGGCACCCGGGGTAGCCGCATTGTGCGCACTGGGTTTGGGGGAGCAACTGATTAATCTGATCCACCAGTGGATTATTGTCTTTGGCGAACCAGGTAGACGCGTACCCCAATACCGCGCCGGTAAACAGGGACAGCAGCGTGATGACGAGTAGTCCTGTCATGTGCGAACCATCGCTTCAGGTCATTCCGCCGAAGCCCATGAAAGCCAGCGACATGATGCCGGCACTGATCATGGCGATGGCTGTGCCGCGAAACGGTGCAGGCAGATCAACACGATCCAGTCGCTCTCGCATTGCGGAAAACAGGATCAGTACCAGGGTAAAGCCGAGCGCTGCGCCAAACCCGTAGACTGCGGCGCTAACGAGGGTTTCGTTTTTGCGAATACTTAACAAGGCGACGCCCAATACCGCGCAATTGGTCGTGATCAGTGGCAGGAATATACCGAGCACGCTGTGCAGCAGTGGACTGATACGTCTGAGATAAAGCTCTGTGAATTGCACGAGCCCGGCAATAATCAGGATAAAACAGATCAGTCGCAGATATTCCAGCGCCAGTGGCTCCAGCACCCAGGTATTCAGCAGGTAACTGCACACCGATGACAGAGTGAGTACGAACGTCGTGGCCAGACCCATGCCGAGTGCAGTCGATAGCTGTCGTGATGCGCCCATCAGCGGACACAGACCGAGGAAGTTGATCAGTACAAAGTTATTAACCAGCACTGTCCCCAGTAAGATCAGCCACCACTCATTCACACTACTTCACCCGCATGCCCGGTTCGGCACCGTTGTCCGGAGACAGGATGAACAGATCACTGCCACCCGGACCTGCCGCCAGCACCATGCCTTCAGACAGACCAAAACGCATTTTTCTCGGTGCGAGGTTGGCGACCATGACCGTCTGCCTGCCGATAAGTGCGGATGGATCATAAGCTGCCTTTATTCCTGCAAATACATTTCTTTGCTCGCCACCGAGATCCAGGGTCAGCTGCAGTAGCTTGTCGGCGCCCTTCACGTGTTCCGCTTTAACAATAGTGGCCACGCGCAGGTCTATTTTTGCAAAGTTTTCAAAACTGATCTCCGCGGACAGCGGGTCATCGTGCAACGGGCCGGTGGCGATTGTTTCTTCCTGCAGGCTTTCTTTGGACGCATCGACAATGGCATCGACGGTTTCGCTTTCGATGCGTTTGATTAACGGTTTGAACTTTTCAATGCGGTGGTTGAGCAGCGGCTGCTTCGCATCCCGCCAGTAAAGGTCGTTGCAGTTTAAAAATGCCTCACTTTGTTTGGTGATTTGCGGGATGACCGGACCGAGGTAAATCATCAGGTTGCGAAAAAGGTTGATACCCAGCGTACATATTTGCTGTACCTGCTGTTCGTTACCCGGTGTTTTTGCCAGTGTCCACGGTGCGTTTTCGGCGATGTACTGGTTGGCAGCGTCAGCCAGCGCGATGATTTCACGAATAGCGCGACTGTACTCCCGTTTCTCGAACGCCTCAGCGATAGAATCGCCTGCAGCAACCGAGTTTTCGAACAGCGTGTTGTCCGGCAATTGTGCCGCAAGGGTATGGTCGTATTTTGAAGTAATAAAGCCGGCACAGCGACTGGCGATATTCACCACCTTGCCGACCAGATCGGAGTTTACACGTGCAACAAAGTCTTCGAGGTTCAGGTCGATGTCTTCTACTCTGGCATTCAGCTTTGCCGCAAAGTAGTAGCGAATGTACTCGGGTGGCAAATGGTCAAGGTAGGTTCTTGCCTTGATAAACGTGCCGCGGGACTTTGACATCTTTTGTCCGTTGACCGTTAAAAAACCATGGCAATGCACCTGCGTTGGTTTTCGAAAACCCGAACCTTCCAGAACAGCCGGCCAGAACAGCGTATGGAAATAGGCGATATCCTTACCGATGAAATGCACCAGTTCGGTGTCGGCACCGGCCTTCCAGTGACGATCAAATTCTGCGTCATTGTCGCCCAGCAGGTTTTTGTGACTTGCCATATAGCCGATCGGTGCGTCCAGCCAGACATAAAAGTACTTGCCGGGTGCGTCGGGGATCTCGAATCCCCAGTAGGGTTCATTGCGGGAAATGTCCCAGTCCATTAATCCGCCCTCGAACCACTCTTTCAGCTTGTTGCTGATTTCCGGCTGCAGTTGATCGCCGGTCGTCCATTCGCGCAACATGGGTTCAAAGTTGCCGAGCTTAAAGAAGTACTGCTGCGACATCTTTTTTACCGGCGTTGATCCGGTCACGACAGACTTCGGATCCAGCAGCTCGGTGGCATCGTAGGTCGAACTGCAGTTTTCACAGGCATCGGAATCCTGATCCTCAGCGCCGCAGCGCGGGCAGGTACCTCGTACGAATCGATCGGGCAGAAACATACCCGCCTCGGCATCGTAAAGTTGTTCAATCTCTCGCTCGGCGATATGTCCACCGGCCTTGAGACGGGCGTAAATCAACTCGGCGAAATGGCGATTTTCGTCTGAATGGGTGGAGTGAAAGTTGTCGAAGCTGAGTTGAAAATCAACAAAATCCCGCTCGTGCTCTGCCTTCATTTCATCGATCAGCTGCTGCGGCTCGATACCGGCGTTCTGTGCCGACAGCATGATCGGCGTGCCGTGCGCGTCATCGGCCCAGACCCATGTGGTGCGGTGCCCGCGCATGCGTTGAAATCGTGCCCAGATATCGGTTTGCACGTATTCCAGCATGTGGCCGAGGTGGATCGACCCGTTGGCATAAGGCAGTGCGGCTGTGATAAGAATATCGCGGATGCCGTCAGTCGCTGGCGGTTGTTCTTGGTTCATGTCAGTAAATGCGTCAAGTCATTAGTCAGTTGACGGGGCGGGAAGTATAGCGTTTTTGCTGTGGATAAAATCAGATTCCAGCGTTGGTGCCATTAACCGGCCGCACGTTCGAGTCCGCCGGACTTGAATCTGCAGGCCGGCCGGTGGCGTAATAAAAACAACCAATCTGTGCGGTACCGGGCAACTGACGGGCCTGCGGGCCCGTCAGCCGAATGGAACTGGTATCATTCGGCAGCGGGCGTGACACTTGGCAGAGGCTGCACCCGGGGGTGCAAAGAATATCTCAATAGCCCATCCCGGTTTCCCGGTTGAGGTAGTTTTCCAACAAAATCAGGTGCGGTGTGACCGCATTTTTCTAACTTAGGATACTTGATGGCGACCATAGAACAGGCGGATGTGAAGCAGGCACTGTCCGCGTACATCGATGAGAATACCGGTAAGGATATCGTTAAGATCAAGGCGGTGCGCGATGTGCGGATCGACGGCGGCGCGATAGAAGTGGATGTTTCAATGCCCTATCCCTGCGCCTCGATGCACAGCAGCATTGCCGGGGATCTCGAAAAGCTGGTCACCGCGCTGGAAGGCGTCGAGCAGGTGCGTGTGAATGTCGACACCCGGATCATCGCGCACTCGGTACAGCACGGCGTCAAGCGGATGGAAAATATCAAGAATATTATTGCCGTGGCGTCCGGTAAGGGCGGTGTCGGTAAATCCACCACTTCGGTGAACCTGGCGCTTGCGCTGGCGCACGAGGGGGCGACGGTCGGGTTGCTCGATGCGGACATATACGGCCCCAGTCAGCCGCGCATGATGGGACTGTCCGGACAGCCGGAGTCGGCCGATGGCAAGTCGATCGAACCGATGTATAACTACGATATCGCAACCATGTCGATCGGTTATCTGATAGACGAGGAAACACCGATGATCTGGCGCGGCCCGATGGTGACACAGGCGCTCGAGCAAATGCTCAACGATACTAACTGGGGCGAACTCGACTATCTGGTGATCGATCTGCCGCCTGGCACAGGTGATACTCAGTTGACGCTGGCGCAGAAGGTGCCGGTGAGCGGTGCAATCATAATTACGACTCCGCAGGACATTGCGCTGCTCGACGCGCGCAAGGGACTGAAGATGTTCGAAAAGGTGGAGGTGCCCATTCTCGGTATCGTTGAGAACATGAGCACGCATGTCTGCAGTCAGTGCGGCCACGAGGAGCCGATATTCGGCAGTGGCGGCGGTGCACAGATGGCACAGGATTACGAAGTCACACTGCTCGGCTCATTACCGCTTGATATGTCGATCAGGGAACAGGCAGACGGTGGCAAGCCCACCGTGGTCAACGATCCGGACGGAGCGGTATCGCAACGCTACCGGGAAATCGCACGCAAGGCGTCAGCGGCACTGGCCAATCAGGCCAAGGACTACAGTGCCAGCTTCCCCAACATTGTTATTCAGTCGACTTGAGCGATCACCGCCATGGCCATTAAATCTGACCGCTGGATCCGGCGCATGGCAGCGCAGGGGATGATCGAGCCTTTCGAGGCAGATCAGGTCCGCAGCAACGCCGCCGGCAACCGCATTGTGTCCTACGGCACCTCGAGTTATGGCTACGATGTGCGTTGTGCGGCGGAATTCAAGATTTTCACCAACATAAACCACGCGGTTGTCGATCCGAAAGCATTTGATCCGGAAAGTTTCGTCGATGTCAGCAGCGATGTGTGCATCATTCCACCGAACTCCTTCGCGCTGGCAAGGACGATCGAGTATTTCCGCATCCCGAGAAATGTACTGACCATTTGCCTGGGTAAATCGACCTACGCCCGGTGTGGCATCATCGTGAATGTGACACCGCTGGAGCCGGAGTGGGAGGGTCATGTGACCCTGGAATTCTCCAACACCACGCCGCTGCCCGCGAAGATCTACGCCGACGAAGGCGTGGCACAGATGCTGTTCCTCGAGTCTGACGAGGTTTGTGAAACCAGCTACGCGGATCGAGCCGGCAAATATCAGGGGCAGACAGGCGTCACGCTGCCGAAAACCTGAGCGCTGCATCCGCTGTCACTAAACCCTCTTTCATGTCATGACGCAAATCCGGGTCAGGTGCGTTGAAGCGCACTGTGGTTTGTGAAAGAATTGTTGCGGTGAAGCAACAGAGAAACGAGTCGCACTGGTGCCCGTATGATCGACCCCGATGGATTCAGACCAAATGTCGGCATCGTCCTTAGTGACGGTGGCGTTAAGGTGTTCTGGGCCCGTCGGTACGGAAAAGACTCCTGGCAATTCCCTCAGGGCGGTATAAAGCGCTCAGAAACGCCTGAACAAGCCATGTTCAGAGAGTTGAAAGAGGAAACCGGGCTTGGCAGGGAAGACGTGGAAGTCATGGGCTGCACCCGCAACTGGCTGAGGTATCGCCTGCCTTCCCGCTACATACGTAAACACCAGCACCCCGTGTGCATTGGCCAGAAGCAGATCTGGTTCATGCTAAGACTGGTCGGTGATGAATCCCACGTGCGACTGGATCACAGTGATCAGCCGGAGTTCGATAGCTGGGAGTGGGTGGACTACTGGTTGCCGATGCGGAAAGTGATCTTTTTCAAGCGTGATGTCTATCGAGGCGCCCTGGAAGAACTGGCGCCCCTGGTGTTCCCCGAAAGCGATACCCATCAGTAATCTGTTGCAGTAACCCGCTGGTTAAGGGCTGCTGCCACCCCTGTGCGCACCTCATCCATCGGCATTGCTCCGGTGTGTCTCCAGACTATTTGACCTGCGTTGTCGATCAGAAACGTGGTGGGTGTGAAACGCACGTTCGGGAATGCGCTGGCGATCGATCCGTCGGCATCGTGAGCAAGATGATATTCCGGTGAGTGTTCGTTTTCGAATTCTGAAATTCGGTCTTTGCTGTCATAGGGCATCGCCACTGCAATTACATCCACCTCGCTGGCACCAAATTGTTGGTGCAGTTCGCTCAGGTGGGCAATGTCTTTCAGGCTGATCGAGCAATCCGGTGAATAAAAGCTCACCAGCTTGAGGGTTGCAGGATCTGTCAGATCGAAAGTGCGATCATCGAGTGTCGTGATGCCGGCAGTCTGCGAGGCGTTAAGGCCTTGTGACGATGTGCCATAAAAAAAACCCAGTGCGCACAGGGTCAATAACATGAGATAGGGTAAGCGAATACTCACAAAACGTGGTTCCTTTTTAGAGCGCGCCAAGTATATGACGATGTGTGGCGTGACTAAATTGCGATTGATTAACGGTTTACCAGTTCGCAAGAGTTGTTAGCCGTGTGAGAACGCCCGGTGTTGTGGCGCGTTATTGCAGCTGTCAGACGTACTGACTGGTTGCCGGCGCCGGTAGAAATTCAAATTGTGTTTAAAAACACGAAGCTGCCGAGTGACTCTGCGAGTTTCATCTAAAGTTTGTTTGCCATCTTGCCGTCCTGATTGAAAGAAGCACGGGTTTCCTGTTCGAACCCGAAGCAATTGTTGCGCACGTAACGAATCAAGATGAGAGAAGAGCGGAGATCCTCAATGAAAAAGACACTGGTGAGTGCGGCGCTGCTCGCAGCGATGGCCGGCAGCGCTGGCGCATCCACACTCGAATCCCTAAAGGGCAAGTCGGTCAATTTTCTGGACGGCTGGAATCGACACGATTTTTACCTCGGGATATTGCTTTCCAACAGTGATCTTTCTGAGGAAGACGGCGTTGGCCAGGACATGAGTGTAATAAACGGCACCTTTGGCTACGTGTTTCCCAAAGGGTTGGCACTTGAAGCGCGCTTTGGTGCGGGCTCTGACCAGCCCGGCAGTCTGATTCAGGACCCGGTGACTACCTACACAGCTGCAATGTTTCGATACCACTACACGTGGAGAAACAACATCATGGCTTATGCGGCTGTCGGGACGTCTTTGCGCACACACAGTGAAGCAGTGGATGTCAATGATTTGCAGGCGGGTGGTGCGTTTGCATTTGGTGTCAATTTGTTCGGCAGTGATAAAACCGCTGTCAATATCGAATATCTATATCTCGGTGGTCCGCAGGCAATGCGCTCCATCGGGATCGGTTTTCACCGCTACTTCGGAAAGTACTAGGCATCTCACAGGCACTGTGACAGACCACGGGCTGGGGCTACAAGAGAAAAAACATGAATAAGACACTTGCACTGATGCTCGCCGGTATTGTCTGGCTGGGTGGATGCTCTGGTCGAACTGATGACGTCGGTGACGCTGATGAGCTGGCGATTGCGGCTGCACTGGAAGCTGCCAATGAGGTTGTCAGGTTGCGCACAAATATGCCAAGTCTGCTTACCGGCGCAGGTGACAGGGCGAATATCGTTGCGGTTGTGGCGGATGATCAAAACCGCGTTGTGGCGGATCGTCAGATTGAGTTCTCAGCCGATGGTGGTGTGTTGCAGAACATCGTGGCGCAAACCAATGAAGTTGGCGAAGCCTCTGCCGAGCTGAGTCTCGCCGGTGACTACCGCAATCGAAACATCACCGTGACAGCGTCAATGGGCGGACAGTCTACCAGTATCCTCGTTTCGGCTACCGGTACGTCAGTGGCGATGTCAGCGCCCGAGACCATACTGATCGGCGACACTGCGGAACTTGAGTTCACACTCACAGCCGGTAGTGGTCAGCCCATCCCCAACGAGACATTGTCGTTTTCATCCGCGGCCGGAAATTCAATTAGCCAGAACTCGGCAGTCACAGATGCCAACGGCGTTGCGCGTTTAGCGATCAGCACAACGGCTGGTGCAGATGTAGTTACCGTCACTGCATTCGACGGTACGGTGAGTCATGAGTTTGATCTGCTTGTCGTTGAAAACGAGCAGGCGGTCGATACGCCGATACGTGTCAGGGTCATCAGCAATCAGTCCTCAATAGAAACCGGTGGTAATGATGTCGCAAGAATCACGACACTGGTAACTGATGAAAGCAATCGGGTGATCAGTGGCAAGACGGTCGAGTTCTCATCGACCGGCGGTGTCCTGCAAAATATCTCATCGGTGACCAACGAAGCGGGGCAGGCGGATGCCGAACTCAGTCTGGCCGGGGACTTCCGCAATCAGGAAATTGTTGTATCCGCCCAAGTGGATGAGGAAGTGGGCAGTGTGCTGGTGACTACCAGTGGAAGCAGCCTGGCTGTCTCCGGCCCGACTGCACTGGTCAGTGGCAATACGGCGGATCTTGAAGTCACACTGTCGAGCGGCAACGGACAACCCATCGCCAATGAAGTGGTGTCCATCCGGTCCGCTGCCGGAAATATACTGAGCGCTGATACGGTTACTACAGATGCCTCCGGTAAAGCCAAGGTCTCCGTGGGCAGTGCAGCCGGCAGTGATACCATTACGGTGGAAGCACTTGGCACCACCGTTATGAAGTCGCATGACATTCAAGTGGCGGCTGACATACTCTCGGTGGTTTCACCGGACAACTACAGCGCACTTGAGGTGGATACACCGGCGATCTTCCAGGTGCAGTGGGAAAGTGACGGCGAACTGAAAAGTGACGGAGTACTGGACTTTTCGATTACATCGGGTGGGGTACGTGCGGCCGATGGTGCAGGTCCCTTTCAAAGCCGACTTGAGAATGTTGACGTTACGAATGGCATCGCATCAATCGAGATTTTCTCTACCACTGCCGGGCCTGCGACGATTACTTTTTCCGACGCAGATAACCCCGATACAGTATCGCAGTTTGAGGTGGCCTTCGAATCGTTCAATGCACAGCTGATCGCAGTGGAGTCGACACCGGGAAGTGTCGGGACCGGCAATTCAAGCACCATCGTCGCCACTGTCACAGATAGTTTCGGTAATCCGGTTCGGGGTGTGGATGTAGACTTTACCAGTCCTAACCTGAACGGCGGACGGTTGTCACCGGTGACTGCTGAAACCGATGAAAGTGGTCAGGCGCGCATATCCTTTAACGCCGGTGGTTATCCTACGGCTGAAGACGAGCTCGTCATTACTGCCACTGCGACCGATTTCCCTGATGCCGAGCCTGCCTCTACCAATCTGACAGTCACTGAACGACAACTCAACGTCATCATTGGACTGTCGGGTAGTATTACTGAGGCCGATGCGGATACCCGCTATCGCAAGGCGGGGCTGGTGCAGGTAACCGACGGTGCCGGCCGACCGGTGTCCGACGCAACGGTACTGGTATCTATGATTCCAACCACCTATATCTATGGCAATCTGGTCACGATTGATGTGGATGGCGATGGTGAAGATGATCGATGGGCCTATGGATTAATCCATACCTGTAAGGCAGAAGATAAAAACAAAAATCGGATTCTGGACACCACGAACGAAGATTTAAACGGCAACAGCATACTGGATAACGGTGAAGATCAGAATCAGAATGGCTTGCTGGACGTCAACGAAGATGTGAATAACAACGGCGTGCTCGATCCGAGTGACCCCGGACTGATCGATGCGGATCCGGTAAATTCACCCACTGTGATCGGTGGTCAGATCACGACAGATGCCAATGGGGTCGGGTTCTTCTCACTCGCTTATCCGCAAAGCAACGCCTGGTGGTTTGATGTTCAAATCAGTGCGCGGGTTCAGGCGCTCGGTGTAGAAGCTGTTGCCACTTACGATACCGATCTCGAGGCACTTTCAAGTGATGTGGATGATCCGGAGGCTGAGCCGCCGAATTTTCTCAGCCCCTATGGCGCGGTAGATCTGTCCAACCTGCCTGAGTGTGAGTCGCCCTAAGGCAGTCACGGTGTTGCGCCGATCTTGACTGAATGGTTTTATATCAGTAATTCTGTCATGCTCCCGCTTGCTCGTGGATAACTTAACCGGCGTACTCAGGAAGGCAGGTGCGGTAGCGGTATGAATAGAATCCGACTGATAATCTGCTCCATCAGTATTTCCGTGCTTCAGTCCTGCGCCGGTTCGGCGCCGGACTATACACCGAGAAACCCGCTGCGGGCGCAGGAGGCAAAACTTGCACAGTTTTTTGATAAGGAAGAATTGCCGGAGCGCTCCAGTTCGATAGTCGTTCCGCTGTGTGGCGGGGCAGTTGGCACGCCGCGAACAGGCTGGAGCATCGATCAGGGTAACTGGTGTGTTGTACCCTGCGATAGCGCCGGCGTAGGCGAGGCGAGATGGCTCAGTGATTCTGACGGCAATCGCTGCATGGCCGCAGCGGATCGATCACCTGAATCACTTGTCACCAGCGAATTTGGATGGTCCGATCTGTCGTTGGTGCAGCCGGCTGTATTTACCGGGCTGTCAAGATCGTTCCTCAGCGGTACCGAGTGGGCATGTAAAGAGTTTCGCTATCAGGTAGATTCGCAGAGCCGCGTCGGCTTCTGGGATGAAGTACCGGAGGGTGCGCTGGTGTACCGCTTTTATCATGGCGGTAAGCTGGTTATCGGTGCTCACACAAGCAGTGCCAGGCCATCCGGCAACTGGTCCGTGCGTGAAGGGGATCGGGTTTTTTTCAATCAGCGCGAAGTATTCCGACACGCAATTGACTACGGCGGCGGACGCTTCGACGATTTCATCACAACGCGACAGAAACAGGTTTGCCGGTTTGTAGAGGACATCGGCGATTTCAGCTGACATAGCCAAAGCCACCATCGATAGATTGCGATTATTGGCACGCGGGTTGGCGCACGGGGAGCAGTGGCCGCTTGACGAATACGGTTACCTTACTTAGCAAGCGGTAACTCACAGGCCTCCCTTACTTGGGTTCCCACATCACGTAACCGCCCTTTTCCACGTTGGTTTGCAGCAAATCGATCAGGGGGATGGCGCGGGTTTTGAGGCTGACCTGATCGTTGTCGTCCTCATTCTCGTCCGCAACCGGTGGCTCTTCGAGTTGATTCAGCGAAGCTTGCAGCTGGTGCAAAGCACCGGCAACATCCTCGGCACGAATTGCGCCTTTGGGCTGTCCGCTCTGCCCCATCATTTTCAATAATTGCTTTGCAGCATCGCCGAACATTGTGATGCTGCCGGTGTGCTCTCCCTGAATTTCTATAAGCACTGTAGGCTCCTGCGTTGCAGATAATCGGGTAATTAGAACCGAACATCTTGCCGGAATGTGCGGCGATGGTCGAGTGCCAGCAGTCCGTCGCTTTTTTTATTCTTTTACTTCTAAATTACTGTTCCAGAAGCGTGTTCCTTGGGTTACACTCTACGCAAACGGCGGGGTTAATGACGCTGTTTTTCGATTGGGGGTGGGGCAGCGCTTAGTCGTTGCCCCTTTTTTCGCTGTAGTTTTAGTCATTCCCTGGCAGCCCGGATCCGTGGCTGGCACTCCCGGCATGCTTCCCGAGCTATCACCTGAGCTACCATTTGTATGGCGTGGTTGCTTGCGCCCGGGGAAATGTTGATAAATGTAAACCTTGCGCTGCAAGGCGACTCTCTGGATTCTAAATTTTCCCTGCCTCTGGCATTCTTTACCGTTGTGGCGGCGTTTTTGCTGTCTCTTGCCAGTCTTGCTTCTCTATCCAAATCTCCAGAGATCGATGAATCCGAATTTAACTCCTCCCGTGCTGGATGATGTGGTCTCTGTCGCCCCCGGTGCATTCCATTGTGTCGCGCTGAGACAGGACGGTCACATCGTTGCGTGGGGTAGTAACTCACACGGCCAGTTAAATGTGCCGGAGACTGCGATCGATGTTGCTGCGGTTTGCTCCGGACGCAATCACAGTCTGGCGCTCACGCGTTCCGGTTTAGTTATCGCATGGGGGCTGAACCGTTTCGGGCAGTCGACTGTGCCGGAGTCACTCAATGAAGTGGTGATGATTGCTGCCGGTCGTTTCCATAGCCTTGCGATGAGAAGTAACGGCACCGTCGTGGCATGGGGACATAATCAATTCGGTCAGTGCGAAGTGCCGGCGGAACTGGAACGTGTGGTCAATATCTTCGCCAGTGACTATTGCAGCATGGCGCTGAAAAGCAATGGTTCAGTTGTTCAGTGGGGAGCAAGTGCCTCACCGGCATCTGATAAATAAGTGACTGTGCAAGGCTAAAGTGCGTTCGTTCGTTCGCTCGCGGGCAAGCTACGCTTTCTTCTTCCTCTTATCATAAGCCTTAATTGATCCTGCGTCGTCGCAGGCTCCTGCTGTGCAATGGTGCTGAAGCACTATCAGGATGTTGAAAGACTATTGCGCTAGGTCTGAGGGCGTTAAATTCCCCCTCAAAATGCTCATTTATAACCCATAAACTGCGCTTTTTCGGGGAAATTTGCCTACCCAGACCGTCGCTCATCACGTTTTTCAACACCCTGCTATTGCGTCGCTCCGGCGGAAGGGTCCGCTTGCAGTGGTAACAGCATAATCTCGACTCGTCGATTTTGTTGCCTGCCTGCCTCGGTGTCGTTACTTGCTACAGGACGTGTGGCTCCGGCGCCTGCGATGCTCAATTGCTGAGCTGGCAGTGCCGTATTCCGGGCAAGGAAGTTTGCGGCGCTGAGCGCACGGGCCATCGACAATCCCATGTTGTCTTTAAATACCTCCGCCAGTTTTGCCCCAAGTGGTAAATTATCAGAGTGACCTTCTATCAGGATACGGCGCTGGCTGGTGTCAGCCAGCGCTGTGGCAATTTCCTGCAGTAGCTGTCCGCCCTCATCGCTAAGTCGTGAACTGCCGACTCTGAAAAGCTCACTCGACGCGATTTCAAGTCCAATGGTATGGTCCTGTTTGATCCCGACCCTTACCGAGCCGCTGTGTCCCTGGCTTTTCAGATTGTCCGAAATCTGGCGCACCAGCTGCTCAGTGTCTGTTTGAGTTTTGTTCAGGGTCGCAACGATGGATTCCTTCTCCTCAACCAGTGCCTGTAGCTCAGACTGCTGGTTGGACAGTCGATCATTAGACGCTGACAATTCACTTTTTATGTTTTCCAGGCTGCTTGCGAAGGAATCATTTTCCCGCATGCTGGCATTGAGTGCCCCTTCCAGCGTTGAATTTTGCGCCAGCAGTTCGTCAACCCTGGCTGAGAAGTCAGCCTTTTCCTGTTGTAGCTGATCGATTTTTGATTGCAGTTGATCGCCCCTGAGTTCCTCGTTGCGCAGTGTAAGTCCGGCCGCCGTGAGGCGCTCTTTTAATGATGAATTGATATTCAGCAGGGAATCACTTGCCGCGAGGGCGAGCGCGCGCTTTTGTTCCGTTTGTTTCATCGAGCCGGTCGCGCTGTCTAATTCAGATTGCAGTTTCATTGACTGTTCTTGTAAAGACTGCAGTTGTCCTTCGCGATCGGCTGCCTGTGCGTGCAGGCTGGCTGTCTCCTGTTTTGCTGATGTCAGTGCCTGATCGGTCACATTGAGTACAAGTTTTGTTCTGGCCAGTTCCTGGCTGATTTTTTTGAGCTCGGTGTTGCGCTCGCTTACTTTTGCGTTTGCGGTATCAAGTGCCAGACGCCTGTCGCTGAGTTGCTTCTCCAGGGTTTCCACGTCACCGGTCAGTGTGTCTGCTTTGCTTTGCAGGGATCCTTTGTCCTTGTTTAACCTGGCATAGGATTCGTTTTGTTCGGCCAGCAGCTGATCTGCCGCTTCAAGCTGTGCCTTCAATGCTATGCCGGTATTTTCGAATGCATCGAGTTCCTGCTGAAGCGCTTCGATTTGCGCCGCCCTGGCCTGCAGTTTTTTATCAGAGTCTCTGGTAGAGGCCAGTGCAGCGTCGCTCAGTGACACCTTGTCCGCTTCGGCCTGCTCCAGCTGAGACCGCAGCATGTCCAGTTGAGTAATATAGTCCGCTTCACGTCGCCCGTTAGCGGCGGCGGTTTGTTTTATATTTTCGCTGAGTTGTCGGATATTGTCCGTATCGTTTGCCTTATCTTGCCGCAAAGACAGTATATCTTTCTCCAGTGAGCTCACGTTATTGCCGAGTTGCTGCATCTGCCTGGCATTCGCAATGAGCTGCGTGCGAAGTTTTTTTATAAAAGAGTCTCGTTTACTGATGTCTGCCGTCAATTGAGTTCGTTTGGCAGAAAGATCGGCGATTGTTGATTTGAAAGTGGCGCTTTCGCTGCTCAGTCGGTTGTTGTCACCGGTCAGGCTGCTGTTGGCTTGCTCAAGCTCTGCAACGCGCTGATTTAGTGATTTCGTCCTCGCCACCAGCTCGGCATTTTCATCTGCCACTGCCAGGTATGCCCTCGAATAGTTTCTGAGCAGTCGCTCTTCTGCCTCTTTATCCAGAAGTCGCGCCTGGTTTTCAATGAGCTGACGGTGGAGCTGAGCGCTGAGTTCCGAGCGTTCAACCCGCAGTCGCTCTATCGTGTTCAGATAGTCAGTGTTGTTATCTTGTGCAATATCAGGCGCGTTAGCATCGTCCATCAGTGAAGTGAGCTTTTCACGTTCCTGTAACAGGCTGCCGATCAGTAACGACAGGGCATCCAGTTCAGTGTTGTAGCAGGACAGGCGCTGTGCCAGTGCATCTTCGGATGAATCGTATTGTTCAAACGATCCGCATTCTGTTGCCGCGGACGAATCAGCGAAGGCGAATTCGGACGGTAAGCCGGACCACAATGCCACAACGAGTGCACAAGCGCTGGCGCACAATGCCTGACGACCTTTCAAGGTTTTCCTCCTGGGGAATTTACTCAGGTTTTACCGGAAGGTTTTACGTCTTAGTTTTAAAATAGTATGTACTGTAGGCTGTGCGCTGTAAACCGATAAATCACGGTATCTGTTGCATGTTGTAAACACGCTGGCTGTATTGTTTACATTGAATCCTGATGAAACAATGCGAGCCCAGCCAGCGGCGGCCGGTTTAAACAAAAAAGGTCAACGCAGTGATGGCACTTGTGGCGAAGATAACGTTTGCTTAAATTTATCAGGGAAACAGTGCGACCTGCTGCAGTGCTGTGGTTTCTGTTAGTCCGTGCATGATATTGAAATTCTGCAGCGCCTGGCCGGAGGAGCCTTTAACCAGGTTATCGAGTGCCGCAATGACAATAGCTCGTCCGGGTATTCTATCTTCGTATACATTAATCATTACGTTGTTTGAGCCGCGCACATATTGTGTGTGAGGCACAATTCCATCGGGTGACAGATCAACAAACGGTTCGTCCAGGTAGCGCTGCTGAAGTGCTTCGCGGCAATCGGCGGCTGTTGTGTTTTGACTGAGGCGAACGTAGCAGGTGACCAGTTCGCCCCTGCTCATTGGGATTAAATGCGGGGTAAAGTTCACGATCACTGCCTGCTTTGCTGCGACAGCGAGTTCCTGTTCAATTTCCGGAGCGTGTCGGTGTGTTCCCACTGCATAAGCACACATGCCTTCCCCTGCCTCGGCAAATAAGGTGTTTTGTTTAAGCGCCCGACCCGCACCGGTGAGCCCCGATTTGGCATCGATGATCAAATCGTTCGTGTCGATAAGGGATTGCTTTACCAGAGGCAGCAGCGCGGTGAGTGCGGCGGTGGGATAGCAACCCGGACACGCGACCAGTCGGGCATTTGCAATTTCGGAGCGGTAGTGTTCGGATAGGCCGTATACCGCGTGCTGCTGCAACTCGAGAGCGGCATGTGGTGCGCCGTAGGTTTGTTCATATAACTCCGGATCGCGCAATCTGAAATCAGCCGAGATATCGATAACCCGAATGTGCGCAGGCAAAGTGTTTATGACCTGCTGGCTTGTCGCATGTGGCAGGCCGCAAAAAGCAACATCGATCCCGGACCAGTCGACTTCGTCATTCTTCACCAGATCAGGGAGTTGCAGCCGGGCCAGATGCGGAAATACCTCGCCGATTTTCTTACCGGCATGCGAGTTGGCGGTCAGGGCTTTGATCTGAATTTTCGGGTGGTGCCGGGCAAGTCGAATCAGGTCGGCACCGGTGTAGCCGGATGCGCCTATGACTGCCGCGCGGGCTATGTTGTCTGGCATAAGGTATTCGGACTTCGGAAAGTGGTTGGGGTTATTCGGGACGTTTGTCGAGGCTTTATTGCATCGTCACCGTGAAATGCCGCCACTTCAGGCGGATCTGCCCGGACGAGGTGCCCACATCACGGCATCTGTCATCCAGCAATCGATACAAGCGCCCGAGGTTTGCACAGACAGCTCAAATCGATAGTAGTGGACAGAGCCGTTCAGGTCGACGAGTTCGACATCAAAAACAGCTGCTTTTCCGTTGTTGCTCACCTGTGTGATGTCAGAGCGCTGATGGTTGAGCATAGGGGAATAGCGCGGGTGATCGAACAGTTTGCTAAACCTGCTGAGGGGACCGGTGACCTGCTTATTGGCCGGGGAGGCGAATTTAAACGTGCGCGCGATTCCCTCGTCAGCCTGATTGTTAGCGCGCAATGAGTCGAGTTGAAAGCGCACCACCTCTGTCGGCTGCAGATTGCGGTCGGGTTCCATGGCCATGCAAAGGCCTGATGCAGTCAGTACCAAAAAAATCAATATGTTGCGCATTTTATGTATGTATCCAGCTCGGACGAGTAAGTGTTCTACCAGAGATTTTGCTGGTTGTAAAAATCCGTTTGCACAAAGGAATGGCGGGCACTCGATTCCGCCTGGCTGCGGGCTGCAGCCGGGCAGGCACTCAACCTCTAAAGATCCGGATGAAATATTTGCCAGTTTCCTGAAAGCGATCACGCCGTCGCTTTCAGAAACCCTCAACACCTGCCGCCAAACGAGCTACTGAATTGAAGAGCGGTGTGGGTGTGCTTCAACTGTTGGGGGGGAATCGCATGACACTGCCAAAGGACGCGCTAATGCCTATGTGGACTGACCACCATCGCGACGCTCTGGGTGAGCGCCGTTTTCCTCTTTTGAGCGTGATGCTGGCTGCCGGCATCACGTTTGGGGCGGCGGCAAACGCCGACGATACTGAAGTGTTCTTTGGTCAGGATTCGTCGCAGGCCAATGTGCTGTTCGTGGTTGATGTGTCTGGATCGATGAGAGAAGTCGATGATGGCACCACAACCCGACTCGATCGGGTAAAAGCGGCGATGAATGAGCTATTGTCGACCACGAGTGATATAAACGTCGGCCTGCTATCTTACACGAGTGATGGGAATTACCTGCATCAGGAAATCAGGCCGGTTACCGAGAACCGGGGTGAGATGCTTGCCTCCATCGAATCACTTGCACACGGCGGCTACACACCAACGGTCGGTGCGTTGCTTGAGGCGGCCCAGTACTTTCGTGGTGAAGAGCTCTCCAGCATGGGGAGGGCGTATGACACACCAATTCAAAGCGCCTGTCAGTCTAACCACATTGTTCTGTTGACAGACGGCAGCCCGACCGAAGATGCATCTGACGACGTGGAGCCTGTGATCTATTCGAATGGTGAAAGCTGCACTGATGCTGACCCGGAGGCGGGCACCTGCGGGGCGGAACTCGCTGACTGGTTATCCGTGACGGATCATGCCGATCCGGTGGCTGATACTAACAGCATAATTACTCACACCATCGGCTTCAACTTCTCCAGTGAGTGGCTGCCCAGTGTGTCCAGCGCAGG
>CAZOXM010000027.1:46714-48009 GCA_964583825.1 uncultured Granulosicoccaceae bacterium
ACTGCCGGTGGTGCAGCCAATCTGATAGACATTAATCAGCCGCGTGCCGTCTATACGTATACCGGTTCCGAGATGAAAGATCTGAAAGATTCGGTTAACAAGCTACACGAAAATAATACTGACGTTACCGCGGGAATGCTTGGCGTGCCCGAGTCGGAACGGTCGAATCTGTTGCAATGGAGCCGCGGGGTGGATGTCGATGACGAGTTCGCAGGTGATACCCGCACTCAAATGGGCGATCCACTGCATTCACGTCCGGCTGTATTGACCTACGGTGGAACGGCGGATACGCCGAATTCCGTGATTTTCGTGGGTACTAACGAAGGTTATCTGCATGCGATAAACAGTGAAGACGGCAAAGAGGTTTTTGCGTTTGTGCCGCCTGAGCTGCTGTCTAACCTCGACGCTTATTACAAGAATGAGCGTACTATTAACCGCGTGTATGGGCTGGACGGTGATCTGACCCTCTGGGTTCGTGACATTAACTACGACGGCGCAGTGGTTAAGGATGACGGTGATCGAGCTTATCTATATATGGGCATGCGGCGCGGCGGCAGAAACTATACGGCACTCGATGTCACGTTAAAAAATGATCCCAAGTTCCTTTGGTCGATCAACAGTGACGATACCGGCTTCGAGAAACTGGGGCAGTCATGGTCAAAGCCGACCCTGGGTCGCATCGCTGTTAATGGCGTTCACAAGAACGTGCTGATTTTTGCTGGTGGTTACAACCCGATGCAGGATAATGCCAACTTTCGCTCTTCCGATCCGATTGGCAATGATCTTTTTATCGTGGATGCCAACGACGGCACGCTGCTTTGGAATACAGCAAAAAAATCCGACGACTTTGCTGCGATGGAATACAGTATTCCGTCCGACCCCCGCGTTATTGATATGAATGGTGATGGCCTGGTCGATCAGATCTATGTTGGCGATATGGGGGGCCAGGTCTGGCGCCTGGATATCGACAACAACGCGACAACAGATGATCCCTCGGTGTCGGGTGGTGTGATTGCCAATCTTGCGGGCGATGATGCTGTCAACAATCGGCGTTTTTTCTACGCACCCGATGTGGCGCTTGTCAGCGACGGTACCCGGCAGTTTCTCTCCGTGAGTATCGGTAGTGGCAACCGCGCACATCCGCTGGACACTACGGTGGATGATCGTTTCTACATGATTCGCCAGCACAGCCTCTTTAAAGCGCCCGAGGGTTATGGCATCAAAGGTGAAGACGATAAATACCGAGCGATCACAGAGGACGATCTCTACGATGCGACGGGGAATCTGATCAACTC
>CAZOXM010000027.1:48109-50725 GCA_964583825.1 uncultured Granulosicoccaceae bacterium
CCACATATCGACGAAGATGGTAATTTGCGGATTGTCATCGGCTACGAAGATAAAGCGTTGCCCAGCGTTAAGCTGGTGCGTCGGGTCTATTGGACAGAACAGCCCGACTACTGATTCAGTTCCACTCGTCGGGCGCTGCCGTGCAGAGCCCGTCTGTTTCGAGAGCCTCCGGCGTTCACGTCGGAGGCTTTTTTATTTGGCGGTATACACTAACCGCCTGATGCCAAGCGCAGCGTTGCTATCGGTCTTCGGCTGGCTCAGAATGAGCACCCAGTCGCGCTAACCGGACTTCAGTAATGTCTGCTGCCAATCCCTCGTCAACCTGGCGTTCACCGCAGGTGGTCATTGTCGCCGCCTGCCTGATATCCATGGTCGGCTTTGGCACTCGCTCTGTGTTTGGTCTGTTTCTCGACCCGATGACCACCACCCATGGCTGGAGCCGCGAGACCTTTGCGCTGGCACTGGCGATTCAGAATCTGATCTGGGGGTTCGGCGTGCCCGTTGCCGGCGCCATCGCGGATCGCTACGGACCGACTCGTGTCATTGCGATTGGTGCGATTATTTACGCTGGTGGCGTCTACGGTATGTCGGTGGCCGATACCGGTTCGATGTTCTATTGGACAGGGGGGCTACTCACCGGTATCGGGGTGGCGTTTACCGCTTTTTCGCTGGCGATGGCTGCGATGGCCAAAGTGGTGGGCGCTGACCGGCGCTCTTTTGTGCTGGGTCTGGGGACCGCGGCGGGCTCACTGGGGCAAGTACTTTTTTCACCGTTGAGTCAGGGTTTTATATCCGCGTTCGGATGGCAGCAGGCGTTGGTGCTGCACGCTGCGATTGCGCTGGTGCTGATACCACTCGCGGTGTTGCTTCCGGCTGGCCCCGGTGATGGTGCGGGAAAAAATACCCAGACACTGAGTGGTGCGCTGCATGAAGCGCTGCATCACCGCGGCTTCGTTTTATTAACGGCCGGCTTTTTTGTCTGTGGGTTTCATGTCGCGTTTATCGCCGTGCACTTTCCGGCCTACGTTAAGGATCTGGGTCTTCCTGCCTCGGTCGGTGCGTGGTCGCTGGCCATTATCGGGTTATTCAATATTGCAGGATCATTCCTGTCGGGTGTTATTGGTCAGCGCTATAGTAAAAAAGGCACTCTGTCGATAATCTACCTCGCACGGGCTGTTGTGATCGTCTGCTTGCTGCTGTTACCCAAGACGGCGCTTGTGATTTATTTGTTTTCCGCATCAATGGGCTTGCTTTGGTTGTCAACGGTTCCCCTGACTACCGGCATTGTCGCGCAGGTTTTCGGTGTGCGTTATCTGGCGACACTGTTCGGTGTGGTGTTCCTCAGTCATCAGATCGGCAGCTTTATCGGTGTATGGCTGGGTGGCCGTCTGTACGATGCCAGCGGGAGTTACGACAGCATGTGGTGGGCCGGTGTAGTGTTCGGTTTACTGGCGGCGATTGTGCACTGGCCGATCAATGAGGCACCGATATCACGTCCGGCCGCGCCAGGTGTATCTGCCTGAAGCGAGCGCTGGTTTAGTGCAAAGAGTACTTTTGCTAAGCGACACCGGCACTGATGTCCGGCTGACGGTCAGCGTAAACCATATGGCAAAGACAGGGATCTGACTTGATATTCCGCTATTTTGAGAATCTGATTGATCCGCTGGCCGAATCTGATGTTGTGCAGCCGCCCCGCGCGACACGTGACTTCTTTATTCACTACCTGTGGCCATACCGCACCATATTACTGGTTACTCTGTTCTTTACCAGTGTGGCATCACTTGCCGAGTTGTATTTGTATGTGTATCTGGGGTCGCTGGTCGACTGGATGGCTGAAAGCACACCCGAAACATTCATCGACAAGCATTTCTGGCCGCTGATGATTATGCTTTTTGTGGTGGTCATTGTGCGTCCTGTCTGTCTGGTTATATCCCGCTGCCTCATTACATTGACGTTGACTCCGGGGCTGACAAACACGGTGCGCTGGCAGAACCACCGGTTCGTCGTGCGACAGAGCCTGTCGTATTTCCAAAGCGACTTTGCCGGCAGAATTGCCCAGAAAGTTATGCAAACCGGTCACTCCCTGCGTGAATGTGTGTTAAACGTGATCGACGGTGTGTGGCTGCTTTTGATTTATCTTGGTGGCATCCTCTGGTTGTTCCTCGATATTGACTGGCGTTTGATGCTGCCGGTGCTGCTCTGGGTCGCCGCTTACTGCGTCGTCATCGTCAGAATGACGCCGCCTGTCGGGGCAAAGTCCAGAACCGTTTCCGAAGCCAATTCCGCGCTTACCGGAAAAATCGTCGACAGCTATACCAACATTATGTCAGTCAAGCTCTTTGCCCATGCCGAGCGGGAAGAATCATTTGTGGCAGAAGGTTTTGCACGTCATACCAGTGCTTTACGGGAATTGCTTAAATCGATTCTGCGTATGATGGTCTCTCTGGTTGTGATTAACACGCTTTTGATTGTAGCGACCGCATGGATGTCGATTGTGTTCTGGCAGCAGGGGAGTATTTCACTGGGTGCCATCGCCGTGGCGAATGGGCTCATTCTCAGAATCAATCAGATGTCAGGCTGGATTCTCAGAACCATTACTTCCTTGTTCGAAAGCAT
>CAZOXM010000027.1:50825-52089 GCA_964583825.1 uncultured Granulosicoccaceae bacterium
GCCATGGTCTCTCAGGACACGTCGCTGTTACATCGTTCGATAAGAGACAATATCCGGTACGGACGTCCCGAGGCAACGGAAGCCGAAATAATGCGCGCGGCAAAGCTGGCGTCGGCCGATATTTTTATACCGCAGCTTGAGGATGGTGCGGGTCGGCGAGGCTACGATGCGTTTGTCGGGGAGCGCGGTGTGAAGCTCTCAGGCGGACAAAGGCAGCGCATTGCTATCGCGCGGGTAATTCTAAAAAATGCGCCGATTCTGGTGCTCGATGAGGCCACTTCCGCACTGGATTCGGAAGTAGAGGCCGCCATCCAGGAGCAGCTGAATGACCTCATGTCCGGTAAGACAGTGCTCGCCATCGCGCACAGACTCTCCACCATTGCAGCCATGGATCGACTGATCGTGATGGAGGCAGGGGAAATCGTTGAAAGCGGATCGCACGAAGCTCTGTTGGCGAATGACGGACTCTACGCACAGCTGTGGAATCGGCAGTCCGGGGGCTTTCTGGCCTCTCAGTGACCTTGGACGCAGGCATTACACCTTTGTTGGGAAACTTAACGCATTGTCGCATTCCGTTTACAGTGGCAGAAGTTAACTGATGGCGCCATCGTGGCGCAATACAGAGGCAGCCAATGCTAAGAGTGATGTTAGGGGTATGCGGAGTGGCGCTGATTGCACTGGGTGTATTCGGCGGGCGGACACTGGAGAATGCCCAACAGACTGTCGTGCAGTTTTTTGAACCGGAAACCTATGTCGTTGAAACTGCGCAGACGGGCTCAGGGACACAGACCGATAGTCAACAGATACCCGCGACCAGTGAGTTGATCATTGCTGAGGAAAGCGATACGCAACCCACCGCTGTGCTCGCGTCGGCCGACGAGGTTCAAGCCGAGCCCGAGGCGGCTGCCGCTGTTTCCGAGGTAAAGGCTTCTGCGAATGCGGAGCCGGTGCTGCTGAAAACTGCCATCAACGAAGGTCAGATCGAACAGGCGGATACCTCGGTCGAGCTGCCCAAAGCGGCTGAAGTTGAACAGATCGTTAAGACGACAGCAGGATCGGTCACCGATAATACGCTGTTCGCGCTGAAAGACCGGGTTAACCTGCGCGAGGGTCCGTCGATAGACCATGCCATCGTGCTGCAACTCGATATCGGACAGGAGCTGATGGAGTTCAAGCGCGAAGGCAAGTGGGTGCACGTGGGTGCGTACGGAACCTCGGGTAAAATCGGTTGGGTGCACAGCTCGCTGGTGGGCAAAAACTAGCG
>CAZOXM010000028.1:0-30598 GCA_964583825.1 uncultured Granulosicoccaceae bacterium
GAGGCAGAATTTAACGCCCTCAGACCTAGCGCAATAGTTTTTCAACATCCTGCTAACCATCGTGCGTTGACACGCTGTGTCCAACACACCGCAGGGGAACATCCACTCAGAGCCCCCGCTCAAGGTCGCGCATAATATCGTCCACCGACTCCAGCCCCACAGCAACGCGCAGCAGTGACGGCTTAATGCCTGCCTGTTCGCGCTCCTGTTCGGTCAGGCGTCCGTGGGTAGTGGTTGCAGGGTGAGTAATTGTCGATTTGGCGTCCCCCAGATTGGCGGTGATTGATAACAGGCGCGTATTGTCTATCACCCGCCATGCGTGGTCCTGGCCGCCATTTACTTCAAAAGACACTACCCCGCCGAAGCCATTTTGCTGTTTACAACATAACGTATGCTGTGGGTGAGATTCGAGACCCGGATAGTACACCTTTGACACAGATGGATGTTGAAACAGCCACTGTGCAACACGCTGTGCACTTTCACAATGCCGCTGCATTCTAAGGTCGAGTGTCTCCAGTCCTTTCAGAAAAACCCAGGCATTAAATGGACTCATGGTGGGACCGGCCGTTCGCAGAAATCCGAACACTGCCTCGCCCACGCGTTTTCTATCGCCGACGACTGCACCGCCAACGCAACGACCCTGTCCATCGATGTATTTTGTGGCTGAGTGAATCACGAGGTCGGCGCCGAGGGCAAGCGGTCGCTGCAGGGCCGGTGTACAAAAGCAGTTATCTACTACCAGCATGGCACCACTGCTTTTTGCCAGTGCTGCAAGTTCACTAATATCAGCTAACTGAGTCAGTGGATTTGAGGGCGTTTCAACAAATAACATTCGGGTTCGATCGTTTGTCTTATCACGCCAGTCGGCGAGTTGATCGATGCGTGCAAAATCAACGGGGTTGCCCATCCGGGTCAGGTACTTTTTAAAGAACTGGGAAGTAGAACCAAACAAACCGCTTGAGGCGACGACGTGATCCCCCGGTTCAAGTAAGGCGACGCACACCGCCATAATCGCCGCCATACCGGATGATGTAGCCACACAACAACCTCCCCCTTCCAGCGCCGCGAGTCTTTCTTCGAACGCCCGTACCGTAGGGTTGGTAAAGCGGGAATAAACATTCCCGGGTGCATTGTTCTGAAAGCGATCCGCCGCCTGTTGCGCACTTTCAAATACAAAACTCGATGTGGCAAAGATCGCCTCGGAGTTTTCACCTTCCGCTGTACGATGATGCCCGGTCCTGACGGCATGCGTCGCAAAATCGTATTGATCAGTCATTGGATTTCCCGTTGCAATAAAACAGCGCACAGGATTTGATCGCGGGAAAATACAGCGGGCAGGGGCCTCGCTTTAGCAGTATTTTTTAACGCGCCCGCAAGCTGATTATCAAATCGGCGCAGCTTTATTATGCAAACTACGTGGGAACTGTCAATTGCCGCAGTGAGAAATAAGTACCGGTGTATACACACTTACTCGTTCAAACAGGGAGATAACATCGCGATTATTCATGCGAATACATCCGTGAGAGACCGGCCGACCAACTAAGTGTTCCTGGGCTGTGCCATGGATATAAATATACCTTCGGTAGGAATCGACCGTACCGCCGAGATTCAAGCCATGCTCTACTCCGCCGAGCCACAAAATACGGCTGGTAATCAAGTCATCGCCTGAGTCGTCATTGAGTGAGTCGACCACCGGTCCCGCTGCGCGGGCACAGAACAGGGTACCGCAGGGCTGACCATCACCGATTTTTTCGCGAACGATATGCCAGCCTGTCGGTGTGCGCCCGGAGTCAGCATCGCAACCCGCACCGCTGGAACTGGTTGACACAGGGTTGACTGCCACCAGAAGACCACCCTGATACAGTTTGAGCTGTTGTCGGACGATGTCGACGACAATCAGTGTGTTAACAGCACTATTCAGGTAAAAACCGGCACTGTCAGCAGCCTCCCGAAAACTGCGGTCGAGCTGAAGGTAGCGTGTCACTACTGCATTCCGACGTCGACGTACACTTCGTCATTTTGTCCGTCTTTCACGGCATCGGCACGCTTGGTCTCAAGCCAGTGCAGATAGCTGTGATCCACATCGCCGGTGACATAGTGACCATTAAAGCAACTGGTTTCAAAATCGACCAGCTCAGGGTTCAGTTCGCGTACGCAATCGACTAAATCTGACAGATCCTGATAGATCAAGCCGTCCGCACCAATCGCCTCGCAAATCTGCGAGGTTTCACGATCAAACGCAATCAGTTCGTTCGCTGCCGGCATATCGATGCCATAGACATTCGGATAGCTGACCGGTGGTGCTGCCGATGCCATGTAGACTTTACTCGCACCAGCTTCTCGCGCCATTTCGATAATCTGTTCCGAAGTAGTGCCGCGCACAATCGAGTCATCGACCAGTAACACGTTTAAGCCCCTGAACTCTGACTCGATCGGGTTGAGTTTCTGACGCACTGATTTCCGACGCATTTTTTGGCCGGGCATAATAAAGGTTCGACCGATGTAGCGATTTTTGACAAAGCCTTCGCGATACTTGATACCCAGTTCCATCGCCAGTTCCAGGGCCGATGTTCTGCTGGTATCGGGGATGGGTATAACGACATCGATGTCGTGCTTCGGCCATTCCCGTCTGATTTTATTCGCGAGCTTACGCCCCATGTTCAAGCGGGACGAGTAGACGGACACCTTGTCAATCACGGAATCCGGTCGTGCAAAATAGACATACTCAAAAATGCACGGCGTCAGCTGGGTTTTCTCCGCACACTGACGGCTGTGCAACTCACCTTGCCGGGTAATATAAACCGCCTCGCCGGGCGCAAGATCCCGTACCGGCTCATAGCCGAGGCCGGTAAGCGCGACACTTTCGGAGGCGACAATGTACTCATCTCCGTTCGCAGTGCTGCGCTTCCCGAGTATTGCCGGACGGATGCCGTAGGGATCGCGAAAAGCCAGTACCCCGCGACCGACGATCATGGCAATGACAGCGTAACTGCCTGCGCAGCGACGGTGCACTGCACTGACCGCCTCGAACAAGTGCTCCGGTTGCAGTTTCAGTCCCTGTGTGACGCGCTGCAGTTCATGAGCGAGCACATTCAGCAGTACCTCGCTGTCAGAGCTGGTGTTGATGTGGCGTCGATCTGACTTGTACAGTTCGCTTTGCAGCTTCTCGGCGTTAGTGAGGTTGCCGTTGTGAACCAGCACAATGCCAAACGGGGAGTTGACATAAAACGGCTGCGCCTCGGCAGAAACCTGGGAGCTGCCCGCCGTCGGATACCGCAGGTGTCCAATACCCATGTTGCCGCGCAATCGCAACATATGCGCGGTGCGAAACACCTCTTTAACCAGTCCGGGTGCTTTGCGCACAAACAGCTTGCGGTCTTCGCAGGTGGCGATACCGGCAGCATCCTGACCGCGATGCTGCAATAGCGTCAGCGCATCATATAGCTTGTGGTTTACCGGTTCGCGGCCGACAATACCGATAATCCCGCACATAGGTGGTTCTTCGGATTGGGGAACAGGAATTGTAAACGTTTATCCACATCCGATGCACACCAATTCCTGTGGACTGCGGAATACGGGTGTAGCAGCCTGCGCAAAGGCGCCGGACTGCAGACTATCACCCCGAAAGCCAGAAAATGAAGCTAGAAATTGAACCAACCGGCGTAACGCGCAGGCAGCTGGTTTTTAATCACCTCGGCCACCCGCAGCACCGGTGGCAGCAACCGTGACTCATTCCACCACCCCTCCTGTGGAATGGAAGGGTTTGACGTCGCCAGCAGCGCGACAATCGCAAGAATCAGGACACCGCGAGCAGCACCCAGCAGCAGCCCGAGCAGCTTGTCGGTAATGCCGAGCGTCGTGCCCCCAATTACCTTGCGGATCAGCCAGCTCAACAGACCGCCGATCACCAGCGCACCGATAAATAAGATACCGGCACTGATAAACCACCGCGCAGACGGACTCTCCACCGTGTCCGGCAGAAAAGTCATGAACTGTTCGGTGTAATTAAACGGCAGCCACAACGCGACGATCCACGTGGCCAGCGACAGGAATTCACTGGCAAAGCCCCGGTAAAGACTGAGCAGGCTGGAAATACCGATAACTGCAAGGATGATTAAATCGAGTGTGTTAATGCTCATACCGTGCTCTTTTGCTTCTCAAGCCCTGTCGCCAGCACCAAGTGTAGCAGTACTGACGGAATAGCCGGAATCGTCTCATCGTCCACCCGCAGGAGGTTGAAACTACCCACTCAAACCGCCGCTTAACATCTGCTAGTTTCTCGTCACCAGAATACTCTCTACCCGATACGTGTTATCGACCTGGTTTTTTATCGCCAGCGCATCAATCTGGCTTGCAATCGGACCGACGAAAACACGCAGAATCTGACGATTCTTACCCTGTACCCGGTTCAAATACGCCGGCAGGTTTTCATCGGACAGGCGATTAATTAGCTTGCGGGCATTTTCCTCTTTAACGAAACTCGCCACCTGAATGTTGTAACCGGGCAAGATCGATTGTGACGCCGGCACCGGACCCGGTGGCAGCGCCGAAGCCGCAGGTGCTACTTCCTGCGGTGCTGATACGACCGGCGTGGCTACGTCGGTGTCGGTCTCAGCGACCGCAGCGGCGGGAGACTCGAAAACCGGTGGCGCTTGCGTGGTGACAACCGGCATGTCCTCCACCTTCGGCGGGTTGGGCAGCGGCTGTCGCGATGAATACGATTTTTCAGCCGGCGGCCGGGGTGGTTGCACCGGCAGCGTCTCGGCATACTCATACTCGCGCTGCGATCCTGCACCGTCCAGCACAAATGGCAGAACAATCACCGCTATCGCGAGCAGCACCGCCGCGCCGATGAGGCGAGCGAGCAGCTGCTCGTCCTTATATTCTTTACGCCCTTCTGCAACCACAGATGCAGCACTCATTTGATATAGCGTTCTCGTTAGTTAGTAGACACCGACCTGCGCGGTCTGTGAGCGCCTGCGGCGCCGAACAACAGAGATCCAAACGGATCAATCTGTCGGTTCGAGCATTTGCAGCACTGGACCAACGACATGAAACGAGCCGAAAACGATGATCCGGCTCTCTTCACTGAATTGTGCAACAGCTGCATCCAGCGCCTGTATTACCGATGTGAAAACCTCAACTTCCGACGCGCCCTGCGCGTTGATCATCTCGACCAGCGATGGAATATCGTGTGCCCTCGGATAGTCCAGCGGAAAAATCAGCCAGCGGTCGACCACACCGGCGAGTTCAGCGACAACGCCAGCCGCATCTTTGTCCTGCAGGCAGGAAAACACCGCCATCGTCGTCATCGACTGCCGACCCAGATGGCGCGCCAGCGCCGCGGCTGCCTGCGGATTGTGCGCTACATCGAGCAACAGTGGCACCTGGCGATAGATCACTCGCTGCATGCGCCCCGGCACAATGACCTCACGCACTGCCCGCTCGACCGCCTCTGTCGCCGGAAGCCGTTGGAGCAGGGCGGCGCAAGCGGTGACAGCAACCGATGCATTACCCATCGCCCAGTCTCCGTCTATCGACGGCACGGGCAAATCCAGCTCACCGGCCGGTCCGCGATACTGCCAGCGCGGTGCACCGATCCGATAATCGAAGTCATGCCCGATTCGAATCAGCGTCGCCCCGGTCTCTGCGGCTACCTGTGCAATGCTGGATGGCATTTCACGATCGCCGCAAATGAGCGGTAAGCCACGCCTGGCAATCCCGGCTTTCTCGCGACCGATGGATTCGCGATCGTCGCCCAGCCAGTCGCTGTGATCAATTCCGATTGAAGTGATACAGCCAACGCTGCAGTCCCACGCATTGACAGCATCGAGCCGCCCTCCCAGACCAACCTCGAGCACCGCGACGTCAATTGAGGAACGCTGAAATACAAACATCGCAGCCAGAGTGGTAAATTCGAAGTAGGTGAGATCGGTACCGTCCCGCTGTGCGTCAATGGCCGCGAAAGCCTCACATAACTGTTCGTCACTCACCCGCTGTTCATCGATCGCTATCCGTTCATTGAAATCAACGAAGTGCGGCGAGGTGTAGACCCCCACCCGATACCGGCTGTGGCGGAGTATGGACGCGGCGTAGGCGACCGTTGAGCCCTTGCCGTTGGTGCCGGCAACGGTCAGGATATCGAAGGTCGGGTTGAGCAAATCGCAGCGACTCGCCACCGTCCTGATGCGCTGCAGGCCGAGCTCGATCCGATCCGGCTGCATTTGCTCAAGCCGCTCGAGCCAGCGGCCCAGGGAGTTATTCTTCGGCAACAGGTTCTGCGGCCTCGGCGGGTGTCGCAGACACGGGCGTCTGCCTGCCGGTCAGCTGTGCGATGACCTGGGCAAGCTTGTCACGCATCTCCCGACGATCAATGATCATGTCGATCGCACCGTGTTCCAGCAGGAACTCGGAGCGCTGAAAACCGCTGGGTAATTTTTCGCGAACCGTCTGTTCGATTACCCGGGGTCCGGCAAAGCCGATTAACGCTCTGGGCTCTGCAACAATTAGATCTCCGAGCATGGCAAAGCTTGCAGACACACCGCCCATGGTCGGATCGGTGAGCACGGAAATGTACGGTACGCCGCGACGAGACAAACGAGCGAGCGCCGCGCTGGTTTTCGCCATTTGCATCAGTGAAAAAAGCGCTTCCTGCATGCGCGCACCACCTGAGGCGGAAAAGCAGATAAACGCCGCGTTTTGCTGTAAAGCCGCTTCTGCGGCAAGCACAAACTTTTCACCCACCACTGAACCCATCGAGCCACCCATGAATTCGAACTCAAACGCCGCAGCAACGACAGGCAGGCCTTTGATCGACCCCTGAATGACAATCAGCGCGTCCTTTTCGCTTGTATTCTTGGTGGCCTGAACCAGTCTGTCCTTGTATTTTTTACTATCGCGAAATTTGAGCAGATCGACCGGTTCGATGTTGGCGCCTATCTCGGTACGCGGCTCAAGATCGAGCAGAAGCTCCAGCCTGGATCGGGCCTTGATACGCCGGTGGTGACCACAGCGCGGGCACACGCTCTGATTGCGCTCGAGGTCCGCTCCGTACAACACATTGGTGCAGCTCTCGCACTTTACCCAGAGGCCTTCCGGTACCGACCCGCGATTGCGGCTGTCCGTGCGCACCCGCGACGGCATTAATTTATCAAACCAGCTCATTTATTTTTTTGCCTGCTCTACAGCAATTGCCAATGGCGTTTACGATGATTCAGACAACACCGAGTCTGCTTCTTTGACCTCGCGGATAAAGTCGCGCATCAGCCTGGCGTCTTTAATCCCTTTCGATGATTCTACACCACTACTCGCGTCCACAGCAGCCGGCCTGACCGCACTGACCGCCTCCGCTACATTCCGCACCGACAATCCACCAGCCAGGATCAGCGGCGCGGGTAAGTCAGCTGGAATGCGCTGCCAGTCAAAGCGACTGCCGCTTCCACCCGCAGCGCCTGCGGCGTTGCTGTCGAGCAAAAAACCTCTGGCATCCGGATAAGCGGCGCAGTAGGCCTCGACGTCGTCTGTCGATTTCATCGCCACCGATTTTATATAGGGTCGATCAAAAGAACTACAAAACTCTGCGTCTTCAGTACCGTGAAACTGAAGCAGGGATACCGGTACATTAGCCAGCACCGATTCGATCAGCGCTCGTTCTGCATTAAGAAACAAGGCAGTCAGTGAGGTAAACGGGCCGACAGCATCGGCAATACTGCGTGCCTGATCGATACCGATGTGGCGTGAACTGGGCGGGTAGAAAACCAGACCGAGTGCATCAACGCCAAGCATTACCGCATTGGCCGCATCCCGGGGCCGGGTAAAACCGCAGATTTTTATCTGTGTTTTAACCGCTTTTTCGGTTGAGTCAGTCATGCACGAGACGATAACACAAACCCGCCGTTCAGCTGTCGGTCGCGACCCTGAAGACACTTGTCGCATGGAGCGCGCACTGTGCGTAGCCTGCAGCCTGCCCGGCAGTTAAAACGGCCCCATTGGCAACGCATCGCGCCAGTCTGGTATTGCATACTCGACGGCATAATCAGGCCCCATGAAGTACAAGCCGTGGGCGGGTGCCGTGGTCCCGGCCAGCGTCCGGTCACGCGCGGCAAGCACCTGCGGTAACCACGCGTCAGACTCCTGCCCTTTACCGACTCTGATCAGACTGCCGACGATAATACGCACCATATTGTGCAGAAAAGCATTACCACAAATTTCCACCACGACACGATCGGCATCGCGGGTGATATTGATGGAAGTAATCTCGCGAATCGCATGTCTGGCCTGACATCCGGCGGCTCGAAAACTGGTGAAATCGTGTTCTCCGACCAGACACTGTGCCGCCTGCTGCATGCGGCAGACATCGAGCTTCGGATAGACCACCGCCAATCGCTCCCGCGCCAGTGCAGAGCGCGATGCGCGATTCAGTATCGCATAGCGGTAGGTCCTGCCGATGGTGCTGTAGCGCGCATGAAAATCATCGGGTACCGCTGTCACCGAGCGCACAGAAATGTCTCGCGGCAGCTTTGCATTGACCCCCAGCACCCATGCCTTGTGCTCACGGCGCGCATCGGTGTCAAAGTGAACACACTGCGCAAAGGCATGCACGGCGGTATCTGTTCGGCCGCTGGCGACAACCGCGATACGCTCATTGGCCACCTGACTCAGTGACTGTTCAAGACATTCCTGCACAGAAGCACTGTGTGTTTGCCGTTGCCATCCACAGTAGCTGCTACCGTCATATTCCACGATCAAAGCATAGCGCGGCATTCAGTGTGTCTTTTTCAGAAACCTTTGCATGGGCAGCATTGTATGAATGACAGACCGGGTGGGCAAAAAAAAAAGGGCGCTGAAAAGCGCCCCTGATGCTCAGTACTGCGGTTCTGATTATCGTTATTTCAGTTTACTGAGCAGATCCTGCGCTTCCATTTTCTGCGCATCGGAACCATGGTTAACGATGTCTTTCAGCGCACTTTCGGCGCTGTCCGAGTCCCCCATGTCGATGTAGGCCTTCGCCAGATCGAGCATGGTTTCCATTTCATCTGTGCGTGATATGGTTCCTTCGTCCAGGTCAATATCAGTCCCTGACAGACCTTCCCTTACACCGGAGGTGACATCGCCAAGCGAATTAAAGTCGGCATCATCCAGTGTCAGGTTATCCAGGGTGGAGTCACCCTCGGGATTCGTGAGATCAAGCGTACCGAGGTCAAGCCCCGACATTTGATCGCCAGTCAACTCTTCGAGATTCAGCGTACCGTCGTCATCCAGCGCCGCCATGTCCACTTCATCGAGGCTGATCTCGTCGAGATCGTCCGGCAGACTGTCGGTTAATGCTGACAAATCGCCGGTCGCCTCAAGATCACTGACGCTGAACTCTTCCGAGGCATCGATGGTTTCATCGAGTGCTGCATCCACTATTTCGGTTTCCGATGCCGCCGTATCACCTGTCGCTGCGACAGCACCCACCGCCGCACCACCGGCCGCCATCGCTCCCAGTCGTGAAAACGCGCCATCAGAGGAGTCGAGGTTGCGCCCCATTTCAGCGATACGGGACCACTGCGGTGCAGATTCACCGAATCGGTTTCTGAAATTCTCTGCCGCCGGCTTAAATTCAGCGGTGTTCTTTTGGTCGTGATACGACTCGAGCAATTTGACCTGATACTCCGGCACGTCAGGAGATTTGTCGATCGCCGTTTTCAGCAGATCTTCCGCCTGTCCATGCAAGCCATATCGCAGATAAACATCCGCCTCAGTGATGGTGTCGTCAACCAGCCCATCTTCCACTATTGGCGGTGAACGTTCCTCGTCGAGATCGACGTCGACCGATGGCTGCTCGGCGGGCGCCACTTCTTCATCACCGCGAGAGGCAACCGCCGCGCCGGTGGCAGCCGCTGCCGCACTGGCCGCTACCGCTGCCTGCCCCATGCTCGGTCTGTCGCTGTCAACATTTTCGTACTGGTTGGATCGCTGGTTATCAAAGCGAGTAGCCACGGGTTTGCCGAGCGCTGGCTCCTCGATATCGTGCTCGGCTCTTTCGCGCACGGTTCTGCCACCGCCTTTGACCGGTGCCGGTTTCTTTCTTCGCAGTGCCCAAGCGCCTAACAGGCCGAGCAGTGCGATGCCGCCACCCGCGGCGAGCACTTTTTTGCGGTCCCCTATTTCACGTTCCAGCGGTGCGACGGCCAGTCCGCCACCGACGAGCGCTGGCACGGCGAGATCCGTGGCCTCTGCGCCCTCGGCATCCGTATCGTTTACGTTCCTGTCGATTGTCTGATTTTCGGCGCTGTTGGCAAGGTTCGCATTGGCTTCCGCCTGAAGCTCGGCGAGCTTGTCCTTGACGCGGGTCGACTCCTCCTCGACTTTCTGCTTTTCTGCCTCTGCTTCTGCCAGCAGGCGATCCTGCTCTTCCTGAGCTACCCGGGCAGCTTCCTGTCGCTGTTCTTTGTCGAGCTCAGCCTGAGCGACCAGTTCACTGTTTTCTGTTTCCAGCGCCTCCAGCTTGTTACGCATTGCTTCGCTTTCGGCAGCCAGTCTGTCGCGTTCCGCCTGCGCCTCGGCGATTACCTGTTCTTTCTCGGCCTCCGCATCGGCTGCAATTCGGGCCCGCTCGGCGGCCGCCTCGTCAGAGATGCGTTGCTTCTCCTCTTCGAGCCGCGCGAGAATGCTTGCCCGCTCCGCTGAAGCATTGTCCAGCAGCTGCGCCTTTTCGGCCTCCGCCTGTCGCACCAGTTCGAGCTTGTCAGCTTGTGCGGTTTGCTTAAGCTCTTCCTTTTCGAGTTGCAACTGAGCCAGTTGCTGACGCAGCGCATCTTCCTCGCCAGCCAGGCGAATGCTCTTTGCCTCCGCCTGTGCCGAGGCCAGATTTCTATCTGCATCCGCCTGCGCGTCTACGCGTTCCTGCGCGAGCGCCACATCTTCGTTTATTTGATCCTGAATCTGACGAACCTTGTCATCCACCTCGCCGGCCGTTTCGCTGTCTGCGATTGCCGGAGCTTCAGCATTGTCCTCGGGTGCGGCACTTTCCTCATCGGTTTGCGGGTCCGTCAACTCCGTTTCCAGGTCGGTCAGTTCGCTTTCACGAAGCGTGATCAACTCTTTCATGCGAGTCAGATTGTCTTCAAGCTCGATCACTCTATTACTGAGCTCGTCCCGTTGCTGCGCCTCCGCAGTCAGCTCTTCCTGCGCCAGTATCATGCGTTTGTTGACTTCATCGAGATCAGTCGAAATCTGTGTAGGCGCAGACGGCTCGACAGCAGGTTCCACGCTTTCAGTCGCTGTCGATGTGTTGTCCGCCATCGCAACATTCGGCACCGTTGCCGCAGACTCATTCGCTTCATCAGCGCCGGTTCCACCCGGTATGGTGAGTAATGCGCCTTCGCGCATCGAGTTCATGTCACCGTTGGCAAAAGCCTGTGGGTTGGCATCGACAATAATCCGCATCATCCGGTTGGTCGAGATGCCTGCGGGCCTCTGCCTGCCGGCGATACTCCAAAGCGTATCTTCACGCTTGACACGATAAGTCACTGCTGCCCCATCTGGGACAGGCGTGGTGGCAATGGAGTCTGCCGGGGTTTCTGCATCGGCCACATTGACAACAACGCCGCTGATGTCGAGTGCCTCACCTTCGGGCTCAGCCGTGGCATCGCCACTTTCGATCACAGCCTCGGACTGCGCTACTTGAGGCTCGGCGACCGGCGTGACGATGATGGTTTCTTCTGAAATTTCAACCACAGGCAGCTCGTCTGCAGGCTCGAGTTCTGCGCTGTCCACCGGCAGTGAAGCGTCGGTCTCGTCAATGCCGGAGAGATCAACATCGATCCCCGGCAGCGCAACCTGCGGCGTTTCATCGACCACCGCTATGGCGTCCACCTGGCCGCTAATGTCTGCCAGAGGCAGATTCTCAATCGGCTCAAGCGTAACCTCAGGTAACGGGCTTTCGTCGCTGAGATCGACGCTTGCCAAATCCTGTGTATCTCCCTCTACCGGGTCCAGACTGATCGACAAACCCTGCTCGCGCACCGTATCGGAGACCAGATTGACATCATTAGCCAGCGCATCCACCAGGTCTTCCTGCGCTACATCGTCGAGGTTGACGATGTTCTGCGCATCATCCGCCGCCTCCGCTTCGCTGGTAAAGATAGCGTTATCCGGCGACAGCTGATCCAGCGCCACGTCGACACTGGCGTCGTCTGCCTGCGCGATTGTTCCGGCAACGCCCAGCTCGTTGCTCAAATCAATGGCTTCGCCACCGTCATCGACCATCGTTTCGATGACATTGCCGGTGTCGGCGAGCGGCAACTCGGCGACGGTGCCATCAGCACCCTGCTCGGTAAATACCACCGTGTCACCGGCATCATCCGCACCGACACTTATATTAGACAAGTCCACTTCCGCGCCACTGGCAACCGCGACGTTGTTATCCAGACCGACCACCAGGTTGGGCGTGCTGTCCGCCACCGCAATGTCCTCGATTTCGACAGCCACATCGGTGCTGTCCAGACCCGCCACCGGATCAGTCTGCGCGGGCTGCTGCTCGACCATGAAAGTCGGGGGATCGAGCAATAACGTATATTCACGGGTCTGACTGGCGGAAGACGATGAGCCGATTTCCACCAGGAAGTTGAGGAATGGCTCTACCACCGGTACATCGCTGAATACCTTTACGATGAGGGCCCCGTCGGGGCGCTGCTCCACCTCGAAGCGCAGGCTCCGCAGCACAGGGGTAATGGACAGCCCGGCCCTGGCAAACGCCTCTTCATCCGCGAGGTTTACCGTGACGCCGGCGAGCTCACCCGGGGCGACACTCACCAGACCAATTTCAGCGTCCAGGTTTTGATTGAGCGCTGAATATATTTCTATCTCACCCAGCCCCAGAGCAATTGTCCGGGAGGAAACGCTGGCCAGGCCAAGACTGACAGCAGCTGCAATGGCTAATTTACGCACAGTTGTTCGATCTCTTGTTTTTATGCTCAAGGCTTTTCAGATCCGGGAAGCACGGTTGCCGCGATCAAATCAGGAATATTGCCGGGAATTCAGCTGCATTCCGATAAATGATCGACAGCATCCGATTTAAAAATCGGCAGTTTAATTATGCTAATCGTCGTGCCAGACATTTTTAAAAGGAGGCCATTCGCGTACAAAGATAAGCATCAGGACTTCCCGTCAAACTTCCGTCCCTATTGATATAGTACGGACTCCGGCATAAGGCAACATGCACTACGACCGATACGATACCGCGCAACGCCGCCCAAGGCAGTGTCGTCTACGAAAAATGTCGGCTGCCTCACGTCATATGGCCGGGAATGCCGGACTGCGTACGCATGTCAAACAGATTGTGCCAGTGCCCCACCCGAACATTTACTGAATGAAATGTAAAAAACCAGATCGGCAATCCGGGCAGAAGACAGGACACCCGAGGCCGGCGTCCTCTGCCGCCGGTTCACGCTGATTTCTCCGACCGGTTATACGCCCGCGCCTTTGACAAGTGCGCTGACGTGCCGCACACCCGCCGGGCTGACCACGACAGCCGGTGGATTCCACCGCCCACAGGTATCGGCGACAATGCGATCGAGACATTCGCCGACCGGGACAATTCTGTTGTTGCCATGCCATGCGGGGACCGCCGACATGCCGGTGCACTTTGACTGTCCGCGGCCGGCATCCCGCACAACGTCGGGGCGTAAAAAGCCGAACAACCGTTGTTCACTGCCCGCATCACTTTTCGAATCACTATTATCGAGCACAGAGCTCGCCGCAACGTCGCGGATCACTAAAGCGTGCAGGAATGTCTCATCCTCGTACACGCCCTCGTGCCGAGATGGCTGGCCGGTCTCAACCACCCGAATTCGTAATGCTGTGTGTCAAATTCAATCGTTGTTTTCGTACTTTCAAAATTATTGGCACAGCAAAGGTACATGCTCCCGCATGCATCGATCACCACTGACACGGGCCCGTGCGGACCCTCCGCCAAGTGCGTGTATAGACATTCATACCACGGTTGGGTCACACCAACGCTACCACTGCAACAAGTGTAAAAAAAACCCATACGAAAAATACGACTCGCGACACCGATAAGTACCGCGAACCATCGATGACTCGCTGAACAGGGAACCATTCCGGTCAGGTAGTTCATTACTGGCAACACCCGACAACACTGACGACACTGACAACCCCGGGCGCCAGGTGCTGATGCAGGTAGAGACCAATACCATCGAACAAAGCGCAACTATCATTCAGCACATTGCGTTTGTACACGCTTTGCAACAGTCGTGGGAATTATCCTACATCGATTGGAATAAAATACGGTTGTGATGTGTTAAGTAATCTATCCAACGTTTTTTATAACACTATTTCGGGCATGGGTTAAGGAAGTTAACAAACCCACCAGCCAACCACTCAGACACCGGATTGTGTATCTCATACGAAAAAATAATTTTTACTTGTTTCACTAATGAGATTAATTTTACAGCGTAAATACAAGTCAAATTTACCCACGAGTGAGACTCAGAGTATCAGTATTGTTGCCATGAATTACCAAAAGAAATCAACCTTTGGGTTGGCATCCCTGAACATTATCGAGGTGAATAATAAATGATCCGCCGTAGCCTAAATACAGTATCACTTTGCATTCGAATTGCACTAGACTTTACACTCGAAGCGTCGCAGGATCAGGCGCTGTCACACCAGATGAATACCGTACTAATACGCTCTAGATATTCTTCGGTGAAGTGGTTTACTCCACAGCAGAGAAACTTGGAGTCAGCATTCCTTGGATATTAATAACCTAAAAGCCTTCATCGAAGTCGCCGATAAGCGCTCTTTTTCACGTTCAGCTGAAAGCCTTCACCTGACACAACCCGCCGTTAGCAAACGCATTGCCGCTCTGGAATCTGAGTTGTCTGCACGGCTTTTTGATCGGGTAGGACGTAGCGTACACCTCACCGAAGCCGGTCATGTACTGCTGCCCTCTGCCCGACAGATTAGCGCAGAGCTCGAGCGAATTGAAGAGGTGATTTGTAACCTCGGCAAGTCCATCACCGGCAAACTCAGTATCGGCACAAGTCCGCACATCGGCGTGACCTACCTGGCACCAGTGTTGAAAAAATTCCGCGTCGAGTACCCGGACGTCGATATGGATATCCAGTTCAATAATTCCCTCACGACACTGAAAGACATAGAAGATGGTATGTTTGAAATGGGTCTGTGTGCGATGACTACGTCGGTCGGTTCAAAACTGCGTGAGATCGATATCTGGGAAGACAATCTCTCCATTGTCGTTGCCGCAGATCACCCGCTCGCGGTTGAGCCGGCGGTCGACGCAGAACTGCTGGTTAAATGCCCTGCAGTCCTGCCAAGTTCGCCGACTTCCAGTCGCGTTCTTATTGATCAGGCGCTCGCCTCACTCGGGGTCAGCGCCAATGTAAATCTGGATGTTTCGGATTTTGATACATTGAAAATGATGGTCAAAGTCGGCCTGGGCTGGGGCGTGCTGCCGGACAATCTCTGCGACGATGAATTGCTGCACGTTGTCCCGATAGAGGGCATCCATTTGAAGCGAAAAGTCTCTTTGATCAGACACCAGGATCGCACGCTCTCGCGCGCAGCACAGGCATTCATTAAAGCACTGCCGACCAAGGTCATCTGAACCCGCGATAAAAACCACCGACTTGTAAATCGATCAGCTGTCGACCGGCGTGTCCCGCGCCGGGTTTTGCGCCCGATGTCTTAGACAGTGATCCATCAGTACCAGCGCCAGCATCGCCTCGGCAATCGGTGTCGCGCGAATGCCGACACAGGGATCGTGTCTGCCGGTGGTGACCACTTCCACAGCCTCATTCCCGGTATTGACGCTGCGTCCCGGCGTTCGAAGGCTGGATGTCGGTTTCAGTGCCAGGGTGACGACGATATCCTGGCCGGAGCTAATACCGCCGAGCACTCCACCGGCATGATTGGACAGAAATCCCTCCGGTGTAATCTCATCGCGGTGCTCCGTGCCGCGCATCGCGACGCAGTCAAAGCCGGATCCCACCTCAACACCTTTGACCGCACCGATACTCATCATGGCATGGGCGATATCAGCATCAAGCCGATCAAAAATCGGCTCCCCCCAACCGATCGGTGCACCCTCGGCAACCACCTCAACCCGGGCACCGGCGGAATCCCCGTCCCTCGCCAGCTGCTTCATCGTTGCCTCAAGCTGATCGATCTGGTTGCCGTTTGGCCAGAAAAACGGGTTATTTTCCACCTCAGCCCAACTGAATTCCGAGCGGTCCAGCGCGACAGACCCCAGTTGCGACAGATATCCCCTGATGCTCACCCCGTAATACTCCGCCAGGTATTTTTTGGCGATGCCGCCCGCGGCAACACGCATGGCCGTTTCGCGGGCTGACGAGCGCCCTCCGCCGCGATAGTCACGCAGTCCGTATTTGTGCTGATAGGTTAAGTCGGCGTGCGCCGGGCGAAACACGTCCCTGATATTGCTGTAGTCCTTGGAGCGCTGATCTGTATTTTCGATAAGCAACCCGATGGGAGTGCCAGTGGTCACCCCATCGAACACGCCGGACAGGATGCGCACTTCATCCTGCTCACGACGCTGGGTAGTAAACTTCGACTGCCCGGGTTTGCGTCTGTCCAGATCACGCTGCAAATCCGCTTCGACCAGCGCCAGCCCCGGCGGGCAACCATCGACAATCGCGCCGATCGCCGCGCCGTGACTCTCGCCGAAAGTAGTCAGCGTGAATAGCTTGCCAATGCTGTTGCCAGACATTAAATAGTGATCCGTAGAGTGAATACTCGGTATTGTATCTGCAATAACCGCCAATGCACGAAGTCTGATGGTGGCCGCAACTCATCCACCTGCCGTCCCGCCCGACAATCCGCCGATGCAGTGTGCCGTGACCCTGCAGCGGACGGAAAGTCTCCGCTGACGATCACAAAAACACCATAAGGAGCCTCAGTGACCCGACAAAACAGTGAACAACGCGTCATCGGTAAATACATGATGGTGGGGATGTGGGTGCTGGTACTGGCACTGGCGGTTTTTCTCGTCAACCGGCATCTGGAGCGCCAACGCAATCCGAATAACGAGGTTATCGCCTCGTCAATCGCAGGCAAGAGAAGTATCGAACTGCAACGCAGCCGCTTCGGACAATATCTGGTCACGGGCAGTATCAACAACGCCGAGGTAGATTTCCTGGTCGACACCGGTGCGTCCTCTGTCAGCATCCCTGCGCGCTTTGCAGATCGCATCGGCTTGCCGCGCGGTGCGGCAATTCAGATAAGCACGGCCAACGGCATCGGCGTCGCCTACAAAACCCGGGTTGATCAGTTACGCATCGGTGAACTCGAGGTGCGCAATGTTGACGCGCACATCAACCCGGGCCTGAGCGACGAGGTCCTGCTGGGCATGAGTATCCTGCGACACTATGAACTGATCCAACGCGGAGACACGCTGGTTATTCGCGAGCCTTAGCCGGCATTATTCAAGGGGGGGGGCCGCGGCCTCCGGGAGCCTCTCAATCCACCCCGTTATTCCACCCGACTCTGCTATGCAGAATTGACCCGCGGCGGCGTTCGACGCTTCGGGTAACAGGTTCTGCAAATTTCGCACACCGTGCCGTCGCAGCCACGCGCGGTGCAATATTCCCGACCATAGAAAATAATCTGCAGGTGTAATTTGTTCCAGTCCTGCGGAGCAAACAGCTTTTTCAGATCAGCCTCGGTCTGGACCACGTTTTTGCCCTTTGTCAGTCCCCACCGCTGAGCCAGCCGGTGAATATGGGTATCGACCGGAAACGCCGGCACACCAAACGCCTGACTCATGACCACGGAGGCGGTTTTGTGTCCTACACCCGGCAGGGCCTCGAGCGCTTCGAATGTCGCCGGAACCTCGCCATCGTGCTGCTCCAGCAAAATCTGAGACAGAGCGACGATCGCTTTGGATTTACGTGGTGAAAGACCGCAGGGCTTGATAATTTTTTCCACCGCCGCCGGCGTTTGCCGCGCCATCTCCTGAGGGGTGGAAGCGAGGGTGAAAAGAGCGGGAGTTACCTGATTCACACGCTCATCGGTGCACTGCGCCGACAAGAGCACCGCGACCAGCAAGGTGTAGGGGTCGCTGTGATCGAGTGGAATCGGCGTTGTGGGATAAAGCGTTTCCAGTTTGTTCCGAATGTAGTCGGCGCGTTGTTGTTTGAGCATGGCGCGATTCTACCTGACGATCCAACACAGTACAGACCCGCTGCCACGGAGCCCCGACAGACACTTACATCAGGCAAACTCACAGAGCGGTACTTGCCCCGTCATTTCCGTGCAACGACAATAGCTGCGGACATGTGACACCAGAATAACCACCCCAATCACACCAATCACACCAATCCACCACGTGTCTCAAAGCCGGTAGCCGCTTATGAAACTTGCCACCTGGAATGTGAACGGCCTGCGCTCGGCATTGCGGCGGGACCTCGTCACGTCGCTCCAGTCCATCGACGCCGATGTGATCGCACTGCAGGAAATCAAATGCGAACAATCGCAGTTGAGACAACCGGTGTTACCGGGCTACACGGAGCACTGGAACAGCGCCACCAGCAAAAAAGGCTACAGCGGCACATTGATACTCACCCGTTCGCCAGTGCTGGGTGTGCAGTACGAACTGGACAACGCCGATCTCGATGGCGAGGGCCGGGTAATTACTGCAGAGTTCGGTTCGTTCTATGTGGTCAATGTCTACGTACCCAACGCTCAGTCGGGATTAAAGCGACTGCCATTCAGGCTGCAGTGGGACGCAGCGCTGCAAAGCCGCCTTGAAGCGCTGTCCCACGATAAGCCGGTTATTCTCTGTGGCGACCTTAACGTGGCGCACCGGGAAATTGATCTTGCCAACCCGACGCGCAATCGTGGCAAATCCGGTTTTTCCAATGAAGAGCGTGACAGCTTCGAGCGATTACTGAATCTCGGTTTCGTCGATGCATTTCGGCTGTTTGAAACAGGTGCCGGTCACTATACGTTTTGGCGTTTCAACAAAGGCACACGAGAGAAGAATCTTGGATGGCGCATCGATTACTTCTGTATTGCCGAATCCATGCAGGATATTGTCGCAGACTGTTATCATTTGCCCAACATCACGGGCTCAGATCACTGCCCCGTCGTGCTGGAATTAATCGATGAGTAATTCAGACACCAGCAACCGCCTGTCATTTATTCGCACAGCCGGGAAGCTCAAAGACACCGCGCGCAGCGCTCGTACGGACAGCGGTAAACTCGAAAGTGTCGCTGAACACACCTGGCGCTTAACACTGCTTGCGATAAGCTATGCTGACCAATTCCCGGATATCGATACTTTAAAGCTCCTGAAGATATGTATTTTGCACGATCTGGGCGAAATTATCGGCGGAGACATTCCCGCACCCGAACAACACACATCAAAATCTGCCGGTGAAAGGCAGGACTTTATCTCGCTCCTGCACTCCCTGCCCGCAGATTTACAACAACAATTTACCGACTTGTGGGATGACTACGACAATCGAACCTCAAAAGAGGCAAAGGTTGCCAAAGCCTTCGACAAGATCGAAACACTGCTGCAGCACAACCAGGGTAAGAACCGGGCGGATTTCGATTACGCATTTAACCTTGAGTACGGCAGGCGTGATACCGATGCGTTCGAACTGACAAGAGCACTGCGCGCTGAGATTGACGAAGGAACCCGCCGCCGGGCCGAAGCATCTCTGCCACGTGACAATATCACCCCGGTCGAACTCAAGGCATTCGTACCGGCGACCGACTACAAACTGAGCAAATCATTCTACCGGGACATCGGCTTTCAACTGTCTTCCGATACGGCCGGCGTCGCATACTTCGTACTCGACAATTGCAGTTTTCTATTGCAGCAGGTTGACGCTCTGCCAGGCACACCGGTGATGATGCATCTGCTGGTAGAAAGTGTCGATGCCTGGCAACGCAAGCTCAGGAACCAGCATATCGACGACAAGTATGGTACCGACATACCGGATATCAACACTCAGCCATGGGGGATGCGCGAGTTCATCCTTACAGACCCTTGTGGTGTATGCTGGCGCATAGCCGAAAACATTACCCATCCTGCAAATCAAGAAAACCGAAATGCACACCGATAGCCGCGGACTTCCACTCACATTTGAAAGCAAGACAGCCGCCGATCTCTGCAGCACTGCCACGGAGAGCTTTGTCAGGCGACATGTTGATACAATCCCGATGCTGCAACACTCACTCGCCGTCGAACCGGACAACGCATTTGCTCAGGCCGTCTACGGGCTTATGCTACACGGGGCGAGAAAATCTGCCCTGCGTGAAGACATTGACCTCGCTCTCAACAACGCTTTTAAAACCGCTGATCGGGTCAGCGCACGCGAACAGCAATATGTCGATGCCCTCAGCCATGCACAACAGGGCAATTTGTTCGCGATGATCCGCTGTTACGAAGCAATTCTGCAGGAACACCCTACTGACCTGCTGGCTTTGTCACTGGCACAGGGTGAACTGTTCTGGCTTGGAGAAATGACATACTCACTGCGCCTGTCAGAAATGGTGGAAGCACAATGGAACGATTCGATCCCGGGCTACCCGGAGTATTTGGGCGTACTTGCATTCGATCTTGAAGAGGCCGGCAGATTTGCCGAGGCCGAGGCTACCGGCCGCGAGTCCGTTGAACGCCGGGCGTCCAATGCGTGGGGTACGCATGCGGTGGCACATGTGCTCTACATGCAGGGCCGCCATCGCGACGGCATCGACTGGCTGTCAGACAAGCCCCAACACTGGGCTCAGACCAATCAGATAAAATTCCATATCTGGTGGCATCAGTGCCTCTTTCATCTGGAGCAGGGAAACCACGACCTCGTACTGCAACACTACGACCAGTGGGTACGCAACCCGCAACAGCCGCTGGTAAAGGCAACACCCGATTTATATATCGATTTGCAAAATGGCGCTTCCCTGTTGTGGCGACTGGAGCAGCAGGGTGTCGATGTCGGCCATCGGTGGGAAGAAATGGCAGAGCATGCCACCGGGCGTATCGACGATATGAGCAGCCCGTTTACCAGCGCGCACTGCGCAGTCATCTTTGCAGCCGTGGCGCGATTCGACCTTTGCGATGCTCTGATCGAGCAGATGCAACTGTTTACCCAAATCGGCGACCACACCCTGCCACCACGCTATCACGAGGCCGCACTGCCGGCAGCCATCGCCGCCGTGGCGCACCGCAGAGGCGACTACCGCAAAGTGCTGGATACCCTGCTGCCACAGCGACACTCCCTGTGGCAGATGGGGGGCAGTCATGCACAACAAGACCTGTTTCATCAGATTCTGACGGATGCGGCAGTCAGGCTGCAGCAGAAAAACACGGTCATGCGCCTGCTGCATGAAGTCGAGGCTATCGGTTTCGCGACGCCCGTCCACAACGTGGCTTATCAGCGCGCCGGCGCACTTGCCAGCGCCTGAGTATCCGACGACTTCAGTAACATTCACAAATTCCAGCAGAGACAGCGCGAGGTGTCAGAGCAGGACGCAAGAATGCTACCGCGACGGATCGACTTCCAGCGGACTGCCTTCAAGGTCAATAACATCAGAGTGAATTTTAGCCCGTATTCGGTGAGCATTTGCGAGCGTGTTCTGCGAAAGCCTGACCGAAAACCCACAATAGCCTTCACGAGTTTGCCGTCTCTTTTTTAAGTCCGCACGAAAATCTGTGGCGGCTACGGTCGTATAGAGTTGGTCATCAAGATAGATTTCAACGTCCACGGGTTCGTCACGATTCCACCAGGCTGCCCAGCCTGACAACACACCGCCTTCAATACCATCGATCGCACCATGGGTTCGATCTTTACGAGAAACTTTCAAATAAGCCTGCGATTCGGGGTCTATCGACTTTATCGAGCGCTCAAATTGATCCGATGTCGGGGTGACCCCGATAAATTGTGCTATCGCAGAGACTGCATGCTCCGGGTATCGACTCACTTTCTCACTGGAACACAACAAACAGGGTGAAGTGGTGTCTGCGAGGAAGGATATCGCTTTACCATACTGCTCCAGAGCATGATTCATCTGTGGAAACAGCGTAGTGTCCATTGAAATCTGATTTCGATTCGCAATAGAAAACACATCCCTGAAGACAAAAATAAATCTGGGATTTCTCAGACTCTGCTCCAGATCCGGCAGGTATTCCAGCGCCTTCGGTCGTTTCCATGCCCATTGATCCAGCCGGTTGCAGTTGTCTATCACCGAGCGCTGATTTGCGTCATCACCCTCATACACAGCAGCAATATCGTTATCCTCATACACCGGCGGCCGCGCCCTGAGCATCGGCACCCCGAGGTTGTAGACAATACCGGCGATCATCGATGTCCCCCCACGTGCAGCACCGCTGATCACGACTGTGTTCCTGTACGGACACTCGTCTGAGGTATTCACCGCCTTTATTCCATAATTTATCAGTCTTTCAGTGGTCATCCCGTGCAGCCGTGTAAGTAATTCATTGCACCTGACTATAGAGGGTAGGATTTAGCGCAAAAAAGTCGATGCCAAATGCTATCCCCCAACCCGGCCACCGCAAGCGACAAGCGCTTGACAGGTGGTACAAACATTTGGCCGCAGGTAACTGATCTCACTGGATTCAACACCACTGAAACATGGATATCGTGACGGTGTACGGGTGTTTGCGAGCCAGCGTAATGCATTCGGCGACAAAAGACTTTGGCGCATTTTTCGCACCACCTGCGGTTTGCCCGCTCGGGTAGTGAATTGCGATGACATCAGGCCGATGACAAGAAAAACACGGTTGTATCTATGGCTGGCGACCCTTTCGCTGAGCTTCCTGGCCGTCGGCTGTGAATCCGAACCCGGGGAGCAGGGTCCGGTCAATATCGATCAGCAGGTGCTCGACGAACTTAATGAGCCCTATATACCTTTCGAACCGGAACTCGGTGCCGCCCTGCCGGATGTCGAAAACACTCCACTGGTCAGCGCGGATCTGCCTTACCCGCCATTTAATCCACACGACCTGAAAAACATCGGTCCCGAGGGATGGCCGGACCGAGAACCCGTGTTCGATGCCAATGTCGGCGGCGTTAAATTCAACCTGATCTGGTCAAAATGGCAGCCGGCACCCGACCTGGATCCGGATACCCCAAATGCATTCGAACATGAAGGCAAAGTCTGGCTGGTCTCCAAAACGCGTGAAAAACAGATCCGCTGGTTTTCGGAGCGTGGCATAAAGGTAACTGCGGTTTTATACGGCACCCCCGAATGGGCCCGACCGAAGAACACCGCCAGAGTCGGCAATGTACCACTGGTTGATGAAAAATTCATTGCGCCGGATGACCCGGCAGACTTCGCCAGCTTTGCCGGCATGCTCGCCAGGCGTTTTAACGGTGCCAACGGCAACGGCCGTATTGTAAACTTTGTTATTCAAAATGAAGTAAACGCGCTGGACTGGTTTAACCCGGGCTGCGGCATACCGAAATTTCCCTGCAAGGTAGAAGACCGGATCGAAGCCTATGCCGACATCTACAACCAGTCCTATGACGAAATAGTTGCTGAACAGTCCGAAGCACGCGTACTCCTGTCCTTCGACCACCACTTCGGCCTGGAGTACAAGGACAAGCAGCGTTTCAGCTCGGCACAGCACTTTATCGAAGAACTGGACACGATGGTCGGTGACAGAAAGTGGCAAATCGCATTTCACAGCTACCCGCCCGATTTGTTCAATCCTAACTTCGGTCCCTACGACTACCCCAAGGTCACCTTCGGCAATCTCGGTGTGCTGGCTGGTTATCTTCGGCAAACCTATCCCGACAAACCCTACACCTGGGAGATCCACCTGACAGAAAACGGAATCAACTCGGGTTCACCCTCATCCAAGACGCTGATGGAACAGCAACTTCGAAAAGCCACCAGAAATGTTATCGGTACGCCGGGTATAGAAACGTTCTACTATCACCGGCTGAAAGACCATTATCAGGAGGGCACTTTTACCCCCGGGCTATTCGATGCGAGCGGTACCAGCAAACCGGCCTGGCATACCTGGTCCAGCAACAATCAATTTGATCAGAACCCACCGCGACTCGACGATGGCTATGAGTTGTTGCCGTATGTTGGACTCACCAGATCACGACACCCGTCCAAAGCTCACTGGGCTTCAAGCCGTGCCGCTCCTGATGGCTACATCAGGGAAGCTACCTACCTGGTGCTGCGCGAACCGGCCGCTAATACCAGCCTGTTGTACGAGTGCCATGTAAAGAAAATAAAAGGGACCTACATCAGTCGCAATGTAAATTGCGAGGGCCACCAGAATTTCGGCCCGGTCGGTTATATCTACAACGATGCCGCCAACGGTCGATCACCGCTGTATAGAGTGAAAGTTAAAAACGGCGCAAACTATTTACTCAGCACGAAAGCAGACGAAGCCAATGGCGAGGGCACCCTGCTCGGCTACGTCGACAATGGCCGCGTGGTGCCCAGAACGCTCCCGGCGCGAGATCCCTCTCTGCTTGCGAACAATCAGCCGGGTTCAGCACAAAACGGCGGATCGAACAACACCAATCAACAAAGCACAGAAGTAAGATCAGATGTCTGGGGTGACTGCTCGACAGACGATGCACGATGCAGCTTTCTACATTTTAGCCACAGCACCGGGCAGACACATACCCTCACCTGTGAGACAGAGCATCTACCGGATACCGCATTTTCCCTAAGCTATGGCAACACGCAAACGACATCGGTTGAAAACCTCATTTTCGAGGACATCGGCTCCAAGCGCAGGAAATCGATACCGGTGGTTATTCCCGATGACGCCAACTGGGCGTCTATCACCAGCACCACCGAATCGCAGCAGCTCGCTGCCTGTTATGTTTTAAGCGAAGGCGGTCTGGCCCTGTCCGCTGCCTTCGATCAGAACCGATACGGTCTGCTCTACAACGGTGGCTTTGAGGCGTCCATTACCGACTGGGAGTTCTGCACTACCGAGTCAATTACCGAACAGTCGTATGAAGGCGCACGCGCCGCTCGAATCGAAGACGGCAACTGTGTATTTCAGGAAGTCGATATTGAACCCGGGCAGGAACTCAACATGACCTGCCACGCGCTGGCGCTGGATGGTGAAACATCGCTGGCTTTGACGATAGGAAACAGTGGCTACCAGACACTGCTCACCCGGACAGAAGCAGTCAGCGGTGAGTCATTTGGACAATACAGCGCCACACTAATCGCACCTGCGACCAGCTCGCACGCCGTGGTGAGCATGGTCACCGATGGGGCAGCAATTCTGGACAGTTGTTCACTGAAAATCGCAGAGTAAACGTCAACGCGACGGTCGCCTTTGGTTCTAAAGATCATGGGATCCGCTGATCAATTGCTCGCGTCATTCCAACGGCTTATTTTTCCGGGCGCGTCCTTGAGATTTTTATAAAGGGAACAACCATTCATTTTTCATAGGGCAAGGGACGCCTCGCGCACGAAAAAATATCCCTGCCAGCATGGCCACGCTCAATGAATCAGAGGCTCCCAAGGTATCTCTGCACAACGCCCAAAGAATACTGACGCGCAACTTTGTCAATAAACGCCTGAAAATCTGACTCGGAAGACTCATTCGCGCCATCCGAAATAGTTCTAACAATTGAAAACGGCACATCAAAGGATTCGCACACCTGTGCTACCGCTGCCCCTTCCATCTCGAGACAGGCGACACCCGGCAACCGTTCACGAATATCACCGGAGACTGACGCGTCGGAAACAAACAGATCTCCGCTGGCTACATCTGAAGTGATAACACTTGGGGTGCTAATTCCAAAAGCTGCAGCGTCGGTCCCGAGCATCCCGGTAAAATCTTCCTCAATAAATAATTCACAGGCGCGCACGAGCGCAAGGCGCTGCAACTCGCTGGTACTGATCGCCGCTCGACCCAGCAATGGGATTTCGTGCCGCTCGATAATCGGGCGCACGTCCATATCGTGCTGATACAGATCGTTCGCAACGACAATATCGCCAACGTTCAGCCGAGGGTCCACTGCACCGGCAACACCGGTAAAAAGAATTTCGTCAACATTAAAATCACAGATCAGTGTTGTCGCTGTGATCGCAGCCGCCACCTTTCCCCAGTGTGAGAACACCACCACCACATCCCTTCCGCAAAGTTCCCCGGTGTAGTATGTGCGCGAGCCGGTGACCGATTCACCACGGATGTGCATACTGTCAACAAGCGATGCGTTTTCCTCATGCATCGCACTCATGATTGCTATGGTCATGGGAACTCTTCAAGTCAGACGACTCAATCGTAGCACGGTAGCAGTTTTACATTCCCGGCGATTTTCCCAGCCCCGACCACCTGTACGCAGGGTGCGGGACACGCTACTCAGTCGTGCAGACGTTTTCCCTGCGCCAGTACCGATAATCGCTTGAGATCAGCCGGCGCCGCAACCAATGACCGTATGACCTGTGTCAGCACGATGGAAAATGCAGTAAACACCACCATATTCTGAGCGACGAAGAACCTCAGATACATTTGGGGAAATATCAGGTAATGACCAGCAATGTACAAAAGACAGATTCCACTGATTTCACACACCCGCCTTTGCAGATCAGAAGTCAGCGGGTACCATCTGGGCAACAATACCGTCGCCAGTGAACACAGGGCAGTAACCACATACATTTTACTGACCCAGCGGGGAGGGAACACAAGGGAATGAAAGTATTCCGCCAGTGTAAAGCTCAAACCCTGATAGACGCTCGGATGGGTTGCTGTCATTTCAGACAAAATCGCAAAGTAGTAAAGTGATTTCCAGCCATAGCTGTCCGCCCACTGCTGAATCGCCAGAAAAATACAAATGACCACACCGCCCGTTAGCAGTATCGGAGGCCAGCGGCGTACACGCTCTGTGTACAGCAGCAACAACAGCATTAAAACAGCAAATATAAACAAATCTACCCGAACCAGTACCGAAACCCCTATTAGCAGTAGCAACAGAGCACTTCTGCGCGTGTAGGCAATGCAGATGAACACTACCCATAGCGATGCGAGAGAATCAGCCAGGATCTGCCCCATTACCTCCAGCTCTCTGGTGTACTTGTAAAAAACAATCGGCAGCACCATCTGAATGAGCGGGTGAATATGATTTCTAAAGGTAAACCAAAGCAACAGAAAACAGAGCACGATCGCGGTTGCAGAAATAAAGTGCCCTGCTGCGTAAACATCAAACCCCTGCGAACCCGCCAAGGCGAGCAACGAATTAAAGGTGACTCTTATCCTGTAGTAAGGCAGCTGCTCCATAAAAGCCTGTGCGTCCTCGTACATCACCGTTCGATAGTGATCACCACCGGAAATCGCAGAAAACTCCTCTGCGCTTAATCGACGCTCAAGATTCGAATAAACTTTTTCGTGAACCTCGGAATAAGGCGCGTCATTCAATAGCTCTGCGGACGCTGCGTACAACAACATGTCCCATTCTGCGTTTGGGTTCGCGATTGACCAGAGGTAGAAGATCGCCGAGCACACCAACACCCAGACTGCTGCTATGCGCTTAATGAGCCCAGATGAAAAAACCGCACCCGTCATATCACCACCGGTACCGCCCGGCACCTGGCCGGCTGAAGGCCCTCCCGTACAAATCGCCTGGCGACGCCCGCTTTACAATCAGGATGATACCCATCAACATTCCCGAAAAAACAGAAAAACACGTTGATACCACCCCGGTCCTCTCGCAGTGCCGGGAACTTATAGAAATGGTCTCATACCACTAGCCTGCAATATTCACAAGGCGACGACCGGGAATAAGCGAAAGCGCAGGTGTATAGATTAAAACCCACTTTTAAGTGCGTCTGCCAAATTAGCGCAGTGTCTATTCGCCGCCAGTTTGCTTCTGTGCCCTGCGTGCAGTGAGTATACTGTCACTTACAATATCGCCCCGTCCTGAGAGCTGCTTTAGCAATTGCGGCGACTTACCACTGAGCGTGTCGAGCATGCATGAGAATTCCGAGAACCAGTCGACACCCCTGCATCGCTGAATACCGATGCGTTGCCACCATAAAGGCTCTAACAGGGACTCAATTATCGAGACTTTCAGGGTGGACGTGACTCAAATCCCACTGAATCGGCACAGTAACAGAAATCCCGTCGCACCCACCGTGCCTCCGGGGTAAATCCCGCTTCATAGAGACACACAAGTTAGGGTACGATGCCTCGTCAAGATCAGGAAACAGAGCATGCTAATCGACGGACTCCAGTACGCCAGTTGGTCGGAAAAGATATTTCGCGAACTCCGCGAGGGGCACGTAGACGCCATCCACGTGACCATCGCGTACCACGAAAACTTCCGTGAAACGGTCTTGAACTTTGAGCAGTGGAATCGGTGGTTTGAACGCTATCCTGAGCTGTTGATTAAAGGCCAGAGCGCGAAGGACATTGACCTGGCACAACAGACCAATCGTACTGCCGTTTTCTTTGGCTTCCAAAACCCCAGCCCGATCGAAGATGATATTGGCCTGGTTGAAATCGTGCATACCCTCGGTGCGCGTTTTATGCAACTGACGTATAACAACCAGTCACTGCTTGCGACTGGCTGCTACGAAGCAAATGACAGTGGCCTCACCCGGATGGGCAAAGAAGTCATCAGGGAAATGAATCGCGTTGGGCTGGTAGTAGACATGAGTCACTCCGCCGATCGCTCCACCATTGAAGCCGCAGAATACTCAACGCGCCCGATTGCCATCACGCACGCCAACCCACATACGTGGCACCCGGCTCGTCGCAACAAACGCGATGAGGTAATCAGGGCCGTGACAAGCAACGGTGGCATGCTGGGTTTTTCCGTCTACCCGCATCACCTTAAAGGAAAATCGGATTGCACACTTGCGGACTTTTGCCAAATGATAGCCGGATGTGCCGACAGATTTGGTATCGAACATCTGGGGATCGGCACCGACCTTTGTCAGGATCAGCCGGACAGTGTTGTCGAATGGATGCGCGTGGGACGCTGGACGAAAGAGATTGACTACGGCGAAGGCTCGGCAACCGATGCCGGATTCCCTGCCATGCCAGGCTGGTTTAAAGACAATCGCGACTTCGGCAACATTCGCAAGGGGCTGGAGGATGTTGGCATGGCACCCGACGAAATAGATGCCGTGATGGGATTAAACTGGTACCGTTTTTTTGAAGAAAACTTCCAACCGCAAGACGGATAATGCGATCACCACCGATCGCCGGCCTACAGCTTATTAGCCACGTCCCCGGCAGGAGGAATCCACCCTCTTTTTTGCTTACCGCCGAACGCACTGGTATTGCCCTTTAACAACTCATCCTGCAATGTCATCATTTCATTCACCCGATCTATATACGCCTGATTTTCCTCCCAGGGCACATCCGGATCATAAACCTCGGCAACACTGCGCAGAGCGTACTTATCGAATTCGACAAAGTCATCTACCTTGCGCTGCGCCTCGTGCGGATGAACCCCCAGCCCCTCCAGGGCGGAGCGGCCGGCACGGGTGGCACTGTCAAAGGTATCCCTGATAATGTCCTTTGCACCGGCACCGAAAAGACGATAGACATGATTGCGATTGACCGCACGAGCAACGATATGAATATGCGGGTAATTGGTAGTCACATATCTGGCCAGTTCGGTAATCTGATGTTCCTCGTCCATTGCAATTACGAGCATTTCGGCTGAATCAATGCCGGCTGCATGCAGAAGATCAGGACGTGTGGCATCGCCGAAAAACAACTTCAATCCAAACTTGCGCAGAGTCTCCAGTTGCACTGAATCCAGATCAACAACCACAGTTTTATAGCCGTAAGACCGCAACAAACGGTTGACCACACCACCGAACCGACCATGACCGGCAATGATTACCGCGCCCGTTTCATCAATTTCATCTGCTTCTTTTTCGTCACTAACAAACTTCGGCACAATGAACTTGTCATAAAATATAAATAATAACGGCGTCAGCAGCATCGAGAGCGCAACCACCAGCAACAAACGCTCGGACACCGACGATGGAATAACCGAATTCGCCACGGTAAAAGACAACAACACAAAGCCAAACTCACCGGCCTGGGCCAGTCCCAGTGAAAATAAAAACCGATTGGCCCCACCCACCCTGAAAACAACCGCCAGAACATAGAGAATCGCAGCCTTCAGCAGAATGAGCCCGAGCGTCATACCGACTATTTGAAATAGATTGTCCCACAGCAACGCAAAATTAATGGTTGCACCCACTGTCATAAAGAACAAACCGAGCAATAAACCCTTGAATGGTTCAATGTCACTTTCGAGTTCGTGACGATACTCACTGGTAGCGAGAACGACACCGGCAAGGAAAGTACCGAGCGCTGGCGAAAGACCAACCACAGTCATCAGTAGCGCAATGCCAATAACAAACAGCAGTGCAGCGGCGGTAAAAATCTCTCGTAAATGGGCCAGCGCGATAAAGCGGAATAAAGGTCGTGTCAGGTACTGACCGCCTGCCACCACCGCTGCGATAGCGACAATCGTCAACATAGCGCGCTGCCACCCGGGGAGAGTTTCGATAAACCCAGGACCGTTGTCGCCATGACCGTTGTCGCCATGACCGCTGTCGCCATGACCCT
>CAZOXM010000028.1:30698-52081 GCA_964583825.1 uncultured Granulosicoccaceae bacterium
GACCGTTGTCGCCATGACCGCTGTCGCCATGACCCTCGTCCCCATGCCCGTCAGATGCACCCTGTGCCGATCCATGATCAATACCGCTGACGGTATCCATCAACTCAGGCATTGCCAGCAACGGGATCAGCGCCAGCATCGGGATAACGGCAATATCCTGAAAAAGCAGCACGGAAAAGCTCGCCTGCCCGCCATCACTTTTCATCAGGCCCTTTTCGTTCAGAGTCTGCAAAACAATGGCAGTAGACGAAAGGCACAACACCAGACCAATACCAACCGCAATCGACCAGGGTTGCCCCAGCAGCATCGCAATACCGGTAACTGCAGCTGCAGTTAGACCAACCTGCAAACCACCGAGGCCAAGTAACTTGTGCTTCATTTGCCACAGAGCTTTGGGCTCGAGTTCCAACCCCACCAGGAACAGCATCATCACTACACCAAATTCCGCTATGTGTTGAATACTGACCACATCAATGTGCAGTGCACTTAACACAGGACTGAGTGCAATGCCGGCAATCAGGTAACCGAGCACCGATCCGAGGCCCAGGTGAGAAGCGATAGGAACTGCAATCACACCAGCCAACAGGAAAAGAAAAGAGACCAGTAGCAACCCGCTCATTAGATTCCCTCCAGTAGTGACCCGAGACCATCAGCGCCTATCGTGTCCCGTGCCGCTGCCGCGTTGAAATCAAAACGCTCGTCACGCAGCGCCTCGATCAGGCGAACAAATCCTTCTGCGTGTTGCGCAGGAAGGTCCTCACTTTCAGTTTGCAACGAGTTGTACAAAACATAAGGCGGTATGAATTCCATGTTGCATAGTGCAGCTGTTTGCTCAAAGGGGGTCAGGAAGGTGCGCAACGTATGGTTTTGATAGCCGGTGGCGGTGTAAGCCTTTTCAGGACCACCCGCGGTCACCGCCAGCATCAGCTTTTTGCCTGCCAGTTGATCACCATCCGCGCCGTAGGCAAAGCCGTACTCCAGCACCAGGTCAATCCATTCCTTCAATAGTGAGGGTCCGGAATACCAGAACACAGGAAACTGCATCACAATCACGTCGTGTGCGACGAGCCGCTGCTGCTCCTTGTCGATGTTGATATTAAACCGGGGATATTCGCCATAGAGATCCACCCGTTCGATATTTTGAACAACACTGACTGCACGCTGCATTTGCAAGTTTGCGTTTGAGTGCTGATGTCCCGGGTGTATGTAATAGAGGATGACGCCAGCCATTCAAATTCCTTAACCTATGAAAGTCCGTTAGTGGCCGCGGTGCTGAACACCCGGCGCAACAGCGCGATGGTGGTGCCACGACTTGCGCATCCACGGCAACTCGATAGACAGTCCGCGCTCTACCCGCCTGATCAGCCACAACGCTACCGCAAACGCTACCACTCCCGCAATGGTATTGGCCAGCGCCTGCCCTGCCAGCACGCCTTTGGCCCCAAAGACGCCAGCGAGCAAGCCCACCAGAGGCACCGCAAGTAATAAATCGCGTGCGATATTGCTGATAGTGGAAAACCCCGGATGTCGCAACGCATTCATCACCGGGTTGGCGGCGAGCTGCAACCCGAACACGGCATAGCTGAAGACAATAAAAGTCGCATAAAACCCGAGTAATTCTGCCGCCTCCGGCTTTAGATCAAACACCTGCGCCAGCCAACCCTGAGTTAAAAAAATCAATACCCCAACAGGTATTACATAGGCAAAGCAAACTTTAAAACTCGCCATTAGAGTTTCCTCGATCCGGTGATAAAGGCCGGCACCGAAATTCTGCGATGCAATTGGTCCGACGGATCCGGACAGTCCGTAAAGTCCGGCAAACGCCACCGGTGTAATGCGACCGATCACCGACGCCGCGGCAACCGCATCGGTTCCAAAGCGCGCCATCTGGGCGGTAGCATAGGCAGCACTCACAGGTGCAGACAGGTTCGTGATCAGTGATGGCAATGCGATGCCGCTTAATGCACGGGCATCGCTGAAAAATCGCGCAGGCTCAGGCGGCACCAGTAGCTGATGCCTTTTCAATAGCGCGTAAAGCGCCACCACCGCAACACTGATCCTCGATATGACCGATGCGACTGCAGCACCGGACAAACCCATTGACAGTACAAAAATAAATATCGGATCCAGTACGGCATTCACCAGCCCGCCGGCGATCGTGGCCCACATCGACCGCTTCGGGTCCCCGACCGACCGCAGCAGCGAGGTACCTGCCATGGCAAAGCCCAGCACCGGCAGCGAGCACCCGACAATGCGAAAATAATTAACGGAAAGTACCAGCGTTTCTCCGGATGCGCCCACCAGAGTCATCAGTTCTGGTGCAAAAATGAGAGTGACTATGGTTACCGGCACGGTCCACAATAACGTGTAGATCAGGCCATGGGTGGCAAGGCGACGGGCATCTGCTTCGTTACTTTCGCCAATGGCCTGCGCTACCAGTGTGGAAATACCAATGGAAATCCCGATACAAACGGAAGCGCCCAGAAAAAGACCGATACCTGCGAACCCCACAGCGGCAGCCAGTTCAGGCGCGCCCAGTATCGAGATGAAAAACACATCCACCAGATCGACTACAAAAATGGCGAACAAACCCACCGCAGAGGTACCCGACAGCGTCACCAGGTGCCGCAGAATCGATCCGTTTATGTATGTAGCCTGATGTGAAGTTGCCAACGCAGGAATCCATGCTCCGGGACGGTGACCACACGCTTCGTTGTGGGTTATACCCTGCCCGCCAGATAGTTTGGTGCGCCGACCCCACTGCCGCCGGCTCCGATTATCTCTTTGCTGTTAATGCTACTTATAATCTGCCTTTTGGCCGAACGCAAACGCGAAACCGCAAACGTTATCCAGCCCTTAATGCGAGAATCTCATCGATATTCATGGTCTCGTTCCAGCGCTGAAAGTCCTGCTCCTGCCGATTGATTGCGACCATCGACATTCTGTCGGCGAGTTCATTGCCTTCAATGCCGACGTGTCCGTTCACGTGGCAAATTTGCAGTTGGGTCGCCAGAGACTGATAGAGCGCGTAGATCTCTTTGATCAGTTCCAGGTTTTTTATCTCGCCTGAAGGTCGGGTCCAGCCACGCTTTTCCCAGCCCGCAGCCCACTGGGTAATGCACTGAATCGCATAGCGCGAATCACTGAAGATGACCACATCAAGGTCCTTTTTCAGTGCCTCGCGTGCACACAGAAGACCATGCAGCAATCCATTTAACTCTGCTGTATTGTTGGTGCCGTTAGCGTTGTAGAGTCCAAACCAGAGCTCAGCCAATACACCATCCCGATAGATAGCAACCCCGGTGCCGGCCTCTCCGGGGTTTGGTTCGCAGCCTCCATCTGTAAAAATTTTACAGCGCGCGCTCACCGCATCCACTGCAGCCGCATCGAGCGTCCCGGGGCTGCCAGAGGATTTACCGCCGCGAGTGGAACCGGATGGTTTACCGGCCGGTGCCACACCCGGCCCGTCAGTAAACGCTGCCTCTGCCAGTTTGCGCGTTGCAAATGATTTGTATTTTGCACCGGCAACACCTTCAACCTGCGCCTTGCAGCTCGGCCAGTCGGTATAGATACCGGGGGCTCGCCCCGACCACACTACATAAAATTTGGTTTTTGCCACAAGGCACTCTCAGAATTTACAGCGACGCGGACGACAAAAGCGGCTCGCACCACCGCGATTGCAAATGCCGACTGACTCGTACTGCAAATCAGAACGGCTGTAGTACACTGTCAGTGGTTTCAACCTCAAGTTTACCATGAGCTACAACACCCAACTGCCTGCTGTATCCGACCTCAAGGTACGAGCAAAAAAGCGGATACCCAAATTCGCCTTTGACTATGTCGATGGCGGAATCGATGACGAAACCGGCAAGCAGCGCAACAGAGACGACTGGGGCACAGTGCTGCTCACCCCGCGCTATCTCAGAGATGTCTCGACAGCCGATCTGCAATGCACGGTTTTCGGTAAAAGTTATGCCATGCCATTTGGCGTGCCACCTGTCGGACTCGGGAATATGATGTGGCCGGAAGCAGAGATCGCACTGGCCAAAGCAGCACAGGCTGCGAATATTCCCTATATCCTCAGTACGCTGAGCACCACGGATCTCGATACCATCGCACAGGCTGCAAAAGATGTCTGCTGGTTTCAGCTGTACGTACCGGACGATGTTGAAGTCATGAAAGATCTGCTCGGCCGGGTCCGTGCCGCCGGTTACCATGCGCTGGTGGTGACACTGGATATACCGGTGGGCGCAAAGCGAAACCGCGAACTGAAAAACGGGCTTAAGCTCCCTTTCAGCATGACACCGGATATCATCTGGCAGGCGGCCACCCATCCGGTCTGGGCGCTCAACACACTTAAAGCGGGGCGCCCTGACTTTGTCAACGTGCTGCGCTACAAGACCACTCCGGATCAGGGCCTCGCCGATTTTATTACCAGCTTTACCATGAAGGGTGTGACCGCCAAACGCATTGCAATGATCCGTGAGCTATGGGATGGCCCCCTCATGCTCAAGGGTGTTCAATACGATGCGGACATGCAAACCGCAAAAGATGTCGGTATTGACGGGGTCATTATTTCCAACCACGGCGGCAGACAGCTGAACGGCGCCCCGTCCAGCGTACAAAGCCTGAAAGCACTCAGTCATTATCGCGACCAGGGCATGACCATCATGGTCGACAGTGGCATTCGCACCGGCCTTGATGTGGTTCGCAGTAAAGCACTTGGTGCACAAATGGCGTTTTCAGGGCGAAGCTTTTTCTGGGGTATGGGTGCGATGGGGGCAGATGGCGCCAACCAGGTAATAGAAATCTACCGTGATGAGATTCGACGCACCCTGCAGCAACTCGGGTGCGCAAGCTTTGAGACCATGGATAGCAGCTGGTTATCGAGCCAGTAACACAGTTGTAAAATATATCGCAGCCGGCTCAGTAGACTTTATCCTGCAGTCGTTGCAGTACGTCCGTTTCAAACCCGTATTCGTAAAAAAGCGCTTTCGCTTTCGACAGAGACTGGCGCGCGTTTGTCTTGCTTCGATTGGATCGATACAGCTCGGCGAGCACATCCGGCTGACTGCGGTACTGCGCGCGCTTCGATGCCCGGTTCAGCGCCTGGTGCGCCTGCTGCCTGAAACGCCAGGCATTGACCACATCACCCCGCGCCTGCAGCTGGTTGTATAACTGCGCCTGGTCACGCGCAACCCCGAGCGCTTTGACACTGTGATTAAATTCCTCCCGCAGGCGTTCCAGCTCGGGCGCTAATGTTCGGAACACCGTCTCGTCAATGCCCTCGGTGATCATTTTTTTCTGCAGCCGCTGTGCATCAAACATTCGACCGGACGATGCATAGAGCTTTATCGCCTCGATACCGGAGGTCTGCGCCTGATAGAGGTCTCCCTCCTGAAGATACCCGCGATACAGCGTTTCGTAAGTGCTGGCCGCCGCGCCGTAGCGTTGTAGCTTCAGGTTGTTGTCCGCCACCAGCAACAGGTCTGCCTCGGCGTCGTAAAACAACCCGTTGCTGATTTTCCAGCGTGATATCAGCAGCTGGTCATAAGCATTCGAAGCTACTCTCGCACGCTGTCGTGTCAGCAGGTGCAAACGACCCAGCTGCATGTATACGCCGGCTTGTGCCAGTTCGTTTTGCTGTTGCCGGAAAAGATCGAGCGATTCCTCGAGATACATCTCTGCGGTATCGATGTCCGCCTCAATCAATGACAGCTCGCCAAGTTCAGCCAGCAGTCCTGCCATTGAGTTGTCGTCACTGCGTGCCGCCGCCTCCATGGCCTGTTGCAGTAACAGCTGCCGGGCCCACTCAATACCATTGCGATCAACCAGCGCCTGTGTATCAGCAGAAAGTGCAACAGCCGGCAACGGCAGTCTCGGCAATGCCTCCACCTGCATGACAGCCGTGGTTGCCGATTTATCAGCCATTCTGCCACCGAACACAACGGCTCTATCGTGACGGATGTCGTCAGTCGATTTTTCAGTGGGCAGGTCAGGAGCAGAACGCAACACCATCTGCAGCACGACGATCGCCGCCACCGCCACCGCGACCGAAGTCAGTGATCGGACCGGTTTGGAAAACAGATGTCGATGCGTATCAGTTCGGCGCATACGTATCCCCCCCGCTTGCAGGATGTTGAAAAACTATTGCGCCAGTGGGGTGTGCGGAAAGTTCGGTGACAAACTTTTCACAGCCACAGGCGTCAGAGCAAGGCAGAAAAACGCAGGCATAGCAGGGCCTACGTCGAGCCGGAGATAATGAACGAGCCGCACGGGCTTTGTGCCGCGGCATCTCATGCGATTCCTTCAGTCGACTTCTACAGTGTACACCCTTCACCGGCGATATCGCATCAGCGGGCACGCGCATGGCGGCACGACCACTCTCTTTCCACCACGCTATCCGGCGAGTGTAATTGCCTCTGCGATCGCATCCGGTTTTTGCGCAGGTGCCATGATATGAACGCCGGCCAGCCCGGGGATTTCACGATACTGCTGAATCAGCTCGGCACAAATTGCACGACCTTCGGCCCGGGCGTCGGCGGCCTGCTCGAGCCGCTGAATCGTTGCCTCTGGAATGGAGACACCATACAGATTTTCATTCATCCAGCGCGCCGACTTCGCCGACAGGATCGGACCGATACCGAGCAGCACACCAACTTGTTCGGTAATGCCTTCTTCCCGCAGTCGCCCGATAAAGCGGCGTGCCACCTCCGGCTCAAAACAGAATTGAGTCTGGGTAAATTGCGCGCCACAATCGATTTTTGACTGCAACGCCTCCGGCTTCCAGTCCGCCGGCGGGTCGAGCGGCATATCCGCAGCACCAATGAAAAACGGGGGGGCTGCCTGCAGCGATTTGCCGGACGGCAGCACCGCCTCGTCACGCAACTGCCGTGCGAGCTGCATGACTTGTCTCGAATCAAGATCGAACACCGGCTTGGCTTCCGGTTGATCACCTTTGGCCGGATCATCTCCCATTAATATAAGCAAATTGAGGCAACCCTGTGCCGCTGCACCCAACAGGTCAGCCGTCAGTGCAATGCGGTTGCGGTCGCGGCAAGTGACCTGCAGCACCGGCTCATAGCCCGCGGCTGACAGCAGTGCGGCCGCTGCGAAGCTACTCATGGTTGTCGTGGCACCTGCACCATCGGTGACGTTGATCGCATCCACCAGCCCTTTAAGGTGACCGGCCTCGGCCAGCAGCGACTCGGCAGAGGCCGACGCCGGCGGCACAATTTCAGCGGTAATGGCAAATTCGCCACTGGATATTTTATTCGACAGTACCGTCATCACTTGTCCATCCACAGAATTTATACCGAGCATACAACTTCCCCGGGTTTTGATATTGTGACACGGCGACGATCAGGTAACAGCCAGCCACAACCTGAATTATTGATACGCGAGCACGCATGACACATGAGTATACGTAAACGAACCGTCTACAACGAAGCGCATGAACTGCTGCGCGACGAAATGCAAAAGTTTCTCGAAGCGCAGGTGGTGCCACACCTCGATGACTGGGAATCCCAGGGGTTTGCCAGCCGGGAAATATGGCATGAACTCGGCGCGCTGGGTGCGATGTCATGCATGATTGATGAACAGTACGGCGGCCCCGGCGGCGACATGCGCGCCGCCGCCGTCATCTACGAAGAAATCGGACGCTGTGGTGTGGCCGGCCTTGGCGGGATCGGGGTGCACGACATTGTCGCCTATTACCTGCAGCACAATGGCAACGACGCGTTGCGCAAAAAGTGGCTGCCACGCGCGGTCAGTGGTGAAGCGCTGTTCGCTGTGGCGATGACCGAGCCCGCTGCCGGCTCTGATCTGCGCGGCATCAGGACAAGCGCTCGCAGTGAGGGAGATGACTACATCATCAACGGCTCCAAAATTTTTATCACCAACGGCATGATGGCGGATGCTGTTGCGGTCGTCTGTCGTACCGACCCCGACGCCGAACGCGGAGGTCTCAGTCTAATACTTGTCGAAACAACCCGTGACGGCTTCACACACGGCGAGAATCTTAAAAAGCTCGGGCAAAAATCTCAGGATACCGCGGAGCTCTTTTTCGATAATGTCAGGGTGCCGACGAGCAATATCATCGGGGATGAACACCGGGGACTCAACCTGTTGATGGCTGAGCTGCCGTTCGAACGCCTGCTGATCGGCATTATCGCATTGGGCGGTGCGAAAGGCGCCTATGCAGAAACAATCGCCTATGTCACTGAACGCAAGGCATTCGGTCAGTCGGTCGCGAGCTTTCAGAACACGCGTTATAAACTGGCAGAATTACGCACCGAGATAGAAGTGGGCGAAGCATTCGTCGATCGATGTGTCGACGCGTATACCCGTGGACATCTCTCCACCGAACAGGCTTCCATGTGTAAACTCTGGTTGACTGAAATGCAGGACCGGGTGGCCGATGCCTGCGTGCAACTCCACGGCGGCTACGGCTATATGTGGGAGTATCCGGTAACACGTCGCTACGCTGACTCACGGGTGCAGCGAATCTATGGCGGCACCTCGGAAATCATGAAAGAGTTGATCAGTCGTTCGACGACTCTCGACAGCTGATATGGCAATGCAATGAAAAAGAACGACGCGTTACAAACCGCAGTTTCCGTACTGAGTGAAATCACGGCCTTCGATACCACCTCCCGTGAGTCCAACCTCAAGCTGATCGCACACATTCAGTCTTATCTGGAGAACTTCGGTATTGAATCGCGGCTCACGCACAATGAATCGAAAAGCAAAGCGAACCTGTGGGCAACCATCGGCCCGCAGATCGCAGGTGGCGTGGTGTTGTCCGGCCACCTTGATGTTGTTCCGGTCGACGGACAGAGCTGGTCAAAGCCGCCCTTCACCATGTGGCAGCAGGCAGACAGATTGTTTGGTCGCGGCGTGGTGGATATGAAAGGATTCATCGCCATCGCACTGGCGCTGGTCCCACAGATGCTGAAGCAAAACCTCAAAACACCAATACACTTTGCATTTTCATACGATGAAGAAGTCGGTTGTGTCGGTGTGCGCGGGCTCATCTCAGACGTCAAAGACAACTTGCCGCTACCGCGCGCAGTGATCGTCGGCGAACCGACTTCAATGAAAATCATAGGCGGACACAAAGGCTCTCGTTCGCTGCAAACCGTACTGCGAGGGGTGCCCGGGCACTCAAGTGACCCGAGACTCGGCAGTAACTCCATAATGGCTGCAGCCAGACTGGTGAGTTACCTCGAATCCCTGCAACGCGAACTGGCAGACAATGCCAACACCGACAGTCCATTCGATCCTCCCTACACCACTATCGATCTCGGGCAGATAACCGGCGGCACCGCCAACAATATCATTCCGGAATTCACCACCGTAGACTGGGGTATGCGAATTGTGCCGGGCGACGATGGCGAGGCAATAGAAAACCGTGTTCGGGATTTCCTCAAAGACGAGATCGATCCGCTACTGCAAAACGTCGAAGCCCTGGATAACCCCGCAGATCAGGCCGGCACCGAAACTACGTTGTATAACGTGGTGCCGCCGTTAACACCGGATACCAATTCGGATGCAGAACAATTGATCCGTCACCTGACCGGACTGAATAACTCAGGGGTGGTGTCATTCGGTACCGAGGCCGGACTTTTTCAACAAGCGGGTATGTCGACAGTCGTCTTCGGCCCGGGCAGCATTGAGCAGGCGCACCAACCGGATGAGTACATTGAACTCGATCAGATCAAAGCCTGTATAGACTTTGTCTATGAGCTCATTGACTGGGCTGCATCAGACAATGCAAATGACCTGTTCAACTAACGGGCCGTTGCTGCAACAGCAAGCCCGGATACTCATAGCGAGCTATTATTCAAAGCAAGCTAAGGCACAACCAGGCAAAGCACACAATCGCAACCGCGATATTCAACACGCTCAGTAATCTAAATGCGGTACCGAGTACCGCCGGGTCGCGATCGGCGATAATAAACGGCATCCCGTTCGACGGACGCGCAATCACGGGATCCGGCTCCACCCCCGCCGTGCGTTCCTCGTGCAATCGTCTGCTGACAATCTCGGCGCGCAGCCGCACTGATTCCCACTCAGGTGCATCAACGGATCCGTCGCCGTTCTGATCAAACTCATCAACCAGCCAGCGATTGTCCTTCTTCCAGCACGCGAGCAAACGGCTTACCGCCACGCCTTTTCTATCTTGAAAAGATTCCTCCCGTGCGGGCCGCAACTCACCGAGCACATACACACTGGCACCGGGCCGAATGTACTTCGAAGAAATTCGTTTACCATCCGCGATCCAGGTGCGCCGACTGCTCGATATAATTTTTGCACCTCGCGGATCAACCACACAGCCGCCGGTGTCATCACTCAACAAAAACGGCAGCGTGCTCGCACCAGTCGCGTAGGGCTGTGGTCCTGTGCTCCAAATGGAATACCGATGCCACACACAGGGAGGCCCCGTCATGAAACCCTGCGTCTGTCGATTGCCAGACAGATCACAGGTACCGTGAAGCTCGACAAATCCGTGCGAAGCGCTTTTGATTCTCGACTTGGGAGTATCATTTATAAAATGGTAAAAAGCATTGCTGCGGAGTGCGCACCAGACCATCAGTGCACACGCCGATATGATCCCAAGTGACGCGATCAACCCTTCGCTGTTTGTCAGATACACAAACAGCAACAACGCCAGTGCTATCACGTCTACCCAGAATGGAGAAACATTGTTCAGCGGCGACCCTAAAGAATCGTTGCGAACCTGCTCCTGAGCAAGTAGCGCCAGCGGGTTCATACTATTTAGGCAAACAGTTGTTCAAGGTCGATGTCTTCCAACTGCCCTTCCCCCACCTCGAACAGATCGGCCTGCTTAAATGAAAACCACGATGCCACGAGGTTAGTCGGGAATGCGTCGACAGCAATATTATTAATATTCACTGAACTATTGTAGAACTCCCGGCGGTCCGCTATCGAGTTCTCAAGTGCTGTGACGCGCGATTGCAAACGCATAAACGATTCGTTCGCTTTCAATTCGGGGTAGCTTTCCGTCAGCGCGAACAATTTGCCCAGTGCGTTATGCATGAAATTTTCCGCCACACCGAGCCCTGCCATGTCGCCGGTTTCCATCGCATTTGATACCTGCGAGCGAGCCAGAATGACTTTTTCCAGCGTCTCCTGCTCAAACTTCATGTACTCGCGGCAGGTCGTGACCAACTTGGGCAGTTCGTCATGCCGTTGCTTTAGCAGCACGTCTGTATTGCTCCACGCCGCTTTCACATTGTGCTTCAGGCGCACCAGGCGGTTGTAGCAAACGATTATATAAAACACCAGTGCCGCCACCATCACACACATCACAACGCTGAATACGCTCACTGCAATCTCCCCGCCTTGTTATTATTATTGACCGGCACTTTCGCAGAGTAACCTGATCTGCGACGTGACGTGTCGGTGGACGGCGGGGGTAACGACTGCCCGGTCACTTACTTTAATTCTGACATCGGTTCTGCTGACCAATCGTGTTGTCGCAACCACTTTGACCGGCCGGGCTTGCCATGACGTAGTGCACGGTGCAGAGTAACGCCAACTCAAATTGACCGAAAACCGAATGTCGGAACAAGCAGTCTCGCAACCGGTGGTAGTCATTGGCGCCGGAATTGTCGGTGTGTCCACCGCCATCTGGCTGCAACGCGCCGGTATTGAATCAATTCTGCTTGACCGCGGCGGGCCGGCTGCCGGCACCAGCTTTGGTAATGCCGGTGTGCTGGCCAGTGCCTCTGTGGTACCGGTCACCGTACCGGGGCTGCTTTTTAAGGCACCCGGTATGGCGTTAGACAGGCAACAGCCGCTTTTTATCAATTGGTCTTATTTACCGCGCATGCTGCCGTGGCTGACGCGGTATTTATCGAACTGCCGCGAGGATAGAGTGCGCCGGATCGCGCAGGCGCTTGGACCGATTCTCGCGGACAGCCTGGCGGACCATCAGGCACTTGCCGCCGGCACGGGCGCTGAAAAATACATCAGCCCCGCCGAGTTTCTGTACCTCTATCGCAATCGGGCGCACTTTGAAGCCGACCGCTTTGGCTGGCAGCTGCGCGACGCAAACGGCTTTACCTGGTCAGAGTACGAGGGGGCACAGCTACGCCGCTTCGACCCGGTTTTTTCCAGCACTCAGAACTTCGCTGCCAGCGTCCACCGGCACGGGCGCATCAGCGATCCGGGACAATATGTAAAAACCCTGGCTGCGCACTATGAAGCGACCGGCGGGCGCATCCTCACCGCCCATGCAGACGACTTTGTCATAGAACACAACCGCATCACCGGCGTACGCATCGGTGGCGACACGATCCACTGCAGTGCTGCCGTGGTCGCCACGGGTGCCTGGTCAAAAGCGCTGATGCAGAAGCTCAATTGTTCGGTGCCTCTGGAGGCTGAGCGCGGCTACCATATCGAGCTTTACGAACCGTCCGCCGCGCCGAAATACCCAACCATGATCGCAGAGGGAAAGTTCGTGATGACCCCGATGGATGGACGTTTGCGAATTGCCGGTGTGGTGGAGTTCGGCGGTCTGGTTGCCGGCGCCAGCCGGGCGCCGATCGACTTTCTGAAAAGCTACATACACCGGGTGTTGCCGGATCTCAGCTGGACGGAGACCAGAGAATGGCTGGGCCACAGACCGGCACCCACAGACTCAGTGCCTGTCATTGGTGCAGTACCGGGAATTCAGGGTGCCTTTGTGGGATTCGGTCATCAGCACGTAGGCCTGACCGGAGGGGCGCTTACCGGCAGACTGCTGGCCGGGCTAATCGCCGGCCGGCCGGATGAAATAGAGATGTCGCCCTATCGAGTTGACCGGTTCCACGCCTGAGCGCTTTCGGACTCGCGGCACCGGCTACTGGTTGATGCCGGTGATTTCGATTTGCGTGTAGTTCTGGCGATGACCCATCTGCCGGCGATAATGCTTGCGCCGACGGAATTTAATGACATCGATCTTCTTGTGACGACCGTGTTCCAGCACTTTTGCCGCTACAGAAGCGCCAGAGATGACCGGTGTGCCGACACTGATTGTTTCGCCGTCGCCGACCATCAGCACTTCGTCGAGACTGATGGTGTCGCCCTCATTGGCATCCAGCGCTTCAACGCGCAGCTTGTCGCCCGCGGCGACTCGGTATTGCTTGCCGCCGGTTTTGATGACCGCGTACATGGGATTCTCCGGATAGAACATCAGACCGGAACGACCTGATGGATAGAAAACCTTCAATTGTAGGCAGTACTGCTATCCGGGTCAAACCGGAAAACTACTTTTGCCGACTGAAGGGCCCCGGGCAGATTACTCGCTGACGTTTTTGCTGCTGCTATTCGACAACTTGCCTTTGATGGTGTCGGCAATTGAGGCCACAAACGGCAGTTTGCCCACATCGTCGGCGTAGATCACGCCACCGACAACACCAATAATCAACGCGGTGGAAAAGCCAATGAGCCACAGCAGCAGCAGTACCAGCAGCACGACAATCGCAATGTTGATCATCGGCCCGTAGCCAGTCGATTTGGTTAGATTGGATATCAAAGTACCGACAGCATCTGTACCTTTGCGCACCATTTGACGCCCGGTGTCCTGCATCGGTTGCAGGCCGCTGAAAAAACCGGTCGCCAGATAGCCCAGAAACGCACCGAGCGCCAATCCGATCAATGTAAACATCTTTATTCTCCTAACGAGGTAACTTTGAATTCAATCACAGTGATGTATGGTCAACCGCAGCTTAAAACAAGCGCGTAACGCTACGGTGAAACCTGTTTTTTCAAGGCATTCAGGCCAGCGGCAGCGACAAATCCGCCTGCCCCCACTCCGACCAGGATCCGTCGTAGACCTGAGACGCTATGCCGATCCGGTGCAGCGCAAAGGTGACGATGCACGCCGTCACCCCGGAACCACAACTGGTGATGATGCGTTCATTACCGCTCAATCCGGTCGTGCGGAATATCTCCCGCAAATCATCCACCGGCTTAAACCGGCCCTGTTCGTCCAGCAGCAATGTGTAGGGCACGTTCAGCGCGCCCGGCATATGCCCACTGCGCAGCCCTGCTACCGGCTCAGCTTCAACGCCATTAAATCGCCCCGCTGATCGGGCATCCAGAATTAACGCGTCGGTGGCATCCAGCGCATCCAGTACCACAGCGCGATCGACCGTGCGTGGCTGCGGCTCGAACGGCTCGTAAACGACCGGCGCTACCGGTGCGGCAGCGCCCGTCTGTATCTCACCACGCCAGGCAGGCAAGCCACCATCGAGCAAAGCCACCTGCGGATGACCAATGGTTTGCAGCGCCAGCCACACCCGTGCGGCCGAGAACATGCCGAGCTGATCGTATACCACCACCGGCGTATCCCGGGTAATACCGCGCTCGGCGGCAGCCTCGGCGATAACCTGTGGCGCCGGCATCATATGCTTCAGAGGCGAAGTTCGGTCGGCAATTTCATCAATATTCCAACGCTGCGCACCGGGGATATGCCCCTCTGCGAAGACTGCATCGGCATCTTTGCCCATCACCGCCAGATAATAGGAACCATCCAGCACGACCACTTCGGCGAGGTTTTGTTGTAACCAGTCTGCAGTGACCAGTGATTCCATTGCAACTGCCCTCATTGCGATTGGCGCTAAAAGCAAAACAACTCATCGGTAGAACACCACCCGAACACCTGATACAGGTATCATCCAGACTAATTCAAAACACGGCGTACCGCCATGTCTCTGGCATTTTTTCTCACCTCCATGGTGGTTGTTTTACTAACATGCTGTTAAACGCACTGTAGCTGTCTGCCATGCCTTCTGCACCTGACGACTGGACAATCAATCGAATACTGTTCACGCAACGCGCAAACGACGAAATTGCTATCGAATTCGTCGATGGCGGTTGCTGGACGATCGCAGAACTGCAGGCGCAGGCATTACAGGCCGCCGGCAACCTGCGCGAAGCCGGTGTAGGCGCCTGCGATCGCGTTGTCATCATGGCGGACGATCCACAGCTGTTTTGTCGATACTGGCTGGGAATCTCGCTGCTTGGCGCTACCATGGTCGCCATTAACACCGGGCTGCAGGGACAGGTACTCCGCCATCAACTGGAAGTATCCGCAGCGCGCTACGCCGTGTGCGATGCGACCTGCAAACCGCTGCTGCAGCAGGCATCCGGCGACTTGCAGTTTATCCAACCCTCCCACCCGTGCGTACCGCTGCCTGTCGCCGACATTTATCCGGCCAAACCCTCAGATCTCGCATGCATCATGTTTACGTCGGGCACTTCGGGTCCTTCCAAGGGCGTGGAGATGCCACAGGCACACTGCGTGTTGTTTGCGGTTGGCACCATCGATAACTACCAGCTGACTGCCGATGATTGCTTCTATATCTGCCTTCCCCTGTTTCACGCCAATGGTCTTTTTATGCAGTTACTCGCTTGCCTGACTGCCGGTTGTCGAGCAGTGGTAAGAAAAAAGTTTTCCGCTAGCCAGTGGCTGACAGATGTCCGGAAGTACCACGCCACACACACCAACACACTGGGCGCTGTCGCAGCCTTTATCACCGCACAACCACCGAGTAAAAACGACAAAAACCACCAGCTGAAAGTACTCGGCGCAGCACCGCTACCTGCGAGCGTCGAGCAAAGTTTCAGGAACCGATTCGGGATACCGCATGTTGTTCCGCTCTACGGTATGACCGAGGTCAATATCCCGCTGTATGGCAAACTCGGGGAGAGCGCACCCGGTACCTGCGGACGGGTTTACGACACGTACTTCGAAGTCACCGTGCGCGACCCCGATACCGATGAAGCCGTGCCGGACGGCACCATCGGGGAAATCATGGTACGTCCAAGACGTGCCTGGGGCTTTATGTCAGGCTATGCCGGTATGGCACAGCAAACCGTCGATGCATGGCGCAACTTCTGGTTCCACACCGGCGATGCCGGCTACCGGCAGCCCAACGGTCAGTTTGTATTTGTTGATCGCATCAAAGACTGCATACGCAGGCGTGGTGAGAACATTTCGTCCTACGAGGTGGAACAGGCGTTTCTGGCACTCGACGGCATCGCCGAAGCTGCCGCATACGCAGTGGCGGCGGATGATGCCGACGGCGGTGAGGATGAAGTGATGATTGCACTGCAGCTCAACGCGACCGGCAGCAGGGATCAGATTGCCGACTGGTGCCGCCTGGCTTCGGAAGATCTCGCCAGGTTTGCCGTACCGCGCTACGTACGCCTGGTCGAAGAACTGCCCAAAACACCTACCGGCAAGATCCGCAAGGTCGTCCTGCGCAGGGAGGGGGTCACACCGGATACGGTCGATGTGAAAACGCTGGTGTCTGCGCGGTAGCTGTCCGCGCAGAGAGCGGGTGCGACTGTGCGTTAGCGCTTGCTAAGCAGCTTCCAGATACTCGGCATCAATAAGGCCGCAACAATCAGCTTTGCCAGATCCCCGAGCAGGAATGGCGTCATGCCCCACTGCAAAACGGGCTTGTCCCAGCCCACCACGCTGCCGAGCCACAGCAGGCCGGGCACATAGATAATCGCGTTGCCCAGCAGCATAGCCAGCGCGGTCGTGGCAATGTTACGGTCCCAGCCGCGCTGCGCAAGATAACCCACCAGTGCCGCCGCCAGCACGAAGCCCAGCAAAAAGCCACCGGTTGGCCCCATCATGTACGCGAGGCCTATTCCTTTTTCGGGCGTGCCCGCAAACACCGGCAGACCCATTGCGCCCTGCAGCAGATACAAACCCACCGTGGCCGCACCCAGCTTCCAGCCATAGGCCATCCCGATCAGCAGCACAACCAGCGTCTGCAGCGTCAGCGGCACCGGGAAAAACGGGATTTGCACTTTGGCAGAGACCCACAGCGCAAGCGAGCCGGCTACCGCAAGCAGCACATTGCGCAGCACCGGGTTATCGTCAGACCACACCGCGGTGGCAAGGGTCGGGTGATTAAGCACAGAAGTCGTCATGGAAGGTCCAGGCATCCTGATAATAAACGGTATGCTGCTTATGATACCGCGCAGCACCGGTGCAGTGCACCCTCTTCTTTCGCCCTCCGGCGCACCGCCTGCCAGGCTAACAGGGTGTTGAAAATCGTTATGAGCGACGGTCTGAGCAGGCAAATTCTCCCGAAAAAGCGCAGTTTATGGGTTATAAATGAGCATTTTGAGGGGGAATTTAACGCCATCAGACCTAGCGCAATAGTTTTTCAACACCCTGCTAATCGGTGAAGCGGACCGATCCGATATAGGGCAGATTGCGATTGCGCTGCGCGTAGTCAATGCCATAGCCGACTACGAACTTATCTTCGATTTCAAAACCGACCAGATCCGCTTTCACATCCACCTCACGTCTCGAGGGCTTGTCGAGCAGAGCGCAAACCATCATCCGCGCTGGATTGCGCGACGCCAGCAGCCGCAGCACGTGATGCAGCGTATGGCCGGTATCGACAATATCTTCCACCACCAGAATGTCGCGCCCTTCGATTTCGCCGCGCAGATCTTTGAGTATTCGCACCTCGCGGGAGGATTCCATTGTGTCGCCGTAGGATGAAGTCTCGAGAAAATCCACCTCGACCGGCAGATCCAGTTCGCGAACCAGATCGGCAATGAACATAAAAGAGCCGCGCAGTAGTCCGATAACCACAAGCTTTTCTGTATTTTCAAAGTGGTTGCGGATTTCGACTGCCATGCTCTCTACACGGGCGGCAATCGCCTTGGCAGAGATCATGTCATCGATGACGTAGTTATCGTGCTGCATAGCGCACCATCAATTAACTGGCCGGCTGATAAGAGCCACCGTGATCGGCCGACCACTGCAGTGGCTGATGAAGAAATTTCTCTACCTCATCGAGCGTGTGTGTATCGAAGTAGCCCTTGTTTCTGCACAGCTTCAGCACATCCCACCAGGTCACCAGATGATGCAGCGTAAGCCCGCGGGAGGCGAGCTTTGAGCCGGTATCCGGAAAAACATCGTAGTAGAAGATAACCAGCGTATGTTCAGACTTCGCACCCGCGTCGCGCAGAGCATCGGCAAATTTCAGTTTGGAGCCGCCGTCGGTGGTCAGATCTTCCACCAGCAATACGCGCTGTCCTTCGCTGAGGTCGCCTTCTATCTGCGCATCGCGACCGAAGCCTTTGGGTTTTTTGCGCACGTATAACATGGGAAGTCCCATCCGCTCCGCAATCCAGGCTGCGAATGGGATGCCGGCCGTTTCCCCACCGGCAATGGCATCAAACGCTTCAAAGCCGGCATCGCGCATCAGTTTTGAAACCGCAAAGTCCATCAGCGCCGCACGTATGCGCGGGTACGAGATCAGCTTTCGACAATCAATGTATACCGGACTGGCAAGACCGGACGTCAGTTTGTAGGGCTGATCAGCGCGAAAGTGAACCGCATCGATCTCGAGCAACATACCCGCCGCCAGCTCCGCCATGGTCTCTTCATCGGGAAAGGTGTTTTGAAACATGGCTAATTAGTCCGTCATTAAAATGGGTAACACTCAGGCCGCAACCACATGCCAGTACAACTCGCACTCGGGGTCGAACACAGTCACCGGTCCGTCAGCGGTGTCGAGCTTGCGCTGGAAGTTCACCGGATCGTCCCGTCGTTCGAGCGTCACCGAATCGGTATTAACCGGCAAACGATAAAACGCCGGGCCGTGCAGCGATGTAAACCCTTCGAGGTGCTGCAGCGCATCCTCCTCTTCAAACACATGCGCCAGACAGGAAAGCGTGTTGGGCGCGTTGTACACACCGGCGCAGCCACAGGCGGACTCTTTGGCACCGTCAACATGCGGCGCACTATCGGTGCCGAGAAAGAAACGCTTGTCACCGGAGGTCGCAGCAGCACGCAGCGACAACTGGTGTGAGCGACGCTTGGCAATCGGCAGGCAATAGTAGTGCGGGCGAATGCCCCCTTTGAACAGGTGGTTACGATTGATCATCAGGTGGTGCGTGGTCAGCGTCGCGGCCAGATCGGCATCGGCACTTTTGACATAGTCGATGCCATCCGTGGTGGTCACATGCTCCATGATCACACGCAAGCCGGGCACGCGCGTTCGCAGCGGATCGAGCACGGTGTCGATAAAAACCGCTTCGCGATCAAAAATATCTACATCCGCGTTAGTGACCTCTCCGTGCACACACAGCGGCAGCCCGATTTCGGCCATGCGTTCCAGCACACCGGTCACTTTATCGATGTTTTTCACACCGGAATCGGAGTTGGTGGTCGCACCGGCCGGGTAAAGCTTAACCGCACGCACCAGCCCGGACTCCGCAGCGGCGGCAATATCTTCAGCGCTTGACGCCTCGGTGAGGTACAGAGTCATCAGCGGCTCGAAGGTCGATCCGTCGGGCAGTGCCGACAGTATGCGATCCCGATACGCCGCTGCATCGGCCGACCGGACCACCGGCGGCACCAGATTCGGCATCACAATGGCGCGCGCAAAGTGACGCGCGGTATCCGGCAACACCGCGTTGAGTACCGCGCCGTCGCGCAAGTGCAGGTGCCAGTCGTCCGGTTGTTTAATCGTAAGCGTTTGAGACATGTAAACCACAGCGGTGGCGGTTGCGGAACCGCACGCATAGTATCCGCTGCAGATCAGGACTTCCAGCGATCATCCTTCACCAGCGCTGGATACTCGTTACCGTCAATCTGCAGTGTCAACTCAGTACCGGGTGTGGACACTTCCTGAGACAGCATCGCAAACAACAGATTGGCCTCAAACTTAGGTGACCAGGCGCTGCTGCTCGCATGCCCGACGACCTGATCGCCACGGGCAATCTCCCACAAACCGCGCAGCGGCGGCAGCGGACCGTCGCTGACCATCACATGACAGAGCCTGCGCTTTACCCCGGCGGCAAGCTCTCTTTCTATTGCCTCTCTGGCCATGTAAGGCACCGGCTTGTCGAGATTCAGATAGCGCTCAAATGCACATTCCAAAACGCTGTCTTCGTGTGTCATGTCGCTGCCATAGGATTTTAATCCGCTCTCGAGGCGTTCAATCCCATTGGGTGCACCGGATCTGATTCCGTACTTCTGCCCTGCCTCCCACACGGCGTCCCACAGCGCCAGACCGTGTTCACTGTTTTGCAGGTAGATTTCAAAACCGCCCTGGCCGCTCCAGCCAGAGCGAGCCAGCACCACGTCAGTGCCGGCAATTCGGGTTTCCATAAAGCGGAAAAAGCGCAGCGATCTGACCGACTCACCGACGAGCTCTGCCATCAGATCATCCGACTTCGGTCCCTGCACGGCCAGCGGACTGACGTCCGGCTCAAATACGCGAACATTCAGGCCGCGACCCCAGGCAATGCCTTTCACCCACAACAGCACATCGGAGTCAGCAATGGAAATCCAGAACCGATCCTCGGCCAGACGCAGCACAATCGGATCATTGACCAGCAGCGCATCTTCATCAACGAGCGGCGCATACACACACTGGCCAACCTGGCACGGTGCGATGTGGCGAGGCGTAATGAGCTCTAATAATTCAAGCGCATCAGGGCCCGTTACCTCCACCTGCCGCTCTGCCGACACGTCCCACAACTGAACGTGCTCGCACAAATGCATGTATTCCTCTTGTGTATTGGAGAAATTAACCGGCAGAACCATATGGTTATAGACGGTATAACTCTTGACACCCTGTTCGCGAACACGTGCCTCGAAGGGAGTAACACGCAATCTGCGAGACAACACCAACTCAACCGGATTCATAAGTACCTACCCGAAAAAGACCCAACAGTCGCGGCAATCTAACCAACATTCAGTCATGCAACTTCCTCTGATACGACCTCGAGACTACAATTAAGTGACAATCAGAGACAACAGTGAACGGTATGTTTTATTCCACGGAAAAGCGCGACCACGGCCTGCGTCACGACCCCTTCAAAGCACTCGTGGTACCGAGGCCGATCGGCTGGGTGTCGACGCTCGATGACACAGGCACGCCGAACCTGGCACCGTTCAGTTTTTTTAACGCGATCTCCGACTCACCGCCCATGCTAATGTTTTCTATTGCCAACGGCAAAGACTCACTGCTGAACATTCAGGCCACCAAAGAATGCACCTGCTCCATGGCCTCAAACGCACTGGTCGATGAAATGAACATGAGCAGTGCCGCAGTGAAGTCGGGGGTCAATGAATTCGAACTGGCAAAACTGGAATCTGCCGCATCAACCATGGTTGCACCGGAACGCGTGGCGGCCAGCCCTGCGGCATTCGAGTGCCGCTTGTGGAAAACCATCGAACTGCCCGTGGTCGAGGGCCGCACCGGTTATACCACCGTCATCGTTTCAGTGGAAGGCATCTATGTCGACGACCGCTTTATCGCAGACGGTATGGTCGATGTCGCCGCCATGGCGCCGCTGGCAAGGCTCGGCTACATGGACTATGC
>CAZOXM010000029.1:0-50023 GCA_964583825.1 uncultured Granulosicoccaceae bacterium
CCCTCAGACCTAGCGCAATAGTTTTTCAACATCCTGCTAACCCACCGATCTGCCGTATTACCCCGGCAGCTTGTCATGGTAGCCGGACATCGCACGCACGACGTCTTCGCGATCCCGCAATGGACTCTTACGCGGAAAATGCGCTCGCAGGAAATCCATTTGATCCGCCAGCACACGTTTGCTCTTCAGGTAAATATACTCAGCGTGGGTTGGTCTGAACGGTATCGCAAGCAACTGCATGCCCGCCTGCTCCGGGGTACGGCCAGCCTTGTGATTGTTGCAGCGTTTACAGGCAGTCACTACGTTCTGCCATTTATCCTGACCGCCCTGAGACAGCGGCGTTACATGATCTCGCGACAGATCAGAGGTGTTGAATCGATTGCCACAGTACAGGCAGAGTTGCGCATCGCGCTTAAACAAAGTGCGGTTGCTGAGCGGTGGAATGTATCCCTGCACCAGCGTGGTGTTGGTGCCATGCGTGGCGACAATCGCATTGACAGACAATTCACTGCGCAGCCCGGTTCGGGCATTGATGCCGCCGCGCAGCTTGTAAACACAAGCCCCCAGGCAATAAGCCACCCGGCCGGAATGGTAGAACCTCACGGCGTCCTGGTAGTTTATCCACTCTAATGGCATCCCCGACGCATCGGTGCGGAGAACCTGCTGCGAAAGATCGTGCACGAGCCATTACCGCTTCTAGATCGAAGTGCAGCTAGTAGAACTGCAATTCATACAAATTGCAACACCGCTCCGTGCGTTTGCGCCTCAGTGGCGCATGTACGGTTTCAGGGTTCATACACCTGTGCAAGCGGATCAAACGCAAACCACGCAAATGCGAAGTGCACACCGTGATCGAGCTGGTCGAGTTGCCGCCCCTTGAGCGGACCGGATTCAGCGACGCCAAATATGTTCCATACAGAGCCTGTTTTGTCGTCAACCGCGAATCCGTCCTTCATGCTGAAGTCAAGTGTTCGCCCATCCACCTCGGCACTGTATATCGCTGCTGAGGGAATTAACTTTGACTTGCTGATTTCAGCACCATCCAGTGCGGAGTTCATTTGCGCAAATGAAAACACCGTCACTGCCTGGTCATTGAATTCAGTATTAATAACCGGCTGCTCTTTTAACGTACTCAGCCCGAACAGCAGCGTTTTATCCTGTTGCTGTAGCGCCAGCACACGCTCCATCGGTGGTAGTCGTTTATCAGTCTCACCACGAAACAGAAAGGGTGACGAGTTGATATCGTCATAGCCCGGATAGGGATTGCGCCCGTAATCGCGGCGCACACCGGTTTCGCGTGACAGCACCTCACCATTCGGGTAGCTACGTTGAAAGTTCTCAAACGACACGATGTGAGAGGGAATCTGTTTTAAGCGAACGCCATTCATCGCACCGATGATTCCCTCGCCGGTGAACTGTTGCCACCAGGATTCGGTTTGTCGGTCATACATCACCATATCACTGAGACGCAGCCTGCCGGTTGTACCGAAGTCGTATACTTTGCCATCGATTGTCCGATCGAACACAATCGAGGCGTTGCACAGCGGACAAAAGGTCACGGTCACAGAAAGATCGTCGATCGTATCATTTACTATTTCGTGCCATGTGAGTATCTGCAACGGATATGCACGCGCCTTGCTGCCTACGGAGAGCGCAATAACAGGCTCGTTCTGGCCGAGCCACACAGCCGCGGCTGCATTGTCGACAAACTTGGGTTCATCGATTGACGGTATGCCATCTTTGGGTGGTCCGCCGGAAAGAATTTCAGAAAAATCAACCGATGTATTTTCAAAGTCTGTGATCGGCCACTCTGATGAATTGCTCAACGCTGTCGCCACCTGAAACGACATAGCGCCCAACAGTGCCACAAGCAGCGGCATTGATTTCGTCATACGCATGTTATTCACCCTTAATTGAATCCAGCCAACGTTCACCGGTTTTCAGCACCTGATTACCGCCGAAGTACAGAACCAGTAAACCCGCCAACACACCGACAGCGTTTGCCACGCCATCGTACACGTCGAAAGAGCGATAGGGGACACTACTCTGCAGCGCTTCCATCACCATTCCCAGTAACACCAGCACAATCGCAACACCCCACCAGCGGCGGGGAGTGTGCATTAACTGACCGAACCATCCCATCAACAAGCCATAGGCCAGCGCATGATTGATTTTATCGCCAAACGTGCTGCTGACCTGCGGGTAACTGATATTTGCCAGCGATAGAAAGATCAACAACAGTATCCAGCAGCCGCCGAGCAACCACCACATTCGCGCGTGTTTTGGTTCAGACATAGCGGATAGCTCTCAGTTCCATTGTGCACCGCGCAAGACCCATACAGGCTGTAGTTCGTGATCTGTTCCAACTGTTATGGATGCGCACAGGGCGCGGGCGAACCGGGGAACCTGAATACACCGGATTCAGCGGGCCTGCGGTGCTACTGAATGAACACGATCATCACGGTTAAAAGCACACCGACTGTTATATGGGCAACAGGTGATACCCACAATGGATGAGCACCGGAAACTTTTTTAACCCACGCGTAGAGCATCACCACGATATTTAGTATCACGATCAGCAACAACATGCGCAACCCAACATTCAGCGCCTCGTCGCTCCACTTGATTTTACTTTGTCCGTCAATGATCAGACCCACCAGGGCATACACCAGATAAAATCCGGTGAGTACCATCGGTGCGAGCAAACTGACAAATACGATAATCGCAGAAACCCGTGGTCGGGGTTCGTCCGGCGTGTTCATGATAAACGCTGTCTTTCCACTGTTAGTTAACGTTGCGCCGCTCCAGCGTGTGGTCGTGCGTTGTAATGACACGACTGAAGTGGTGCACTGCGTCGGCAACATGACACAGTTTCCAGAGTGACTCAATCACGATAGCATCCCACCCGGCCCTAACCTCGCCGAATTTCGCATGAGACTCAGGGAACCAGTCCCAAAACAAAGACTCCAATGACAGCAACTATTCAACCTACACACCAGACAGTTTACGAGACGACACATCAACCCGGATCAGGCAACCACGAGAGTAGATTTTTATGAAACCGTCAGGTAATCGCAGCATAAGGATTCCTGTGAACCGTATGCTCAGTAAAGGCACAGCCTTTTTTGCCACAAACGCCATCGATGCGTTGAAAAAGTTCAATCGAGGCTGTGCGTTGCCTGCATTTTTTCGCCTCGCGCTGACGCAGATGGCCATGAAAACCACTTTACCTTTTTCACCCACACGCTTACTGCCCGCCGCGCTACTCGCCGCGCTGTTGACCAGCACCGGATTTGCAAACGACGCGACAATCGTGGACGTCACCATCACTGCAGCAGGCGCAGACAATCAATTTCGTGTCAGCGTGACGATCGAACACGCCGATGAAGGCTGGGACCACTACGCTGACAGGTGGGATGTGCTCGATGAATCAGGCACTGTGATCGGTTCACGGACCTTGCACCACCCGCACGTAAATGAACAGCCGTTTACACGGAGTCTCACGCTGACGATCCCGCCCGGGGTGGCAGCCGTTACCATCGTCGCCAGCGACTCCGTGCACGGAGACAATAGCGAAACCAGAACCATTGCGGTTCCCGGACGCTAGTGGAGCCTGCGGCAGATGGGGCGGTTACAGCAGTCGCGACTGATCGCCGTGAGCAAATCCCTCCAGCACCGGACCGATATTGCGGGAAAAGCCGGCCACCATGAATCGTTCTCCCATCTCCTCGGGCATGAGGACCTGTTTGAGCTTACCGGTGGCCTCTATGCGCGCTTTTTCATCCAGCTGCGAGGTCTTTTTTTCATGATGATCCATCACACCACAGGACAACATAAACCGGGTCATGGACGTATAGCCCTCCAGTTCAAAGCGGTTGGCGACGGCAGCGCCGGCCAGCGCGGAGAAATCCACGTCAGCGGTGATATCCTGCACCCCGGGGTAAATCAATGCATCATCATGCAGCGTATGGCGAAAAAAGCAGCGCGTGGAGCCGCCCGACCTTAGCGGAGAATAGTAACGGGCGCGCTCACAGCCGTAGTCCAGTACGAGCACCAGACCGGTGTCGAACGCATCAGACAACGACGCCCACCAAGGCGCCAGTACCGGGCAGAATTCTGATTGATAGTCCGTTGAAAGTTGTCCGCGCAACGCGCCAAGCAATTGCATGACATCACGGGCGGTGTTGTGGTCGTCCACCTCGACCAGATGAAACCCCGACTCGTCAGCACTGACACACAAACGACTGATACGTTCACCGGCAACCCGGAAACGTTCAACCGGAAACGCATCAAACAATTCGTTGGCGACCGCAACCCCGCGGAAGCCTTCGACAAACGTTCTGACCCACTCGACTTTTGGGGCCAGCCGACCCGGCAGGGTGTCGCTGATCAATTGTTGTTGTTGCTGTCGTAAATCCGGACTGACGTCAAGCAGATAGTAACGCTCCGGTAAACTACCCATTTCATCCAGTGCCAGCAACAGATCCGCTGCGAACCGGCCGCTGCCACCGCCGAACTCCAACACATCGCCCCCGCCGATTAACGCCAAAACTTCCGCAGTCTGCGCCGCCACACAGCGCGCGAGGTCTGCCGATATCTCAGGCGCGGTGATGAAGTCCCCCGACCCGCCAAGCTTGCTCAACCCGTTGACATAGTAGCCAAGGCCCGGCTCGTACAGACAGCGATGCATGTATTCCGAGAACGGCATCGGTCCATTCGCGCTTATATGCTGCGCAATGATGTCGGCCAGTTGCCCGCTGATTTGCTGCTGTTCGGCATTGAGCGCCGGAAGTGCCACTGATGCCAAGGTTCAGCTCCGACCGCGCTCTATCATCACCGCAATGTCGGCAGCGGCCTCCACCGCTCCGGGCTTGTGCACCGTGACTTTCACCCACTGCACGGCAAACTCTTCACGCACCAGTCCGGCCACCTTTTCAGCAAGCGCTTCAATCAATCCGAAACTGCTCGCGGATGCGAACTCGTGCACACGATCCGAAATCGCCTTGTAGTTCAGCGCGTGCTGTATGTCGTCCGAGTGCGCCGCTTTGGTGATGTCGGTAGTCATCTCCAGATCAATCAGCAGCTTCTGCCGAATTTCCCGCTCCCAGTCATAGATGCCAATCACCGCATCCACCCGCAGCGCGGTAATAAAGATTTTGTCCAACAGCGAGCACTCCTTCTTCAGTCTCAGGCGGAGCCTATCAGAATTAGGTCGACGCCTGATCACCCGTCGATGCGGTTTGAAGCCACTGCGACAGCGCCGGCAGGGCGCGCCGGTAGTGATAATTGATCTGGGCCTCGCTATAGCGCAGGTGTGGGGTGACGGGACAGCACAACCTGGCCACACAGGAAGCTTCACAGGCGGAGCCCGGCTGGACACGATAGGTCGCACAGCGCTTGAGATCCGGCGGCTGCCCCAGAGCGACCGCGGTCGCCGGACAAGCGGATACACAGGCAAGCGACTCGCAACTCAAACAGGGCGAGTCCTGCGGTGCGACCGTTTTCTCGTCGAGCACCACCGACATGGCGACGACTGCGCGGTAGGCAAACCACAGGCCGGAGTCGCCGTTTATACCTGTGCCCAGCGGTGAGTCGTTGTGCCAGCCTGCCAGTTTGCCGAGCGCCTGCAACGGCGGGCAGTTGTCGCCTGGAAAAAGCAGCCGCCAGGTACCCGGTTCAGCGCACTGCGCCAGCAGCCCTGCCACGGTATCGCGGGCATAGGTATCAACCGGATGGCGCTGCTGGAAATATGCACGGGGAATTTTGCGCCACATGGCTGGCCCGGCATTGCCGATGAGCAGCAGCGACTGCCAGTCATCCAGGCCGGATAACCGACCGACAGACCGCCGGGGCAGCACCGCCAGCCGGTTGAGTCCGGCCAGTTCCAGACGTTGCGTAAATTCGTCGATATTCAATGAAAAATCCGCGCAGACACCATTGGATTTAACCTGGAATTTGCATATACTAGGGAGTTCTGCTTTAACAACGTGCGGAGAAGCACATGTCCAGAGTCTGTCAGGTTACCGGAAAGCGGCCCATGAGCGGTAACAACGTTTCGCACGCGAAAAACAGAACGCGGCGCCGCTTCCTGCCGAACCTCCACACCCACCGGTTTTGGGTCGAAGCTGAAAAGCGATTTGTGACGCTTAAGGTCTCCTCCAACGGTATGCGGATCATCGACAAAAAAGGTATCGATTCGGTACTTGCCGACATCCGCAGTCGCGGCGAAAAAGTCTAGCAACGAGCACCTGGGAAGAACACGATGAGAGATAAAATCAAACTGGTTTCATCAGCGGGTACAGGTCATTTCTACACGACCACCAAAAACAAGCGCACGATGACCGGAAAAATGGAAATCAAGAAATTCGATCCTGTGGTGCGCAAGCACGTGACCTACAAAGAAGCGAAGATCAAATAATTCGAGCGTCCGCTGTATCTAGTCGTCAAAAGCCCGGCACTGCCGGGCTTTTTTTTGCCTGTAGAAAGTGCACCATTCCACTATTTAAGCGTCACGCCGGGAAAGGCAGACTGCAAAATCCGGCAACTCAGCTATAAATCTTTAGGGAACCTCTGATTAATTGAGCGCGGCCATTCTGGCCGAACTATTTTTTCGAGAGCGAGGCGTCGATTTGCAATGAATGGTTGCTCCCTTTATGAAAATCGCAACGACGCGCTCGGAAAAATAGGCCGTCAGAATGACGCGAGCAATTGATCAGAGATTCCCCAAGTAACTCTTTCTTTGCTCACAACACCGGTGAGCGCTCAACTCCGCTGGATTACCGAGATGTCTGCCGACACTACACCAGGGCTGCTGCGGGCGGCTGACATACACGTGAGCTATGGAAAGTTCGACGCGATCAATAACTTTGACCTGTCGCTGCACGCCGGAGACACACTGGGATTACTGGGTCTCAACGGCGCCGGCAAATCCACCCTGCTGCGGGTTCTGGCCGGTGCGATGGCGCCTTCCAGGGGACGAATCTCGGTCAACGGATTCGAACTGTGCAATGACGCCCGCGAGGCTCGCCAGTGTATCGGCTATGCGCCGGACAAACCGCCGGTTTACCCTGAATTTACCGTTACCGAGTACCTTACCCTGGCGGCAAAACTGCGCCGCATCGCCAAAGCAAATACCAGTCAGGCTGTGGCCGCCGCAATCGATAGATGCAATCTGGGCGGTGTTGAAAATCGAGTAATAGGCAATCTTTCACACGGTTATCAGCAGCGTATCAATCTGGCGCAGGCACTCGTGCACGAACCGAAGCTACTGATCCTCGATGAGCCGGCCAATGGTCTCGACCCGGCGCAACTGCTCGAGATGAGAGCACTGGTAAAACAGGTTCAAACCGATCAGGCAACGATTTTTTCCAGCCATCTGCTCGCTGAAGTTCAGCAGGTTTGCAACCGTGTGGTCGTGGTCAATGAAGGCGACAAACTGCTCGACATGCCGCTCAGTGAACTGCGCGACGAGTCGCGATCTACCTATGAACTTATTCTCCAGGGCAAGGCACAGTCACAGGATTTGCAGGATCTGCCGGGTGTGTTGCGCATCTGTTCGGTGGATTCGCAGCACTGGCTGGTCACGACAAAGGCAGAGAACGGAACGGCCACAGTGGATCAGATCGGTGAGGCGTTGCTACAGCGCGGATTGCAACTGTTAGAAATAAACCCGGTGCGCAATCACCTGGAAAAGCTTTTCAGTCAACTAAAGATCAATGCCGGTAACACGGCAATGGCCGCAGGAGAAGCATCATGATCGGTGTGATTGCCAGTCACGAATTGCAGCTATATCGCCGTTCGGCATTCGCCTGGGTTGCTGCCGCTGCACTGCAGCTGGTACTGGGCTGGCTTTTTCTTTCGGCCACTGAACAGTACACCCTGCTGCAAAATACAGCAGCACACACATCGGCCAGCGGCCTTACCAGCCATCTGGTGGTGCACTTTATCGCACCAGCCAGCATCGTCATGATGCTCGCCACGCCTCTGCTGTGCATGAACCTGATCGCACTGGAAAAACAAACCGGACGCTACGACCTGTTTGCCAGCGCCCCGGTCGAGGTGCGCGAAATTGTACTGGGTAAGTTTATCGCTGCCATGGTATTTCAACTGATCATACTCCTGTTGAGCGCGGCACTGGTCTCGTCTCTGCTGCTCTTTGTACCACTGGACATCGGGCATTTGATCAGCGCCTATGTCGGCCTGGCACTGTTCGTTGCATTGGCGACATCAGTGACACTGCTGTTTTCATCGCTGACAAAAATTCCGGCACTGGCTGCCTTCCTGAGTTTCACCTGCCTGCTACTGGCCTGGATGGCAGCCACCGCTGATGGCACTGGAATGCTCAGCAGCCTGTCACCGTCTGTTCGCGTGCAGCGCTTTATGCAGGGCATATTTCACACCGGTGACCTGATGTATTTTATTTGTTTGAGCGCGGTATTACTGGTGTTATGTAGCTGGCGCACGGGCGCGGTCAATCATTATCCCGAAGTGAAGCCATGAACAATCACTATCCAATGATGAAGCGACACCTGCTGTTCGCTGTGTGCCTGATTCTGCTGCTGATCATCGCGCAACGACTACCTTTTCAACACGACATGACGGCCAGCGCCCGTCACACATTATTGCCGCAAAGTGAAGAGACACTGGCGGCACTCGATGGCAAAGTCAGTGTTGAAATATTCATTAATCCGCTTGATCCTCAGCTGCAGATAATCAATTCTCTGTTGCAGCGATATCAGGCACGCAAACCGGACCTGCTTGTGACCGTCACCGATCCGGCAAAGGATCCGGCCGGCATGCGCAAACTCAGCATTGCACCCGGTGGCGAAGTATTTATTCGTTATCAAGATCGCCTGCAACGGCTGACTCAGGTATCAGAAACAGCCATCACAATGGCATTGCAGAGACTTGCCCATGACAGACCGCCAATAGCACATTTTGTTACCGGACATGGTGAACGCTCGATTGAGTCAAACAATCCCGCAGATATCGGCCTGCTTGCGGCTCAGCTTCGCGATTCCGGTTTTACGCTCGACACCATACAACTCAGCACCACACCGGCGCCCGATGTTGAAGACGGATTGCTGGTGATAGCCAGCCCGCTGAGTCGATTTCTACCGGCAGAGGTCGCGCAGGTACTCGACTATGTATCGCGCGGTGGCAACCTGCTCTGGCTGACGGAGCCGGCATCCGATGACGGCTTGAAGGCGGTAGCACTTGAATTGGGTGTCACCCGCAGTCCCGGGGTAGTGGTCGATCTGGCCACTGAGAATCTCGATGTGGAGCGCCCGGATTTTGCCGTGGCAAATCTTTATTCACCACACGCGGCGACCAGCGGACTGACTTCAGTGACACTGTTTCCACAGTCGGCAGCACTGCAATTGCAAGCCAACCGCGAATGGCGCGCAGCAGCACTGGTGCAGGCAGGAGAGCATTCGTGGACGGAAACCGGCGCGCTCAGCGGACAAATACAATTCGGTGATGATCAGCAGGAAATCTCCGGTCCGTTCCCACTGATAATCGCCCTGGAGCGAGAAAAGGCTGGCCGCCAACAGAAAGTACTGATTAGCGGCGATGGTGATTTCCTTGCCGATGCATGGATTGCCAATGGCGGCAATCGGGATCTGGCCACCCGCCTCTTTCACTGGGCAGTGACCGATAAAACACTTACCGCTGTCAGCAGGCCGACCGCACTGGACAATCGCCTGGAGCTGTCTCCGATCGCCACGGTTACACTGGTCGCATTCGCATTGCTGTTAATACCCGCGGGATTGATGGCGACTGCCGGGCGGGTTTGGTATTCGCGTCGTTATGGTTAATAGAATGTTGTCAAATAAGGTGGTCGCGGTTGTTGCCGTCGCATTGTTCGCTTTCATTTTGCTGGACGGGCGTGCCTACAATCGCAATCCGGATCGCGTTGGCATCCACACCCTGCCGGCCACTCCAGACATAAAAATAAAAAAAGACGATGAACTGATACTGGCCTTTTCGCATCTCGGAAACCGCTGGCATCTGACCGAACCATTTATTGCACCGGTTCGGCAGTCTCGCGTCGAAGCACTACTGGCCACCAATATCGTGACAGCAAGAAACTACGACGTCGATGAAATCAACAGCGACGATCTGTTCAGGGATTCTGTATCGGTGGAGTTCGGCGAACACGTCTACCGGATTGGTCAACTGGAACCAGTGAGCCAGCTGCGCTACGTGCTCGCCAACAACCGCGTATATCTTCAGGCTGATACTGTCATACCGCTACTGCACGCCGGTCAAAGCGCCTTCGTCGACCTGACCATGACCCGCAAAGTAACCGGGGTTACTATCAACCAGCAAGAACTCGACAATGCTGATCAGTGGTCGAACTTAAAATCACTCGGTGTCATTGCGCAGGAAAACATTGCCAACGATCCGGTGGCGCGTATTGCCCTCACCTCTGCGAACAATCAGCGACAGGATCTTTATTTACACTCGGTTGACGGCGTTGCTGTGCTCAGTTTCAGCGGCGAAAAATACGGCTTTTTACTGAGCGATGAACAAGCCCGTACACTCAACCTGATTGACTATCTATAGCATCGGCATTGCAGCCCCGGCAGCGGTATACTGTTGGCTTCTCCAGCCAACCGATCCTTTATGCCAGAGCTCCCAGAGGTTGAAACCACGCTGCGGGGAATCGCACCTCACCTGCTGAACCAGAACATCACCCGTGTGGTTGTCCGGCAGCGTAATCTGCGCTGGCCGGTGAGTGCAGGATTTGACAAGCTGCATAACGCCACCGTCACTGCACTGCATCGGCGCGCCAAATACCTGATCATCAACACGGCTTCGCCCTGTAAAGGCGCGATTATCATTCACCTGGGGATGTCCGGCAGTCTGCGTATTGTTGACCCTGTCGTGCCATTGAAGAAGCACGATCATATCGATTTTGAACTTTCTTCCGGCAAGACACTGCGATACCACGACCCCAGACGCTTTGGCGCTGTGCTGTGGACAGACGAGGCCGCTGAGCAGCATACCCTGCTGAAGAACCTCGGCCCGGAACCGTTGTCCGACGCATTCAATACTCTTCATTTGTACCAGGCTTCACGCAAGCGCAAGGCACCGGTTAAAAACTTCATCATGGATGGTCGGGTAGTCGTTGGTGTGGGTAACATTTACGCGAGCGAAGCGTTGTTCAGCGCCGGACTGAGGCCCGGCAGAGCGGCCGGGCGCGTGACGCGCAAACAATACGATCTATTGGTTGATGCAATAAAGGCAGTACTTGGGCACTCCATCGAACAGGGCGGCACTACGCTGCGTGACTTTGTCAATTCAGACGGACAGCCCGGGTATTTTCAACAGACACTAAACGTGTACGGGCGCGGGGGTGAGCCATGCAGACGATGCAACGCGACGATAAAAACGATCACGCTGGGGCAACGCTCAAGTTTTTACTGCCCGTCCTGTCAATCGTGAAGCGATGCAGCCGCGCGGACACTGCTATCCTGTCCGCAGGCGGGTCACAGTCATATTGTTCGGAGTCGGCAGTGAGGACCTTAAAACCGGGGAGATAAGCGCGCTGCTTTCAATGCCCCGCTAACTTCCATTCACAGCCAGTATACGGTGGTACTTAACCAACAGCTGTTCTTTTGATTCAACGTGATCAGGATCAAAAGGAATGCAGTCTACCGGACAAACCTCCACACACTGAGACGTTTCGAAGTGACCAACGCACTCGGTACACAACGCGGGGTTGATTTCATAGATTTCGATCCCCTGTGTGATCGCTCCGTTGGGACACTCCGGCTCACAGGCATCGCAGTTAATACATTCATCAGTGATGATAAGCGCCATTTTTATCTCTTCAGCGCTTGCTCTACCAGCGGATCCACGAATGGAGACACATCGCCCCCGAGAGAAGATATTTCCCTGACCATACTGGACGATACGAACGTATACTGACTGGCAGCCGCAACAAACACGGTCTCGACCTGCGGATTTAACTGACGGTTCAGATTAGCCAGCTGCACCTCGTAGTCGAAGTCGGACACCGCACGCAGGCCTCTGACGATGACCGACGCGCCTATCTCTCTGGCAAAGTCGACCATCAGCCCCCGAAAGGAAGTGATTTCAATATTTTTAGTGTCCGCAAACACCTGCGTTGCAAGTGAGCTGCGTTCTTCGAGATTAAAGTGCGGTTGCTTACCGGGACTTTCAGCAACGGCAAGCACCACGCGATCAAACATTTTTGCCGCCCTGGTCGCGACATCGATGTGTCCCCGCGTCACCGGATCGAAGGTCCCTGGATAAATAGCGCTTACTTTCAAAGTACATTCCCGGTTGTCCGCCAGGCAACAACGAAGTGCGTCAACTACTGACCGGCGGAAAGATTAAACAGCCATGATCGGCACTGATCATTACATGGCGCCTACCCGTTCTGCAAACGCCCTGGAGCGCAGAAAAGCGTCAGACGCACTTCACCGGCGACCTTCTCCCGCTGCTGCTGCCAGCCCTGCGGAGGTAAGAGCGGCGGCTGCCTTTTGCTGTTCTCAACAGCGACCAACGCACCGGCCGCCAGTACGCCTGATTGATGCAGAAGCTCAATCGCCGCCTGCTGAGTGTTATCGACAAAAGGCGGATCAACAAAAACGATATCCATACTCTGCGCAGCACAGTGGCGCGTAATCGTATCGATGCGCAGTGCATCTCCACAGATAATTTCGATATTCGAAAGATCCAGGTTACGCGCATTTTCATTCAGCGCCGCCACTACCCGTGCTGATCTTTCCATCAAGGTGACAGCAGCCGCCCCCCTGGAGATCGATTCAAAGCCCAGCACACCGCTGCCGGCAAACATATCGAAGCAGCGACTACCGGGCAGGCTGGGTTGCAGCCATGAAAAAAGTGTTTCGCGCAGCCGGTCTCCGGTTGGACGCAGACCGTTCTGATCGATAAACGTGACGAACCGCCCACGCAGCCGACCGGAAATAATTCTGACCTTGTTTTGACGCCTGCTCAACACTGCTCCCGTGTAGCCCCGAAACCTTTACCAAAGATAACACCGCGATGCCCGCTCGAGTGCTACGATTCATTGTATTAGCGTTAATGTAAATAATCCCCGTTACGCACACCTGTCACCGTATGGCAGAGTCATTTTACAAGAGCAGCCCATGGGTATTTTCAGTTTTCTGAAAAAGACAGATAAAGCCGCTGTCACTCCAGAGCACAAAGAGATCGCCGCCACCGAAAGGGTAAACCTGCCGGGGGATCAAATCGAGACCAGCGAGCCACTCGATGCACGACTGAAAAAATCGCGCAATCGTTTCACTGCAGGCTTGCTGGACTTTCTCGGTGGTCGCAGCGGCATTGACGAAGCATTGCTCGAGGAACTCGAAGCGCAGCTCATCATGAGCGATATCGGCGTGGCCACCGCGGATAAAATAATGAACGCGGTGCGCCAGTCTGCACGTGCCGGTGCAGACACTGATCTGCGGGCCGTGCTGCGCGAACAACTGATCGATATTCTTGCGCCCTGTGAACAGCCGCTGCAAATACCTGACAGCGATACCCCCTTTGTTATTTTGATAGTTGGGGTCAACGGCGCTGGCAAGACCACCACCATCGGGAAAATAGCAAGACAGCTTCAGAACGGTGACAAGTCGGTCCTGCTGGCGGCGGGTGATACCTTCCGTGCCGCTGCAGTGGAGCAACTACAAACCTGGGGTGAGCGCAACAAGATACCGGTCATCTCCCAGGGTTCCGGCGCCGACTCCGCATCGGTTATTTTCGACGCTGTGCAGGCAGCAACTGCCAGAGGTATTGACGTGGTTATCGCCGATACCGCCGGGCGACTGCACACACAGGCGGGCCTGATGGATGAACTCGCCAAAGTAGCCAGAGTCGTAAAAAAAATAGATCCGCACGCACCGCACGAAATCTTACTGGTGCTGGACGGTACCACTGGTCAGAACGGCATGAGCCAGGCACGCGAGTTCAATGCAAAAGTAGATGTCAGCGGACTGGTGGTTACCAAGCTCGACGGCTCGGCCAAAGGCGGCATGCTTTTTACCCTGGCCGATGAGATGAAACTGCCCATCCGCTTCATCGGCGTCGGCGAGGGTATTTATGACCTGCGGGTTTTCGAATCCACCGACTTTGTGGATGCGCTGCTCGGTGACAGCACCCCGGACGGCAGTATCTGAAAACGAAACCATGATCTACGCGAATCAAATCACCCGACAAACCGGCGAGAGAGTACTGTTTAGTGATCTCAGCTTCTTTTTGCCAGCGGGCTCCTATACTTGTGTCATGGGCGCGTCAGGATCAGGCAAAACGGTACTGCTGGAAATGATCGCCGGCAGACAAAAACCCGACAGCGGCAGTTTGGTGGTAAATAAAATCGATATGCTCGAGATCACCGCAGAACGGCTGCCTTATGTGCGGCGGGAAATCGGATTTGTCGAGAGCACGCCGACACTGCTGGAAAATCGCAGCGCGGTGGAGAATATTCGACTCCCGCTGGACATCGCCGGATTTGATCGGCGTGCAGCCACCGAACGGGTAACGGAAACCCTGGATGAGCTGGGTCTGACGGTGATCGGCGATGTACCGGTGCAGAGACTGACTAACGATCAACGCTGGCTGGTCACGTGTGCAAGAGCGACCGTGCATCGACCGGCAGTGTTACTGGTAGACGAGCCGATCGATGTCAGTGAAGCCACGCTGCAACGGCAGCAACACGCCACAGAGCGTCTGCTTGCGAATGGTGCAACGGTGCTGAGCGCGATGTCGGCCGCCGGCGGCCGGCCACCTGACATAAGCATCGAAATAAAACAGGGCAGATCTTTCATCAATGAGCAACTATCAGTCGTACATTAGCAGCTTCCACAAGCTGGCTCGAAACCCGATATCTCTCCACCTCCAGACGACTTATCGATTCATCAAAGAGTGCGTATATGACTGGGCCACTATGCGCACTGGTCACGTGTTGGCGATCGGCCTCATTGCCCTGATGCTCATCCTGCCTGCGGCGAGTTACCTGTTTGCCAAACTTTGTCTGCAAATCGGTGACAACCTCTCCCGCGCCCGCACCATCAGTGTATTCACCGAAAATCAGTCCGAAGGCAGGCTCGATCAGCTGACCACCAGGCTGCGCCAATACGAGCAAATCGAGCGGGCGACACTGGTGCCGGCAGCCATCGATTCAGCCAGCGGTATCAACACACGGTTGTTAGAGGTGGTTCCGGTCGCCGCACTGGCACCTGTACAGTTTGCCAATATCGCTGAGCAACTGCGCACCCTGCCCGGTGTCAGTATGGTCTCGTGGAGTGAAGAAACGCTGCAACGCAATCTGCAGGCTGCGCATTATGCGCGTCTCGCCGCGCTGGCATCGCTGGCCTTGGCTGCCATTCTGTTCACGGTGCTCACCTGGTTTTTGATACGCAACAGCATCCGCTCCAGCCGCGCGGTCGTCGATATCAAGTTTCTGCTTGGTGCCACACCACACCAGATCAGTCATCCGGTGGTCGCCCGCGGGGTGCTATTGGGCCTGCTGATCGCAGTCGCCGGGTACGCGATTGTCGCTACCATTTCGCTGGTGCTCGCGAATATTGTTGACATTACAATTTTAAAAATTAGGATTCAGTCGGGTATTTTTCCAATCCTTTTGTATGCCGGCACCGTATTAGTATTGAGTTTCATTGTGGCACAGCTGGCATTTAGGAGAACATATTCCTATTTATATCAGCAAGTTAGCTAATCATTGGAGCGATAATTCATTTTAGTTGAATACACAACTAAATATTTACATTTTTAAGCCGCTGAGGGAACTAACAGGACTGTTAGCACTCTAACGTTGTGAGTGCTAAAATACCCACTGAGGTTAACAGGAGAATAAACACGATGGCCAATTCAATGGTAAACACGTCAACCATGACTTTACCTGCCGTCAATGATGATCTGAACAACTACCTGTCGAAGATTTCGACATTTCCGGTGCTGAGCGCCGAGAAGGAACGCGAGTTGGCGGTACGCTACCGCGACGACGAAGATCTCGACGCGGCCAGGGATATGGTCATGTCACAACTGCGCTTTGTGGTACATCTGGCGCGAAGCTACACCGGTTACGGTCTGCCACTCGCAGATCTCGTCCAGGAAGGTAACATCGGGCTGATGAAAGCGGTCAAGCGTTTTGACCCCGATGTGGGTGTGCGTTTGATTTCGTTCGCTGTGCACTGGATTCGCGCAGAGATCCATGAGTATGTGATCCGTAACTGGCGCATCGTCAAAGTGGCAACCACCAAAGCACAGCGCAAGCTGTTCTTTAAGCTGCGCAGCTCTAAAAAAGGGCTTGGCTGGTTCTCGCAGAGCGAAGCACAGGCAGTGGCAGCAGACCTGGGTGTGACCGAAGCGCAGGTCTACGAAATGGAGTCGCGCCTCACCAGCGGCGATACTGCCTTTGATGCAGCGACTGCCGACGACGGCGCTGAGAAACGCGCCCTGCGACCCGCCGAGTATTTGTTTGACGATGAGAGTGACCCTGCGCTGGTCGCGGAAAACCGCAACTACGCCGACACCCAATCGTCGACCCTGGCCGCCGGCATGGAGAATCTGGACGATCGCAGCCGCGATATACTGCAGCGCCGATGGCTCGATGAGGACGGCAAATCAACGCTGCAGGACCTCGCAGATGAATATGGCGTCTCTGCGGAGCGTATTCGTCAAATTGAAAAAGCAGCGATGAAAAAACTTAAGGCGCATATGGTCGCACACTAAAACACAACGCCGCACGACAAGAAAAAACGCTGCCTTTCGGCAGCGTTTTTTTTTACAGCTTGAGCATCTCTGAGCCGTCAGGCATGAGCACCCACTCACCGGCCTCGCGTTCAACGTCTTTCGATTGTTCCAGCTGTGGCACCGGTGGGGCTGCATTCTCCTGAATCATATCCAGATCGACGGCCTCTCCCCGAATACCAACTTCTGCTTGCACCGCCTCTTTCTTAGTCGATTCCGCATTGTCGAGGATCGCCTGATCAGCCGCTGCCAGATCGTCGGCGACTGATTCAGGTTGCATTACCTCAGTATCTGCGCCCAGCACTGCCGGCATATCATTGTCTGCCGGAGGTATCTCAACCACCTCGCCCTCTTCCGCAACCATGGTTGGTGATGTGACCTCTTCGGTCATCGGCGCCTCTTTAGTCTCTGCAGCCGGCAACTCTGCGGCGGACGGCTCGACAGATGCTGGTTGTGCTTCCTGAGCCTGCTCTTCCGCGGCTTTCATCTCGGCCATACGTCTTTTCTCAGACGCGAACAACATGCCGAGGTTGTTGCCATTATTCTTAGTGGAGGCGGGCGTTACTGCTGCGGCCGCCTTCGCGTTTACCTTACCGCCTTTGGGTCGTTCGTTGCGCCAGATACGCTGCAGCCACGTGCCGCCCTCTTCGCCGCTGGACGCACGTGCAGCATCGGCCGCGTCGATCACACCACGAATATCCTGCAGGCTGATATCGTCAGTATCCGCTTCTATATCCATGACCAGAGAGCGGTACTCATCAATGCTGATACCCTTGGGATTCGCTGTGATGTATTCAACGCGATAGAGGCGGCTGTCCTTATCGCGCTCGGGATCGGTGATGTCGATAAACTCTACCAGCGGCCACCTCGGGGCAAATGCGTAGGCGCCCGCATAAGCAACCTTGGCCTCAAACTCAGGCACACCCTCGGCGCGCAACCCTTCGTAGAAGGTCAGTTGCACATCCTGCCATGCGCGATCTTTTTCCATGCTGCCGGCGCTGTGTATTGCTGCAGTCTTGAGATAGTCACTGACCGGCAAAAGACCGGAATATTGCCAGACAAATGCCGGTACCGACTGCGATACCCGACTGCCTCTGGCAGCGACGACCGAATCATCACGCACCGCACTCGAAAAAAACAAATCACAGCGCAGCACGGTTCCGTCTTCGATAAACAATCGATCTTCCTGTACCGCAGTGCTGTAGACGCCAAACGATTCCGGGTGATTGGCTGCCCAGGACATTCCGATAGCTCCTGAAACAGCTAGCGCCACCACAGATTGACGAATTACTTTTTTCATATTGTCCCCAACTGGTACTCGCATGCGTAAGTGCGGTTATCACGCAGAAAGTAGCAAAACGGGGTTTTTGGAACTGTGAAGGAGTCGACGCTGAGCTTAAACAGTCAGCACCAATCAAGCGGGGCAATGGTTTATAAAATGACTTGTGTCAAACCGCTTCTAAATTGCAATTAATCCGATACACCAAGGTATTCAATACCCAGCATACTGACATCATCGTCGAACGGCTTGTCACCATTCCATTGGCAAAGTTCGCGATCGAAATGATCACAAAACTCTCGCAGTGAAGCGCTCTTCATTGTTCGCATGCATGTCATCATGCGCTCCGCACCGTATAGGTTGCACTCAGCGTCGCTACACTCCTGCGTGCCATCGGAATAAACAAACAACCGGTCTCCGGGCGACAACCGGCAGGACACGGCACTGAAGGTCGCGTCGTCAAGCAGCCCCACCGGCATGCCGCCGTCGCCAATGGGCGTAATCTCGCCGTTGGCAAGAGACAGATGGAGCGCTGGCGGATGGCCCGCCTGCACCATGGTCACTTCGCCGCTAAACCGGTCGAGCACGCCGTACACCATCGTAAAGTACCTGCCACCGCGCAAGCTATGCTGTTTATTTAATTCGGTGACCGTTGCCACACACGCGTCGGCCGCACTGTCACACTGTTTCAGCATCGCAGCACACAGCCCACCCTCAGTCGGCTTGAGCTGATTATTGACAGAAAACACGGTCAGCGCGGACGGTATACCATGACCTTCGACGTCCATGACAAAAAACACCCAGTACCGATCGTCAATTTTGAAGTAATCAAACATGTCACCGGACACGTACTGCGCCGGTTTAAACAACCAGGCAGTGTTCACCGAATCACCATGATGCGGCGGCGGTAACAAGTCTTCCTGAATCTTTCCGGCGACAAGCAGATCTTCTGTCACCGCAGCGTAGGCTCGCTGCAGGCGCTGGTTTTTCTCTTCCAGCTGGCGCTCAAGGTTAACAATACGGAATGCGCTTTTTATTTTGACCGCCAGCTCATTCTGATCGACGGGCTTGCAAATAAAATCATCCGCGCCGGCCTCGAGACCCGCAACGATCGACTCGCGCTCAGTTCGCCCGGACACGAGGATAAAATAGATATAACGACCGGCAGCGCGACTGCGCAATTTCGCGCAAAGATCGATGCCGGACATGCCCGGCATGTCCCAGTCGCACAACACCACAGAGACACTGGAACTGTCGACCGTTGCCAGCGCTTCAGATCCATCGTTGGCGGCAATCGACTCGCAGCCAATGTGATCCAGCATGCCGGACAATATCATCCTCGCGGAGATATCATCATCGACTACCAGCGCCGTGTTTTCTCTCACAAAATATTCTCACTGAAGACGGTAACGCTTCTTGCGGAACGCGCAGGCAGTGGTTTGCCGCAGAAAGGATCGCTCAACGCATAGTCAGGGCAGGATGACCGCGACACCAGTTGCCGGATGGCATTTGCGCCGCCTCCCTGACCTCACTTATCGGCGACCGGCAGTGAAAACTTGATCGGCATCAGCCGGTTACCCGCGAAAGCTCACTGTTGGTTCGCACTATACGCGGCGGTTTCGGCCAAAAACTACCGGGGGGTACAGCGCGCAGGCGCTATCCGGGGCTGTTGCGCCGGGGCTTAAAGAAACAGTGGGATATAGTGATCGATTAACAGAGCGGCGAATATACCCATCAGATACTGGATGGACACGACAAACATTCGAATCGGCTGTTTCGCATTGGATGGGCTTTGTATTCTCACCGCATGCACCAGAAACCAGACGCCCAGCGCGACTGAACCGGCGAGATAGATGAGTCCACTCATGTGAATCAGATAAGGGACTATCGTGATGAGAAGCAGCAGTATGGTGTAGAGGAGAATCTGCTGGCGCGTGTATTGATTGCCATGCGTTACCGGCAACATTGGAATGTTTACTTTGGCATAATCGTCGCGACGGTGAATTGCCAGCGCCCAGAAGTGTGGCGGTGTCCAGATAAAAATAATCAGAAACAGCAGCAGCGACTCCGCAGTCACCTCACCGGTAATTGCAGCCCAACCCAGCACCGGCGGCATCGCGCCGGCGACACCGCCGATGACAATATTCTGAGGTGTGGCGCGCTTGAGGTACATCGTGTACACGCAGGCGTAACCGATCAGTGATAAGAACGTCAAAATCGCCGTCAGCGTGTTCACAAACGCCACAAGTATCACCATCGCCACAATGCCAATGGTCGCCGCGAACAACAGACATTGGGCTGAAGTCAGATTACCCTGCGGAATAGGCCTGTCCTGGGTGCGCTTCATTTGTGCATCAGCGTGCTGATCGACCACATGGTTGATCGCCGCGGCGGATGCGGCCGCCAAACCAATGCCCAGCAGCCCGAAAAAAGTTTCCTGCAACGGCACAATGCCCGGCACGGAGAGCACCATGCCAACCATGGCAGTGAACACCAGCAGCAGCACCACCTTGGGTTTGGTAATTTCAAGCAAGTCGGCGAACACAGAGGTTGGCAGTCCGATGGCAGATTTCGCCTCGACTTTCACCGGTGTCGATTCATTATTTGTATGCATTTATTTCAACCCGCATCGTGAAGCGTTAGCCTGGTGATGCCACTCATTCGATCGTGCTGTTTTCAACCTATGCGTGACACTTTCAACAGATGCTTTAGATCCTTGTACATTTTCTTCGGCTCCATATCCGGAGGAAACCGCATCATGACGTTTGCGAACGGATCGATTAGATAAACGCAGTGCTCGCAGGTGGGCAGCCCGGCTTCGGCCTTGCTAATCTGCGTTTTCAGCTGCTCGATGGCTTGCCTGCTGCCACCGACCACAGCAAGTCCTTCGCTGGCATCAGCCAATTTGCCGGCCATGGTTGTGACATCTTCGGTAACTAGCACGCGCTGAACGCGTTCCATGCGACGGCCGGTAGACAAACGCACTTGCCGCATGTTGTAGAGAGTCTGCTCACACGTTTGCGCACAGGCGTCGCCGGCAAAATACACCATGCTCCACTTCTTTTCGAATTGACCGAGCATCCACGCCTCATCTTCGCTGTCTGCAAGATCAAACTCAGTCAGTGGGACCGCCGGATGAATCAGTTCACCATTGACTGACACACCCGCACCCTCGTTATTGCTGACATAAGCAAACCACAACCACGCCGCTGCCAGCGGCGCGGCATAGATGGCCAACAAAGCGACAAGCTTAATTCTGCCCATAGTGGCATTAACAGTGTTACCCGACTCAGAGCTTGTCTGAGGTGTGGTATCAGGCGATGTTCGGCTCATGTTTTTTTATAAAGTTTAAATAGATAAATAAGATGACGACGGCAACTAACATGGCAAACCACTGAAACGCATAGCCGTAGTGTTTTTCGGGCCCATCTGCCACTGGCTTCCAGGAATAGCGCAGCGCTTGCGGATGATTTTCCGCGAGCACGACGACGGCCGGGAGCAGCGATATTGTATCGAGTCTTTCCGAGAGTGTCTCGTAGTCCAGATATTGGATCACGAGTGGCCATTTATTTTCGGTCGCATCAATTGCCTCCCCTAATGGGAAACCTCTCGACGGTTGCGCAATCAGACCGTTCACGACCTGCGGTTCATCCGCTCTCCCTTCCGGATGCACAATAGCGCTGACGTCAGGTCGCTGCTGCCGATCCGGCCCCAATGGCACCCAGCCTCGATTTACCAGTATAGTCGCTGCAGCTGAATTACCAGCGCCTGAGTTATTCTTACCTGAGTTATTTTGGCCTGAGTCAATTTCACCTGAGCTATTAAATTCGGGGTTAATTGAAAAAGGTGTCAACACCTCGAAGCCCGGTTGCCCATTGAGCACAATGTTGTCGCGCATAAACTGCCGCCCGAAATCAAACACACCGGTGAGCTCAACCTGACGGTATTCGCTATCGTTATCGATGGAATCGAGTGTTTTCAGCGGCGGCAGTGTTTTCGCCTGCGCTGCCGCATTCAGCATGTCTACTTTTTCTTCGGCCCTGGATAGTTGCCAGAATCCGAGCCGGGCAAAAATAAGCACGGTAACCAGGGTGGCAAGCAGCACCAGCCAAGATACGCCGGTTTTTCCTGTAGACACCTGCCCTGACGCCATTGGTGTTAACATACACTACCGTCAGTAGCCTTTCTATAAACTGTTGTGCTGGCGCAAGCGTACTTCTGGTTTTCTTTTGTTGGTAATGTCACCATGTTGTTGGTTAAGCTTCTCATCGTAATACTGCTGATCGGAGTAATTGTGAGTCTGTTTTCAGGCTTGTTTTTCCTGATCAAAGACGATGGCTCTAAAAAGCGCATCACCACAGCGCTCTCTTTTCGTATCGGGCTCTCGGTGCTCGCTATTGTAGTTATCATTATTGCCGGGCTCACCGGTGTGCTACCGATCAGATCTACCCCGTTTTAAATATATGTACCCACCTCTCCAGCTAGTAAGGTGGGTATTATTTATCTCAAAAAAAGGGCGCTCGAAGCGCCCTTTTTTATGCCCTGTCAGCGACCTTAGAGTATGTACACAAATATAAACAGGCCCAACCAAACCACATCAACAAAGTGCCAGTACCATGCGGCTGCCTCGAACGCAAAGTGATTCTTGGCAGACATGTGTTTTCTCATACCCCGAAACATAACAATGAGCAAAATGATTGCACCCATGGTGACGTGAAAGCCGTGGAAGCCGGTTAGCATGAAGAATGTTGATCCATAAATCCCTGTAGTGAGCTTCAGGTTCATGTGTGCATAGGCTTCGTAGTATTCCACCACCTGCAAACACACAAACAGGAATCCGAGACCACAGGTAGCGAGTAACCAACGAACCATCTTGCGATGGTTGTCTTCCTTGATTGCATGGTGCGCAATGGTGACAGTCACGCCACTCGCGAGCAGTATGAGTGTGTTGATCAGAGGCAAACCCAACCAGCCCATGACCTGGTAATCGCCACCCAGGTCAGCCGGTCCATTGTTAGGCCATACGTAGTCGAAGCCAGACCAAAGCAGTGCGTTGGTTGCGCTGGCGCCGCCCTCACCCAGCCCGGACAGCCAGGGCCCGGAAAACGTGCGCGCATAAAAAAGCGCGCCAAAGAATGCACCGAAAAACATCACCTCAGAAAAGATAAACCACATCATCGACATGCGAAAAGACACATCGACCTGCGGACTGTACATGCCGCTCTCGGATTCCTTTATGACATCTCCGAACCACCGCACCATCATGTAAATCAATAGTGCGGCGCCAACCGCCATGATAATCCAGCCCCCGCCATTGAGCATGGAGGCGAACCCGAGAAAAAACAGAAACAGCGCGACAGAGCCGACGATCGGCCACTTCGCTTCATGAGGTATGTAGTAATTATTCGCTGTACTCATAGTGCTGATTATCCGTGGGTTTAGCTGTCAGCGGCACCGGATACCTGCGCTCCGGTGTCAAAGTAGGTGTAGGAGAGCGTGACCGTGTCAATGCTCTTCGGCAGATCTTTTTCTATAAAAAAGATCAACGGCATGTCTTTGCGGTCACCGGCTGCGAACTCCTGATGCGTAAAGCAAAAGCATTCAACCTTGTTGAAATACTTGGCAGCGCTGGAAGGTGCTACGCTGGGCACCGCCTGCCCTACCGCTGGCTTGCCGGTGAGGTTAACTGCCTCATAGGACATATTGTAGGTTTTTCCGGGCACTACTTGCATTGAGCGTTGTACCGGCTTGAATGACCACGCTGCCCCGGAGTTGACCACTGAAACGAATTCAACCGTAACAACGCGCTCAGCGACGTCGGCTCCCTGCGGCGCAGCAACAGCCACCGAAGAAGTCTTGCCGTTCAGGCCGGTAATATCACAGAGTATGTTGTAGATCGGCACCATCGCATAGCCGAAACCGAACATACCAACGACTAACACAGACAATTTAAGCACAATGTACAAATGCGCGCGGCGTAGTGCACTCACTGGGTTACTACTCCATTGGTTATGTGCAATAAGATGCTTGTTGCGTACAGACCTAACGCAACAAAGGCGAGCACAATCGGGAGCTTGTAGCTTTTAGGTTTATCTTCACTCATCGGGAATAAGCGGCGGCACGAGGCCGCCGCGAGTCAATATAGCTGCCTTACTTAATTGGAGGAGGTGTTTCAAACGTGTGGTAAGGCGCAGGCGATGGAACTGTCCACTCAAGGCCGTCAGCACCTTCCCAGACTTCATCCGTCGCCTTTTCACCGCCACGCATACATTTGATAACAACGTAAACGAAAATCAGTTGCGAGAAACCGAAGCCGAATGCGCCGATGGAAGCGACCGCATTCCAGTCTGCGAATTGCAGGCTGTAGTCAGGAATACGTCGTGGCATACCGGCGAGTCCGACAAAGTGCATTGGAAAAAACAGCAAATTCAAAAATACTGTTGAAACCCAGAAATGAATCTTGCCCAGTCTTTCGTCGTACATGTTGCCCGTCCACTTGGGCAGCCAGTAATAGGTCGCCGCCATAATTGAGTAAACGGACCCTGGCACTAACACATAATGAAAATGCGCTACAACGAAGTATGTGTCGTGATACTGGATATCAGCGGGCGTAATTGCGAGCATCAGCCCTGACAGCCCACCAATAGTGAACATGACGAGGAAACCAACGGCAAAGAGCATAGGTGTTTCGAAGGTCATGGAGCCACGCCACATGGTCGCGATCCAGTTAAATACTTTTACACCAGTCGGCACCGAAATCATCATCGTTGCAAACATGAAAAACATCGATCCTGCCAGTGGCATTCCCACGGTGAACATGTGGTGTGCCCAAACAATAAACGAAAGAAAAGCGATTGAGGCAGTTGCATAAACCATGGAGGCGTAACCGAACAAAGGCTTTCGCGCAAACGTTGGAATAATGCTGGATATAATACCGAACGCAGGCAAGATCAGAATGTAGACTTCAGGGTGCCCGAAGAACCAAAAAATATGCTGATACATTACCGGATCACCACCACCGGCAGCACTGAAAAAGCTGGTACCGAAGTACCGGTCGGTCAAGAGCATGGTCACTGCACCGGCAAGGACCGGTATAACTGCAATCAATAAAAACGCTGAAATCAGCCAGGTCCAAACGAACAGCGGCATTTTGAGCAAGGTCATACCGGGGGCGCGCATATTGAAGATTGTCGCCACGATATTGATCGAACCCATTACAGAAGAGATGCCGAGGAAGTGGATTGCAAGGATTACGAACGCAAGGTTGTCACCACCCTGTAGAGACAGCGGGGCGTAGAGAGTCCAGCCACCAGCCGGTCCGCCGCCCTCCATGAACAGCGTCGACAGGAGCAGCACGAACGCGAATGGCATTATCCAGAAGCTCCAGTTATTCATCCGTGGCAATGCCATGTCAGGAGCGCCAATCATCATGGGAATCATCCAGTTGGCAAGCCCCACGAAGGCCGGCATCACCACACCGAAGATCATCACCAGCGCGTGCATGGTGGTCATCGAATTAAAAAACAGTGGATCAACTATCTGCAATCCGGGCTGAAAAAGCTCAGCGCGAATAATAAGTGCCATACCACCACCGATGAAAAACATCACCAGCGAGAACAACAGATAAAGCGTGCCTATGTCTTTGTGGTTGGTGGTGTACACCCACCGCATCAAGCCGGGTGCTGGCCCGTGGTGATCATCATGATCATGGTGTGCGGCTGCAGTGCTCATTTGAACTCCGTTAATCTCGATATTTGTAATTAGGGAAAGGCTATCGAAGCGCTTTGATCGCGGATGGCTGAATGGTGTCACCGACCGAATTGCCGAGCGCATTACGCTGATAAGTGAGTACGGCAGCCGTATCCACATCGCTGAGCTGGCCCGCGAAGGAGGCCATGGCAGAACCGGCTACACCGGTGTAGACCACATCAATGTGCGCATCGTGAGGGCCGGTTGCTATCGGACTACCGGTGATCGCCGGGAAGGCGCCTGGCAGGCCTGCACCGTTTGGCTGATGGCATGAGGAGCAATAGGTGTTGTAGACGCCTTCACCTTTGGCCATCAATTCATCCATGGCCCACTCGCGGTCTGCATCTTCTTCCACCGCGGCAACGGGCTGCGTCACAGCGCTGTCAGCGTCCGTAATGGCAGGCGCCGGCGCGTTTTCTTCGACCCACGCCAAATACTCATCTTCCGGCAGCGCACGCACCACGACCGGCATGAAGCCGTGGTCGCGACCACAAAGCTCGGTGCACTTGCCCCGGTAGATGCCCGGCTCTTCAATCAACGCCCAATTCTCATTGATAAAACCCGGGATAGCATCTTTCTTCACCGCCAGATCAGGCACCCACCAGGAGTGGATTACGTCCCCAGACGTGTGCAGAAAACGTACTTTCTTACCAACGGGCAGTACCAGTTCCCGATCCACCTCCTTGAGGTAGTTATCGAACTGACTGACATCGACCCCGGAACCCACCTGACGTGCCGCGTTGTGCTCCGGATGCAGGGAGCTGAAAAAGCTGATGCCGGAATCGAGGTATTCGTAGTGCCACTTCCACTGATAACCGGTGATCTTGACGGTGACGTCAGCGTCACTGGTATCTTCCATTGCGATCAGTGTCTTTGCGGCTGGAATAGCCATTGCAATCAGGATTACCAGCGGGACTGCAGTCCATATGATTTCAACGGTTGTACTCTCATGGAAGTCCGCTGCCTTGGCCCCTTTTGACTTACGGTGTTTGAACATCGAATAGAACATCACACTGAAAACGACCGCGCCAATCACGCAGCAGATCCAGAAGATCATCATGTGGAGTCCGTAGACTTCCTTGCTAATCGGCGTAACACCGACGGGCATGTTGATATCGGCAAGCACGCTTTGACCGCTTACCAGCAACATTGTCAGAGCCGCCAGACAGCGGCTGCCAATTAACCTTGCGGACCTCATTCGGACCTTCTCCAATTCAAAAAACAGGATTCTAGCTCGCCCCCACCTTTTTTGTGGCGGCAGCGAAAGATTATGACTTTGTTCAGGACACCAGCCTGAGCTTCGTCTGTTCGTTACCAAGACAACGCTGCAACTCCACATGCAGCTGGCGCTTTTCCCTCTTGCTGAGCAAGCGACCCAGTTCAAGGGACTTTCCACAACACAGCAACTTCAACGTGCCCACCTCGAAGTTACTTTGCGGATCATCAAATTCGATTCTGGTCCAGTGTCGCGACATCTCCACTGTTGATGTCGGCGAATCGAACCCGCTCTCAACCGTTAAAGTTGATTCTCCAAAAGAAATCACCTCCATGAAACCGAGCTTCCGGTAAGTGACACCGAGGCAGTACAGCACCACGAGAAATTCAAGCCCCGCAAACGGCAGCACCAGCCACAAACCAAACATAGCAATACCGCCCCCAAACAACAGGCTCACCGCACCGAGTGATGCTGCGAGCAGCACGTTGCCCCGCCAACTCATCGATCGGTTGCCCTGCACGATAATTTGCGTTGCACCACTGCTGCTGTTCTGCTGTCTCACGACCATCTGACAGAGCCTCTGTAGCCAGCCGTGAATGTTAACCTAGGCAATACGCATCGCTCAATGATCGAAGCCCTTCAAAAAGCCTGAGCTGATTACGGTACGGACGTGAGAATGTATCACTGCCGCCAGATGAGTTTTCAGAAATTTCTGAAATGATGATAATCACTAAAAGATATATCGGCAAGCAATGCCTGCATCTGATGACTGAGACACTGCAATTACTTTGCAAGAAAAGGCCATGGCCGTGATTTATCAGCGTCTCAGGGCATCAACACTGACGTAATACTCGCCTTCGGGACCACGATTGGAAGACTTGGCCTGCCCCTTCCATCCGTGGGCGTATACCACTTCCAGCGTAGCAGTGATCCCACCATCGGAACTGGTCGGGTAATGTTGCGCCAGACGTTGGCGAATATCCCTGCCGATCAGACCTTTACGTCTTCCTGACAGCACGTTGACTGCGCCTGTGGCGATCAACTCGTCCAGTAAGCGATCGACACTGGAATAATGGATTTGCAGTCTTTCCGCATCCATCACCGGGTCAGCAATGCCGGCTCTCAACAGCAGATCGCCAATATCGTGCATATCGAGCAGCGCGTTAACGTGGGCCGCGCCATCGACGGCCGCCCATGCCTGGCGCAATTCCAACAGCGTATCTGGACCGGCAGTGCTGAAGAAAAACACGCCATCTTCTGTCAGCACGCGGTTCAATTCAGCCGCAAAGCGGTCTGGCGGATGTATCCAGGGCAGCATCAGGTTCGATACCACCAGATCAAACGTTTCATCGGCAAACGGCAGACAACTGCCGTCCAGGCAAACCAGCGGCGGTTTTCGCCGCCAGAAGGGTCCGGTTCCCGCCTGTCCCAAGAGCGCGGGACTCAAATCTGCAGCGAACACAGTGGCCCGGGGGTAGGCTCGCTCGAGGTCCTTCAGGTGCCGGCCATTTCCGGCACCCATGTCGAGCACGCGCTGCGGCTCACTCTTTAGTAGCGCTAGCCTGTCAAACAGTCGCTCAGCGATAAGATCCGGCACGACTGTGGGGTATCCATCCGCCGATCGCCGGTTGGCCCGGTCGACCAGTGCAGAATCAATCTGGTAGGCAGCATCGTCGGCAGTTGACAATCTATTTTCCGTAGCGAGAAGCTGATGACTTGCTTTAAGAGTTAATACGCTGACATCGACAAAGACGGGTCAGCAAGGCGGGAAATGCACGGGAGTACTTTGCAATCCACCGGCGGGAGATTACCATGGTCGAAGTGAACCGGGCTGAATCATGCACTATCTCTTTCCTATTCTGGGCTACCTGATCGGTTCCATCTCCGCCGCTATTCTAGTGTGTCGGATCATGCGACTGCCGGACCCGAGGCACGAGGGCTCCGGCAATCCCGGAGCGACCAACGTACTGCGAGTCGGCGGTAAGGTTCCCGCTGCAATCACGCTGGCAGGGGATGCTGCGAAGGGCCTGGTACCGGTTGCCGTGGCAGCCGCAGCAGGCGCTCCCCCGCTGTGGGTCGGGCTCACGGCCATTGGCAGCGTGGTCGGTCATTTGTATCCGGTATTCTTCAATTTTAAGGGTGGCAAAGGCGTGGCGACGACCATCGGCGCGGTTGCCGGCATGTCGTGGATCGCGGCGGCCCTTTTCATCGCCAGCTGGTTGTCGCTGAGTTTGCTGTTCCGCATTTCTTCGCTGGCGGCTCTGGGTACGCTGTTGCTGTTGCCGATGTTTATCTGGATCACCACCCGCTCGTTCGAGCTGATGATCTGCACGATCATTATCGGTGTGCTGGTGTTCTGGCGTCACCGAGCCAATATTGATCGACTGCTGAAAGGCAGCGAACCAAAAATCGGTGAGAAAAAGTAGCCGGTCACCCCGGCAACGCGTCGAGCTCGGTCAGCGGCCAGCGCGGACGCACCGTAATCTCCGCCTCGGCCATTTCTCCGGCCCGCAGACGTAGCGCACCGGCATAGGCGATCATCGCGCCGTTGTCTGTGCAGAATTCCAGTCTCGGACACAGCAGTTTCGCACCGAGCCGCTGCATTTCCCGCTCAAGACCGGCGCGCAGCTTTTTGTTCGATGCGACACCACCTGCCACCACGAGCTGATTTACCTTTTCGCTCTGCAGCGCCCGCCTGCACTTGATGATTAAAGTATCGACCACCGCATCTTCGAAGCCGGCCGCAATATGGGCAACCTCGTCGGGGTTTCGGTCCACTGAATTGAAGGCGGTCATCGCTGCAGTTTTCAAACCACTGAAGCTGAAATCAAGCCCCGGACGATTGGTCATCGGGCGCGCGAATGGAAATTTCGACGCGTCGCCCCGCTCTGCCGCAGCCGCCAGGCGCGGCCCGCCCGGATAGCCGAGGCCGAGCAATTTCGCTGTTTTGTCAAACGCCTCACCGGCGGCGTCGTCAAGCGTGTCACCGAGCATGAAATAACGACCAATGCCATCCACCCGGATAAGCTGTGTATGGCCGCCGGACACCAACAGACAAACAAAAGGGAACTCCGGCTTTTCATCGTCCAGCAGGGGGGCAAGTAAATGCGCCTCCATATGATGAACCGCCAGCGCAGGCTTACCGAGTGCCCAGGCCAGCGTGCGACCAGCAACCGCACCGGTAAAAAGCGCACCCGCCAGGCCCGGCCCCGCGGTATAGGCAACACCGTCAACCTCATCGAGCGTCGTAGCACCGTCGCGCAAACACTTTCGGGTCAACCCGACCCAGCGACGAATGTGATCTCTGGAGGCAATTTCCGGCACCACACCGCCGTACGCTTCATGCTGTGCAACCTGGCTGTGCAGCACGTGGGACAACAGACCGCGATCCGAGTCGTAGAGCGCGATTCCGGTTTCGTCACAGCTTGATTCGATACCAATGACTTTCAATGTAACCTCATTCTCTGTTCATCGCGGAAAACCGGGCAATTACTTGCTTGTATTGCATAAACCTTTATACTCGGTGGGCTAAACCGAATTTACAGGCCGCAAGGCCGGAAAACCACCGAATTCCGAACGGAGATCCAGCAGACCGATGCCATCTGTACGTGTCAAAGAGAACGAGCCCTTTGAAATAGCGCTGCGCCGCTTTAAGCGCTCATGCGAGAAAGCTGGTGTGCTCACCGAAACCCGTCGCCGGGAATACTACGAAAAACCGACTACGGAGCGAAAACGCAAGGCAGCGGCAGCCGTCAAACGGCATCAGAAAAAGCTGTCCAAGGAAATTGCCCGTCGGGTACGGCTTTACTAGTAACAGCCATGTCTGAAATGAAAGCCGCGCTGATGGCTGACATCAAAGCGTGCATGAAAAGCGGCGAGAAAGAAAAATTGGCCGTACTGAGGCTGGTCTCCGCTGCAATTAAACAGAAAGAAGTGGACGAGCGGGTGGACGTCGACGACGCAGCCATGCTGACCATTCTTGACAAAATGGCCAAACAGCGTCGCGAATCGATTGAGCAGTTCACCAAGGGTGGACGAGAAGACCTGGCCAGCGTGGAACAGGCTGAACTCGATATCATTCAGAATTACCTCCCTCAGCCGCTGGATGACGCCGAGATTGACGCACTCATCGACCACGCAATCAGCGACACCGGCGCCAGCGAAATGAAAGATATGGGCAAGGTGATGGGCTCGCTGAAACCCAAACTTCAGGGCCGCGCCGACATGAGCGCTGTCAGCGCCAGGATAAAGGCCAGGCTCACTGGCTGACCCCAGTCTGGCCGAACAAAACACCTCACCTACTCCCAATCGACCACCGGCTCGATGCAGGCCAGTGAAGTCACGGTCAGTCGAGCGCTTGAGTGTGGTTATTGCTCTGCAAAGCATTTTCCACACGCTTGTGGAATTACTCACTATATTCACCTGACGCACTATTCGTCAGCCACTCCGGTGACATTGAAATTTCCGGCCGCTGACGGCCGCAGATTCAGAACAACAATCGACAGCCCTGCAGACTGATCGGATTCCGATGGGAACTTCATGAGTAACGCCTTTCAATTTTTGGATGCCCCCCGGCAGGACCCGGCGAAAACACCCGCCGAAGAAAGGGTGGTGCATTTCAGGGAAATTTACGGCAGCTATGCAGCGGAAACCGCAGCCACCCAATCTGCCCGATGTCTGGCGTGCGGCAATCCGTACTGTGAGTGGAAGTGTCCGGTCCACAACTACATTCCAAACTGGTTGAAACTGATCGCAGAGGGCAATCTGCTACAGGCTGCGGAAATGAGTCATCGCACCAATTCGCTGCCTGAGATGTGTGGCCGCGTGTGTCCGCAGGACCGGCTCTGCGAAGGGGCGTGCACCTTGAACGACGGATTCGGGGCAGTCACCATCGGATCGATTGAAAAGTACATTACCGATGAAGCATTCAAGCAGGGTTGGAGACCTGACCTGTCGCACGTTACCGATACCGGAAAGCGTGTCGCTATTGTCGGCGCAGGTCCGGCAGGACTTGGGTGCGCAGACGTATTGGTGCGTCATGGTGTCAAGCCAGTCGTATTTGACCGATATGATGAAATCGGAGGACTGCTCACATTCGGCATACCGCCATTCAAGCTGGAAAAAGAAGTCGTACGTACACGACGCCAGGTCATGGAAGACATGGGCGTCGAGTTCCGGCTCGGTATCGAAATCGGGGTGAACATGGAATTGCACCAACTGCTCCACGATTATGACGCGGTTTTTCTGGGCATGGGTACCTACACTTCCATGCGCGGCGGGTTTCCCGGTGAAACACTTAACGGGGTGTACGACGCCCTGCCCTATCTCATTTCCAACGTACACCAGACAGAAGGCTGGCACGGACAACCATTCATCGACATGAAAGACAAACGCGTAGTCGTGCTCGGTGGAGGCGACACCGCGATGGATTGCAACAGAACGGCAATCCGTCAGGGTGCAGCGTCGGTCATCTGCGCCTATCGACGCGATGAGTCCAACATGCCGGGTTCAAGACGCGAAGTAAAAAACGCCAAAGAGGAAGGCGTGCAGTTTTTATGGAACAGGCAACCGGTCGAGATTATCGGACAAGGCAAACGGGCAGTCGGCGTTAAGGTCATCACCACCGAGTTGGCCGAACCCGATGACCGGGGCAGGCAAAAACCGCAGGTGGTTGCCGGTACCGAACAGATCATTGAGGCGGATGCGGTGATTGTCGCATTTGGTTTCAGACCGAACCCCGCAGACTGGTTCGCGCAACACGATGTCACGGTCGATGACTATGGAAGAATCGAGACCGCGCTCACCGCAGCCCCTTCAAGCCTGCCGCTACAAACCAAGAACCCGCGTATTTTTGCCGGTGGCGATATGACGCGGGGATCGGACCTGGTGGTCACCGCCGTTTTCGAGGGACGCAACGCGGCACAGAGTATCGTGACTTATTTGAGTGCGGACTGACGCCGGCTGAGCAGTAGCATTCGAAAAAAGAGCCGCCCCGGCAGACCACTTGCGCAGGTCAGAACAGCTGCTCAATTTTCTTCTTGGTAGTCTCTTTGGTTGTCACCTGCGGCTGGATTACCACGGGCGTCTCCGTGATTTCCACTTCATTGCCGTCGCCATTGATAAGCACCGTTGAGCGCGACTCCTGCACCACCACTGGCGCGGCCTGCTGCTGCGGTTCGGCGTACTCCGTGGGTAGATTTTCAGTTCTGAAAAACTCAAAGTACGCGTTCCTCGCGCCGGGTGAGGCGAGCTTACCGGTTTTGCGGTCGATACGCGCAGTGGCTATTCCCTCCGGCTGGTATTCCCTGTCTTCCTCCACACCGTTGAGTGCCACCTGCATGTAGTCAACCCACATGGGCAACGCGGCAACACCACCGCTCTCGCGCGGCCCGAGCGATCGCTGTTCGTCGTAGCCAATCCATGCTGTCGCCACCAGAGAACTGTTGAACCCGGTAAACCATGCATCAAAGAGATCATTGGTTGTACCCGTTTTACCGGCAATATCACTGCGACCGAGCACTTTGGCACGGGTGGCAGTACCGCGTTGAATGACTTCACGCATGATCGAGCGCATGATGAAAGCGTTGCGAGCATCAATTACCCGGGGGGCCGCGATTATCTGCGGCGCTTCCGGCACACCAGGCACCATCGCCTCAGGGTTTTCCTCCCCGGCAGGCTGATCAACACTTTCAGTGTTGGTTACCGCACCCTGCGATAATTGCTCACACGCCTCGTCGGTATCGCAGAATGCGACTTCTGCCGCACTGTAAATTACCCGGCCTTCGGCATCTTCTATACGTTCAATATATCGGGTTGGCACGGAGTAGCCATTGTTTGCAAAAACAGTGTAACCGGACGCGAGTTGCAGCGGCGTCATATCGCCACTGCCAAGCACCAGCGAAAGGTTTTTCGGCAGACTGCGATCATCAAAGCCGAATCGCTTGGCGTACCGGATGGTACGGGGGATACCCAACTCCTGTAACACCCGGATGGAAACAAGATTTCTCGACTTGACCAGGGCTTCACGCAAGCGGGTCGGACCGAAGAAACGACCGGAGTAATTTCTCGGTCGCCATTCATCTTCGAGTACGTTGTCTTCCAGCACGATGGGGGTGTCATTGTAAATCGATGCTGCCGTATCGCCGTGCTCAAGTGCGGCCGAGTACACAAACGGCTTAAAGTTGGACCCCGGCTGCCGGTACGCCTGAGTGGCGCGATTGAATTTGCTGCGGTAAAAATCGAAGCCACCCACCAGCGCGATGATCTTGCCGGTCTGGGGTGCAAGTGCTACCAGCGCACCCTCAACATCGGGCATCTGGGCCAGTGCATACCCCGGCACTGGCAGCAGCGGCGCTTCCTCTCCCTCTTTCACTTCCGGCGGTGCAGCTACTTCCGTGATTTCGTGGATGTAAATCAGATCGAGTGGATTGAGTAATTCTGCGGGCGTTGAAAACTGTCGGACCTCGTCATCGTCCTCTGTCATTGGCGACGCCCAGACCATGTTCGACCAGGGAATATCGACCACTTTGCCGCCCTGAAGCTGCACGCTGGCAATCTGTTCACCGGCATCAAGCACCATGGCCGCCTCCAGCCCGCCATAACCCGGCAGTGACGCCAGAATTTCATCGACCGATTCCTGCGACTCGGCATCTTCCTCACTTGCCCGACCCGGCAGCCTGAAACCATGGCGCTGCTCGTAGCTTTGCAGTGCTTTTCGCAACGCCTTGTTGGCAGCAATCTGGTGATTACTGTCAATCGTGGTGTAGACCTTATAACCGCCGGTGTAGGCTTCGTCGCCAAGCCATTCAATCATCTGGGCACGCGCCATTTCACTGACGTATTCCGCTTCGAGTTCCGTCGCCGCGCGATGCAGCCTGGCAGTAACCGGCTGGTTTCTGGCGGTCTGGTATTCCGAATCGGTTATTTTGCCCAGTTCCACCATGCGACGGAGCACGTAGTTCCTTCGCACCAGCGCGCGCTCGGGGTTGACGATCGGATTGTACAGAGACGGTGCTTTTGGCAGCCCCGCAATCATGGCTGCCTCCGCGAGGTCGAGCTCGGCAACAGCCTTACCGTAATACACCCTGGCCGCTGAGGCAGCACCATAGGCGCGATTGCCAAGGTAAGGGATATTAAGGTACAGCTCGAGAATTTCGTCCTTGCCGATCTGTCGCTCAATCTTGAGCGCCAGCAGAATCTCATTAATTTTTCTGACGTAGGTTTTTTCCGGCGACAAATAAATATTGCGCGCCACCTGCATTGTGATGGTACTGCCACCCTGACCTTTGCGCCCGGTTTTCAGCAGGTTGATACCGGCGCGAATCAAACCCTGATAGTCGACACCGGGATGCTCGTAAAACCGGTCATCCTCCGACGCTATTACTGCGTCAATGAGGATCTGGGGCGTGTCTTCAATCAGCAGTTGTTCGCGGCGTTTCTCGCCGAACTCAGCGATGAGCTTGGCATCACTCGTGTAAACCGACAAAGGCAGATGCAGTTCCACATCCGCCAGCGCATCGATATCCGGCAGATTGGGTTCAAGTCGCTTGTAGGTAAGAAAACCCGCGACACCGACAATGAGTACCGTCAGGACTGTCAGCCCGAGCAATACTCTGAAAATGTGACCTATCAACGCTCGACACTCTTCAATGGAGGAAGTGGTTAGGCAGGGCTGCGTTCAGTTTCAACCGGCGAAACCCGGGATGAGGCATGTATCTCATCGGATTCGGACATTGTTAACGCTTTTGGCAACCCGGAACAGAATTTGGAGTGCCTTTTGCAGTTGCATTATGGCAGTTGCACCACGTTTTGTGAAAAAACCTTGCAACTTATTAAAAATTCTCAGCATCTTCGGATCGGAATCACGAGCAAAAAGGCCGGGCGTCACCCCAAATATGAATTTCTCAATCGGAAACAAACAATCGAATCTGGTTGGTATAGACATTAGCTCAACGTCGGTAAAACTGCTCGAGCTCAGTCGTACCAAGTCAGCCTACCGTATCGAAAGCTACGCTGTCGAACCGCTTCCTGCCAACGCCATGAATGACAAGAGTCTTCAGGATGTGGAGGCAGTCGGTGAGGCAATCAAGCGGGCACTGAAAAAATCGGGCTCTAAACGCAAACATGCGGCAGTAGCAGTACCGAGTGCAATGGTTATCACCAAAGTCATTCAGATGCCGGCTGCGCTCAAACCTGCGGAGCTCGAAGCACAAATTCAGCTGGAGGCGGATCAATACATCCCCTACGCGCTCGAGGAGGTGAACCTCGACCATCAGATCATCGGACCGAGTGAGGAGCAACCCAACTCCAACGATGTTTTGCTGGTTGCGAGCCGCAGCGAAAATGTCGAAGAACGAACTGCTGCCTGCGAAATCGGCGGGCTGACAGCCAAGGTCGTAGACATTGAGCCGTACACCATTGAGCACACCTGCAAGCTGATTCAGCAGACATCGGATCTCGACTGGACCGGCAAGACTATTGCGGTGCTGGATATCGGTGCCACCATGACCAGCCTCAGTGTGTTCCGGGACGACAATCTCGTCTACACGCGGGAACAACCTTTTGGCGGCAAACAACTGACAGAAGAAATCATGCGTCGCTACGGATTGTCTTATGAAGATGCGGGTCGCGTTAAGCGCGTTGGCGGTCTGCCGGACAACTATGAGCCGGAAATACTCAGCCCGTTCAAAGATCAAATCGTGCAACAGGCAAACCGCTTCCTGCAGTTTTTCTTCTCCGCTGATCAAAACGACTACGTCGATGAGATCCTGCTTGCAGGTGGCTGCGCTGAAATACCCGGTATCGCTGAACTTATTGAACAGCAAATAGGTACGCCTACCGCGATCGCAAATCCGTTCCAGAACATTGAATGTGCACCCGGGGTGGCTCAACAGAGGCTTCAGTCCGACGGACCGGCCATGATGATCGCCTGCGGACTTGCAACCAGAGGCTTCGACTAATGGCGAAAATTAATCTACTCCCCTGGCGCGAAGAACAAAGGCGCCAGCAGGCGAAGCAATTCGGGCTTACTGCGCTGGCTACAGGGCTGATCGCTGCCGGAGTCGTTTTTACCGGCTCGCAGATCGCCAGCAGCAAGATCGACTATCAGCAATCCCGTAACAACTACATGCAGCGGGAAATAAACAAGCTGAAGGCAGAGCTGAAAGAAATCGAAGAGCTCGAATCTACCAAAGCCAATTTGCTGGCGCGCATGGATATTATCCAGGAGCTTCAAACCAAGCGTCCGCAGGTGGTACACACATTTCAGGAACTCGCTGAACGTGTACCGGACGGCGTCTATCTGCTGTCCATGAAACAGGACGGCGATCGACTGTCGCTGGAAGGCCGTGCAGATTCAAACGCACGCGTCTCGACACTCATGAGAAATCTGGATGCATCGGACTGGTTTAAACAACCCGGTCTGGAAGTTATTCAGTCGGCGAAGAACAGCGGCATCAGCACTTTCAAGCTGGGCTTGTCGCAATCCGTCGCACCAGCCGACGATAACCAACTCGCTGTAAGCGACGAATAGAGGCTCACATGGATATCGGACAAGCATTTTCAGATCTGCAAAATCTTGATGCGAGCGATCTTAAAAAGATCGGCACAGCTCCGCTGGCAGCACGTGTATTTGTGCTCGCCCTGCTGTTTGCTGCCATCGTCTTTGCAGGTATGTGGTTTATCGTTAAACCGAAGTTTGCACAACATGACCTGATCGCTGCCAAAGAGCAGGAACTGAAAACACTGTTTGATCAGACTCAGGCGAAAGCAGCAAACCGAGAGGCATACATTGAGCAGCTCGGTGAAATGAAACGAACGTTCAATGTCATGTTGCGCCAGTTGCCAAATAAAACAGACATTGAGAGTTTACTGATCGATCTGTCGCAAACCAGTGTTGCCGCGGGTCTTGAGGTCGAGTTCTTCAAGCCGGGACAGGAAATCGCCCGGGAGTTCTATGTCGAGTATCCGATCAAAATCAGCGTTACCGGCAACTATCACCAGTTCGGCAATTTCGTCAGTGGGCTGGCAGCACTGCCACGGATTGTGACGCTGCATAACATGCAGATAACCCCGTCCGGTGAAGCCAGAGACTCCAAGACAGATGGCAGAAAAATCCAGAAGCTGAAGCTGGATCTGACGGCTACCACTTACCGCTATTTAGATGATGACGAGGCGTAAGGCGTGAAACCAGTTACTTACACTCCCCGTTTGGCCTGGTTACCCAGGCTGGCGATCGCGCTAACGGGTGCAGCATTGCTCGCAGGCTGTAACAGCGACATGAGCGATCTGGAACGTTTTGTCGCTGAAACAAAGCTTAAACACCAGGGCCGCGTCGATCCGCTTCCGGACTTCGCACAGTACGAGTCTTTTACCTACTCGGAAACTGACCTGCGCGACCCGTTTAAACCACATGTCGATGTGACGACTGAAACGACGGCGTCGTCAAGCGGCCCGCGACCAAGCGAAAAGCGTCGTCGCGAGGCACTTGAGAGTTATCCGCTGGACGCGCTGAGAATGGTTGGCATCCTGCAGCAAAGCACGACCAGCTGGGCACTGATCCAGGATCCGGAAGGTACGATCCACCGCGTGCAGCCTGGCAACTATGCCGGTCAGAATCACGGCAAGATCACGGGCATTTCAGAGAACCAAATCAGTCTGGTCGAGTTGATTCCTGACGGTATCAGCGGCTGGATACAACGAGACGCTCAGTTAGCGCTAGGTGATGAAGAATGATCGCAATGACTGGCACAGCAATGAACAATAGTAGAACCACGCGACGGAGAAATACGGTGATTAAACCATCAGCCTGCGACTTACCCGTCAGTAACGGCTCAGCCCGATGCAAGCACTTGGGTAAGATGCGGCTGCTGGCAATCGCGATCGGTGCGCAAGCACTCATCTCGCACTCAATAGCAGCCACACTGGACGACGTCAGTTATACGACTCTGCCGGGTAATCAGCAACAGATCGCTTTCAAGCTGAGTGAATCCGTTGCCGAGACCAGTTCTTTTAGAATCGAACAGCCGGCAAGAATAGCGATTGACCTGATGGGCACCACCAGCGCATTAAGCGAGCGCGTCGTTGCGGTCGGCGGTGGAAACGTTGAAAGCGTGAACATCGTCGAAGCCAATGACCGAACCAGAGTGGTGCTGAACCTTGATCAGATGTCTGACTATCAGACCGAAATGGACGGCAACATCCTGCGCGTCACCATCGACGGTGATGACAGCGACGCCCAGGGCGATTTTGAACTACCGGAAGCCGGTATTGCAGACGCTGAAATCCTCCCGGCCGCAGCCGGTGGTGAAGCCCTGATCCCTGCTTCGACGGAAGAGTTTGCCGGTGGAATGCTCGATGATGAAGCTGATGACGGCGGTGTTGTACTGGAACTGCCTGCCAGCCTGCCACTCGATTCCAACACCGACCAGGCTGCCGCGCCATCGTTACCGGCCGACGCCGAAGTGGTGATGCAGGAAAGCAACCCGGAGGCATCTTCCCCGGTAAATCCTTCACAGATAGACGTGCAGACAGGTGCACCGATTGAAGAGCTTGTGGAGCAAACTGCTCCGACAAAGGTTGAAATGGCGCCAATGCCGCAGGTCGACGATGTCGCCTATCAGACAAACACTGCCACTAACCCGCCCGCACCTGTGGCCACCAACTTTGCGCCGACACCGGTGACGGGTGGCACGCGCTACAGTGGTGAAGAGCTTTCATTGAACTTTCAGGACATTGAAGTTCGATCGGTACTACAACTGCTGGCTGACTTTACCGACCTGAACATTGTGGTCAGTGACAGCGTTTCCGGCAAGGTTACCCTGCGGTTAAAGGATGTCCCCTGGGATCAGGCGCTCGACATTATCCTGCGCACAAAAGGGCTCGATAAGCGCGCATCCGGCAATGTGATTATGGTCGCACCGGCCACTGAAATCGAAGCACGGGAAACCGCTGAACGCGAAGCTGCCAAGAAGGCGATTGAACTTGAACCTCTGCGCACCGAATTTGTACAGGTTAACTATGCAAAAGCGATCGAAGTAGCCGCCATCCTGAAATCGGAAACCGGTGGCGTACTGTCAGAGCGCGGCAATGTCACGATCGACGATCGTACCAACACGATACTCGTGAACGACACCGCAGATGTACTGGGTAAAGTACGTGCTCTGGTCACCAGGCTTGACGTCCCGGTACAGCAGGTACTGATCGAGTCCCGCATTGTGATCGCCAGCGATGACTTCAACCGCGAAATGGGTGTGCGCTTCGGGGTCAGCAGAGACTCCTCCGGGGTCACCGGCGACGTCGATGAGGCAGTGGCGATTTCAGGCAATGCATCGGGCGCCCAGACCCTGCTGACCACCGGCGGTTTTCCGGCAGCCAGCGACCGCTTTAATGTGAATCTGCCAGTGGCCGCACCCACCAGCAGCATCGGTTTGGCACTCGCAAAACTTCCGTTCGGCACGCTGCTTGAGCTGGAACTTTCCGCCATGCAGGCGGAGGGACGTGGTGAAGTGGTCTCCAGTCCGCGAGTCATCACCGCCAATCAGCATGAAGCCTACATCGAACAGGGTGTGGAAATTCCCTATCAGGAAGCTTCATCGAGCGGTTCAACTTCCACCAGCTTCAAAAAGGCAGTGCTTAGCCTGCGCGTAAAGCCGCAGATCACACCGGATGAGCGGATCATCATGGATCTGACCGTCAACAAAGACTCACAGGGCCAGGAAACCAACGGTATTCCAGCGGTTAACACACGCGAAGTCAGCACCCAGGTGCTGGTGGCGAACGGTGAGACACTGGTCCTCGGTGGCATCTACGAGCAGACCGTCATTCAGCAGCGAAACCAGGTGCCGTTCTTTGGTGATCTGCCGCTGGTGGGCAAACTGTTCCAGACCAACATCAGTGAAGACGACAAGTCCGAACTGCTGGTCTTCGTCACACCTAAAATCATCAAGGACAACGAAGGGTTTGGCAACTAGTACCACTTCCCTGCTCACGCCACGGCGGCATTGATCGTCGACGCCGCAGCGAATTGCTGACTATCAAACCGCGCCGTTACCGGCGCGGTTTTTTTTTGCTCTGAAAAAAGCACTGGAATGCTGTAATGTTGTGGGCCCTGAGTATCCCGCAACACTATGGCAAGCATTATCCTGATCGGACCAATGGGTGCTGGCAAAACAACGGTTGGCAGACAACTGGCCAGACGCATGAAACGTTCTTTCTATGATAGCGACAGGGAAATTGAAGCCGCTTGCGGTGTGGACATCCCCACCATCTTCGACTTCGAAGGCGAAGTCGGTTTCAGGCAGCGTGAAGCGCGTATGATTGACTGCCTGACCGGCAGAGAAGATGTTGTGCTCGCTACCGGCGGGGGAGCCGTTTTGCGCGAGGAAAATCGTCTTCGCATCAAGTCACGCGGTATCGTTGTTTTTCTCGATGTCAATATCGATGTTCAAATAGAAAGAACATCACGCAACGATTCCCGTCCTCTGTTAAAGAACAAAAACGCACGCGAAATACTGTTGGAGATGAATCGCCATCGCGACCCCATTTACCGCTCCGTGGCGCACATACATGTCAGTACCAGCCGACAGAGTCACCGCCGGGTTGTCGATCGCATCTGCACACTCATAAAAAAGCTCGAACCCTGTGAGCTGAAAGAACAACAGACAGAAGCATGAAAGCACTAAAAGTCGACCTCGGCAACAGAAGCTACCCGATCTACATCGGCACCGGTATCATCGCCGACCCGGCACGCTATCAAGCGCACATACGCGGCACCAATGTTCTGATTGTCTGCGACGCCAACACAGAAAAACACTACCTGAACGCGGTACAGGCAGCGCTGACCGATTACCACTGTGAATCGGTGACCCTGCCGGCAGGTGAGCAGCACAAAACTGTCGACACCGTCAGCAGTATCTACGATGTGCTCATGCGACACCGTTTCGATCGCAACAGCACCCTGATCGCTCTCGGCGGCGGCGTGGTTGGCGATATCTGCGGGTATGCGGCGGCGACCTTTCAGCGCGGTGTCAACTTTATTCAGGTACCGACCACCCTGCTCGCGCAAGTCGACTCCTCTGTCGGTGGCAAAACCGGAGTCAATCACCCGCTGGGTAAAAACATGATCGGTGCATTTCACCAGCCGGTATGTGTGCTGGCTGACATGGATACCCTGCACACCCTGCCCGATCGGGAACTTCGCGCCGGACTGGCGGAGGTGATCAAATACGGACTCATCGACGATGCCGATTTCTTTTACTGGATCAGCGAAAACCTCGAAGCGCTGCTGGCATTGAACAGTGAGAAACTTACTCACACTGTGACGCGCTGCTGCGGTAACAAGGCGAGAATAGTCGCCGCCGATGAACGCGAGTCCGGCCGGCGTGCACTGTTGAATCTGGGCCACACTTTCGGCCACGCGATCGAAACGGCCAGCGGCTACGGCAACTGGCTGCATGGCGAGGCGATTGCAGCTGGTATGTGCCTGGCCGCTCGCTTCTCTGCCGACTCAGGCTATCTCAAAGAAGAGGCAGTCTCGACCGTGAAAGACATTGTGCGGCGTACCGGATTACCCGATTCACCACCCGCAGACATGACAAGTGAGCAATTTATTGAGTTAATGTACCGAGATAAAAAGGTACGGGACAACGTCCTGACACTCGTGCTGATGAACGATATCGGGGCTTCATTCCTCACCAGTACGTTTGATCCGGAACGTTTGCGAACAACGTTGTTTCAGACGCTTAACAAATAACCCGTTGGTCTTCTGACCTGTCCATTTCGAAAGAAAGTGTCTGACCATCCTGTCATGGTTGGCAGAGCGTTGCCGTTGAGTGACGTCTACTCTACACTTGGGTAACTTTTGCCTGACCGAACACTTGCTTAACAGCGGTTGTGAACACTCTGCTTTAACGGAGTTAATACACAAATAAATGTGTCGTGATCAGGCAATCCGAGCTCACCAACTTAAGACCGGATAGAAACCATGGCAGTAGATCAATCTATCAGCGATGCTCGACTGAATGATGAGGCTCTCTCGGAACTCGGTTTGACGGAGCAGCCCTTTGTCGAAAACAAAAAACTGAGCCGGTTTTCCGACACGACCTCACAAAAAATCAGAGCATCGCTTGAGCAGAAGCTGCGCTTTGGGCAATCGCTGCACTTGCTCACCGGTGATCCGGGCGTTGGTAAATCAGTTTTTCTATCGCAACTTTTCAAACACTGCAAAAACAATCTGAAACCATTTGTCGCCAAAGGCGACGACAGTTTTTCATCGCTGGCGTTTCTGGCAGCCGTGCAGCATCAGGTTGCTGGCGAAGCCGGTGAGTATGACTCGGTACACGACTACGTCGACGCGCTCGCGCCGCATTTCGAAAAACTGGCAGATGACAAACTGGGCGTGGTACTGGCCATTGACGATGCCCACGATGCACCGGTCGAGGAAGTTGCGGAACTCATCAATCTGATGCCTGCCTTTTCGGGTGACGACGAACCAACCGCCAGACTACTACTCGTGGGTGAGCCGGCACTGGCTGAAGAACTCAATGAGCTGGCGGAAGAATTCGACGAGTCAGCCTTCGATCCAACACACACCTCGCTGCTGCCGCTGGATGAAACCCGCATCCCCGACTACCTGTCGTCGCGACTCAAACAGGCTGGCTTCACTGACGCTTTTCCGTTCACCGACAAAGCCATTTCCAAAATACACCGTGAGTCCGGTGGGTTGCCCGGCAGAATCAATGCCTCTGCCGCAACTTACTTAAACAGAGTGTACTCGGCCGCACCAGCAGAGGCAGCCGGGGCGGGTTTACTGTCAACACTGGGGTGGCCACTGGTGGCACTGGGTGCAGCCGCCGTCGGCCTGATTGCCTGGGGATTGTCGATGTTTTTTGTCGACAACGAACCTGATGCCCTGGTGCAAATCGACAACACACCTGTTATTACCACAGAGAGCAATGACGCCACCGTGGTCGCTGCCTCCAACAACCTCAACGCCAGCGACACTGCCAGCGACACGACAGGTGCCAACCTGAACTCACCGCTGATCGATGAAAGCGCCCTCCCGACTGCTGAAGACACGTCCGACAACACGACGGCGTCATCACTGGTGGTGGATGGAACAGACGCGTCGGCGTCGTTACCTGTCACCGACAATCTGCTGAAGCCTGAAGATCAATTGCCGGCAACTGCACCAAACACTACCGAATCAGTCGCTGCCACCGTCGCTGAATCTGTCGCCGACACGACCGCTGAAGTTCAGGAGACTGTCACAGAGATTGTTCCAGCTCCCACCGATTCCGTCGCTGACGTCGCCAGTTCGGCAGCGGATGCGGTGCAACAAGAGGCCGGCGCGGCAGCTGACGCGGGATCCGAGCTGCTCAACACCGTGAACGAAACGGTAGCGCAGCGCGCGGAACAGATTTCTGCTGACGCAGAAAGCACGGCAAACGCTGTGGCCGTCAACACCAGCGAGCAAACAGAGCAGCTGGCACAATCCATCGGGCAGCAGGTACCTATTCAGGCGTTGCCGGAATCTGTTGAAGTGATTGTGCCGGGTGCCGTGAGCACGACCGCGCAAGACACGGCTGTTACTGGCACTGATGCGCTGCTCCAGAATGACAATGATGCTGCAGCGACCGACAACCTGAATAACAACGGCGGCGTTGCCGTGCCCGTGCAACCTGCTGTGACCGATTCAAACGGTGTGGCACTGGCGATCGACAACGTCGACGCTCAACCCGCAATCACCCAACCTGCAATCGTCCAACCCGCTATCGAAAGAGCAGTGGAAAACGAGCGCTGGGTGCTGTTTCAGGATGCCGGTAAATTCACCGTGCAACTGGCCACTTCGCGTGAAAGAGATTACATCATCGATCTGGCTCAGTCGCTGCCGGCACTGGATCCGATCGCCATCTACCCGTTTCTGACCACGAACAGTAAAAACCCGGTATTCGGTTTGTTGAGCGGTCTCTACAACACCCGTGAAGAGGCTGTAGCCGCGGTAGAAAGCATGCCCGGTGCCGCGAAACAGTTCGGCGTCTGGATACGCCCCATTGGCGACCTGCAAAGCGATATCAAAGCCAAGAAATAGACAGCCTCCGGGCCGGCACGCCGCAGTGCGTGCCACTTCAATGCCTTGCGCCTGAAGCGGCAATGCCGTCTCTGCCGATCACCGCGGCGCTAAACGCACTTGTTTCTGACCCAACCGCCCGCGCGTGCTGGTCTACACTTTAACAGCAGGCAAATCGGGCGTGTGTCTGCCCGGATCAACGAATCTGCCATTCACCCTTCTGCGAATAAAGCATCGCCGGGTGGGACCAGCGGAAATGAGCCGGGCTTCTCAATACGTCCCCGATCAACCCGTTAATACCTTACAGGATGTGGAAAAACATGCACTGCGCTTTCTCGGGAGCCCCTGAAGTATTCAGGCCTTCCGCACCGTCGCTCGGAACGTTTTTAAACACCCTGCCAAAACACACTGTCAAACAAACGCCGGGGTACCAGCAGGCATCTCCCGCGCCTAACCAGATTAGTCGATGAACTCATTAGACAGACTTGCAAAACTCGGTCTGTACCGGCCCGATTTCGAACACGATAACTGTGGCTTCGGACTGATTGCCCAAATCGATGGAGAGGCGAGCCACAAACTCGTCAAGACAGCGATCAACGCACTTGCGCGCATGACTCATCGGGGTGCGGTCGCAGCAGACGGCAAGTCCGGTGACGGATGTGGCCTGTTGTTGAAAAAGCCGGTCGCATTTTTACGCGAAAAAGCTGACGAATGCGGGTTTGAAATCGGTCGAAACTTCAGCGTGGGAATGGTTTTTCTAAATCCTGAACAAAGCCGCGCGAGACGGGCCCGAGTGCTGCTCGGCAAAGAAATCGGTGCACGCGGCCTGACCGTAAACGGCTGGCGCTCGGTACCGGTCGATCTGAATGGGTGCGGGGCCGAAGCACGCGGCAGCCTGCCAATTATAGAGCAGGTCTATGTGAGCGCACCGGCACATATGGATATTGCCGAGTTTAATCGCAATCTGTTTGTCGCCAGACGCAAAACCGAGATAACACTGCGCGAGGAAGACCCTGAATTTTACGTTTGCTCCCTGTCTGCCGACGTCATCCTGTACAAAGGTTTGATGATGCCGGAGCGGTTGCCGGAGTTTTACCCGGACCTGAATGATCCGACACTGGCGTCTCGTATCGCTGTATTTCATCAGCGCTTTTCGACCAACACACTACCTCAGTGGCGTCTGGCGCAGCCCTTCCGGTATCTGGCACACAACGGCGAAATTAACACCATCCGCGGAAATCGAAACTGGGCAAATGCACGAGCCAATAAATTTCACAGTGAACTGCTGCCGGAGCTGAAGGAACTGCTGCCACTGGTGTCCATGGCCGGTTCGGACTCCATGTCACTGGACAACATGCTCGAGGTGCTGATGTCCGGCGGCATGGATATCTTCCGCGCCATGCGACTTTTACTGCCACCGGCGTGGCACAACATGAACTCCACCGATGCCGACATGAGAGCGTGGCTGGAATACGCCTCAATGCATATGGAACCGTGGGATGGACCCGCCGGTGTCGTTTTAACCGACGGTCGCTATGCTTCTTGCGTGCTTGACCGCAACGGTTTGCGGCCGGCGCGCTATGTCATCACCCGCGATCGAATGATTACACTCGCCTCTGAAATAGGCGTTCACGACTATCAACCGAGGGATATCATTAGCAAGGGCCGAGTCAAACCCGGTCAGATGTTTGCGGTCGATACCGAAACCGGTGAAATTCTTCATCCGGAACTCATCGACGAGATGCTTAAAACCAGACGTCCCTATGCGCGCTGGCTGCAAAAGCATTCCCGCCACCTGCGTTCCCGTCTGCGCGATGCGCCACCGGCAACACCACCATTCAACGATGCCCTGTTAAATCGCTATGAAAAAATGTTCGGCGTTACGTTTGAAGAGCGTGATCAAATTCTGCGCGTACTGGCAGAAGATGCACAGGAGGCCATCGGGTCCATGGGTGACGACACCCCGTTTCCAGTGCTATCACAACGAGTAAGATCCCTCTACGACAATTTCAGACAACAGTTTGCACAGGTCACCAACCCGCCGATAGATCCGTTGCGAGAGGCGATTGTGATGTCCCTCGAAACCTGTATTGGTGCTGAAAAAAACCTGTTCAGTGAAACAGTGGATCACTCGCGCCGCTTACTGGTCCGTTCACCCGTACTTTCGCGCGAGAAGTTCGAAACACTGATGGCCATGAACGATGAGCCGGAGTACCACCACGTAAAGATTGATCTGAACTACGACCCCGAAAGCAAAAGTCTTGAACAGGCCATCGTCGACATCGCCGAAACCGCCGTTGCGGCCCTTCGTAAAGGTGCAGTCATTGTCGTACTGAGTGATCACTCAATTGTCTCTGGCAGGATCCCCATACATGCACTGCTCGCGACCGGTGCGGTACATCACCGACTCATCGACACCGGGCTTCGGTGTGATGCAAACATTGTCGTTGAAACCGGCACCGCCAGAGATCCGCATCATATCGCGGTACTACTTGGCTATGGTGCAACCTGTGTGTTCCCCTACCTCGCCTATGAATCGATACAGGGACTGGTTCGCCGCAATGAGATCAGTGATCGCGATCCGTTGTCACTGGAACAGAACTATCGCAAAGGTGTGAACAAGGGGTTATTAAAAATACTCTCGAAAATGGGCATTTCGACCATTGCCAGTTACCGCGGTGCGCAACTGTTCGAAGCGGTCGGCCTGCACAACAACGTAATCAATCGTTGCTTTACCGGCACTGTCAGTCGGATACAGGGCGCAGACTTCGACGATATTTTGCAGGACACCCGGCTACTCGCTCGCGACGCCTTTAACGAACTTAAAAAAGTGAATCAGGGCGGTTTGTTAAAGTACATCGAGGGCGGCGAATACCACGCCTACAACCCGGATGTGGTCAACAGTCTGCAAAGCGCCGTTACTTCAGGCTCGTTCGATGATTACAAGGTTTATGCAGATCATGTCGATCGACGCCCTGCCGCTGCGCTGCGGGATTTACTGACTCTGAAACCGGCCGCCACGCCCATACCGCTTGACCAGGTCGAACCGGCCGAATCGATAATCAGGCGATTCGACTCGGCAGGAATGTCGCTCGGGGCTCTGTCACCAGAGGCACACGAAACCCTGGCAGAAGCCATGAACGTGCTCGGCGCACGCTCAAACTCCGGAGAAGGCGGCGAAGATCCGGCGCGATACAACTCCCCGCGGAACTCGAAAATCAAACAGGTTGCCTCGGGCAGGTTCGGAGTCACCGCACATTATCTGGTTAATGCCGAAGTCATTCAGATCAAAATTGCACAGGGCGCAAAACCCGGTGAGGGCGGCCAGTTACCCGGACACAAAGTCAATGACATGATCGCATCGCTGCGTTACTCAATGCCCGGTGTGTCACTGATTTCGCCACCACCGCACCACGATATTTATTCCATTGAAGATCTCGCTCAGCTGATCTTCGACCTTAAGCAGGTCAATCCGAAAGCACTTGTGTCAGTCAAACTGGTCGCAGAGGCCGGCGTCGGTACCATTGCTGCGGGTGTGGCAAAGGCCTATGCAGACCTGATCACCATTTCCGGTTACGACGGCGGTACCGGTGCCTCACCGCTCACGAGCGTAAAATATGCAGGCGCGCCCTGGGAACTGGGGCTTTCTGAAACCCATCAGATCCTGCGCGCCAATAATCTGCGTGATCGAGTCAGAGTGCAGACAGACGGTGGATTGAAGACCGGACTCGATGTCATCAAAGCCGCCCTGCTGGGCGCGGAGAGTTTCGGTTTTGGCACCGGTCCGATGATCGCCATGGGCTGCAAATTTCTGCGTATCTGCCACCTGAACAACTGCGCCACTGGAGTGGCAACGCAGCACAAAGTGCTGCGCCAGCGACACTTTCAGGGCGATGTTGATCGTGTAGTGAACTACATGCGGTTTATCGCAGAAGATGTGCGCCGGCATCTGGCAGCGCTCGGCGTCCGTGAACTCAATGAAGTCATTGGCCGAACGAATCTGCTAAGCGCGGAGTCCGGGCTTTCATCGAAGCAACACAAGCTCGACCTCGCACCGCTGCTGTCCGACGGTGGCGTCGCAGAGGACGCACCGCGCTATTGCACAAGACCTCGCAACCAGCCATTCGATAAAGCGGAACTCGCCGACGAAATGCTGAGCACCTGTCAGGCGGCCATCGACAATAAGACCGGCGGGCGCTTCCACTTTCGCATCAGGAACATCAACCGCTCAATTGGTGCCGGGTTATCGGGGGCAATCGCCGCCAAACATGGCAATCAGGGGCTAAATGACCATCCGCTCAACATTCACCTGACCGGCACTGCAGGCCAAAGTTTCGGTGTGTGGAATACCGGGGGTTTACACCTGCACCTGGAGGGCGATGCCAATGACTACGTCGGCAAAGGCATGGCCGGCGGCAAAATCGTGGTGAAGCCACCCGCAGATTCACGCTTCGAAAGTCGTCATACCACTATTGTCGGTAACACCTGCCTGTACGGCGCCACCGGCGGCGAATTCTTCGCTTCGGGACTGGGTGGAGAACGCTTTGCCGTTCGCAACTCCGGCGCCACCGCAGTCATTGAAGGTGTTGGTGATCACGCCTGCGAGTACATGACTGGCGGGTGTGTCGCCGTGCTGGGCGAAACCGGCGTTAACTTCGGGGCCGGTATGACCGGCGGCTTCGCGTTTGTGTTTGACAAGCACAATCTGTTTGTCGATCGCTACAACCATGAAATGATCGAAATCCAGCGCGTACACCCCGAATCCATGGAAGCCTATCGCCATGTACTTGAACATCTGCTAATCCGGCACGTCGAGGAAACCGGCAGCGAGTGGGGACAGGAACTTGTCGACAACTTCTACAGTCTCAGCGCCAGATTCTGGCTGGTCACACCGAAAGCGGCAGAGTTGAGTGCACTGCTCTCCAACCTGAAACGGGCAGCCTAG
>CAZOXM010000030.1:0-1060 GCA_964583825.1 uncultured Granulosicoccaceae bacterium
GTTTGAACAGCGATTTCAGCAGGTGCCTTGAATTCTGTTACTGCCATGATGACCTCAGAAAACTTAGCACGCTTCGTGTACTGAGAATACTGAGGAACGGCTACTGCCGCCAGAATACCGATGATAGCAATCACAATCATCAATTCGATGAGCGTGAAGCCTTTTTGAACTTGCTTGTACATATACCTGTCTCCAGAGAAGGATATAAATAAACGTTTAGATTATGATTAGAATGGGTAAAGGCCCATCGATGGATATATCGCCATCGCTTTGGGATTCTGAACATCCCGTCCCGGAGACAGGTGGGTACGGAGGGTTCAAACCCTGTGTGAGGTATCAAAAACGGTTTTTTTTTAGGTACTTAGGTGATGTTGTGACTAAAGTCGGTTTTTGTGTAATCGTGAACCCGGTGGTCAATTTACTGGCAGTTCCTTTCTGATTACCCGCGCAGGCTGCTGAGAATTCGAAGTTCCGGGTGGTCGGGCTGTGTTTCTTCAAGCGACTGCACAGTCTGCACAGCCAAATCGCGATTACCAAGCGCCAGGTGTGCTCTTGCCAGCAGCGCGAGACCGTCGGCCTTGTGATTCGTTGTGGGGTAAGTCTCGAGCATCGCATTGATACGATTAATGGCCGCTACCATCGCGCTCCGTTCGAAATAGTATTCAGCGGTGCTCAGTTCGTGCAGTGCCATCGCATCTGTCAGCGCCGACATCCTTGCTGTGGCGTCTTCGGCATATGCACTGCCGGGGTAGCGATTGACCAGCGTAGTGAAATCACTGAATGATAACCTCAGAGCGGACTGATCCAGCAGATGCAGCTGTCTTGCCACAATGCTTTCGAAGATCGAGCGACCGCGGGTGAAATTTGCCAGTCCCTTAAGATAGTAGGCGTAGTCCGCCTTTTCGTGTCCGGGGTAAAGCCTGAGGAATCGGTCCGCGGCATCAATAGCATTCTGATGTTCGTTTAACCGGTAGTGCGCGTAGGCAATATCGAGGCTGGCCTGGGCGGCATATTCGCTGAACGGGTGAGTCGCCTCCAGATTTTCGAAATTGTTGATCGC
>CAZOXM010000030.1:1160-3023 GCA_964583825.1 uncultured Granulosicoccaceae bacterium
TATGAGGACGAGGCGCTGCTGGTACTTAACAAGCCGCCGGGCATGGTGATGCACATTGCACCGGGGAACTACTCCGGTACGGTTCAGAATGCACTGATTTTTCATCGTCCGGAGCTGACTGCCGTGCCGCGCGCGGGCATTGTGCATCGGTTGGATAAAGACACCAGTGGACTGGTGATGGTGGCAAAGACCCTGGAATCCCATCATCTGCTGGTGCAACAGTTACAGGCGAGGACGGTACATCGCGTCTACGATGCCGTGGTCGTTGGCGTGCCGGTTGCCGGCAGCACCGTGGATGCGCCGATCGGCCGCCATCCGGTGGACCGGAAAAAAATGGCCGTTGTCGAAAATGGACGGCACGCGGTAACGCACTTCAGAGTTGCTGCCAAATACAAGCGACACAGCCATGTGAGAGTGCAACTTGAAACAGGTCGCACCCATCAGATACGTGTGCATATGGCCTCCATCCGATTGCCGCTGGTCGGCGATGAGGTTTACGGTGGCAGAAAGCAAACACCCGGAGGTCTGGACGAACACGCCAGGCGGGTGGTGATGCAGTTTCCGCGTCAGGCACTACATGCGGCGGAACTGGGCATTGAGCATCCGATCAACAAAGAGCAGCTGCGCTGGTCCACTCCCCTGCCCGATGATATGCAGACCTTGCTGGACGCGCTGGCACAGGACAACGGCGCATGAAAAAGTACCTGACTCCCGAGTGGCCGTCGCCTGCCAATGTGCGAGCGGTCAGTACCACCAGGCTCTCGGGCAACAGTGCGGTACCGTTTTGCAGTTTTAATCTCGGTGACCACGTGGGTGATGATCCTGCAGCGGTGCAGCGGAATCGCGATGCGTTGTGCGATGAACTCACACTGCCGGACGCTCCGCAATGGTTGAATCAGGTCCACGGTTCAGATATTCGTTACGTTGATCAGCGGTGCGACAACGCGCCCGATGCTGATGCCGCCTGGACCGATCAGCCGGGCCGCGTACTCTCAATAATGACCGCAGATTGTTTGCCGGTACTGATTACGGCAAAAAGCGGTGTTTGTATTGCTGCGATCCACGGTGGCTGGCGTGGTCTGCTCGATGAAGTGATTCAGAAAACGGTCGCTGCTCTGCCGGTGCCTCCCGGTGAACTGCTGGCCTGGCTTGGACCTGCCATTGGACCGCAGGCTTTTGAAGTGGGCGCTGAAGTCAGGGAAGCATTTGTTCAAAAGAACAAGGGGTTTGACTGCTGTTTTGTCGCACAACCGGGAGCGGAGAAATTTCTGGCGGATATATTCGCGATTGGCAGGCTGTGTTTGCACCACGCCGGCATTACCGAGATCTCTGGCGGTGTGCATTGCACCTTTCAAGATCAGAAACACTTTTTTTCCTATCGCAGGGATGCGGGTAGCACCGGCCGCATGGCTTCTCTTATCTGGTTGTTATCCGATGCGCACTGATATCAGATAAGTGCCGGTCGGTTTGCCACGGCGGAATTTGCCTGCATTTAAGGTCGCGGCACTTATTGATTTATCATCATTAAACCGCATTTTTACCTGCATACAGAATTAACTGCCTAGAGGTAACTTCTATGCGAATGGACAAATTAACCAGTAAATTTCAACAGGCGTTGCAGGACGCTCAGTCGCTTGCGGTGGGGCGTGAGCATCAGTTTATCGAACCCGCTCACCTGATGATTGCCTTCCTCGATCAGCAGGGTGGCAGCGTCAGGCATTTGCTCACGCAGGCATCGGTAGATGTCAACGGCCTGCGTTCAGCGCTGGGCAAGACGATTGATCGTTTGCCACAGGTGAGCGGCAGTGGTGAGATGCATATCTCAAAGGAACTCGGGAAACTACTTAACAGCACTGACAAGCT
>CAZOXM010000030.1:3123-42624 GCA_964583825.1 uncultured Granulosicoccaceae bacterium
GACGCAGCACTTGAACGGCGCTTCCAGAAAATTCTTGTCGATGAACCCAGCGTTGAAGATACCATCGCAATTCTCCGCGGTTTGAAAGAACGCTATGAGGTTCACCATGGTGTCGATATTACCGACCCGGCTATTATCTCGGCGGCAACACTATCCAATCGTTACATTGCCGACCGGCAGTTGCCGGATAAGGCAATCGACCTTATCGATGAAGCAGCTAGTCGCATTCGTATGGAAATTGACTCCAAGCCGGAGGCAATGGATATACTCGAACGTCGCATCATTCAGTTGAAGATAGAGCGGGAAGCGCTCTCGAAAGAAGAAGACGATGCATCGCGTAAGAGACTCGCTGAGCTCGACGAAAAAATAGACGGTAACGAAAAAGAGTATTCCGACCTTGAGGAAATCTGGAATGCGGAAAAGGCTGCGGTGCAGGGTAGCACTCACCTGAAGGAAGAGCTCGAACGAGCGCGAGTTGATCTTGAGACGGCGACGCGGGCACGAGACTTCGAGCGAATGTCTGAGCTACAGTATGGCCGGATACCGGAGCTTGAAAAACAGATTGAAGCGCAGAGTGAATCGTCTGATGAACAGGAATTTCAGTTGTTGCGCAACAGCGTCTCCTCTGACGAAATAGCAGAAGTGGTTGCCCGGTGGACTGGTATTCCGGTGAGTAAGATGCTCGAGGGTGAACGCGAGAAGCTGCTGCGTATGGAAGAAGAAATAGGCAAGCGTGTGATTGGCCAGGCCGAAGCGGTTACCGCGGTGTCTGATGCTGTGCGGCGCTCGCGTGCCGGGCTGGCGCCACCGGAACGACCCAACGGTTCGTTTTTGTTTCTGGGACCGACCGGGGTGGGTAAAACGGAGCTGACAAAAGCGCTGGCGGAGTTTTTATTCGACAGTGGCGATGCCCTGATTCGACTGGATATGTCGGAGTTTATGGAAAAGCACTCGGTGGCTCGTATGATCGGCGCACCTCCCGGCTACGTGGGGCATGAAGAGGGCGGCTTTCTGACTGAAGCGGTCAGGCGACGACCTTATTCTGTGATCCTGCTTGATGAGGTTGAAAAAGCGCATCCGGATGTGTTCAACATTCTGCTGCAGGTGCTCGATGATGGTCGTCTGACTGACGGGCAGGGGCGTACCGTTGATTTCAGGCACACTGTGGTGGTGATGACCTCAAACCTCGGCAGTCACGTCATTCAGGAAAAAGCCGGTGCCGCCAACTATGAAGACATGAAAAATTCAGTCATGGATATTGTCGGTACGCACTTTCGACCTGAGTTCCTTAATCGGATTGACGACGTTGTGGTCTTCCATCCGCTGGAGCGTGAACACATCAGAATGATCACTGGCATTCAGGTGGCGCAGCTGGCCAGGCGACTGCAGGCGAATGGCATCGTCATTGAGGTATCAGACGCCACGCTCGATCTGCTGGGCAATGCCGGTTTTGACCCGGTATATGGTGCACGACCATTGCGTCGGGCAATACAGGATCGGCTGGAAAACCGCCTGGCGCGTGAAATCCTCAGTGGTGAATTCGCGGCCGGTGACACCATTCATATCGACACAAAGGATGGTGAACTGGTGTTCGAGGAACAGCAAAAAGATGCGGCGTAGTTGAGCTAGCCCGGTAAGTGAGCGGCCTGGACGACAATGGCAGTAATGTTGTCGCGGCCGCCACGATCGAGCGCCAGTTCGACCAGACTTTCCAGTGTTTCGCTGGCAGACACCAGGCCCATTGCACCGGCGATTTCGTCCTGCGTCACATCTTTAAATAGTCCGTCGGTGCATATCAGGTAGCGATCTCCCGGCTGCACTGTTGCCTGATTGACTTCTACTTCCAGCTCATGATGAACACCGACGGCACGGGTAATGATATTGGATGAAGGATGCTGTTCCATCTCGTCGCGCCGAAGTTCACCAAGGCTGACCAGTTCCTGGACGTAGCTGTGATCCTCCGTCAGCTGTACGAGGCCGTCGCCGCGATAGCGATAGATCCGGCTGTCGCCGGCCCAGATAAAGTAGCCCTCGCTGCTGTGTACATAAAGTGCCGCCACCGTGGTGCCCATGATTTTACCACTGGCTTCGTCCCGGCAGATTTCATTGGCCTTTATTAGTCTGGCTTTGATGTCTTCGAGATTCTGAGCGGCATGCCCGCTGACTGTAAACCCGGCCAGCTGATCGATCACCGTGCGGCTCGCCTTGTCGCCGAAACTGTGTCCGCCCATGCCATCGGCCACGACCCACAGAGAGTTTTCGCGGGCGTCAAGATGTGCGTCCTCGTTTACCGTGCGCACGTATCCTGTCTGTGAAGCGCTGACGGAGTGCCAGCTGAGAGGCTGAGGAGCGGGTGACGGAGTGTCTGCTTGTGTTGTTTGTCCGTCAGTGGCCATCTGCATTTATTGGGATTGGATTAACGTCTGTCGGTGCCTGTTGCCGGGCGCATGTATAATTACCAGGATGCGAAGAGGTTCTGCTCAAAGCCAACCCTGAGTAAGTCGTTTGCCGGCACAATTTAACGCCGGCGCTATTGCCGCAACGCCTGATAGTATAGATCAATTTAATTATTGTCATTACAGGAAAATTTCCTCCATGAGTGTCCGCACCCGTTTTGCCCCCAGCCCGACCGGCTATTTGCACCTCGGTGGTGCTCGAACGGCGCTTTTCAACTGGCTCGTTGCCAGACAGGCGGGTGGCGAATTCGTATTGCGCGTTGAAGACACCGATCGGGAGCGATCTACAGACGAATCGGTCCAGGCGATCCTCGACGGGATGGAGTGGCTGGGGCTCGACTACGACGAAGGGCCGTTCTATCAGACCCGTCGCTATGATCTCTACAAAGAAATCTCCCGGCGTTTGCTCGATGAAGGACACGCCTATTATTGCTATTGCAGCAAAGAGCGCCTCGAAGAAATGCGCGAGACTGCGCGCCGGGAGAAGCGTAAGCCGCGGTATGATGGCACATGCCGACATCGCACCGAGCCCGTGCCGGGGGTGCAGCCAGTGCTGCGCTTCAAGACACCGCTGGAAGGCTCCGTGATCATTGATGATCTCGTGAAAGGGAAAATAGAAATCAGCAACGCCGAACTCGACGATCTCATCATCTGTCGTTCAGACGGCAACCCGACTTACAACCTGACTGTTGTCGCCGATGATATCGACATGGGTATCACTCATGTGATTCGCGGTGATGACCACATCAATAATACGCCTCGGCAAATCCACATCATGCAGGCGCTTGGTGCGCCGTTGCCGAAGTTTGCCCATCTGCCCATGATTCTCGGTGAAGACGGCAAGCGTATGTCAAAGCGACATGGTGCTGTCAGCGTGACGCAGTATCGTGAGGAGGGCATCCTGCCGCAGGCATTGTTGAATTACCTCGCCAGGCTCGGATGGTCGCACGGTGATGATGAGCTGTTCAGTCTGCAGGAACTGATCGAAAAGTTTTCCTTTGAAGGATGTCAGCGTTCCGGTTCTGTGTTCGATATCAACAAGCTCAAGTGGGTTAACCAGCAACATCTCAGTGCGCTCGACCCGGCGGTACTAGGTGAAACTCTGCAAGCCGCACTCGAGCGGGAAGGGGTCGACATCGCAGCCGGACCGGCGCCAGAGGCGCTGGCAACGCTGCTGCAGGATCGTGCCCAGACGGTTAAGGAAATGGTGGCGCAAAGTCTTATCTATTACCGGGACGAGATCGAGTACGACGAAAAGGCAGCAAAAAAACAGCTGCGACCGGTGGCCCTGCCTGTGCTTGAAGGTGTTCGTGATGCGCTGAAAGCCGAGAATGACTGGCAGGCAACGCAATTGAAGACCCGGCTGGATGAGCTTGCCGCACAACTCGATGTCGGATTCGGCAAGATCGGTCAGCCCCTGCGGGTCGCACTTACCGGCGGCAGTGCGTCTCCTGATATCGCAGAAACATTGCAGATGATCGGCAGGGAGCGATCGCTCAACCGTATCGGCAAGGCGATTGAATTTGTGCAGGCCAGAGCCGCGACATCATAGGTTCAGGGACGGCGCATTACTGAGGATTGTGCGCACAGGCCGCCAAGGTATGATTACCGGCAGGTGCTCTGGTGGATGTTCTGCAACAGTCGCTTCGATGACGGGATCGGCATTTCACTGCCGGTATCGAAAATCAGCGTGACCATCGCATTGACAGTGCACGCAAGTGTGTTTAGGATCCACCCTCTGTTCGGGGCTATAGCTCAGCTGGGAGAGCGCCTGCATGGCATGCAGGAGGTCGGCGGTTCGATCCCGCCTAGCTCCACCAATTTCTGGCAGCCGATATTGCCTGTCGGCCGCTGCCGGAAACATCACCCGCAACAAACTCCCAGCGACCCTTCAGCGCGTCGGTCTCCGCGATCAAAGACGTCGGTAGCTAATCCTCTTCGGGTGGAGTCAGCTCGATTTCCAGCTCCACCAGTTTGTCGGCGATCGTTTCTGCGTTCACTACGTAGGTACCTGCGGTGATCGCGGCTTTTATTCTTCTTACTTTCTCTTGGTCCACCATCGACTCCTGCTCGACGCTTTTCAGCAAACCTTCCGTGCGGCGGTTCGGCACTTCGGTAGGCTTGCCGGTGGATTGCTCCACCGTTGATTGGTGCTGGCTGCGCCGTTGACGGCGTCTTCTTTTTCCAGCCTGGCTGAAATCGATGCGATGTGGCTGGCCCGAAGCAGGTTTAGTCATGTCGCTGCTTTCCGTTCCGCACTGCGCCAGATTTCGTGCTGCAGGGTAACGGCGCTGGGACAGGTTTCTTGATCAAAAACCTGCCCGAAAGCTGGCCGGGTGAGAGGTGTTGCGTAATTCAAGGCAGCGCACTCAAGAGTTTTATTAAACGGTCGGCGATCTAATGAATATAGCAGATTCCCGGCATCCGGGACGCTCGGCGGCGGGGCAGGATTGCTTGTGAGGCGAGGTCGCACTAAAATCAGGCGGTATGCTAAGCATGCGATTTACATAAAAAAAACGCGGTTCGCACGTTCGTTTTGCCGTGTCCCGCTCGCACGGCGGGTGCTCACCCGACCAGTTATGGGGACGCGCAGAGTGCCAGAACCGATGCGTCGATGACCAAAGTTGCACCAAAGCCACGAAAGTCAAAATGCCGTCTATACTCCTGTCATCTCAAGCGGACTGCTGCATTTGTGGTGCGGCAGTTGTACCCTAATTCGACTCAACCGGACCATTCAATGGGGAAGACAAAACAAAATCAAATTCTGGTTATCGATTCAGATAGTGAGCGTGCGCAAAAGTTGCTGCACCAGCTCGAATTTGTAGATTACGAAGCAAAGGCGATCAGTTCTCCCAGCTTACTGGAGGGGTATCCGGGGCTATCGGATAAACTGGCAATCATCATAGGCAATTGCCCGGGCATTCTTGATCATCTGCAAAAGATACGATCTACCGTGGAGCGGTGCCCTCCCTTTATTCTGGTATCCGGCAACACGCCACTGGATATTACTGTCGAGCAGGTTGAAAACAATTTTCTGGGCTGCATTACTGCCGACACCAAGTTTTCAGATCTGTCCAACGTGCTGCATCGCGCGGAGGTCGAAGCCGGTGTAGAAAAAGAAGAACCGCAGCCTCAGGTGAGCAAAGCGGTCGCAGCAACTGCGCAAACCCAGTCGCCGGAGTTGTTTCGAAGCCTGGTAGGTAACAGCCGTGAAACGCGCCGTGTTCGTAAAATGATCGAGCAGGTCGCACCGACCGAAGCCACGGTGTTGATTCTGGGTGAATCGGGCACGGGAAAAGAAGTGGTAGCACGCAACATCCACTATCACTCACAGCGACGGTCGAAACCCTTTGTGCCGATTAACTGTGGTGCGATTCCGAGTGAGCTACTGGAAAGCGAGCTATTCGGACACGAAAAGGGATCGTTTACCGGTGCGATCGGTGCACGCCAGGGTCGCTTTGAGTTGGCTCAGGGGGGCACCATATTTCTCGACGAAATCGGTGATATGCCACTGCCGATGCAAGTGAAATTGCTGCGTGTCATTCAAGAGCGATCATTCGAACGCGTCGGTAGTAACAAGAGCATCAAGTGTGATGTGCGAATTGTCGCCGCCACACACCGCAATCTTGAAAAACACATCGCGGAAGGTAAGTTCCGTGAAGACTTATACTATCGGCTGAACGTTTTTCCGGTCGAAATGCCGCGGCTGAAAGACCGAGTGGAAGATCTGCCATTACTGATCAACGAACTCATCACTCGTCTGGAACACGAGAAGAACGCGTCCGTTCGATTAACACCGGCAGCGGTGATGGCGCTTTGCAATTACAACTGGCCGGGTAATGTTCGAGAACTCGCGAACCTGATGGAGCGTCTTACCATCCTGCATCCGCACGGTGTGGTCGATGTAAAAGATCTGCCGTCGAAAGTGGTACCAAATCAGTCTGCAGCTGATCCGGATGAGATACCAGCACCGGTCGACGCCGAGCAAATGGCTGGCGTGCCAAGCCTGCCGATGTTGAGCAAGCCACGGCTGCCGCGCGATGGTATTGACCTGAAGCAGCACCTCACTGATATAGAAGTGAGTCTGATTGAACAGGCGCTCGATGATTGCAATGGCGTGGTCGCGCATGCGGCGAAAAAGCTGCAGATACGCAGAACCACACTGGTTGAGAAAATGCGTAAATACCGGATTCAGCGTCCGGAGGAAGCGTCTGCCGCTAACTGAGTCTTCCATAGAGCCCTCCGGCACGGGCACAATGATTGCGATAGTGCAGCAACTCCCAGGGTTGCTGCCTAGTGCTATCAGAAAATGAACTCATCGAACTGCTCGATCAGTTAAAGCTTGGCGCACTGCATGGCGTTGCCAGTGAGGCTGATCCGGTAGGACACTGGCCTGTGCTGATAGGCGATGGTCTGTGCCTCAGTCTGCAGTCAGCGGCAAGAGATGAGTTCGCGATCCAGCCGGATAAAATCACAGTGGTGGGTGCGATAACCAATCGCACCACACTATCGGCTATTTGCGCGGGTTACTGGCAGGTGCACCATGTCAGCACCGGCCTTCACGATCGCAGTATTCTGATTGGTTACGATCGTCACTCGCTCGATATATTCCCGCTGCTGCATGATTCGCTACAGCGCCACGATGAGGGCGATGAAAAGGCCGGCCATTCCAGTGCCGCTTATGACTTTTCACTGGCAGTTGCTGCATCACTCGACCCGGCTGCGCACCTTGACGGTATCGATCATCCGGTTGCTTTTCTACCGCTGGAGTTCGATGCGGATACTCGCCTTGCCGGTGGGTGGCGCATTGTGATCGATGCCTTCGGCAAGCAGGGCGAGTTTTTTATTGGCCTGCTTAACCCGATGTCGGAAACAAGAATCGCGGCCAGCACGCCCCCGCCAGTTGAAGCAGGGATTGTCGTCGAGCCGCTGACGCTAAGTCGCATGGCGCGATCAAATACACTCACCGTTACTCTGTCTCAGCCGCATCAAGTGACCCGTTTCCTGCCCGCACAGGTGCAGACTTTTTCCCTGGAACAACAGGGAGCGGAATGGGTTGTCAGAGCAGCGTCAACGGCTAAAGCGCCGGCAGACGCACCGGCACTTGATCTGATGGTGCAGCAGTCGTTGCAGCTGGCCGCAGATGATCTGTATCTGTTGCTGGTGGAGGCAATGGGTACCGGCTCAGCATTGCGTCTGCGATTTGACCCAGCGATGGATATCCCCGAAGAATGGCACCTGGTATCCGGCAAGGCACTCACTTGTCTTTCGATAAACGATCTGCCAGTAAAAAACGCCGAGCTGGTTTTTTCCGGCAATTCGCTCGAATTGATCGTCAAGGAATAGCCTGACAGTCTCGTTAGCGATCCCGCCTGGGTCGTGTTGTTGCACTCATTTTGAATTAGTTTTGCGAGCCAGTTCAAATGATGATGGCACCCCGAATCAATACCCTGAACCAATGACAAGTTCAAAATCAGGTGCATCACGTTTTGGATCATCCGCTGATATATATCGAGTGCGTGGCCTGTCGATTGCTTTTTTGGACATAGTTGAATTCAACCGTAAACAATTAAGCATTTTCTAAAGAGTTGTTCAGAAGTTAATAATTTTATTAAGAAAGTGTATTTTTGGTCGATGAGGCATTTCACGGCCGGAATCTGTTGCGGAAAGATGCAGCTTATAAAAAAAGATCGCTACAAGATCTGACGCAACTTTGAACATGATATGGGAGCAACGATGGTGTCGAGTGCTGGTGCGCTGACAACAGAGAACGTGATAGTGCCACGAAAAACCAAAACGCCCGTGCAGGTATTGGCGGTGACCGGAGGCAAAGGTGGTGTAGGCAAGTCGAGCATAGCGGTTAACCTGGCGCTGGAACTCGGCCGACTTCAACGATCTGTTTTGGTAATGGATGCCGACCTTGGTCTGGCAAATATCGACGTTTTGTGTGGGCTTAATCCGGCGGGCACACTGGAGCACGTTTTCAATGGCTCGAGGTCGCTGGACGAAATTTTATTACCACTGAACGAGCAGGTTTGCGTGTTGCCCGCGAGTAATGGCGCACACTCAATTACCTCGCTCACTCAACAGGAATATGGAGGTTTGATTCAGGCTTTCAATAGCCTGACTGTGCCAGTCGATACTATGCTGGTTGACACGCCTGCCGGTATTTCCGATCAGGTTACGGCATTTTGTCGTGCAGCACGGGAAGTGCTTGTGGTCGTGTGTGATGAACCGACTTCAATTACCGATGCTTATTCAATGATCAAAGTGCTGCATCGCGAATTCGGTGTGAATCGCTTTAATATCGTTGTTAATAAAGTGTCGTCAAGTCAACAGGGAATAGATCTTTTCAATAAAATACTGAAGGTTGCCGACAACAATCTTAACGTGATGTTAAGTTATTTGGGCTCGGTTCCTCAGGACGAATATCTGCAACAGAGCGTACAAGTCAGGAGACCGGTCGTTGATGCCTTTCCAAGATCAAAATCAGCACTGGCGCTCAAGAAACTGGCTAAAAAAATACATGGCTGGCCAGAGCCGAAACATCCCGTCGGACATATTGAGTTTTTCGTTGAAAGACTCATCAGCCACAGTACCAGCGCAGGTTTGATTGAATGAATGCCCATGCAATGTATAACGATGTCGAGCTTATCTCTGACGATCAGCTCGTCACCCAGCATGCCAAGCTGGTTAAGAGAATCGCCTTTCATTTGATGCATCGGCTGCCCCCTAACGTACAGGCTGAAGATCTGATACAAGCGGGTATGATCGGGCTAATAGAAGCGTCTCGACAGTACGATCCAACACAGGGTGCGAGCTTTGAAACCTATGCGGGTATTCGGGTGCGCGGTGCCATGCTCGACGAGATTCGACGCTCCGACTGGACGCCGCGGTCTGTACACCGCAAGTCGCGTGAGGCGGCTGAGGCACTTCGCAATATAGAACAGGAAACCGGGCGTGATGCGATGGATACCGAAGTGGCATCCAGACTGGGAATATCCCTGAGTGCCTATCATCAGATACTGACTGAAAGTATGTCGGCGCACATTTTCAGTTTTGATCAGCCCGACGAGAATACCGGGGAGACCATCGCACTGCCTGAGAGCAAAGATGTCGGCCCGTCAGAAAACATGTATCGCAAAAGCTTCAAAACAGCACTTGCGAATGCCATCAAGAATCTGCCGGAACGAGAGAGCCTGGTAATGTCGCTGTACTACGATGAGGATTTGAACCTTAGGGAAATCGGCGAGATTCTGGGTGTCAGCGAGAGCAGGGTCTGTCAGATTCACGGGCAGGCGCTGATCCGGCTGAAGGCACGACTGTCTGACTGGACGGCCATCGAGCCCGATTAGCCGCCAAACCTGATAAGAAAAATTCGCAGGAAGTAAGAAAAGCGCTCAACCTGGAGCGCTTTTTGCTTCATCCAACCCGTTTTTTAACCGGAACGAGGACAATGACTGCGATACAGGAGTTGGAGGATCCGACTCTATCACCCCCCCTAGCCACCAGGAAGGCGGGCAGGGCCCGGGTCCACCAGGACAGGACTGACACATATGTTCAGACCGTCTCGCTTTACAAATATCTGGATGTGCGTGAGCTGTTCAGAGAGTTTTCTGTGCGGCTGTGCAACACGACGGAACTCAACCGTGTGCGGCTGGAAAATCGCGCGCTCGATCTGGAACTTGAGCACCGGTGTGCAACTCATCGTTCGGTGTGTGGAGATTTTATGCTCCGCTACACCCTGCAGCTCGAAGGCGAGTTGCTCGGTACACTGATCTTAAACCGTAATCATCAGTTTTTGTCTGCGGAAATAAGGCATATCCGGCGCATCATTGATTCGTTGCTGGGCCCGCTCAACAATGCGACTAAATATCTGCGTGTCTGGCAATCGGCGTACCACGACGCACTGACCGGTGTGCGCAACCGGGCATCGCTCGATTTGTTGCTGTCAGGTGTCGAAACGACGGCGGGTATCACAGCAATGCTCGTTTGTGATGTTGACCGGTTCAAATCGATCAACGACCAATACGGTCATACCTGCGGCGACCGCGTGTTGGTTGAATTTGTTCGGTTGCTCACTACCAGCGCCGGCCGGTCTGCGACAATCTATCGCTATGGTGGTGACGAATTCGTGGTGGTTTTTCGCTGTTTACACAGTGATGGCGGGGTGGGCATTGCGGAGCAGGTCCGCCAAACGGTGATGAATACGCCGCTGAAAATCGACGGGCGGGAGATCGCAATTACCACCACGGTCGGGTTAACTGAAGTGCGGGAAAACGAAGCGCTGGATGAGGCGTTTCTGCGTGCCGACAGCGCACTGCTTCATGGCAAACGAACCACCAGAAATGTTGTGGTGAGTGCTTAGCGGTCACCGTACCCGCCCTGAGCCAAGCCTTTGAGGTGCGCTCCGGTCGCTGCCGACACCCAAAACCACACGCCGGGTGCTTTCAATCGGTTGACAACCCGATCATGTCGCTCTATTCTTCGCCGCTCGCTGTCAGCAGCCTGTGTCCCCTTCGTCTAGAGGCCTAGGACACCGCCCTTTCACGGCGGTAACAGGGGTTCGAATCCCCTAGGGGACGCCATTCCGCTTCTCGCGGTCTCCCGTCACCCCCCTCACGTGCTGCAACGGACAACTGCCGGTTGTTCGCCCTTCGATACCCATCACTCGTTAATCCGTGTCAGAATAGCGGCAACGGCCGCGCTCAATTGTAAGAGCAGCGACCTGCCCGAGATTAATGGATTGCCCCCAACTCCGGGTGAACGCAGGGACGCGCTTGTCAATAATTTCCAAGGTTAACGGTAATAGAGAGATGACTATGAAAAAGCTAACCCTTTCAGCCCTGGTTGCTGCCAGCATCGGTGTGACCGGTGCGGTGCAAGCGGGCGGACATGCGGATGTCAAGATTGGTGTGTTCCTCGGACTCACCGGTCCCATTGAATCGCTGGTTGCCAATATGGCTCCCGGTGCTGAGCAGGCGATCGCGGAAGTGTCAGATTCGGGCAAGTTCCTCGACGGTAAAACGGTAGAAGGAATCAGAGCAGACACTACCTGTGTTGATGCCGCAGCAGCGACGGCTGCGATTGAAAGGCTGATCACCTCGGACAAAGTTTCGGGTGTGGTTGGCGGTGACTGCTCCGGTGTGACCACCGCGGCACTGACCAATGTAGCCGTGCCCAACGGCATGGTGATGGTTTCGCCTTCAGCGACTTCGCCAGCGCTGTCAACCATCGAAGACAATGGCCTGTTTTTCAGAACAGCGCCGTCTGATGCTCGACAAGGTGTTGTGATGACTGAAGTCATTATGGATCGTGGCATCAAAGAAGTGGCCGTCACTTACACCAACAACGACTACGGTAAGGGGCTGGCTGATTCATTCCAGAACGCATTCGAAGCCGCCGGTGGTACCGTGACAATATCGGCCTCGCACGAAGACGGTAAGGCCGACTACGCTGCGGAAGTGGGCGCGCTGGCGTCGGCAGGCGGTGAGGTGCTGGTGGTAGCAGGCTATATTGATCAGGGCGGCAAGGGCATTATTCAGGGGTCACTGGACACCGGCGCTTTCGATACTTTCGTACTGCCTGACGGCATGGTCGGCGATTCACTGCCGGAGGCCATCGGTCCGGACCTGAACGGGTCATTCGGTCAGGCGCCGGGTACAGACAGCGAAGGGGCAGGTATCTTCTCCGATAGCGCGGAGGGTTATGACGGTTCATCACCGTTTGCTGCTGAAAGTTATGACGCCGCGGCGCTGATTCTGCTGGCGATGCAGGCGGCGGGTTCGATGGATCCGGCCGACTACAAAGGCAAAGTGATGGATGTGGCGAATGCCCCCGGTGAGCAGATTCTGCCAGGTGAGCTTGCAAAGGGTCTGGAGATTCTGGCCGGTGGCGGCGACATCGACTACGTTGGTGCATCCAACGTTGAACTGATCGGTCCCGGTGAAAGTGCCGGCAACTATCGCGAAATTGAAATCAAGGACGGCGCGCTGTCTACGGTTGGCTATCGCTAGTTGACGCTGTTAGTGACCCGCTTGCGGGCGGGTCACGATGATCAGCCGGGTGCAATGCGGATTCCCATTGCTGTGACCTTGTCTGATTTCTTTGCACGTCTCAGGGCGCATAATCCGCGCGTTATAGATGGTCGCTTCCACACCTTCCCGGTCAATTTGTAGCAGAGCAGGGTGTGTACATGATCATACAACGCTCCATGTTTGACTTCGGGAAGTCTCATGCCCGCCGGTTTGCCTGATGATTAAAGTTGAAAATCTGGTTAAGCAGTTTGGCGGTATCACGGCCGTTAATAACGCGTCCCTTGAAATCGAGCAGGGCTCCATCACCGGGCTCATTGGCCCCAATGGCGCGGGAAAAACCACACTGTTCAATGTGATTGCCGGTGTTTATAAACCGACGTCAGGCAAGGTGTATCTCGATGGTGAAGACATCACCGGGCTTGCACCACATCAGTTGTTTCATAAGGGCATGCTTCGAACGTTCCAGATCGCCCACGAGTTTTCATCGCTCACCGTGCGTGAGAACCTAATGATGGTGCCGGCGGATCAGGCCGGTGAATCGCTACGGGACGTCTGGCTCAGACCGTCAAAGGTTAGGGAGCGTGAGGTGGCTGTGCGCAGTCGCGCTGATGAAGTCATCGAATTTTTGCAGATCGAACACGTGGCCGATGAACTTGCCGGCAATTTATCCGGCGGTCAGAAAAAACTGCTCGAACTCGGCCGCACAATGATGGTCGATGCGAAAATCGTGTTTCTTGACGAGGTCGGTGCCGGTGTCAATCGCACACTGCTGAATACGATCGGCGATGCCATCATTCGGTTGAATCGCGAGCAGGGCTATACGTTTTGTGTCATCGAACATGACATGGATTTTATCGGCAGGCTTTGCGAGCCGGTGATTGTGATGGCGGAGGGAGCAGTGCTGACGCAGGGCACTATTGAAGCGATCCAGGCTGACGAACAGGTGATCGAGGCATATCTCGGGACCGGTTTGAAAAACAAGGCCGCTTCATGAGCTTTTTACTCGCCGAAAACATGACTGGCGGATACGGTGCCGCCGATATCCTTCACGATTGCACCATCGCAGCTGATAAAGGTGAGATTGCGGTCATTGTCGGTCCCAACGGGGCCGGTAAGTCAACTGCGATGAAGGCAGTGTTCGGCATGCTGACCCTGCGTGAAGGGCGCGTCACACTCGATGGTGCCGACATCACCACCTTGTCGCCACAGGATCGTGTGTCCCGAGGTATGGCGTTTGTACCGCAGAACAATAATGTATTTCCGTCGATGTCAGTGGAAGAGAACCTCGAAATGGGTGCGTTTCTGCGGCGCGACGATATCAGTACCACCATGGAACAGGTGTTCGATCTGTTCCCGATTCTTAAGGAAAAGCGACGCCAGAACGCTGGTGAATTGTCCGGTGGGCAGCGACAGCAGGTAGCTGTAGGGCGTGCCCTGATGACGCAGCCTCAATTACTGATGCTCGATGAACCGACGGCCGGTGTATCTCCGATTGTGATGGATGAATTGTTTGACCGCATTATCGAAGTAGCGAGGACCGGCATCTCTATTCTGATGGTCGAGCAGAATGCACGGCAGGCACTTAACATTGCCGACAGGGGCTACGTCCTGGTGCAGGGACGCAACCGTTATACAGATACCGGTGAAGCGTTGTTGAATGATCCGGAAGTACGCAAGAGTTTTCTCGGAGGGTAGTGCGGTGACACACCCAAAGCGCTCAATCAGTCGATTAAAAAGTGCATTGTTTCTTTTGTATATATCCTCTGTATAAAGGCTCACTGTAATGTCGAAATTTAATCTGGCACTCTTATCAATCACCCCTGCAGGAGAGCATCGCCTTGGCGGGATTGTTGATCAGAGTTGGCAAATATCAATCGCTCATTCGCACACTTTGAATGTGACACAACACTAGCATGTCCGATCCACTCAATGCGGCGGCGCTGCTTGCCAACTTTGTTATTGTTCCCGCGGTCGCCTATGGCAGCCAGCTGGCGCTTGGTGCGCTCGGTGTCACGCTGATCTACGGCATTTTGCGGTTCTCTAATTTTGCCCATGGTGACACGATGGCGTTTGGCACCATGATCACCATTTTGTTCACCTGGTGGTTCCAGTCTCTGGGTTTGTCGCTCGGACCATTGCCGACCGCGCTGCTGGCGCTGCCGTTCGGTATTGCGATGTGCGCACTGTTTGTCCTGTTATGTGACAGACTGGTGTATCGATTTCATCGGGCCAGGCGGGCCGACCCGGTGATCTTCGTGATCGCATCGGTGGGTGTTATGTTTGTGATGAACGGTCTGGTGCGGTTTATTATCGGGCCGGACGATCAAAACTTCTCTGACGGTCAGCGCTTTATTATCAAGGCGCGTGAGTTTAAACAGATGACCGGCTTGTCCGAGGGTATCTCTATCAAGGTGTCGCAGGGAATCACGGTGGTCACCATGATTCTGGTGGTCGCTGCTTTGTTCTGGTTTTTAAACCGGACACGCACCGGCAAGTCGATGCGTGCCTACTCCGACAATGAAGATCTCGCACTGCTTTCCGGTATCAGCCCGGACCGCGTAGTCGCAGTCACCTGGATACTGGCAGCAGCACTGGCGACCATTGCCGGTACGCTCTATGGTTTGGACAAATCCTTTAAACCGTTTACCTACTTTCAGTTGTTGTTGCCTATTTTTGCCTCGGCGATCGTGGGTGGCCTGGGTAATCCGATCGGTGCGATAGCCGGCGGTTTCGTCATTGCATTTTCTGAAATTACGGTCACTTACGCTTATAAGAAGTTTGCCAACTACATTGTGCCCGGTGACTGGAAAGCCGATGGCTTGATGCAACTGCTGTCGACCAACTATAAGTTCGCGGTGAGTTTTCTGATTCTGCTGATGGTGTTGCTATTTAGACCGACCGGTATCTTCAAAGGGAAGGCGGTATGATCTCATCGCTGCGCAATGTCTTTTATTTTGCCGTTATGGCAGGGCTGATCGTACTGGTCGGCCAACTGCAAAGCTGGAACCTCGCGCTGTCGATTTTGAACCTCTGTCTTATCTCGGCGGTGATGGCGCTGGGTGTCAACATGCAGTGGGGATACGCTGGTCTTTTCAATGTGGGGGTGATGGGTTTCGCGGCACTTGGTGGTCTGGCGGCCATGCTGGTGTCTGTGCCACCCGTGCAGGAGGCATGGTCTGCCGCGGGTGCCGGTGCATGGGTTGGACTGGGTATCTTTCTGCTTATGGTGGTTGCGGCTATCACCATTTACCGCAAACTTCCCAGGAGCGGGCTGCGCACCGCGCTCATTATGCTTGTGGTGATCGTGGGCTACGTATTGTTGCGTGTGTATTTTGACCCAACGACCAAAGTAATCGAAAAAGTGAATCCAGCCGCTACCGGGTATCTTGGCGGTCTTGGTCTGCCAATTATTCTCTCCTGGCCGCTTGGCGGCCTGCTGGCCGGTGCGGTAGCCTGGTTCGTTGGCAAGATCACGTTAGGTTTGCGATCTGATTACCTCGCTATTGCAACGCTCGGTATTTCGGAGATCATCGTTGCGGTACTGAAGCACGAAGACTGGATGACGCGCGGCGTGAAAAATGTAACCGGCCTGCCGCGTCCCGTGCCATATGAAGTTAACCTGCAGAACAGTCAGTGGTTTCTCGATCTGTGTGAGCGTCTCGGAGCTGACCCGGTGACCTTCTCCAGCATATTCGTGAAGCTCTGTTACGCTATGCTGTTTGCCGTGGTGTTGCTGATTGTACTGTGGCTTTCAGAGCGTGCACTGCGCTCGCCGTGGGGTCGAATGATGCGCGCAATTCGAGATAACGAAGTGTCTGCAAATGCGATGGGTAAAGATGTAACCGCTCGTCACCTGCAGGTGTTTGTACTCGGTTCAATCGTGGTGGGTATCGCCGGTGCGATGCTGACTACCCTCGATGGACAACTGACGCCGTCGAGTTATCAGCCGCTGCGGTTTACCTTTTTAATTTGGGTTATGGTGATTGTCGGTGGTTCCGGCAATAACTGGGGTGCAGTACTCGGCGGATTCGTCATTTGGTTTTTCTGGATCGAAGCAGAACCGCTGGGACTGTGGCTGATGGATCTGCTGACGTCCGGCCTGTCGGAGGACTCTGCACTCAGGGACCACCTGCTGGATTCTGCGGCGCACATGCGGCTGGTGACCATGGGGTTGATCCTGCTGCTGGCCCTGCGTTTTAATCCGCGCGGTCTGCTGCCAGAACGCACACACCAGTAGGCTTGTGTCAGACGTTCCGCACCAAATGGGGCAGGGTGCACCAATCCCCTACATCGATCGGGTGCGCGAGTATTATGCGGCACTCGGATACACCACACCCTACCGCTGGGCGCGTAACGAACAGGTGTCGTTTACGCCGCTGAAAAAGGCACTCGCCTCGAGCAGCGTGGCCATTGTCACCACTGCAGCACCCTACAGGGCAGATGCCGGCGCACAGGGGCCGGGGGCAGCGTATAACGGAGCTGCCAAGTTCTATTCGGTGTATGCGATGGCAAGTGATACGACACCCGATCTGCGCATTTCACACATTGCCTACGACCGAGTGCACACCAAAGCGACGGACATCAACAGCTGGTTTCCGTTACAAAGTCTGCAGCAACTGGCTCAGGCCGGGATAGTTGGTCGCGTTTGCGATCTTTTTTTCGGTTTGCCAACCAATCGTTCGCATCGTACAACCAGGGAAGTCGACTGTCCCGATCTGGTCTCCCGGGTTCGTCACAGCGGTGCCGACGTCTGTGTACTGGTACCGAACTGCCCGGTGTGCCACCAGTCTGTCAGTCTGGCGGTGGTACAACTCGAAGCCGCTGGGATAGCAACCGTGGTGATGGGGTGTGCGCGTGATATCGTCGAGACTGTGGGTGTGCCGCGCTTTTTGTTCAGTGATTTTCCGCTTGGCAACAGCGCCGGCAAGCCGCACGACACGGCATCCCAGAACGACACCCTGCAACGTGCCCTGCGTCTGCTTGAAACGGCAACCGCCGCGCGCTGCACAGTGCAATCACCACAGCGCTGGGCGGATAACTGTCGATGGAAAGAAGATTACTGCAGTGTCGACAAGCTCAGCGAGCAAGCGCTGGCGCACAGAAGGGCCGAGTTTGATGAACAAAAACGAAAGGCCGCGGCTCAGCGCAGCGCCAGCACTTCCCGGTAGTTTATTCGGCACGAGAGTGCCATGTTTCTAAATGGCGTATGGTAGTTTGCCATTTGCGAACGGTAGTACGAGCACTGCGAATCCAGCCATTGCTGATCCGCACCGCCGGCACGTGCTGCGGCACACGCTATACGGGCCTGCGCCCGGATTTCGTATGCGGCACGCAGGGTGTCTCGATCCTGCATACACTCCTGGCTGTCAGTGTCCTGATAGCTGGTGAAATCAATGCCGGGTGCCAGCGGCTTGATCAGGCCACAGGCCTGGGCGCGCTGAAACAGCGAACCGCTGTTCAGGTCGTAGTGAATGGCTGCTGCCTGGCTGCACTTTTGCCAGCTTTTTTTGTCACATTCGCTCAGGTTTTCGACCAGATTGGAAAAATTGGTTTCCCAGTAGGCGTCCACACGATGGCAATTCGGATCGGCATAGGCCGATGACACCGCCAGCAGTGTGCTGGCAATGGAAAGTGCCGCAGCGCCGGCGACAGAACGAAAGGAAGCTAAATAATTCAACGCCACAAGTTCCCGTTTAAAAGTTTCAGCACTGTGCTCTACTGAAAAACTAACGGCTACGGGTCAGAAAACTTGTATGGCCGCCGGCACAAAAAGACAACGAAGTTTTTCCTTTAACGACGTTATTAAAACCGGGCATGCGGGTCATTTCCGTTTTTGTGTTGACTGGATGTCCCACGGAGGGACGGGAGTGAATTGCTCGATTAAAAAATCGATAAAGGCACGCACTCGGGTACTGAGGTGCCGCCGATGCGGATAGACGGCGAGTATATTCGAACTGTCGTGCGTGTGCTCGGTTAATAATGGCACCAATTCACCTGAATCCAGCGAAGGCTGTGTGACAAAGGTCGCGAGTCTAGCAATCCCTATACCGGCTTTAACCGCTTCGTGCAGTGCCGATGCGCTGTTCGTGCGGAAGTTGCCCTGAATACTGAGTACTTTGATGTCGTCGCCGTCGCGAAATTGCCAGTCGTTAAAGTGGTGGATAGAGGAATGTGTCAGGCAGTTATGCTGCAGCAGATCTTCAGGTTTCTGGGGCGCACCATGCTTTTTTATGTACTCCGGGGATGCGCAAATCACTCTTTTGTTGGTGGCGAGCTTGCGGCTGATCAGCGATTGATCGGTGACCTCTTCGCTGATTAAGATTGCCATGTCAATGTGTTCGCTGATTAAATCCACCTGACGCTCGGTAAGTGAAAGCTCCACCCTAAGCTCGGGGTATTGCGACATAAATGCTGGCATTACCTTGCACAGCTGGGTGCGTGCGAAGGCGCTGATGGCGGTGACGTTGAGCGTGCCGCTGACGCGGCTCTGCAGTGCGGCGACCTCCAGTTCGGCACGCTCGATATCCAGCAGAATGTCGCGACAGCTGTCCAGAAACAGGCTGCCTTCATCGGTCAGTCGCAGGCTGCGCGTGGTGCGCTGAAACAGTCGTACGCCAAGTCGATCTTCCAGTCTGGATATCAGCTTACTGACGGCGGAAGGGGTGAGATCAAGCTCACGCGCGGCGGCTGAAAAGCTTCCCAGGGTAGCGACTCTGGAAAACACAAGCATTTCGTTGTAACGGTCCTGCACGGCGGTAGGTGGGTCCTTAAGTTTTGAACATTATTCACAAGTATTGGTGTTGTCGATGGATTGTAACCGAATGGCAATCTCGTAAAATAGCACCATGCAAAAAGAAGGCACCATGACACCAGAGTCGACCACTACCGGAACGGTAGCCGGGGTGCCAGCCGGCCAGCCAAAACAGGCGCCGCGGCGTTCATTCGCGCGATCTGTCGGCATCTTTACGTATGAAATGTTTACGGCTTACCAGCACGGCGACAAGCGAAGTGTGCTGGCAGCATAAGCCAAAGTGGTAATTAGTTAGCTCGATATCCTCCAGTATTACTGTGGCAAAGATTCTTTGCCACAGTTTTTTTTCTCTCGGCTTTCTCCCCTTGTTCCTGGACATTGTCCGCCTGTAAAGCGGTCGGCTCCGCGCTGCTCGTCGCCCCACCAGCGGGATATTAAAAACACCTTTAAGTACCTGTGCGGTAGAAGTCCGCACCGGATTGCGCCTGAATACGCTTTTATTTTCGTCGCGTATGAACAACTATGCTCCTCAAATAAAAACATCTTCAGGACAACCGGACACGCTCTCGCTACGCGGACTGCTACCGCGCAGGCTCCTGGCTGTTGCCGGGCGCGAGTGCAGCGGCCGATGAGGGTGTTGCCGGCTTCAGGGTCTTGCGCCTGCCTGGAATTCGCTCGCCCAGTACCAGCAAACAAGGCGTTAGCAGCAGCGTCAGTATGGTCGCAAATGCCAGTCCACCCGCAATCGCGCTGGCCAGTTGCGTCCACCACATTGTGGAGGGAGCGCCTACCTCAATAATGCGATTGAAGAAATCCAGGTTAAGTGACAACACCATGGGCATCAGCCCGAGTATCGTGGTGATGGCGGTCAGGAAAACTGGTCGCAATCTGAGTAAACCTGTGCGAAGTGCGGCGTCTTTCGGTTGCAAACCGTTTGACCGGAACCGGTTGTAGGTGTCTATCAATACAATGTTGTTGTTAACGACGATACCGGCCAGCGCAATAATGCCGAGACCCACCATCACCACGCCGAACGTTTGTTGCGCGATGATCAGGCCCAGCAACACACCGGCCGTCGAGAAGACGATGGCGCTCAATACGACGATTGTCTGGAAAATGCTGTTGAATTGGATAATCAGGCACAGAGCCATCAGGAAAATGGCCGCGACAAAGGCCTGCAGCAAAAACAGCATGGTCTCCATCATGTCTTCGTTTTCGCCGGTGAATCTGATCGTGATATCCGGATCCTGCGGGCCTTCTGCCAGCGCAGCCTGTACCGCCGCAATCTGATTGGCCGGAAGCCTGCCTTCGGCGACGTTAGCCTGCACCTTGATCACGCGTTTAGAATTTATTCGATTCACAATCCCGGTTTGCGGTGCGGGCTCAAGGGTCACAAAGTTGGTGATCGGCACCATCCCGTTGGATGTGGGTACCGTGAGCTGATCGAGTCTTTCAAGCTTGCGTTCGTTCAGCGGAAACCGAACGGTTATATCGAGTTCTTCATCGGAGTCATCGGGTCGATATCCAGCCAGACGAATGCCGTTAGTAATCATCTGCACTGCATTGCCGAGCAGGGCCACATCGGCGCCGTATCGTGCGGCCTGTTCACGATCGACAATCAAGCGCCATTCAATACCCGGCAGCGGGAGGTTGTCTTCCACATCGACAAATCCACCGACATCATCGAGCACATCAAGTACATATTCGGCTGCCGCGTTGAGTTTTTCCTGTTTGCTGGCACTGATTTCGATATTGATTGGTTTGCCGCCGGCAGGGCCGCCTTCCTGTTCACGGAACTCAATGTAGATACCCGGTATGGCGGCGCTAATGTCTCGCATTTCATTGAGTATGGCTTTCGCTTTGCGGCGTTGATTCCACTCGATCAGTTCAATTTGAATAATACCAATCGCGTCTGCCGACACATTTTGCACGCCAACGGTCGAAGCCATCGACCTTGCATAGACCGATTTAATCTCTTCCATCGGCAGTAGAAGTTCTTCAACGTTTCTGACAATGCGGTCTTTTTCAATGGTGGACAGATCACCTCGGGCGTGAATAACTGCCTGTACGTTTTCAGGTTCAGTAGCAGGGAAAAACTCCACGCCTTTGCCCATAACAAAGTACAAACCGTACGAACCGAACAGAAAAATCAGTGCGCCCAGCAGCGTGAGTGCGGGTCGCTTCAATAAACTCGACAGCAGTCGGCCGTACGTGCGTGTGACAGGCGTCAGACCGGATTGCTGTTCCTTGTCAGTCTGTGTCCTAGTTTTGCTGCTGCCGAAGGTGCCGCCCAGTACCGGAATAAAAATCAATGCCATGGTCAGTGATGCGATCAGGCAGATAATCACCGTGATAGGTAGAAATTTCATAAACTGACCAATCATGCCGGGCCAGAAAATAACTGGAAAGAAAACGGCAATAGTGGTGGCCGTTGAGGCGGTTATCGGCCAAGACATGCGTTTGGACGCGGCCAAATAAGCCTGCTTTCGGGTCATGCCGTTTTTCAGGTTTCGATCGGCAAGTTCGATGACAACAATAGCGCCATCCACCAGCATTCCAACCACCAGAATCAGGCTGAACAACACAACGATATTCATCGTGAAGCCAATGCTGTACAGCACCAGTATGCCTGCCAGAAAAGAACCGGGAATGGCAAGTCCTACCAGAATGGAGGAGCGCCAGCCGAGTGCGGCGATAATCACGATCATGACCAGAATTACCCCGGACAGAATGTTGTTTTGCAGATCACTCAGCATCGTGCGTATCTGCTTGGCGCTGTCCAAATGAAAACCTACCTGGATCGATTCCGGCCAGAGTGCCTGTTCGGTCGCCACCAGATTGCGGATAGCCTGGTTGGTTTCGATGATATTTGCGCCTATGCGTTTCTTGACTTCAAGCGCCAGGGCCGGCTGTCCGCCGACTCTGGCAAACCCCTGCGGGTCTTTGAACGTGCGGCTGATCGAGGCGACGTCACCGAAGGTGATGACGTTACCCTCACTCACCTTAAGCGGCATGCTCAATATATCGCCGATGTCTTCCACCACCCCCGGCACCTTAAGCACCATACGCCCGGCGCCCGTATCGATCGCACCGGCGGCGACCAACAGGTTGTTGTTTCGGACCAATCCGAAAATTTCATCGTAGCGAACGTTATAGGTTTCCATGACAACCGGATCGACAATGACTTCGAGGACTTCCTCTCGCTCGCCACCGATATCCACTTCCAGCACACCGGGTTGTGATTCGATTTTTTCTTTCAGATCTCGTGCGATCCGCAGCAGACTTCGCTCTGGAATGGGGCCGGCGAGGGAAACAGTCAGGACTGGAAACAATGCAGCGTTGAGCTCATTGACAGTCGGGTCATCAGTGTCTGCCGGCAGCTTGGATTTGGCGATGTCTACTTTTTCCCTGACATCCGTCAGCGCAACCGCGGGATCAAACCCGGCGTCAAACTCAAGTGTTACCGAGGCGTGGCTTTCAGTGGCCATGCTGGTGATTTCCTTCACACCGACAATAGACTGCAACTCGGTTTCCATGGGTCGCGCCAGCAATCGTTCGCTGTCTTCCGGAGAGATCCCGTCATGTTGCATTGATACATAAATGAAGGGTATTGCGACGTCCGGCTCGGCTTCTTTTGGAATAGCGGTATAAGCCAGTACACCACTGACTAAAAAAAACATCATCACCAAGATGACGGCACGGTTGCGGCTGAATGCTGCTTCAATAATGGCGTGCATGATCAGCTATCCGATTCGGCGGGTTCGGGCACTGGCTGCACTGATTCTCCGGCACTCACAAAGCCCTGACCCAGGGTGATCAGGTTAACTTCATCCGGTATGCCGGTCACCCAGGCGCCATCGCTTTCGGTCTTGACCACTTCGACCGGGTGAAACATCACCTTATTGTCTTCCGAAACTGCCTTGATCCCGAGCGTGCCGTCACTGTCCAGTGCGAGAATCGCAGGTGAGATGAAGTGTGCTTTCAGGCGTTCAACGGGAATGTTGATTACTGCGCTCACACCACTCATTGCACGTGCCGGAGGCTGATCGATGATCACTTCTATCTTGAAACTGCGGGTGGCCGCATCGGCCATCGAAGAGATATAGCGCACGGTGCCGTTGAGCGTTTCTCCGGTGATCAGTGTTGCACTGGCGTTTGCGTCGACAGTAACATCAAGAATGTTTTTCTGCGGCACGTTGCCGGTAATCAGCAACTGGCTGTTGTCGACCAGAGTGGCGATGGCGCCGCCGCGATCGATAAAATCGCCCACCTCGACAGTGACGTCGTCGATCAATGCATCGAACGGCGCTTTGAGCGTGGTATCACTAATATCGAGTTCTGCTGCCACAACCTGTGCTTTGGCCGCTTCCAGTTGCGCTGCTGCGGTGTCGAGTGCGGTTGCAGACTGTAAGCCCTGACGCTGCAACTTGCGTGCGGCGGCGTATTCGTTCTCGGCCTGTTGCAAGTTGGCGCGCGCAACCGCCAGATTCGCCTCCCGGTTACCGGCAGACAGTACAGCGATTACCTCTCCGCTGGCAATGCGCTGACCTTTACTGACCGGCAGTTGCTCGATCGTGCCACCGGCTTCTGATCGCAGGTGCATGACTTTTAGCGGCTCCACCTGACCCTGCACTACAATTTCCCGCGTAATTGCTTCCGCGCTCTGGCGTCTGGTTTGAACTTTCATCGCGGTTTTAGCGCGTTTCCCGGACGCTTCCGGAGGTGCGGCGGTGGCAGTGCCTGCTGAATCCTGCGAACCAAATTGTCCGCTGAGCATCCACAACACCAATGCCGCCACGGCAACACCGGCGATGAGCACGGATTTATTCATGAGTCACTTCCATAGTTTGCCTGCGTAGTGCAGGCTCGGTTTTGGTAGAAAAACAGTTGTCGTTGCACGCTGTGTCATTTTCTTTGGGAATAACCAACAGAGGCGCAATCATGTAGGTGCTGATGTCGCTGATGAATTGATCGGGATTGTTCCGTTCGCAGTGCTGGTGACACCACAGTAGATTCAGCGCACCTTGAAACGTGCAGCGCAGCCCGAGCAGGGTCTGATCAACTGCCACCGGTCGGTAGCGCCCGCTGATCACACCATGTGTCAGGCCGGCTTTAATCAATTGATCAATGGCCTGCTCGACTTCGGCAAACTCTGCTGCGAGATCCGCATTAAGATTGCGTTTGAAGTCTTCACGCATGCAATACTGTGTAACAAAACGGTATTCCGGTTTATCGACGTAGAAGCGCAAAGTCAGTTGCAGCAGTCTTTCCAGATAGTCGTCTGCTTTTGATGATGTGTGGTGCTGCAGGTGATCGAGCAGGGCGTGATGGAAGTCGAGTGTGAGGCGAGCGAATATTTCCTGCTTGCTCGCGAAGTGCAGATACATCGTACCTTTGGCGATACCGGCTCTGCTGGCTATTTGTGCAATGGTGACGGACTCACACCGCTTACCACCGAAATAGTTCAGAGCCACTTTCAGTATTTCCCGTTCACGCATTGCAAACTCTTTTGCCCTGCGCGACGGTGGCGTCGCTTGCTTCGGTTTTGCCGTCTTCAGGTTCACGGTGTTATCAAAAAAATGACCGCTGGTCAGCGAGCCTCTCTTAAAGATAGAGTGAATAAAAAAAGTTGCAAGTAGCCGGATGCAAAATTGCACCGCTGCGGCGGTGTGGATATCAGCTGCTGAAATGCTGCTGCAAAGTGCCGGGGTAATTGGTAAACACACCGTCAACACCCAGGTCGAACAGGTGTTCCGCCGCCTCGACGGTGTTCACCGTGTAGCAGAAGACGCCAAGCTTGCGTTGATGGAAGGCAGCCACTGCATCGCGGGTCAGCAGTGAATTTGCATGCAGGTGCATCGTTTCCGCGGACAGTTCATCAATGAGTTGCGGCCAGTCAGGTGGTGCGACCAGGTATAGCGCACCGCGTGGAAGAGTGGGAAGCCGCTTTTTTGCCTCGAGCAAAGCGATGTGGCTAAAGCTTGAAATAAGTATCGGGGGAAGCCGCGGGGCGCGATTAATGACCTCGGCAATTCGCTCCGTGGTCGGTATTTCCCAGCCACTGCAGGGTTTGATTTCCAGATTAATACCGAGCGACAGCTCGCTGCAAAGATCGAGGCACTCCTGCAGGGTCGCGACGGGTTCGCCGGCAAATGCGGGTGCGAACCAGCTGCCGCTGTCCAGCGCCTGCAGTTCGGACAGGGTTTTCTCGATCACCAGACCGGTGCCATCTGAGCACCGCTCGAGGTCGTCATCGTGATGTAACACCGGTATCCCGTCGCGTGAAATATTGACGTCGATTTCTATCCAGCCGGCCCTGTCCCGGGCTGCCTGCCGAATCGCGGCGAGTGTATTTTCCGGAGCGCTTCCACTCGCGCCGCGGTGCGCAATGATGTTTGGCATTTGTGGCTGGTGCACGAGGTTTATTCCATGTTTTTATGAGTAATGAGCTGATTACGTAATGGCCCGCAACAGGCAATCCGCTGGTCTTTCGGCCGCGTTCCTGCGTAAAACAGTACAGACCGTATCGGGTTGCGTTTGTGCGTCCTGTACAAGTCTAATATCCTATTCTATTTCATGGCAGCGTGTCGCCGTCAGGCGTGCTCCTGAATCGCGAGTGAGAAACCTCCTTTGACGTCACAGCCAGACAGTTTGCGAAAGTCCAACCAGCCTATGTGGCGGCAGCTTATTCGCCTGTCGAACGAGCAAAGCGCGAGCTTGCAAAGCCAGTTGAGACGCGCGCTGGTGACGGCCATTCTCGACGGTCACATTCCGCACAATCGTCCGTTGCCGTCCTCCCGTGAACTCGCGCGGCAACTGGGCGTGGCGCGCAACACGGTGGTGCACGCGTATCAGCATCTGATGGATGAAGGCTACCTGATTGCCGAAGAGCGTCGCGGCTACTTCGTCAACACCGAACTGGTGAAAAGTCGCACTTCACGCGCACCGAAACCGGTTGACAGCCGCACCTCGTGCCCCGACTGGCATGTCCGCATAAAAACCCGTCCGTCCGAGCAGCGCAACCTGGGCCTGGCGCTGCGCAACTGGAAATCCTACGAGTATCCCTTTACCGCGGGTCAGACAGACCCGGCGCTGTTCCCGATTAACGAGTGGCGGGAATGCTGCCGACAGTCGTTGGCAGTACAGGCAATCACTGACTGGATGCCGGACTCTGTAGATAACGACGATCCGCTGTTACTTGAACAAATACAAAACCGCGTGTTGCCACCGCGCGGTTTATGGGTAACGACCGATCAAATTCTGGTCACAATGGGCGCTCAGAATGCACTCTACTTACTGGCGCGTCTATTAGTAAGCGCCGGAGACAAAGTCGGTTTTGAAGATCCGGGGTATCCGGACGCACGCAACATTCTGGCGCTTCGCGATTGCAATATTGTGCCGCTGCCGGTAGACGAGGATGGTCTGGTTGTCGATGACCGCATCAATGAGTGTCGAGTGGTGTTCTGCACACCAAGTCATCAGTCACCCACCACCACAACCATGTCACTTGAGCGCCGCGAGGAGCTGCTTAAACGGGCGGCCGAGCACGACATTCTTATTATCGAAGATGACTACGAATCCGAGCTCAATTTTGCCGGCACCCCAACGCCAGCCCTGAAAAGTCTCGATGGCAATGATCGCGTTATTTATGTTGGCAGCTTATCGAAAACGCTGGCACCCGGCTTGCGCTTGGGCTACATGGTCGGGCCGAAATCACTGATCGACGAAGCCCGTGCCCTGCGGCGTCTTATGCTGCGTCACCCGCCGGCCAATAATCAGAACGCGGTGGCCCATTTTCTGGCGCTGGGTCACCACGACTCGCTGGTGCATCGTCTGGCGCATGCTTATCGTCAGCGCTGGGAGGCCATGGACCTTGCGCTGAAGGAATTTTTACCCGAGTCGAGCAGGGCGCCTGCATTTGGCGGTACAGCTTTCTGGGTTCGGTTGCCGGTGGGTGTCAGCGCCGATGAAGTTGAACGCATCGCCGGCGAAGAGGGTATACTGGTGGTGTCGGGGAACAGCTATTTCCTTAGTCCCAGCCCGGAAAACGCCTACCTGCGTTTAGGGTTCTCCTCGATACCATCTGAAAAAATTAAAACGGGTATCGAAAAGCTGGCCTTACTGATTAAACGCCTGGCCGGCTGATGTACTCGCGACTACCTGGCACAAAGCGCTGTGCCGACGAGGAGCTATGAGTAAAAAAGTTGCTTTTGTGGGGTTGGGTGTCATGGGTTACCCGATGGCCGGACACCTTGCTGCAGCCGGTCATGAGGTAGCGGTGTATAACCGCACGCATGCAAAAGCCGAGCAATGGGCCAAACAGCACAATGGCACTGCCTGCAAAACTCCCCGTGAAGCCGCCGCCGGTGCCGAAGCCGTGATGGTTTGCGTTGGCAACGACGACGATCTTCGTTCAGTGGTCTATGGCGACGACGGCATCCTCGCCGGCCTTAGTAAGGGCGCGGTACTGGTCGATCACACAACCGCTTCAGCTGAAGTTGCCCGCGAGCTCTACTCAACGTGCAAAGAACTTAGCTTTGACTTCATAGATGCGCCGGTATCTGGCGGGCAGGCCGGTGCTGAAAACGGCGCGTTAGCCGTCATGTGCGGTGGTGAACAACCGGTGTTTGATCAGGTGCTTCCAGTCATTCAGGCATACGGAAAAAATGTCGCGCTGATCGGTGAGCCCGGTGCCGGACAACTCACCAAAATGGTCAATCAGATCTGTATTGCCGGTCTGGTACAGGCGCTGGCAGAGGGCATCAACTTTGCGCAGTCTGCCAATCTCGACGTTGAAAAAGTCATGAGCGTAGTCAGTGGCGGTGCGGCGCAGAGCTGGCAAATGGTGAATCGTTACGAAACCATGGCCAAAGACGAATTCGAATTTGGTTTCGCCGTCGACTGGATGCGTAAAGATCTTTCCATTGTGCTCGACGAAGCACGAAGAAATGGTGCATCCGTTCCGGTCACCGCAATGGTCGACCAGTATTACGCCGATGTTCAGAAGATGGGTGGGAGGCGGTGGGATACCTCCAGTCTGATCGCCCGTCTGAAGAAATTCGGGTAGTAATCAAACCAGGCTACGCCCGTGCAACAGTATTGGCAAACGCCGATACTGTTGCAGGCATTGCGGGTTAGATTGGGGTGATGCCCCGCAACCGCTCTGAACGACGACGGAGCAGTTCGAGCACCGTCAGTAGCACAATTGAAATCATTATCATGATGGTGGCGACGGCCAGAATGGTTGGGGAAATTTGTTCCCTCAGGCCGGTAAACATCTGCCACGGCAGCGTTTTGGTTTTAGCTGAACCCAGAAATAGCACAGCAACCACTTCATCAAATGAAGTGATAAACGCGAAGAGTGCGCCTGAAACCACACCCGGAATAATCAACGGCATTTGCACTTTAAAAAAGGTTCGTACCGGAGTTGCCCCCAAACTGGCAGCGGCTCGCGTTAGGGATTTATCAAACCCAACCAACGTCGCAGTAACGGTAATGATCACGAACGGTGTGCCGAGCACGGCATGCGCTAACACGATTGCCCAGTAGCCCTGCAGGTTTATGCGTGTGTAAAAGAAGTACATGCCGGCGGCTGAGATAATCAGAGGAACGATCATCGGTGAAATTAAAATAGCCATTATGGCGCGGCGAAACGGTACGTGCGGTTGTGATAAGCCAATGGCCGCCAGCGTACCAAAAGCGGTTGCCAGTAGCGTTGCCATTGGCGCAATCTTGAACGAGTTTCGCAGCGCCAGCTGCCAGTCACTGTTGGTGAAGAAGTCCTGGTAGTGTTTGGTTGAATAACCTTCCGGGTCCAGCCGCAACATCTTCTCGGTGAAGGTGAAGAAGTCCTGAGCGTTAAATGACAACGGAATGATGACCAGGATAGGGGTTACCAGGAACAAAAATATGCCGCCGCAGATTAGGTAGCGAAATGCGTAGTGCCAAATGCGCTGGCTGGTGGTGGCGTAAGCGGGAAGTGCAGACATAGTTGATTACCCCAGCTTCACGTTGTCAATGCCGACGATGCGATCGTAGGCCCAATACAAAATCAGTACAGCCACCAGGAGAATAGAGGCTAGCGCAGCGGCGAGCCCCCAGTTCAGTGAGCTGGATATGTGATAGGCAATGCGGTTTGAAATAAACACGCCTTTGGTGCCTCCGACGAGTTCCGGAGTGATGTAATAGCCAATTGATAGGATAAACACCAAAATTGAACCTGCGCCAATGCCTGGTATTGTGTTTGGGAAATACACTCGTCTGAAGGCTGTCCAATCGGTTGCCCCCATCGACTTTGCAGCCCGAACATAGCTGGGGGAAATTGTTTTCATCACCGAGAACAATGGCAGGATCATAAACGGCAGTAAAATATGCGTCATGGTGATAATAGTGCCTGTCATGTTGTTGATTAACGCGAGGCGCCCGTCGTCTCCAATGATGCCGAGCCACACAAGTATGTTATTGATCACACCTTGTTGCTGTAGCAGCACTTTCCAGGCGCTGGTTCTAACCAGTAGTGATGTCCAGAACGGTAACAACACCAGGATCATTAACAGGTTAGAGGTTCGTGTTGGCAATGTGGCAAGCAGATAGGCAATTGGGTAGCCAAGCAGAATACACATGCATGTGATCAGAGCGCTCATTAAAAAAGTACGTATAAAGAGCGTAACGTAAATACGTTCATTCTCCGGCTTGTGCTCTATGCCATTGACGGTGCGCTCTCTGTCTATGGATGCCCAATAGTAGCTGTCTACAAGAGGTGGAGATAATCGGTGCAGGGTTTGCCAGTTCTCTAATTTTCCCCAGCCTTTATCGATCTTGAGGAATTTTGCTTTGTAGTCAGTGCTTGTGAAGCTGCTATGCGCCTGCTGCAGGCCCTCGAACATTGATGTCAGCAGCGGGTTATCTGTAGTGCTGAGCTGGTGCCATTGATCGTCACTGAGTTGTTGCAAGTCGTAGTATAAGGCGGAGTAAGTGAGCCCGTACGGCGTCATCTCTGCGAGGTTGGCGTCTTCTCCTTCGTCGCTCTTAACAAACCTTGTCCAGTTGTTAAACGATATAGCGGTACTCGGAAACGCCTGAGGCCATAAGCTGTGGTTTTGTAGTGCCTGCCAACTCGCTGGAGTGGCCCACACCGCATTGAAGCTTTTAAATGCTTCGAGCTGAGTATCTGTCTCGAACTTCTTGACGTGCCTGCCGGATTTGCGAAAGACCGAGGCAATGCCCGGTTGGTCATAGTTTAGTCGGCTGCCGAGACGCGTGTGTAGTTTGAGTTCCTGTGCCAGCATCATGTCATCGGCCAGCGATGCGTACACTTGTTCGTCTGGTAGTTCTTTGCCGTTGGGGTCCCAGCTCTGTAATACGCGTGTGGTACCCGGCAGGGTGTTCGATACGATGCTGTTTTCGACGGAGCGGAATAGCATGTCTGCGATCGGGGATAAGAAAGTCACCAGTACAAAAATGAGTAGTGGTGCGATCAGTACCAGTGCGCGAAATTTTTCCCGGCGCAGGGCCCGGGCGAGGCTTTTGCGCAACGGCTGGCCGTCGTGGGTAGTGATTTCAGATGCCATGCAGAGAGTGCAATTCCGTAGGGCCGAAAGAAAAAAAGCATCAGAGCTGCTGCTCTGATGCTTTCGGTGTTGCTAACTAAGAAATGCTTACTTAGCTAACCAGGCCTGGAATTTTGCGTCCAGATCGTCACGATTGTCAGCCCACCACTCATAGTTGTAGAGGAAAGTGTTTTGAGCATTTTTCGGATCTGTCGGCATGTGTGGCGCCATATCAATACCGAGCTCGGCATGCTTGCCAACCAGTGGCGCGGAGGAAGCACGTGCAGGACCGTACGAGATGTACTTGGCCTGATCCGCCAGTCGCTGTGTGTCTGTTGCGAATCGGATGTAGTGTCTGGCGCGGGCTTCACGCTCTGCACTCAGGCCGGCAGGGATAATCCAGCCGTCAAGGTCAAACATTTGCGCATCCCACAGTATGGAGATGGGCTGATTCTGTTCTTCAATGGCGGCAAACAATCGACCGTTGTAGGTAGAACCTATGGCAACTTCACCATCGGCAAGTAGTTGCGGAGTTTCTGCACCAGCACTCCACCAGACAGTTTGGTCTTTGATGGTGTCGAGCTTAGCCAGAGCACGTTCAACGCCTTCATCGGTTTCAAGAACATCGTAGACATCGTCAATGGCAACGCCGTCGCACATCAGTGCCCATTCAACATTGGCGATGGGTCGCTTTTCCAGTGAGCGTTGGCCAGGGAATTTCTCAGTTTCGAAAATGGCACAGACACTCTCAGGAGTGGCGCCGCCCCAGTCGTCGTTGTCGTTGCGGTAACCGAAAGTGGTGGAGTAGACGATTTGTGGAATGAAGCAGTCGGAAACCAGCAGGTCACCGAAATCTTCAGAGGCCGGGGTACCATCCGGAGCAGCTGCGAGGTCTGCATCTGCATCAATTTCAAGGGCCAGGCCTTCATCACACAGGCGAATCGCGTCAGCGGCAACCACATCGACAACATCCCAGGTGACATTGCCGGCTTCGCTCATCGCACGCAGCTTGGCGACCGCTTCAGCGGAAGATTCGTCATTGACAATTGTAGTGCCGGTAGCGGAGGAGTAAGGGTCATGGTAGGCCATCAGTTGTGATTTGGAGTAGGCACCGCCCCACGATACGATAGTCATATTGTCGGCACAGTTTTCACACTCGGGTAAATCCTGCGCACTTGCGGAAGCGCTGATTCCGATGGTCGATGCGATTGCAATCGCAGTGGCTAAGGTGGTCTTGTTCATAATGGTAGTTCTCTTGAGAGTTAAGGTCGGCTTACCCGACTGGCTTCATGATACCCCTTAAAAAAGTGCTTTCCCAAGTCCGCGTTTTGTTGAAATCACAATTAATGGAGTGGTTGGATGGGGCGATAAAACGGAGTCCCCTCTCTGCGACTTTCCGTGTGTGGTTTGTTGTTGGGTTTTCCTCTTCATTCGGTTATCACAGTGTTCAGTGCGGTCGGTTACCCGACGTAATCGAGCGCCTTGCAATCAACGGGCGCCCAGCCCAGTGAATTGGTTTGGCCCGGTTCGAGCGCCCGTTGATCACCACGGTTTCGAACTTTGACAATGAATTCCTCATTGCCGGCTACATCCATGACGACCCGCAGGTGGTCTCCGTGATAAATAACCTCTCTGATGGTCCCGTCCACGATGTTCATGCCGGGGTTGGGGACGGGTTCGAATTCTATCCTTTCTGGTCGTAGTGAGAGTGTGGTTTTGTCGCCCACGTTGCCGATGTTGACTGCCTCGGCGGAGAGCTCAGTACCATCGTTAAGTCTGACCCTGCAAAGCTGCTGATCCACGGCGGTGATGGTGCCAGACAGCTTGTTGTTTTCGCCAATAAATTGCGCTACGAAGGAGTTCTGAGGGTTTTCGTAGAGTTCGTCCGGGCCGGAAAGCTGTTGAATCACGCCGTCTTCGAAAACCGCAACGCGATCCGACATGGTCAGTGCTTCGGATTGATCGTGCGTTACGTACACCACGGTGATGCCGAGATTTTCGTGGATGTGTTTGATTTCGTACTGCATTTGTTCACGCAGCTGTTTATCCAGTGCGCCGAGGGGTTCGTCCATAAGCACCAGATCCGGGTCGAAGACCAGTGCTCTTGCCACCGCAACGCGTTGTTGCTGACCGCCCGACAGTTGGATTGGTCGCCGATTGCCGAATTCGCCCAGTTCTACCATATCGAGCGCTTTTTTGACTTTGGCATTTCTTTCAGATTTGCCCATTTTGCGAATTTGCAGCGGAAACAGCAGGTTTTCGGCAACTGTCATATGCGGGAAAAGCGCGTAGTTCTGGAATACCATACCAATGCCGCGCTTGTAAGGCGGCACATTGTTAATGGGTTCGTTATTTAGAAAGATCTCACCGTGTGTGGCGGGTTCAAACCCTGCCAGCATCATCAGGCAGGTGGTTTTTCCTGAGCCTGAGGGGCCCAGCATGGTCAGAAACTCTCCGGGGGCGATGTCGAGATTCAGGTCTTTGACAACAAGATTGCGTCCGTCGTAGCTCTTCTGGACTTTTTCAAATCTGACGGCAGCGCCGTTGGTTGTGGTCATGTAATTCCTGAATGATCTTTCTGGGTATTCGCATAGCTTCCTGCCGCACGTGTGTCTCAAAGTATACCATTATACTGGAATCCACCATGCTCGATGCGTCAGCGCCGTACGGCCGGCGATGCCATGCCAACCCGCGGCCAGTTGTGTAGTGAACCCTGATTTGGTGCCTCTGGGTTGGGTTTTTTGCTCGTATTTCCGCGGTTTACAGCCTGTTTGGAATCGTAGACGGTGCTCTCGTTCCACCTGGCATGAAGGGTGTGCGTTGTAGCAGGCAAAAAAGCTGTGGTTTGGTCGCTTTTGGAACAACGTTACGAACCGTTTTTCACCAAAGTTTGTGCGCATGAATAGCTTTTGAGGTGTTTCCACCTTCCTCCGGCTTCACCCCTTTTACTCAGAATGACTCTATGAAAGCGTACTCGTTGTTTTCGCTGGCTCGCAATGGTCTGTCATACCACCGAAACTGGCAGCGTGCCTGGCGCAGTCCGGATCCGAAGAAGGAATATGATGTCGTCATCATCGGTGGCGGTGGCCACGGGCTGGCAACTGCCTATTATCTGGCAACACAGTGCGGCATTACCAATGTGGCGGTGCTTGAAAAGGGCTGGCTCGGCGGGGGCAACACCGGTCGCAACACCACCATTGTGCGTTCCAATTATTTGCTCGACGCCTCGGCGGGTATTTACGAGCACGCGGTAAAGCTGTGGGAAGGTTTGAGTCAGGAACTCAACTACAACGTCATGTTCTCGCAGCGCGGCTTGCTGCACCTTGCGCACAGTGTGCACGACATGCAGGAAATCGGGAGGCGCGGCAACGCCATATATCTCAATGGTATTGACTCCGAATTTCTAACGCCTGAGCAGGTTAAGGAAATGCTGCCTATCATTAACTTAAACTGTCGCTATCCGGTGATGGGCGGGCTGCTGCAAAAGCGTGGCGGTACTGCCAGACACGACGCTGTGGCGTGGGGCTATGCGCGGGGTGCGGATGCCGCCGGTGTGGACATTATTCAAAACTGTGAGGTCACCGGCATACGGGTTGAAAACAATCGCGTTGCGGGTGTGGAAACCTCGCGCGGGTATATACAGGCCGGCAAAGTGGGTTCGGTGACGGCCGGTCACAGCAGTGTGGTTGCAGAAATGGCCGGGTTCCGCCTGCCACTGGAGTGCTACCCGCTGCAGGCTCTTGTATCAGAACCCGTCAAACCCATCATCGACTGCGTGGTGATGTCCAATGGTATTCACGTGTATGTCAGCCAGTCGGACAAGGGTGAACTGGTGGTCGGCTCCGGGTCAGATGCGTACAACTCTTACTCGCAGCGAGGCAGCTTTGACCTGATAGAGCACACCGTCGGCCCATTGTGTGAGTTGTTTCCGTTGTTCTCCAGGTTGCGGATGCTGCGACAGTGGGCGGGTATTGTGGACGTGACAGTTGACCGTTCCCCGATCATGTCCAGGACGCCAGTCGAAAACCTGTATTTTAATTGTGGTTGGGGTACCGGCGGCTTTAAGGCCACACCCGGCAGTGGTCATGCGTTTGCGCACTCTATCGCCGCGGGTGAAATGAATGAAATTGCAGCACCTTTTTCGATAGACCGTTTTAACAGTGGCGCCCTGATTGACGAAGGCGCTGCCGCCGCAGTGGCGCATTAGTGTACTGATCATACAAACTGGCATTTGAAGACTTTATATGACTCAGTACAACGGAGCATCAGGAACACTATGTTCATAATCAACTGTCCTTATTGCGGTGAACGCGATCAGACCGAGTTTTCCTGTCATGGCGAGGCACACATCGCGCGTCCGACAGAGACTGAATCTCTGACCGATGAGCAGTGGGGGGAATATGTATTCTTCCGTTCCAATCCGCGTGGGCTGCATCGCGAGCGCTGGATACATACCCATGGCTGCAGACGCTGGTTCAATGCGTTGCGCGACACGGTAACCGATGAAATTTACGCCACCTACAGAGTCGGTGAGGTGCAGCCACAGGAACCGGAAGCGCAGTCATGACTCAGGTGCAACGGCTCGATAAAGGCGGGTTGATCAATCGCGACAAACCGCTTCACTTTACCTTTGACGGTAAACGGTACACCGGTTTCCACGGGGATACGCTGGCTTCTGCGTTGCTTGCCAATGGTGTGCGCCTGCTGGGCAGAAGTTTTAAGTACCATCGGCCGCGCGGCCTGATTGCAGCCGGTTCTGAAGAGCCGAACGCACTGGTGCAGCTGGAAGAAGGTGCCTATACCGAACCCAATACCCGCGCGACCTGCATTGAACTGTACGATGGGCTGGTTGCCACATCGCAGAATCGCTGGCCGAGTCTGCAGTTTGATGTGGGGGCGGTAAACTCCATGTTGTCGAGGTTTTTACCGGCCGGGTTTTACTATAAGACGTTTATGTGGCCTGCCTCGATGTGGATGACTTATGAAAAGTTCATTCGCCGTGCAGCCGGACTTGGCCGCAGTCCGACCGAACCCGACCCGGATGTCTATCACTCGACTTACGCGCATTGTGATGTCCTGATCATCGGGGCGGGACCTGCCGGTCTGGCCGCGGCGTCGGCGGCCGTGGATTCGGGTGCGAGGGCCATGCTGGTGGACGAACAGTCGCAGGCGGGTGGCGCCTTGATTGGAAAAAACCAGTCAGGCGAATTTGATCAGTGGCGTGCGGAAATTGTCGATGCCATGCAGCGGCATGACGACTTCACCTATCTGCCGCGAACCACATTGACCGGCTATTTCGATTACAACTATCTCACCGCAGTCCAGCGCGTGACCGATCATCTCGGACCGGGGCGCAGCGAAGGTAAACCAAGGCAGCGCTTCTGGAAAATCAGAGCGCGCCAGGTAGTGATCGCCACCGGTTCGATCGAGCGGCCGCTGGTGTTTGCCGACAATGACCGCCCCGGAGTGATGCTGGCTAATGCTGTGGATACCTACATTGATCGCTATGGCGTGTTACCGGGTAATGACATCGCTGTATTCACCAATAATGACAGCGCGTATGCGACAGCGCTTAATGCGGGTAACCGGGGAGCAACCGTTACGCTGGTCGATACCCGCAGACAGCCCCCGGGTGCCTTGGTTACCCGTTGTGAAGATGCTGGTATTCGTGTGTTTAAGGGCCACGCGATCTCTTCGGTGGCAGGTGCACAGGGAGTGACGTCGGTGCGCATCATGCCGCTTGCGGCGGATGGCAAAACACTGCGTGGTCAGGCGTGGGAGATCACCTGCAGTATTGTTGCGAACTCAGGTGGCTGGACACCGTCTGCACATATGGTGAGCCAGAGTGGTGGCAAACTGCGGTATGACGATTCAATTCATGGCTTTGTACCGGACACATCGCGCGCAAAAGCGATTAATCCGAATGTTTCTGCCGGCGCCTGCAACGGTGTTTTTGCAACCGCGCAGTGCCTGAAACAGGGTTACGAGGCGGGTGCCGCCGCAATCGACCGCTGCGGTTATAAAGCGAACGATCGACCGTTGCCTGAGGTTGCCGAAGATGGGCTGGGTAACATAGAGCCGCTGTGGCTGGTGCCCACCGTACACCCGGTGGGTGAAGGGTCGGCCAAACACTTTCACGACTTTCAAAATGATGTTACCGCTGCAGATATCCACCTGGCGGCGCGTGAGGGGTTTCTCAGTGTTGAGCATCTTAAACGCTATACCACCACTGGAATGGCCACTGATCAGGGAAAGACTTCCAACCTGAATGCGCTCGCTATCATGGCGGAAATCCGGGGAGCGCAAATACCTGAAGTGGGTACCACTACATTCCGCCCGCCGTTTACACCACTGACGTTTGGTGCAGTGGGCGGCCAGGAAGCAGGTGAGTTATTCATTCAGGAACGTCACACGCCCATGCATCCGTGCCACGTTGACGATGGTGCAGTGTTCGAGGATGTGGGTGACTGGAAACGACCCTGGTATTTTCCAAAGGCGGGTGAAGATATGCACAGTGCCGTACAGCGTGAATCGCTGGCGCTGCGTCAAAGTGTAGGGATGCTCGATGCTTCAACGCTTGGAAAAATAGATATTCAGGGTGCTGACGCCGCCGGATTTCTCGAGATGATTTACACCAACAACTGGAAAAATCTTGGCGTTGGTCGATGTCGCTATGGCCTGATGCTGAACGAACACGGCATGATCTTCGATGATGGTGTCACCACGCGCGTGGGGGAAAACCACTTTCACATGACCACCACCACCGGTGGTGCAGCCAGAGTACTGAACTGGCTGGAGGAATGGCTGCAAACTGAGTGGCCGGAACTGCAGGTGTACTGCACCAGTGTGACTGAACAGTGGGCAGTGGCGGCGCTGAACGGTCCGCGCGCGCGGGAACTTCTGCAATCGGTCTGCGATATTGACTGCTCGCAGGAGGCGTTTCCCTTTATGAGTATGCGGGAGGGCAGGGTTGCAGGAATCCCTGCACGGGTTTGTCGCATCAGCTTCACCGGCGAGCTTGCCTATGAGATCAATGTACCGGCACGATATGGCAAGGCGCTGTGGCAAGCGCTAAAGGATGCGGGCAGCGCGTTTGATCTGTGTCTGTATGGAACAGAGACCATGCATGTTGTCAGAGCGGAAAAAGGTTTCATTATCGCGGGTCAGGATACTGACGGTACGGTGACGCCGTTCGATATGGATATGGCGTGGATCGTCTCGAAAACAAAGTCCGACTTTCTCGGTAAGCGATCTTTGAGTCGTAGTGACACCGCGCGTGAGGGTCGGCCGCAGTTTGTCGGTCTGCTCACAGAAGACCCGGCTGTCGTACTGCCGGAAGGTGCACATATCGTGGCTGAGGTGAAGGAAGCGCCGCCGATGACGACCATCGGGCACGTGACATCGAGCTACATGAGTCCCAATGTCGGCCGCTCGATCGCGCTCGGATTACTGAACGATGGCCTCAGTCGCAAGGGAGACACGGTAACGCTGCGGCTGATGAACGGTGATGTGGTTGAGGCGCTGGTCACCGATCCGGTGTTTGTTGACAACGAAGGAGTACGCGCGCGTGGGTGACCCGGTGATGCAGACCCCGTTAAACCAACAGGTTTACACCACGGAGGGCCTGGCCGTCAGTGAGCTGCCGCCCAGTGCAAAAATAAATTTGCGCGGTGACGTCGATGTTGTCTCGGATGCGCTGATGCGTACGGACGGATTATCGGCGCAGATGGCGGCGAACACTTTTACCGCAGCAGGGGCCGCCACGGTTTTCTGGCTGGGGCCGGACGAGCGCTTGCTCTGTCATACGGAAAAGGAACCGCAGGCACTGATCGATCAACTTCGTGAAACCCTGCCATCGGCTACCAGTGCGGCGGTGGATGTGAGTGATTACTACACGGTGATTCAATTGAGTGGCAGTAACGCGCGTGCCGTGCTCGCAAGCGGCACTCCGCTAGATATTCACCCGAGTGTGTTTGCCGCCGGGCAGTGCGCGCAGACCCGTTTCGGCAATGCCAGTGTTTTACTCAGCTGTAAGCCTGACGGCATCTATGATTTGCAAGTGCGGTGGAGCTTTGCCCGCTACGTCTATCAGTATATTTGCCGTGTGGCGGGGTATGTGCAGGAATAAACTGCGCTTTGTTTCAACTCAATAGCGATGTAGGCGTGTGTGCCGAATCGTCGGTTGAGTACGCGGCTGCACACCTACAATTCAGATTGGACTGACAATCAACGCATCGTGGAATGTCTTTTGCTCCGTAGGGCGGTTTCGCCGTGGAGCTTTAAGAAATGTCGGGAGACAATTCGGCTAACTGCCGACACGCTGTAAAGTGCGTGGTACCGATACTGATTGCAGCGCTGACCGCTGCCGTACCTTTCAGTCGCAGTGTCGCACAGGTAACCGGTCTAAGTGAGCGGCCCGAAAACCTGAGCTGCAGAGCGGTTGAGTACTCTCAAAGCGGTGGCATTGTCGATTTCGAAAAGGTTTCGGAAAGTATCTCCGGGCTTAAAATAGTCGATCTGCGTTTCTTTCCCGAGCTACCTGATGCGGCCGTGATGCTGTCAAATGGCGGTATTGTGTATCGCTATGAACGCACTGCAGATGAAAACGGCGACCGTCTGTTTCGCCAATCCGGCGTTATGCTGGACATTTCGGATTCTGTGACCCGCAGTTTTGATGGTACCTCGTCTGCTGAAATGGGACTCCTGGG
>CAZOXM010000030.1:42724-44248 GCA_964583825.1 uncultured Granulosicoccaceae bacterium
GAAATTCCACCGGACAATCCCTTTGTGGGCGATGAAAATGTTCGCCCCGAGATCTATGCCTACGGTTTCAGGAATCCGTGGCGAGCCAGCTTTGACAGACAAACCGGTGAGTACTGGCTGGGGGATGTCGGCCATGTTTCATGGGAGGAAGTCAATCAGGTGGAAAAAGGTTTGAACTACGGATGGCCGATTGTCGAAGGTCCGGACTGTTACGATTCCGAAGACTGTTCCATTGATTCGTTTGAACCCGCCAAAGCGCTGTTGAGCCATGAATCAGAGACATCAGCCGTGATTGGCGGGTTTGTCTATCGGGGCACCGAGTTGAGCTTTCTGACCGGGACTTACGTGTTTGGCGATGTGACCTCCGGCAACATCTGGGGGTACACCGAACCGGCGTCGGGCGAGGCGGGTAAGGTCCTGCTTGGCAATGCGGGCTCAGGTGTGTTTTCGTTTGCCGAAGACAGTGATGGTGAGCTGTATGTGGTTGGAAGGCATGCCATCAGGAAAATTGTACAACCGGCTGAAGCACCTGCCACGGCACTTCCGGCAAAACTCAGTGAAACGGGTTGCTTCGATTCGGATAACCTCACGGCCGCGGTGTCAGGTGTCATTCCCTACTCAGTAAATTCACCCTTGTGGTCTGACGGTGCCGAGAAGCAGCGCTGGTTTGCATTGCCGGATTGGTATGAACAAGACACACAGATCGATCTCACTGAAACGGGTGACTGGGTGTTTCCGGAAGGATCGGTACTTCTGAAATCCTTTGCGATGGATGGCGTCATGCTTGAGACGCGCTTTATGGTAAGAAAGCTTGATGGTGACTGGATTGGTTACTCCTACAAGTGGGACGACGACCAGACTGATGCAGAACTCGTAGCCAGCGAAGGCGAAACGATCAATGTGCTCGGTAAAGAATGGGCAGTGCCCAGTCGTACCGAGTGCTTTATCTGCCACACCGACAACGCAGGTATCAGCCTCGGGTTGGAGACCGGGCAGTTAAATAAAGATTTCTACTATACGTCAACAGGTACGGAGGCAAATCAGGTAACCACTTTGTCCCACATTGGGCTTTTCTCCGAAGCACCCGATTTGGCGCATCGACTGCCAGACCCGATGGATCCTGATGCCGCTCCGCTCGAAGCACGTGCCATGGCCTATCTGCATGCAAACTGCTCGATGTGTCACCTGCCAAATGGTGATGGTCAGGGACGAATGGATTTTAGATATCACACCGGTGTAGAGGATTCGAACATCATTGACGAGCCGCCATCACAACGTGGACTCGGCCTGGAAGACCCTCGCATCGTGGTCGCTGGTGAGCCCGACCGGTCGGTCCTGCTCCGTCGTGTCAGCGTCAGAGGTGATGATCAAATGCCCCCACTCGGTACAACGCTGGTGGATACCGAAGGCGCGGCGTTGCTGAACGAGTGGGTTTTATCGCTTGCTGATGATACGGATCAGGGTAGCGTGGAAACGGAAACGGAAACGGAAACGGAAACGGAAACGGAAACGGAAACGGAAACG
>CAZOXM010000030.1:44348-47348 GCA_964583825.1 uncultured Granulosicoccaceae bacterium
AACGGAAACGGAAACGGAAACGGAAACGGAAACGGAAACGGAAACGGAAACGGAAACGGAAGAGCCCGGCATCGATCAGGCATTGTCCGGTGACAAACCGGTGATTTCCACTGGCACCGGTTCAGTGGGTGGAGTGATGTTGCTGTTGCTGTTGCTGCTCCGGGTGGCGGCAGTGCTGACTATACGTCGACCACCGTACGACCGGCTCTGGTGCAGGTAATGAATGGCGAATTCCGCCAATAGGGTTTTATAACCGATTGAATCGATCAGTCGGCGAGTGCTAAAACATCACCATCGCCAGCCGTTCGCACGCGGTTGAACATTGGCGGTGGTGTTCAATTATCAGGATTGAGTGTGCGTCTGTGGCACAAATCGAACAGCTGGTGTGAGTTTTACCCCGTCCCGGAATCCGCTGTGCTGATTACCAGCGGGGAATTGAGCAATTCATAGCGATCATCGGACGACCTGACTGAGATACTGTCATGCGGGCTCAGCGGGCCGAGTTTCGCGGTGGGTATGAAAAATCCACAGTTAACGCGGCTGCTGAGGCCGTGGCGCAGTATATCCGGCCGATCAGAATCCGCCAGCAGGCTTATTCGCTTTTCACCGTTAACAAAAACACAGATCTCGGTCGGACCATCTGACGCCGTGTCATGAATCCAGCCGTATAATCTGTCTCGTCGAATTCCTCCAAAATTGCCGTTGTATCTTGTCACCGAAGCCTTGCTGGTCCAGCTGGCTGGCTTCTGGGTGGTAAAGTGCTCGACGGCGATGGTATACAGCGCAATGTCCGCCTGATTCAAATGTTTTATTTCAGCGATTTGCTGTGCCGTTGGCTCGATTCGATCGTCACGTTTACCGTAGTTGCCACGGTTCAACGTGGTAAGTTTCATTTCAGTGCCGTATTTTTCGTTGAACATTTCAAGGCTCTGTTCATAGCGCTCTGTCAGCCCGAAAAAATCAAGATCGGTTGGCTTTATACCGCCGAGGCATTTATGCTGTCTGTTCTGAAAGCGATCACAGCGGTAGAATTCTTCCAGTGTGCCGGTGTACCGATGATGGTTTTTAAAGTGGACATACTCAGAAATAACCCGGTCTACCGGATCTCGAAAAAAGCTGACCACAGGCAAGTCCGGAAACAGATCCTTATACTTCGTAAACGAGAAGTGGCCGCTCAGCATCTTTGCATGCCGGGCAGCTTCAACAATCGTGTGAGCTTCCAGTTCGGAGTCAGATGCGCCCAATAGCGCAGGTGATGTTGATTCGGAGTCATCCCCGTAGTCGTAGAGCACCTGCTCATTGCCGAAGTACTTCGCTGCACTGATACGAAAACTGGTACCGGCCGTTTTTGGGATGTGAAGATAGATGATTGGATAGTTCATGCTATCGGGTTGCATTGCCGCGATGGATTGGCTGCATTGCTGGCAACAGATACAAGCGAAGGTAGCACGGGGAGTCGATTGGTTGACTGTCGGCACGCGGTAACGTCAGCGTATTGGCGAATGCTCATTATTGTTATTGTAAGCGTTCTCGAAGTATTCAACACTATCCCAAGAAAAGTGCCAGTTCAACGGCGTGTAATAACAGTATTGAATGAAAAATATAGCAAGTCGGAGGTTCGAAATTACGTGCTTCAGCCCGTCAGGGTAATGTGATAAGTAGCGCCGTCGAAGGTAATGCGGTCACCGGCGACAATCTTTTTCCGCTTGCGGGTTTCCACCGCATCGTTGACTTTCACAGCGCCTGCCGCGACCAGTGTCTTGGCCTCGCCACCACTCTGGGCCAGTCCCTCCATTTTGAGGATTTTATACAACTCAACCGGCTCGCTGTGAATTTCGATGTTTTGCGCCAATGCGCGCTCCTGACCTTAAACCTGAGTGGATCCTGGTCATCTTATCGAAGTTTGAATGACGACACATCCTCCGGACTACTTCTGCTACTATGACTGAAAATTACGGAGGTCAGAAATTTGAACACCGGATCCTGTCTGTGTGGCGCTGTGACCTATCGTCTACTGAGCAAGCCCCGTGCAATGGCACACTGCCATTGCTCTATTTGCCGGAAAATTCACGGCACCGCGTTCGCTACCTATGTACAAACTGATGGCGTGGAGTGGTTGACTGGCGAGGAGAATATTGCACGCTACCGATCGTCAGAAAATTTTGAGCGGTGTTTTTGTGATCGATGTGGCTCGGTGTTGCCGGAGCAGGTAGATGGTGAAGACTTCATGTTTGTCGCAGCGGGCGGTCTGGACGGTGAGCTTGGGATTCGCCCTGAGAAGCATATTTTCGCCACCTCGCGAGCATCGTGGTATGACATTCCCGGCGCACTGCCACAGTTTGAAGGTTACTCCGAACACGCCACGGATGGCATACACACCGACTGCAGGACAGGAAGGGTAAATGGCGCAACAGCCGGCAGTTGCCTCTGCGATGCGGTGGCCTATCAGTTTACCGGTGAAGCCAAATTGATGATGTATTGTCACTGCACGCGTTGTCGCAAAGTAAAAGGAGCCGCACATGCGATGAATGTGTTTGTCCCGCCGGACAACTTCACGTGGTTACGGGGTGAGGATAACGTAGTGAACTACAGCCACGCCGAGGCGGAGCGGTTTGGCAACAGCTTTTGCGCTACCTGTGGTTCCTCGGTGCCCAGAAAATCTCCTAATTCACCGATGGTCAACATTCCCGCCGGTTCTCTGGATGATGCGCCGGGTATTGGGTCACGCGGACACATTTATGTCGGGTCCAAATCCGACTGGTTTGAAATTTCTGATCAGCTCGAGCAGTTCGATGAAATGCCGTAGGTCAGAGGACGGACGACTGAGGACAGAGGACGGACTCTGAGGACGGGCGTCTGAGGTCAGAGGACTGTACGTTAGGCTGCTTTGTGTCTGTACCAGACTACAGAGGACTGAAAACGGAGGACAGAATGGCCGGCAGTTCTGTGCCCGTTACAGACGACTGAGGACAGAAAACAGAGGTTAGAATGACCGGCGCC
>CAZOXM010000031.1:0-47318 GCA_964583825.1 uncultured Granulosicoccaceae bacterium
GGGAAATTTGCCTACTCAGACCGTCGCTCATCACGTTTTTCAACACCCTGCTAGGTCTGAGGGCGTTAAATTCCCCCTCAAAATGCTCATTTATAATCCTTGATTCACACATCGCAGGTGAAATAGAAAGCGCCGGAAGTCTGTGCGAGCGCTCTGCTCGCGGCGTGGATTCTCGCGGGCACTGCATGAACGGGTGGGTCAGCGGGCGGTTCTCGCGAATGCCCAGACAGTAACCCGTCGGCATCCAGCCTTTTTTAGGGCGGTGGCCAGCGCTTCGCTGGTGGCACCGGTGGTGAGCACATCATCGACGATTGCGACATGCACTGCATTCAGCGGCTCGTTGATGCAAAAAGCATTGCGCATATTCTGCTGTCTCGCTCTGGCATTTAGCCCCGATTGCGGAGGACGGGCGTCGGCCTTGCTGGCCAGTCTGCTGTCCACCGGAAGCTCAAGTCGCCGTCCGATTGTCTTCGCAATGACGCCGGCGTGATTGAAACCACGATCAAGCAATCGCGCTTCGTGCTGAGGGACCGGCAGCAGCAGATCGGGTCGCGGGGTGCCTGCAACCGCGTTTGCCAGCAGTTCACCCATCAAGCGCCCGAACTTCGACAAGTTTTGAAACTTCAGTTGCTGCACCATGTAATCTGCCGGCGCTTCATAGCGGTATGGTGCATAGGTCGCATGCACCGGTGGTGCATCCGCCAGGCAGCGACCGCACTGAATTGGACCGTCCGGATGGTCGGACTGTGGCAGCGGCAATGCACACGTATGACAGGAGTGGTGATTGTGTGGCAACGAAAGAAAACAGGATTGGCAGAGATCCAGGCCGGTACCGGTGGCATCGTCGCAGAGTACGCAGGTGGGTGGAAAGATCTTGTTGTAAATATTCTGCAACACTAAAAAATACTGCCTATGACCGCACCGTTACGGGTGATTTTCGTCGCTATACGTTACAAACGTGTTGTCTTTGGACAATTTGTTCGCTTATTTGTTGATCCCCTGCACATAACATGTGTTAGGATTAATACAGCCGTGTACGTTTTTTGACAATGTTGGTTTGCTGACAGGGCCAGACAACGGAAAGGGCGGTGTGTGCGGTAGTTGGGGTGATGAATATTCTAGCAACTATTGATACAGCATTATTACAAAAAGAGGCGTGTAGAGGCACGTGATCCGAGGCAGGGCCTTTTGTCAAAAATCACCTGCTCACATACTGTTAACAAGCAATCGCAAATTGGAGTGATTCAATGCATATAAAACTCCTGTCTGTCGCTGTAGGTGCTGCTCTTCTGGCCGGCTGCGGCACGCTATCAGGTGATGGGGCATCTGAGGGTTCTTCTGGCTATGTAGTCGGAAAAGACGGACTCATTCTTACTGGCGACGGAGAGTGCGTCAGGGATAAAGCGTGGGGCGACGACTCCACCTGTGGTGAGATGGATAAAGAAGAGATGATGGCGGAAAAAGCGCCTGAGCCTGAAGAGAATCCGGCACCTCCTCCGCCTCCACCGCCACCACCCGCTCCGGCGCCGGCACCTGAGCCTGCCAGTGTAGAAAAGGTAGTGTTGAGTGGAAGGGCACTGTTCCCTTACGACTCAGCTGACCTGACTGCACAGGGCAGTCGCGAAATGGACGGTCTGATCGACAAGCTCGGCAGCTACCAGGATATCGAGCTAATCGATGTGGTAGGGCATGCTGACAGTCGTGGGTCTCTCGAGTACAACCAGGCGCTTTCCGAGCGTCGTGCCGAGACTGTGAAGGGCAAGCTTGAGGGAGCGTTCCCACAGGTGCCAATCACTGCTTCCGGCCTGGGTGAGACTGCGCCGATTGCAAGTAACGACACAGCCGAAGGCCGTCGTCTGAACCGCCGCGTAGAAATCCGCGTCGAAGCGATCAACTAAGCGATTGCTATATGGCTCGCACCGCCCGGTGCGAGCCATTGTTACATTTCTCCTCGTTCCGCCAGCGAAACCTGGTAACCATCGCCGACGATAATGTGGTCGAGTACCCTGATGTCGACCATCGCCAGTGCGCTCACCAGTTTTTTCGTGATTTCAATATCCGCTCTACTCGGCTCGGCGACACCCGACGGGTGATTGTGCGCCAGTACAACAGCGGCTGAGTTGTGCTTCAGCGCTGCTTTGACCACCTCCCGCGGGTACACAGAGGCGGCATCTATGGTGCCGTTGAACATGGGCTGGTAGCAAATGAGTCGATGTCGATTATCGAGAAATAAACAGGCGAACACTTCGTGTTCCAGTGCGCTCATGTGCAGCGCGACGACATTCTTGACGGCATCTGGCGATTCAAGAAATTCCCGTTGTTTTGCCCGGCTGGTCTGATAGCGCTTGGACATCTCCAGTACCGCCATCAGCTGCGCATATTTTGCGGGTCCAAGCCCTTTGGTGCTGCAAAAAGTTTTTTGATCCGCGGCCAGAATATTTACCAGGCCGCCGTATTTTTCGATAATTTCGCGAGCGAGTTCTATCACTGACAAGCCCCGCGTACCAGTGCGTATCAGAATAGCGAGGAGCTCGGCGTCGGTAAGTGTTGAGGGGCCACTGGCGAGAAGTTTTTCTCGGGGGCGTTCACTGCGGGGTAAATCTGATATTGCCATAGTTTGATAATATGGACTCCAGGGTTGTGTCGTGCGACATGGTTCACAGTTATCGCACGAGTCGAATAGCTTAGTGGTCAGCTTGCTCTCTAGACAGGCAGTTTGACCCGACACTGGTCAACGATCTAATGAAAGTTCTTCTCGCCGTCACTGGCGGTATTGCCTGTTACAAGTCGCCCGAGATCGTGCGTCGTCTGAGTGATCACGGCATTGAGGTCCGCGTGTTGATGACGCAGGCAGCCTGCGAATTTGTGAAGCCTCTGGTCTTTCAGGCGGTCAGTGGGCACGCGGTACATACCGAGCTTCTGGATGAGCAGGCCGAAGCCGGCATGGGTCATATCGAGCTCGCGCGCTGGGCGGATTTGCTGTTAATCGCTCCGGCAACCGCCAACACAATTGCAGGCATGGCAGCCGGTTTGGCCGGCGACTTACTCTCGACGGTCTGCCTTGCGACCACTGCCCGGCAGATGGTGGCTCCTGCCATGAACAGCATGATGTGGCACCACGCGGCAACAGTCGCGAACATTGAAACCCTGCAGGCACGTGGCGTTACTGTACTCGGGCCGGGAGACGGCGCTCAGGCATGCGGTGAAACCGGTGAAGGGCGAATGCTTGAGCCGGCGGAAATCGTACAGGCCGTCGTTGAATCAAACTCAGTGACACTGCAGACAGAGGGCAGGCTGACGGGTAAACGCGTGTTGCTGACTGCCGGACCGACGCGTGAGGATATCGACCCGGTTCGATTTATTACCAATCACAGCAGCGGCAAGATGGGCTTCGCACTGGCGCGTGCTGCACAATTGGCGGGCGCCGAGGTGACGTTGGTTGCCGGGCCTGTGTCTCTGCCTACACCCCCGCAGGTTAACCGTATCGATGTTACCAGCGCGCTGTCGATGTATGACGCGGTGATGCAACGCGCAAACGACGCTGATATTTTTATCGCCGTCGCAGCGGTCGCGGATTATCGCGTGGCCGAGCAGTCGGACCGCAAAATAAAAAAAACGGCCGCTGACATGTCGCTCAGGCTGGAACGCAACCCCGATATTCTGGCGACAGTTGCCGCACTGGAACAACGCCCCATGTGCGTAGGATTTGCCGCGGAAACGGACAAACTCGAGACCTATGCTCGAGACAAACTGCAGCGTAAAAAGCTCGATATGATTATCGCGAACCGGGTAGGAGTGGAAGGGAGCGGGTTTAACAGTGACGCGAATACAGTGGAAGTCTACTGGCCGGGTGGCGGGACTTTCTATTCATCACGCGCCAAACAGAGTCTGGCGCTGGACTTGATCCAGTTAATCGCAGAGCGATATGAAGGCAATGACTAGTAAAAAAATCCAGCTGAAAATACTCGATCCTCGCCTTGGCGACAGCATTGAACTGCCATCCCGTGCTACCGGAGGTTCAGCCGGAATCGATTTGCGCGCCTGCGTGGAAGACACGCTGGAACTCATGCCTGGTGCTGTCGAGTTGTTGCCTACCGGTCTTGCAATGTACATTGCCGACCCCGGCCTCGCGGGAATGATTCTGCCGCGCTCGGGGCTCGGGCATAAGCATGGCATCGTGCTCGGCAATCTGGTTGGGCTGATCGACTCGGATTACCAGGGGCAGCTTTTCGTCTCTTGCTGGAACCGCTCGCAGCAGACCTACACAATCGAACCCGGAGAGCGTATTGCCCAGCTGGTGATCGTGCCGGTGGTGCAGACCGAATTTGACCTGGTGGATTCGTTTTCCGAATCGGACCGGGCCGAGGGTGGATTCGGCTCCACCGGACAGTCCTGAGCAGGCACAATCCGTCCCTCAGATCGTGTCGTCGATGAACCGTCACCCGCCTTCCTGTATATTGAATGGCTGGCTTTGTGCTACGGCATACGAATCAGATTTTTTCACCAGTTTCAGGCTCGTTCATGAATATTGATGCTTCAATTTTCCGCGCTTACGACATTCGCGGCGTCGTTGCTGACGCACTGACGCCCGAGGCGGTTGAGTTAATTGGTCAGGCGTTTGGTTCCGAATGTCTGGCTCGAGGTCAGCAAACGGTGACGCTTGGGCGCGATGGGCGCCTGTCCGGTCCGGACCTGATCGCAGCGCTCGCCCGCGGGATTCAAAGCACCGGCTGCGATGTGATTAACATCGGTATGGTGCCGACCCCCGTACTGTATTTTTCCACCTTCCATCTCAACACCGGCACCGGCATCATGGTGACAGGCAGTCACAACCCGCCGGAGTACAACGGTCTGAAGATGATGATCGGCGGTGACACCCTGTTTGGAGAAGGTATCCAGCTGCTGTATCAGCGTCTGGTTGAAAATAACCTGACAAAAGGCGAAGGATCATACTCTGAACAAGACGTTCTCGACGCCTACCTCGATCGGGTTATTGGCGATATCAAACTGCATCGTCCGATGAGAATCGCGACGGATTGCGGTAACGGAGTAGCGGGTGTCTGTGCCGCTGCGTTATTTCGCAAACTCGGATGTGAAGTACACGAACTATTTTCAGAAGTCGATGGAAACTTCCCGAACCATCATCCCGATCCGGCGAAAGTAGAGAACCTGCAGGATATCTCGCGACTGGTGGAAGCCGAACAGCTCGAACTCGGACTCGCCTTTGATGGTGATGGAGATCGGGTTGGTGTCATCGACGATAAAGGACAGATTATCTGGCCTGATCGTCAAATGATTCTCTACTCGCGCGATATTCTGTCGCGCAATCCGGGTGCAAAGATCATTTACGACGTAAAGTGTTCACGACTGCTGCCTGCAGCGATAAAAGAGGCGGGAGGTGACCCGGAGATGTGGAAGACCGGTCACTCTTTTGTAAAGACCAGAATCAAAGAGACCGGTGCTGCGCTCGGTGGCGAGATGAGTGGACACATTTTCTTCAAGGAGCGCTGGTACGGTTTTGACGATGCGCTGTACTCTGCGGCACGACTGCTTGAGATTGTTTCGCAGGATGACCGCAAGGTGAGCGAAATTTTCGGAGAAATACCCGACAGTGTGAATACGCCCGAGCTGGGTGTGAAGTTCGCAGAGGGTGAGCATCACAAGTTTATGCAGGCGTTTGTGGAAAATGCGCAGTTCGACGGCGCTGAACTCACCACGATCGACGGTCTGCGTGCGGATTTCGAAAGCGGCTGGGGTTTGGTGCGCGCGTCCAATACCACGCCTTCGCTCGTGATACGCTTCGAGGCGGATTCAAAAACTGCGCTTGACGAAATACAATCGCGGTTCCGAACGGCCATGCTGGCTGTCGACTCGACGTTAGAGCTTCCCTTTTAGTCCACCCCGGTTATTCTGCGGGGTGACACCCGGAGAATAATTTGGATCGTACTGACGCTCATGATATCGCTCGCGTCCTGAACGAGGCGCTGCCTTACATACAGCGCTTCTCAGGCAAAACCATCGTCGTTAAGTTCGGTGGTAATGCGATGATCGATGAGGCACTCAAAACGAGTTTTGCCCGCAACGTCGTCCTGATGAATCAGGTCGGCATTCACACCGTGGTGGTGCACGGAGGCGGGCCGCAGATCGGTCAGCTGCTCAATCAGTTGGGTAAGGAGAGCCGGTTTATTCAGGGTATGCGTGTGACCGATTCAGAAACCATGGATGTGGTGGAGATGGTACTCGGCGCACAGGTGAATAAAAGCATCGTCTCGTTGCTCAATCAGGTCGGCGGTCGCGCCGTGGGGTTGACCGGCAAAGACGGTGGTCTGTTGCGGGCGCGTCCCCTGAAGCTTGCCGGTGGTGACAATCAGGCCGATACCACTGATCTCGGTCATGTGGGGGAAGTAGAGTCCGTCAGCGTTGAAATCCTGCAGACGCTGAGGGATGGCGGATTTATCCCGGTTATTGCTCCGGTTGGCGTCGGCGCTGAGGGGCACAGTTACAACATCAACGCAGACCTGGTCGCCAGTGCAGTGGCATCGGTACTGGATGCCGAAAAGCTGCTGCTGCTGACAGATACAGCAGGTATTCTTGACGGAGACGGTAATCTGCTGACCGGCCTGACCCCTGCTCAGATTGACGCGCTGGTTGCCGATGGCACCATCTTCGGTGGTATGTTGCCCAAAGTGCGCTGCGCGCTTGAGGCAATCAGTCAGGGCGTGACGTCAGCGACGGTACTTGATGGTCGGGTGGAAAACGCTGTGCTGCTCGAGTTGTTCACCGACACCGGCGTTGGCACACAGATCATCGGTGCTGCGCAGGCCTGACTGCTTGCGCTACTGACTACTCTGACAGGGCTGCGCTTCTCGCCGCCTCGACCAACTCCCGGTAGCGCAGCAAATCTTCCTCGAACATCCCGGCCACCTGACGTCGCTCGCGCAGCTTTGATTTGATCAGCGTGTTGGTGCTGTCGATGCTGCGAATTACAGCGGAGCGATCTGAATCCAGTGCCTCACTCGGTTCGAGACCACGTGTGGTGCGGTCATCGATCTTTTTTTCGATCAGTTCCAGGCGTGAGTTCAGAATAACGAGCTGGTCGTACATGCGGGTCACGGTGCCATCAATATGGCCGAGTCGTTTATCCCGGGTGTGGGTCAGATCTTCTTCGGTGGGAAAAGACTTGATCAGCATCGCATCGCGCTGCAATTGTGCAGCCTGAACGCGCTTTTCCTCTTCCATCCGCTTTTGCTCCGCCCGGCTCGGAATCCGCTTGACCGTCACCCCCTGGGTATTCAGAACCTGGGTGGATTCGTTGTAGTTGCTCGGTGGCGGGCGATCCTGATAAGAAATGTTTCCATTCTCATCTACCCACTTGTACCAGCGTGCATCGGCCGTGGACATGGTCATCAGTGCACCAATAAACAAGCCACTCACCATGCCACGCACGAGCCAGTGATTCACTGTCACTGAGGTAATCCTCGCCGGCACGGGGATTACACTAACACCTCTTTTTTCGTTCACTGTCATCGATACTGTGCTGAAAGGAAAATTGCGCGCGAAGGCGTGGCCTGCTGTTACAGTTTTATAGCGGGACTTCAGCGGGATAATTGAGAAATCCGCTGTGAATTAGTGATTGTTTTTGTCTTGTAATTATTGTGACGCCGTACCGATGATGGCCTCACCGGGCGCTGCGTGCGATCATCCGCTGTCCTGCAGATCAGCGAAACCCGATGAGAATCATTACATTAAATTGCAACGGCATTCGGGCGGCGGCCAAAAAAGGTTTTTTTGACTGGATGCTCAGACAACAGGCGGACGTCATCTGCCTGCAGGAAACCAAGGCGCAGGCCGCACAGCTCAGCGACGAAATTTTCTCCCCGGCGGGCTACCAGCGCTACCTTCACGATGCCGAAAAAAAGGGCTACAGCGGAACTGCGGTCTATAGTCGCGTGCCGGCCAGAAAGGTAGTGTACGGACTCGGCGATGCGGACATCGATTGTGAGGGTCGCTATCTGGAGACCAACTTTGGCAATATCGCCGTGGTGTCTCTGTACTTGCCGTCCGGGTCCTCGGGTGAGGAAAGGCAGGCCTACAAATATCGAATGATGGACTCGTTTCTGCCACACTTGCTGAAACTTAAGAAACGCAAAAATCCCTATGTTATTTGCGGGGACTGGAACATCGCACATCAGAAAATCGACATAAAAAACTGGCGCGGTAATCAGAAGAACTCAGGCTTTCTGCCGGAGGAGCGCGAGTGGATGACTGAGCTTTTTGAACGGCACAAGTATGTTGACGCTTTTCGCTCGATCCCGCAGCAGGAGCACGAATACACCTGGTGGTCGAACCGCGGGCAGGCATGGGCAAACAATACGGGCTGGCGTATCGATTATCAGATTTGTACGCCGCAGATGCGCGAAAGGATATTAAAAACGCATATATATAAAGATCAGCGTTTTTCCGATCATGCACCGTTGATTATTGATTACGACTTTAAGCTGGAGGCCTAGTGGACCGCTTGATAAATGTGGACCGCTTGATAATTAAGGTAACACGGATCGAAGCTACAGCCGCCATTGCTGCGTTGGCCATATTTGAACAACCTGGGCTCGACGTATGACCTTTATGCCCGCTATCAGGAACACCCCGCTACTTTGCGAACGTGACCCGGCCATCAAAGAAGCGCCAGGTGATCAGGATCAGAATAATCACCGGTAAGGAAAGCAGCGTCGTCATAATAAAAAAGTTTGCATACCCCATCGATTCGACAAAGCTGCCGGAATAGCCGCCCAGCACTTTGGGGAATAGCGTCATCAGAGAGCTGAAAATAGCGTACTGCACCGCTGTAAACGACACGTTGGTCAGGCTTGATAGAAAAGCGATAAATGCTGCACTGGCAAGCCCGGCTGATAAATTATCAGCGCCTATTACAACAAAAAGCAGGTTGATGGCAGGTGATTCACCAGCCCCTGAATTCGCCAGTAAAATAAAAAGCAAGTTTGTTCCGGCAGACAGAATCGCACCGAGCAATAAAATACGCATGACACCGTAACGCACGGCAAGTAACCCACCAAGAAATCCGCCGATAATGGTCATCCATAATCCGAACACTTTCGATACGCTGGCGATCTGTGTTTTGGTGAACCCCATATCCTGGTAAAAAACGTTGGCGATCACTCCCAGAACAATATCGGACACTCTGTAAAACCCGACCAGTAGCAACAACAGGATAGCCAGCGTTTTCCCGTAGCGCGTAAAGAAGTCTTTTACCGGTACTATGTAAGCTTCTCCGACCATGCGCCCGTCTACGGCCCGGCACCTGATCAGCAACCATGAGACCGCCGCGACCATCAGTAGTGCTGCTGCCAGCCTGGCGGTTGAAACAATCAGACGGGCCAGATTTTTATTGGCGAGCAGCTCTGTTAAATAATCGCGCGCCGGTTTTACCAGATCACCACTCAGGCGATACACCAGAATAAAAGCGATGACCGCGACCAGGAATGACAGGAAAAAACGTATATGATCGCCAACATGGTGCGTTGATTCCGAGGCTTTGGTGTCGGCCGGCTCACTGATGATCAGTGTTGTGATCACGCCGACCAGCATCAGTCCTCCCATCGCAAGGTAAGTGTTGCGCCAGGCAGTATAGTTGTACACCTCGGCGCTTGAGCCGAAGAAATCCGCCAGATAAAGTGCACCCGCACCAGCGGCCAGCATGCCTATCCGGTAGCCTGCGATGTAGGTAGAGGACATCAGTGCCTGTAATTCATCTCCGGCAGAATCGATGCGGTAGGCATCGATCACAATGTCCTGTGTCGCAGAGGAAAATCCCAGGGCGACAGCTGCCAGGGCCATCATCGTCAGGCTGCCGATTTCAACAGAAGGGTCAGTGGTGGCCATCCACGCCAGTGATGCAATGACGGCGAACTGAGATAGAAGCATCCAGCCCCGTCGTCGACCAAGGCGTGCAGTTAGTATGGGCAGCGGTAGTCGGTCAACCAATGGGGCCCAGATGAACTTGAACGAATAGCCAAGTGCTGCCCAGCTGAAAAAAGTAACGGCAGATTTCTCAACGCCGGCCTCCCTTAACCACAGGCTGAGCGAGGAAAAAATCAGGAGAATCGGTATTCCCGCCGAAAACCCCAAAAACAGCATGGTAATGACACGCGGATGCAGAAACGCTCTCAGAGAATCGAGTAGGCTCTGCTCGGGCGCCGGACCCGATGATGCGTTGATAGCGGAGGTGTCGGAAGGCTGCATGATGTTACGCAAGTGTTGGTGGAGCGGATTGTCGCGTTGGCTAACGTTACATTGCCGCTACAACATTTACAGCTATTCCCCCATTACCTGAAGGTTATCCGATGAGTTACTGTGCTGCGCCTGCGAGGATGCCTACTGATACTTGTCGGTAACCAGTGTCAGTCTGGTTTTTGGTGCCGCTTCATCGAGCTCTGTTTCGGTGGTGAGTGGCATCGTTGCTTTCTGTCTGGCTGACGGCCACCAGGCTTTTCGCGAGATAGCCTGATTCATCGCCTGTGCCAGCTCATCCATAAAGATTTCACGGCGCTTACTATCAGTCAGCCATTCCCTGAACAGCGGCTCGGTTGCAATTCTGCCGATGGAGCCGTCGCGCATACGCCATTCGACTTTGTACTTTGGGCGCATGTCACGCCAGACCAGTCCGCCGATCAGCATACTCAGCAAGGCGGGCAGATAAACCAGCACAAATCCTTTGGAAGTGGTATCGAGCAGATCGAGAATAAAAGTCAGCAGCAGAATGACAAACCCGGCCAGCAGCAGAATTTTGCAAATGCGCCGGTTCATCGCACTGCCTCGATAATAGGATTTATCCAGACTTATCATGTGTTCGAACATATAAGTCTTTAGCATGCGATCGAAAGGATCGATATAAGCCAGTCGCGTGTCTGTGACTAATACATGGCCCTTGCGAAATATCTCCACCTCATTGTCGTATAGCGCGATAGGTCGCGGCTTGGGTAAGGCCAGGCGGGATTGCACGGACTTTAGGTCCGGTGCATGGGCGGTAAGCTTTTTTATTGCAGATACAGCGTTCATGGCCGGTGCAGGTTAGTTTTGACAACAAAACACTTGTGTGGGTGGCATGTTCATCCATACCGTATTACTGCATCGTACCTGCTTGAAGTGCAGTGGCAGGCTGTTGATAAAGTACCTGCCTCGAACACGAAACCGGGCACCGAGGTAGACGATGGAAATAAACCGCCCGCCGGGTTTTAGTGAGGCGCTGATTATCTCGAGCAGGTTATCCTGCTCGTGATGCTCGAAAATCGTCCAGGGAAGACTGGTTACGATACGATCGCACTTAATCGCGCCGTTCGCCAGATAGGCGGGAAGATTCTCGGCAGCATCGTGGTAGACGCGAACCCGCGGGCATCGCCTGCGACTCGCCTCGACAAAGGAGCGGTTTAACTCCAGTGCGAAAAATGACGCACTTTCTCCCAGCTGATTTTGGATTTGTTCGGTAAAGGCGCCGGTACCGGGTCCGAGTTCTACAACGCTCTCAGCGGTATCAAGCGCCGCCATTGCCACTACTTTGTCTACAACATGGCTCGATGAAGGAGCAATGGCACCGGTCGTGGCCGGCTCCCTGATCGACCCTATTGCAAAATCCAGAAATCGATGACGCCGGGCGCTTGTCGTGCGGCTAACCGTCGATGGGTCGTTGGCGAATGGGAGATGCATCTTTGTGCCTTGTTGGTCGTGCTGGACTCAGGGGTCAGTATGCTGATTGTTATGCCCGCTACTCGACAGCCAAGCTGCGTGCTGCAGATTATGCGCGGAAACTACCAGAGAGTGTGTGTTGTTGTGAATATTTAACTTTTGAATGCTTCTTCTGCATCCATTTCGCCAAAGACGTTGAACGGAATCGGTGTTGCCCAGTCTTCAATTTTAACAGAGCCCTTCAGTTCGTAATTCAGGTTGAGTGTTTCCCCCTTCAACAGGGTCTGTAAAGTGGATGCGAGTCGATCGATACCGGCGGTTACATCCAGGACCAGAACTGCCGCTCCGTTGGGTGGGATCGTTGCAGATTGCTTGCTTTTTCCACTGGCGATGTCGGTGTCATTAAAGCGGGCGATGAAATCAATGGCCTCGACTGGAAGCTCAAAATTGTTCGGGTTAATAACGTTCAGATTGAAACGAAGTTTTTGTTCTGTGAGGCTGATATTCAGGGGCACAACACTGAGCAGCTCAACTTTTGGTTTAAGCGCCTTTTTTGGCACGCTGGCGCAGGCACCGACAACCAGGCACATCAATAGTATGAAGCTTCTGTACAGTTGTGTTTTCGACACGTTGGCTCCGTTTGGGCAGTTAGCCCGTCGCAGTCGGGAGACAAGGATCGCCAGCAGGTTGCTCGAAGACCGCAAGGTTACGGTGACTCTCACCGAATCCAAAGTGTGCGCAGCATCGGCGTGTGTCGAGTGTTCACCCGCTGCACCGCGCGTGAGTAGAAGAAACGGTCAGCTGCTCCTCAAAGCGAGGTTCGTAGTCATCCCGGCACTAATTGTAGCACGGAGTCGTGGCGCGGCCTGATCGATGCCCGCGACAGGTCGGACGCAAAAACGCCGGCACGAGGCCGGCGTTTTGAACCGATGAGTCTGGCGTAGGACCGGCGGCACATGGCTGCCGGATTTGCCGCTCGGTGACTAGTTCAGCAGTTGCTGCAACTCTTTGAGCTCCAGAGCCGCATCCTGCAGGATCTGCTTGGGATTTTGCAGATCAATGCCGGCCTGCTGCAGTTTTCGAGGCAGCAGCAGGTTGACTACGCTCGGAATCGACTTGTTTTCTTCTTCGGGCATTTCACTTTCAATCGTGAGTAGAGCAGCAGTCACCAGGTCGGCGTACGAAATCTCACCCGAGTGGTTGCGGTAAAAATCTCTGGCAGACTCGACCGCCTCGACGAAGTTCTGATTGAAGCCCCAGGCACTGAGCAGCCACATACCGACAATCTCACGAAGGTTTCGTGCAGATGTTCTCAGCGCTTCCGCATCAGAGAATTTGTCAGGGTGATTATTGGCGTGCCCGAGAATCATCAGCTCACCGACATCGGCCATCAGACCGATCAGATGTGCGCGCTCATCGGACAGATGAGGCAGCGATTTTGCGAATACCTTGCAAATGGCCGCAGTGATGGTAGCGCGCTTCTGGTAGTTGGCCATGTGCGCCTCAATCACCGGGTTGGCGGCCCGCCACTTCTGCTCCGATGGAATTTTTACGCCGAGCTGGTTTGCGCTTTCCACACCCAGACGCGTGATGGCACCCCGCATGGTCTGTGTTGTTTCACCGCCGCTTGCGAGCTTGTTGGCCTCATGCAGCGTGTGTGCGGTGAGTGCCGGGTCGGATGCCAGTATCCGGGACAGTTCCGGAATGCCCATCGTACCCTGACTGACGAGACTGGCAATTCTTTGTCCGATGTCAGCCTGGCAGGGCAGGGAGATGCTCTTCTCTTCGAAGGCTTCGACAATGCTGTCGAATATAAGATTGTCATCTTCCGACACCCGCGTGTCGTGCACCTTGGTTGCTGCCTTCTGCTGTTCGCTCAGCAGAATGTCGAAAAGTTCCCGACCGAATCGCACCAGCTGCGCGGTTGTTTTGGTCTTGATAGTAATGTGCTGGTTGAACTCTTTCAGTACCGGGTGGTTTGAGCGGTCTGAGCCGAAGGCGACAGTCTCCGCTTCGTCCTTTTCCTTACCGTTCACCACTTCGACCTGTCCCTCGAGCACGTAGGTGAACCAGCGATGTTCTTTGTTGGCTGGAATATCGGTCGAGCGATTCATGTTGATCACAGTGGCCGATTTACAGACAGTCAGCCTGTTCGCCTCATTCAGTTCCGAAATTGGACTGAGCTTCGCTGCCAGGGTCAGCAGATGGCTCATGTCGTCAGCGCTGGTGTCGGCTGCGGCAGAGGATTTGGAGTCAAAGTTAAACACTTTTATACGCCCGCGTTGGTGTCAGACAGTTCTATTAATTTTCAATCGGCGCGGGCGGGCGAAAATTTAGGTTGAACATTGATAACAATGTCATGGAACTGCCTGACGTCGCAGCCTTTTACCGACAACCCGCAATAATTGAGGCTGACGGCGACAGAATATGGTGTGATTCAGTCGGGTTTGCGCAACTGGCGCGGGATGCTGAAAGTGATCGTTTCTTCAATTCCCTGCAGTTCTGTGACGCAACTGGCACCGTTCTGTTCAATTGCCGCCACCACCTGCTGCACCAGTTCTTCCGGTGCCGATGCACCGGCCGTGATGCCGATTTTGTCGGCCCTGAGCCATTCTGGTTTAATATCCTGCGCGCCCGTGATCAGGTATGACGGCAGACCGGCACGCTCTCCCAGCTCTCTCAGTCGGTTGGAGTTGGAACTGTTGGGTGCGCCGACAACAAGTAATACATCACACTTTTTACACAACTCTTTTACCGCATCCTGTCGGTTCTGCGTGGCGTAGCAGATATCGTCTTTGCGCGGGGCGCTGATGTGGGGAAACCTTCCCTGTAATTTTTCTATGATTTCGCGCGTATCGTCGACCGACAGGGTTGTTTGCGATACAAACGCCAGTTGCGACGGGTTGTGGACTTCGATTGAGTCGACATCATCGACTGTTTCGACCAGAATGATTCGCCCGCCGTCGGAGGTGTCGTAACGGCCCATGGTGCCTTCCACCTCGGGATGACCGGCATGACCAATAAGAATGACTTCACGACCTTCGCGGGCGTACTTGACCACTTCGATATGTACTTTGGTGACCAATGGACAGGTCGCGTCGAACACCCGGAGTTGTCTTTGCTCGGCTTCGAGTTCCACCTGGCGAGACACCCCGTGTGCAGAAAAAATCACGGTGCTGTCATCGGGCACTTCGTGCAGTTCTTCGACGAACACAGCGCCTTTGTCACGTAATCCGTCGACCACATACTTGTTGTGTACCACTTCGTGCCGCACGTAAATAGGCGCGCCAAAGGTGTCCAGTGCACGCTCCACGATTTCTATGGCGCGGTCTACACCGGCACAGAACCCCCTGGGGTTTGCCATCACGATTTCCAAAGCATTACTCCTGTCATTGCACCGCGTTGATCAAGCCTGCCGGGCTTTTTCGTCGTCAGATTCCGGTTCGGCAAAAAAAGATGAAACCAGCAACATCGCTGCACCGACAAAGATCGAGGAGTCTGCAATGTTGAAAGCCGGCCAGTAGAATCTATCGTAATACCATTGAATAAAGTCGACTACATAGCCGTAGGCCAGTCGATCAATCAGGTTGCCGATAGCGCCACCCAGCACCAGCGCCAGACTGACGCCAAGCCACTTTTCATTGTCCTTTAATCTAATGATCCAAACAATCAAAACAATACTGATAGCGATGGCGACGATAGTGAAAAACCATCGCTGCCATCCGCCGGCATTACTCAAGAAACTGAATGCGGCACCGTAGTTGTGCATCAGCGTCAGGTTAAAGGACGGCATCACCGGGTTTTGTTCGTGCAGCGTGAGGTGCGTGCTTGCCATCCACTTGGTGAGCTGATCAATGGCGATAGACAGTATCGCAATGCCAAAATAAACAAATTTCATCAATAGCCCGTGTAGTAGGAGTGGTTGTCAGTCATATCTGCAGATATAAAAATCAGGTGAAGTGTCGCGGTTCACCGTCACCGTCTACATTTGCAACGCAGCGGCCACAGAGTTCCGGATGACTGGAGTGACTGCCGACGTCTTCTCTGTGGTGCCAGCAACGCACACATTTGGGATGCGCTGAAGGTTTCGCTTCAATCCAGAGCTCTCCATGTTCAAGCTCTGCCTGTGTTGCACTGCTTCCCCTGGCGGAAAGTGGTTCTACTTTGGCGTAAGACGTTATCAGGACAAATCGCAACTCGTCTTCCAGTTTGTCGAGCATTGTCTGGTATTCAGGGTCGCAGTACAGCGTGACTTCTGCATCAAGTGATGAGCCTATGCCACCGTCCACCCGCAAGCTTTCAAGTGCTTTCGAAACAGCGATCCGCATTTGCAGCAGTCTGTCCCACTCTTCGTTGCTGAAGATTGAGTTGTCACTGACCGGGTCGAGACGGTCATAGTAAGTTTCGGTAAATACAGTCTTGCCGTGCTCGCCGGGCAGTTGTTTCCAGACTTCCTCTGAAGTGAAGCTCAACACCGGCGCTATCCATCGCGTCATCGCCTCTGCGATATGGAACATTGCTGTTTGTGCTGATCTGCGGGCATGGCTGTCCGCCTGCGTGGTGTATTGTCTGTCTTTCACGACGTCCAGATAAAAACCGCCGAGCTCTGTCGTACAGAAGTTGTGCAGCCTTTGATATACAGAATGAAACTGATACTGATCGAATGCGTCCCGGATCTGGTTTTGTACTTCCAGCGTTTTGCCGACCGCCCATTGGTCAAGTGACAGCAGATCGGTGTTCTTCACCAGGTGTTGTGCAGGATCAAACCCGTTCAGGTTGGCGAGCAGAAAGCGAAGGGTGTTGCGAATTCGCCGGTAGGAATCCGACATTCGGTTGAGGATCTCATCGGATACCGCCATTTCACCGCTGTAGTCGGCTGAACAAACCCAAAGACGGATGATGTCCGCTCCGAGTGTTTTCATCACTTGCTGAGGTGCGATGACATTGCCTACCGACTTTGACATCTTGCGTCCCTGCTGATCCACGGTAAAGCCATGTGTTAAAACCTGCTGATAGGGCGCGATACCATTGATAGACACACTGGTGAGAATCGATGAGTGAAACCACCCGCGATGCTGATCGGAGCCTTCGAGATACATATCGGCCGGGTATTTCTCACCGCGTTGCTGCAGTACATGGGAGTAAGTTGTGCCGGAATCAAACCACACATCGAGCACATCGGATGATTTTTCATAGAGCGGCGCATCCGCCCCGAGGAAGTCCTCTGCACTCATATCGAACCACGCCTGTATTCCGCTTTGCTCTATATGGCCGGCGGCTTTTTCCAGCAGGTTGAGAGTGTCGGGATGTAACTCACCGGTTTCCTTGTGCACAAACAGTGTGATCGGTACCCCCCAGTAACGTTGACGGGAGATGCACCAGTCCGGTCGACTCGCGATCATCCCTTCAATCCGTGCCTGCCCCCAGCCGGGCACCCAGCGCACGGTTTTTATCGCAGCCAGTGTTTGCTCGCGCAGTTTCTCTTTTTCCATGCTGACAAACCATTGGGGTGTCGCACGGAAGATGATCGGTGTTTTGGTTCGCCAGCAGTAGGGGTAGCTGTGCTGGAACGATTCGCTGTGTACCAGCCGCTTGTGTTCGCGCAGCGTATCGAGAATGGCGGGCTCGACCTTATACACATGTTCACCGGCAAACTGTTCAACCCAGGATTCGTAGGTACCGGTCGCACTCACGTTGTTCAGCAAACCCAACTCGTATCGGATACCGGTATAAAAATCGTCGACTCCGTGATCCGGTGCGGTATGTACCGCCCCGGTACCGGCTTCGGTGGTCACATAGTCGCCGAGAACCAACAATGAGGGCCTGTCGTAGAACGGGTGCTGCAACGGCAGTTTCTCAAGCGCGGCACCCGTGCAGGTCGCGATGGTGTTGTACTGTTCACAGCCGTAGCGTTTAAAACAGCTGTCGATCAGATCGGTTGCGAGTAGCAATGCTTCCGGTCCCAGTCCGAGGTCGCATTCCACCAGTGAATAGCTGAGTTCCGGGTGCACAGCCACAGCGAGGTTGCCGGGGAGTGTCCACGGTGTAGTGGTCCAGATAACCACAGATACCGGCAGATCCTCGCGGTCGCTGCCGCAGGCCTGGTGAAACTGCATGGCATCCTGCGGACTAAAACGTACATCGACCGCAGTGGAGGTTTTATCGTGGTATTCAACTTCCGCTTCTGCCAGCGCCGAGCGAGCGCCGACACTCCAGTACACGGGCTTGGTGCCTTTGTACACATGACCTTTTTCAATCATCTGGCCCAGCGCTCTGACGATACCCGCTTCGTTGCGATAGTCCATGGTCAGGTAAGGTTGATCCCAGTCACCGAAGACGCCAAGGCGTTTGAAATCCTCCCGCTGACCGTCTATTTGCTTAAGGGCGTAGGCACGGCATTCAGCCCGGAATTTTCCCTCGTCAATGTCTTCACCCGGTTTGCCGAGCTTGGATTCGACTTTGTTTTCAATTGGCAGGCCGTGACAGTCCCAGCCCGGAATGTACGGCGCGTCGAAACCGTCAAGCTGTTTACTTTTGACGATCATGTCTTTGATCACTTTGTTCACAGCGTGACCGATATGGATGTCACCGTTGGCGTATGGCGGGCCGTCGTGCAGGATAAATTGCTGCTCGCGTTGCGCTGAAGCTTCACGAATCTGCTGATACACCTCTATGCCTTTCCAGTATTCCAGCATTTCCGGCTCACGTTTGGCCAGATTGCCTCGCATTGGGAAGTCTGTGCTGGGCAGATTCAGTGTATGTTTGTAATTGCTCACGGGTTGTACTCAGCTGCGCGTCTTTAAGACATTCGGGTTGTCGGCAAACCACCGTCTGGCGTCTGCTTCATCAGTGGCGATGGCCAGTTTTAATGCGTCTAATGAGTCAAAGCGTTTTTCATTCCTGAGTTTATGAAAAAACTCTATTCTCACTAGCCTTCCGTACAGATCGGCCTGGTAATCAAGCAGGTGTACTTCAAGACTTAGTCTCCGCCCGTCAACCGTGGGTTTCATGCCGAGGTTTGCGATCCCGGCGACAGCGGGATCATCGCCGATATGCGTGGTGACAGCAAAAACCCCCTGCAGCGGCGGGCGGTGGTTACCCAACATAATGTTAGCAGTCGGAAAACCGATCGTGCGGCCCCTTTGAGCACCGTAACCGACGCGACCCTGAATGGCGTAGGGTCGACCGAGCAGCGTTGCCGCACCGCCGAGGTCCCCGGCACGGAGCAGCTGTCGGATCCGGGTGCTTGAAATCCGCTCGCCACCCTCGCTGTGCGTCGGTGATCGGTCAATGGAAAACCCCTGGGTGCTGCTGGCCTGCTGTAACAGTTTGAAGTCGCCGGCGCGGTTGCGGCCGAATTTGAAATCGTCACCTATCAGCAGGTATTTGATGCCCAGGCCTTTGATCAGCACCTGGTCGACAAAGTCGGGGGCCTCGGTGTTGGCCAGCTTGCGGTTAAACGGAAGCAGCAACAGGCGGTCGATGCCTTCGTTGTCGAGGTGAAAGTATTTTTCCCTGATGCGCATCAATCTGGTTGGCGACTGCTCCGCCGATGCGAAAAATTCCGCTGGCAGTGGTTCAAAGCTGACGACGCAGGTGGGCAGGTCGTGCTGTTTTGCTGCCGAGCGCAATAAATGCAGCACTGACTGATGGCCGCGATGCACTCCGTCAAAGTTGCCAATGGTCGCCGCACAGCCCTGATGGCGCGGGCGCAGATTGTGTACACCGCGGATAAGTTCCAAGGTCTTAGCTTGCATCTTTCAGGTGGGCGGATCGAATGGTTGAGGTCATCCGGGGACAGTCTCTCGCTAAACGGGTTGGGTTTTGCCTGCGGTGCGGACATCTATCTGTGTCGGTCTTGTACACATCGCAAGGTGTCTGGTTTGACGAGTAGCATGATCGGCTGCGGTCAGTTAGTGCGGTTGTTGGAGAAGACGTCCCTCGGTCTGACGCCACTCACGATCAGGGCCGCAAAGTAAATCAATACTGAGAGCGCGATTATACCGGCTAATGTCAGCGCGCGGGAAAGCGCTGACATGGCAAACCATTGTTCGTCTGCCGGACTCACCAACACAATGACAATCATCATACATAATGTCGACAGGGCACAGCGGAAGATTATCGAGCGGGTCTTGCTGCGGCTTTTCAGCACCGATTCTTCGCGCAGTTTCCGATAGAGCATCAGCGCCTGCTGATTGGCTGACAATGCAGTGGCCAGCGCCAGGCCGGTGTGAGCCGCCGGTACCACAAGCAATACAAGACTGCCTACCAGCACCACGTTGTAGACCATATTGCATACCATGGCGATTACGCCGATCCGAACCGGAGTACGCGTGTTTTGTCTTGCGAAAAAACCCGGTGCCAGTATCTTCACCAGAATAAAACCCGGCAGCGCCAGCGCGTAGGCGCGCAGACTCCAGGCGGTCATCTCTATATCGCTGTCCCGGAATTCACCATAGCCGAACAGCGTAGCGATTAGCGGCGCTGCCAGTAACAGCAGGCCAGCTGCGCAGGGGAGTGCGATGATCCACCCCAGGCAGATGCCAGTATTGAGTGTTCTGTCAAATTCGGCACGGTCGCTTTCTGCATGTATCGAGGAAAGTTTCGGCAGGATAACGGTTGCTATGGCGATGCCGAATACACCGAGTGGGAACTCCACCAGCCGATCGGCATAGTACAGCCAGCTCACGCTGCCGGCGATCAGAAACGATGCGATAATCGTGTCGAGCAGCAGGTTGATTTGTGCCACCGATGATCCGACGATCGCCGGTAGCATCAGATTGAGAATCTTCGCCACGCCGCTGTCCCGCCATCCCCATTTGGGTACCACCAGCAGGCCCAGACGATAGAGTGACGGGAGCTGAAACAGCAGTTGCACTAGTCCTGCGATAAACACCCCCCAGGCCAGCGCCAGCACCGGTACCGGAAAAAACTGGGTGCCCCACAGCGCGGCGGTAATCAGACAAATGTTGAGGAATGCGGGCGTCAGCGCCGGCACGGCAAACCGACCAAAAGAATTCAGTACACCGGCGGCGTAGGCCACGATCGATATAAAGAAGAGATACGGGAAGGTGATCCTGAGCATTTGTGCACTGAGTTGCTGGCGTTGACCGCCAGTGTCAAATCCCGGAGCGAAAAGACTGACGATCTGCGGTGCGAACAGCGACCCCAGGGTGCTGATGACAATTAGAATCAATCCGAAGGTACCGCTGACACGCGCGGCCAGTTCTGCCAGTGCCTGTCTTGACTGCGTTTCTTTGTACTCGGTAAAAACCGGAACAAACGCTTGTGCAAATGCCCCCTCGGCGAAGAGGCGCCGCAGGAAATTCGGTATTTTCAGTGCGACCAGGAACGCGTCGGCCATGGGACCTGCGCCAATGGTGATGGCGAGCACCTGATCCCGAATAAATCCGAGTACACGTGACACCAGAGTCATCGCACCGACAATGCTGCCGGATTTGGCAATCGAGATTTTGGATGACCGGCGATTCAACGCCAGCGCACTGGAGTGTGGGGGAGCACTGAAACAGTTGACAAAGAATTTGCCGCAGCCGATACTGTTGAGTTCGGTTTTGAATTGTCCTTTCCAGGAGAGACGAATTGGCTAATTCCCCCCAGGCCAGAAAACGCGCGCGTCAGGCTGAAAAGCACCGTGTGCGCAACGCAGGTATGCGATCGATGATGCGCACCCACGTTAAAAAAGTTGTGTATGCGATAGAAGCCGGCGACAAAGCCGCTGCGGAAACAGCCTACAAGGCGGCGGTGCCCGTGCTCGACAGCATGGCGCGCAAAGGACTGGTGCACAAGAATAAGGCAGCGCGGCACAAGAGCCGTCTCAACGAGCAAATACGAGCTTTGTAGTGGTCGCTGACTGCGGTCACACACCGTCATAATCAGGTCCGTACGGAAACCATAACATCGCGATTAATCACCTCGGGCTCTCGTGCGAACCCGAGTGTCGGTTTTATCTCCCGGCTGTGACACCCGAGAATTTTTTGTATCTCGTTTGAATTGTAGTTCACCAGCCCCCTGGCCACTTCGATACCATCCTCTGTCTGGCACGACACCAGCTGACCACGATGGAATTCTCCGGTCACCGCTTTAATCCCGATCGCCAGTAAACTGCTGTTGCCATCGCGCAGACGAACGCCCGCGCCGGCATCAATGATCACTGTGCCTTTTACTTTGATCTGGTTTGCCACCCATCGTTTTCTGGCGTCCAGCTTTTTGCCTGTGGGGGTTAACCGGGTGCCAATTGGCTCGCCCCGAAAAAGCCGCAGCAACACATTGTGTTCTCGACCGCTCGCGATAATTGTCTGCGCGCCGCCGTGGGCTGCGCGCTTAGCTGCCAGTACCTTGGTCGTCATGCCGCCGACCCCAAGGCGCCCGGCACTCGGTCCGGCCATGGTCAATAGTGCCGGATCTTCCGGGTCAGCCTCGTCAAGCAGCTCAGCATCGTCGTGTTCGGAGGGATTGCGGTTATAAAGCCCCTGCTGATCGGTGAGGATGACCAACCTATCCGCCTCCAACAGATTTGCCACCAGTGCCGCGAGGTTGTCGTTGTCGCCAAAGCGGATTTCATCGGTGGTGACGGTGTCGTTTTCGTTGACCACCGGCAGCACCTGCATGCCCACCAGTGTCGTCAGGGTATTGCGGGCATTTAAATAGCGGGTTCGATTGCTCAGGTCCTCATGGGTCAGCAATACCTGGGCGGTTTTTATGCCGTGAGACTTCAATTCGGACTCGTAGGTTTGCACCAGCCCCATCTGACCCACGGCAGCGGCGGCCTGTAAGCGATGAATATCGCGTGGACGTTCCTGCCATCCCAGTCTGTGTAAACCCTCTGCGATAGAACCGGAGGACACCAGCACCAGTTCGACACCCTGTTCAATCAAGGCAGAAAATTGTTCGCACCAGTGGCCGATACGCTCCCGATGCAGACCGGTTGAACCGTCAGTGATCAGGGCGCTGCCAATTTTCACCACCCAGGTTTCGGCTCGCCGATGATGCTCACTGCTCATGACCGTTCCCGTCGGGCGGTTCATCCTCTTCGGTTTGTGCTTCGAGATACTGCATGATGTCGCTGCACAGCTTTTCAGTACCCCGACCATCGACCGCTGAAACGGCATACCACGGGCCCTGCCACTGCATTGCCTGCAGTGTGTCGTGGAGCTTTTGCTGCCACTCGTCGTCTGTCAGCAGGTCCATTTTGTTGAACACCAGCCAGCGTGGTTTTTCTGCGAGTCCGGCGCCGTATTTGGCCAGTTCCCCGATCAGCGCGAGTGCGGCCCTGCCGGGGTCGTGTTCATCGAAAGGGGCCAGATCGATGACATGCAGCAGCAGTCCGGTGCGGGATAAATGGCGCAGGAACCGGATGCCGAGGCCCTGCCCCTCGGCAGCGCCTTCGATTAAACCGGGAATATCGGCCATCACGAAACTGCGATGTGGCTCAATACTGACCACGCCGAGATTCGGATGCAGGGTGGTAAACGGGTAGTCCGCAACTCGGGGCCGTGCCGCAGACACCTTTCTGATGAGCGATGACTTTCCCGCATTCGGGTAGCCCAGCAGACCGACGTCGGCCAGCAGTTTAAGTTCGAGTGACAGCTCCCGCCGCTCGCCTTCAGTGCCCGGAGTGGTTTTTCGGGGAGCCCGGTTAGTGGAGCTTTTGAAGCGCGCATTGCCGAGACCGTGCTTGCCGCCACGCGCGACCAGCGCTTTCTGACCATCATCGGTGATGTCGGCCACCAGCTCACCGGTCTGTCGGTCGCTGGCAACGGTGCCGACCGGCACAGGGATCAGTTTGTCGCTTCCCTGGCGACCGGTACAGTTCGACCCGGCGCCATTGCTTCCACGCTCTGCGGTATAGGTTCGCATGTGCCGGAAGTCGACCAGCGTGTTGATATTGTTATCGCCGATCAAATATACATCGCCGCCGTCGCCACCATCGCCACCATCGGGGCCGCCTTTGGGAATGTATTTTTCGCGGCGAAAGCTCAGACAACCGTTGCCTCCGTCTCCGGCAATCACTTTGATTCTGGCTTCGTCGACAAATTTCATGGTTGTGCGGGTGTTTTGTGGTGTGAGAGACCTTTGCTCAGTCGGGGAGTCAAAAAGGTGATTTTGCAGGAATCACCCGGCGCTGATGGCACAAAAAACCCCGCTCGGGGCGGGGTCTTTCGCTCGTGTTGTCCTATGCGCTCAGGCGTCGACAACGCTCACGAATTTCCGGTTGTTCGGACCGCCGGTGTGGAATTTAACCACGCCGTTTGATTTGGCAAACAGCGTATGATCGCGGCCCACGCCCACATTCACACCTGCGTGCACTCGAGTGCCGCGCTGGCGGATGATGATGTTACCGGCGAGTACCGATTCGCCACCGTATTTCTTGACGCCAAGTCGTTTTGATTCCGAATCGCGCCCGTTGCGGGTACTGCCGCCTGCTTTTTTATGTGCCATAGTATTCTGCCCGGAAATGCGGACGCGATGCGTCTGCTTGTTTTGTTCCTTCGTACCTGGCCCTCGAACCTGATGATAGCCAGAAACATTCGATAATTGTTGCGCCAAGCACCATCAGATTGCAGTATTGGCGTTCTGCCCCTGCGAAGCTTTACCGCGGACGGTTGCCCGTACAGCGTTCACGCAGAAAAGCCCTCAATAATAGACTGACCCCAAAGATGAGTCAAACCTCAGTGCCAGTGCTGTCTCCATCCCTCTTGTCTGAATGGACGCATGTCGCGGGCCAGTCCGGTGACTGAGATGCAGACATTTGAGCGGTTGGCGTCGCAGCCCATGCAGGACGTCAACCGGAAAATCGAACTCGCGCTGCACTCCGATGTTGCGCTGATCAACCAAATGGGCAGCTATATCATCGGTGCCGGTGGTAAACGTCTGCGTCCAAAGCTGGTGTTGGTTTCGGCGCTGGCCAATGGCTATCAGGGTGAGCAGCATATCAATGTGGCTGCCATTATTGAGTTTATTCACACCGCCACGTTGTTGCACGACGATGTGGTCGACTCAAGCACATTGCGCCGTGGACGGGAAACTGCCAATGCCGTGTGGGGAAATGAGGCGGCGGTCCTGGTAGGAGATTTCCTGTATTCGCGCTCGTTTGAAATGATGGTGGAAGTCGGGCGCATGCGCATCATGGAAATTCTTTCGGCGGCGACCAATACCATTGCCGCCGGTGAAGTGATGCAGTTGCTGAACATTGGCGAGGCCGACGTTTCGGTCGATCGCTACCTGCAGGTAATCTACGCAAAAACTGCCAAACTGTTTGAGGCGGCTACCCGTATCGGCGCTGTGCTGGCGGATGCCGGTGAGCCGGTTGAGCAGGCGATGGCACGCTACGGTATGCATCTCGGCACAGCGTTTCAACTCATTGATGATGTGCTCGACTACACTGCTGATGCGGCTGAACTGGGTAAAAATGCCGGCGACGATCTGGCGGAAGGCAAGCCGACGCTGCCGGTAATTTATGCCATGCAACTCGGTGATGAAAACACCCGGCAGGCATTGCGAAGCGCGTTGATCAGCGGCGCCAATGCAGAGGCCGGCGCACCGCAGAATCTGTGCGAAATCGTGGAACTGGTGCGTCAGACCGGAGCGATCGAAATGACCATCGACCTCGCTCGTGAACATGTGCAGGGCGCTGTTGCAGCGGTTAAGGATGTGCCCGGCGGGCCTTACCGAGAGGCGCTGGTGGAAATCGTCGAGTCGTCCTTAAAACGAAAGTCCTGATTGCAGCTCATCGTCATACCCACCAGCTTTGCTGTGGTGGCTCGATCTTTTGTTGTGCTGCGTGTTGTAAGGATGGTGACCAGCAGGGTGTTGAAAAACGTGATGAGCGACGGTCTGAGTAGGCAAATTCTGCCGAAAAAGCGCAGTTTATGGGTTATAAATGAGCATTTTGAGGCAGAATTTAACGCCCTCAGACCTAGCGCAATAGTTTTTCAACATCCTGCTAGAGACTGATGCGTCGTCGCAATCGAACGATGGTGGGCGCACACAGTAAAACGAATAAGCCACGGGAAAATGCCCCGCCGCCACTGGTGTCCGGTGTGGAGTTACTGCCGGCGCCTGTCTCTGCCGGTGCGCCGTCAGCGTTGCCGGCGATGGTGAGCGCATCATTGCTTTCAATGGCCGCTGGCTGCACAATCTGCGCGTAGTTGTTGATTGTTTTTGTGTCGACGAAGCCAATGGCGGTCAGTGTGGCATCCACGGTACTTTCGATCGCTTCCTCGTAACGAAAGGCAAAGTCCAGTGTCTGATTTTCACCCGGGAGTGTCGTCGGGATAATGCAATTGAGCGTGGATACGTTGTCGATGTTGCAGCTTGCCGGGGCGGCGGCAATGCTTGCATTTTTTAACTGAATGGCCAGGTCTGCGGAGGGGAAGGCGCGTTCCGGATCGGTATTGGTGATCAGTGCAATAACGCCACCCGCTCCGTCGTTGGTCAGCGTCAGCGAGAGATCGATCGCGGCGAGGTAACACGCTCCTTCTTCCAAATGCTGAACCACTGCGTTGCGGCTGCAGACAGAAAACTGATTGGTGGTCAGGTTGCTGATACGCGAGTGCATCAACAGTTCATCCGTCAGGCTGCACAGTTCAGTTTCGTCATCGTGCTGAGCGCCGAGGTTGTGGCCGATTTCATGTGCTGCGAGCAGCACCGGAAACTCAAAGGGTGTCGACATGCTAACGTCATAGCCGTCTTCCCGGCACGCAGAATCAATGAAAGCCAGACCGACCGACGGGTCCTCAGTTCGCACCCCCGAAAACAAATGCACCAGGGCCAGATCATTGGCCAGTTCCGAAGCGGTGAGGCGGTACTCGCGGAACCGGGTCAGGTTATCCTCCAGCGATAGTTGCCGCAGATCCAGTGTTTCGCTGTCGGTAATGATAATCGCGGTTTCTACCTTTAGCGCCAGTCCGAACTCCTGCTGGTAGATCCCGTCAACGGTGTTGATGGTGGAAATCGCCTGCGACAGACCGCGGCCACCGAGCGCCTCGTCGTAGAGCGAGTCGACCACAATGGCAATGCGTGCAACCCGGGTAACCCCGTCAGCCGCCGTATCAAAGCCGCCTCGAACTGGTATTTCGACCACTTCCCGCGGGTTGCGCCGGCGGCTGGGTGCAAAAATAATCTTATCGACTGCCCTGTCACGAATGCTGCGCGGGTGTCGCGTCTCGGCCCCGGGTGCGCCTCGGGATGCCGATGTGATATATAAGCGCTGAGTCCCCGTATCCAGCACGCCATCCAGCGTCTCTCCGGTAATGGCTACCCTTGCCCATGAGCCCGTGATACCGGCAACGGTGCCGAGGTAAGCGGTGGTGGACGTGTTGTTCTGTCGGCCGTGCTGGTCAACGACAATCAGTTCCTGAAATGCCGGGTTTTTTTCAAGCAGGAGGGTTTCGCGCCGTGTCCCCAGTGCAATAGTGAGTTGCAGATGATCTTTATCGATCTGCTTGCGTTGCACAATTGATACATTGTTGATGGTTTCAATGGACGAGGCGCTGACCAGGCTCGGCGTTGCAGTCACTGCGAACAACAGCGCGACAACTGCAGCTTTTATCAGCAAATAAGCGGTTTTCATGCAATAAACTCTTTCGGCGCGTACCACTCCGGCCCAACTTATATGGTGCGCTTCCGGTCGCCCTGACCGCGTCATAGTAACAATAAATTGACAAATGGAAAGTTAAAAATGAAAAAACCCCCTGCCGTTGCCGGCAGGGGGTTTTTCGGGACCACTATAGAGTGGTGTGTTACTTCGGTGCTACACCCAGTGCTTTGACTGTTGCAATGTTCAGATAACGGTCAACAGGCAGACCTTTCGCCCGCTGGAATGCATTAACCGCTTTCATGGTAGCCTGACCGATGACGCCATCGATGTTGCCGGGGTTATAGCCCGCCTTTTTCAGTGACTGCTGTATCTGGGTAATCCGGCTTCTGGTCATGTTGGTTTCACAGAGTATTTCACGCCAGTCCATCATTCCATCCTTGACCAGCTTACGCTTGGTCACCGTGGCATACTTTGCCGGCACTTTGATGCGTCGTTCTTTTGCCGGAGTAACTTCTTTGGTCACGTTGACTGTCTTGTACTCGGCGGGAACCGCGATCTTGCGGGTTGCCGGCGGAGTCGCAATCACTCTTTTTTCAATGGTGTTGTACTCTGCGGGAATCTCGACAACCTTTGTGCTTGCCGGCTTTTTAAGCACGCGCTTTTTCACAGTTTTGTAGGTGGCAGGGACTTCTACCAGGCACATGATTTCGCCGGTGGTTTCGTCGATCCGCTGGATTGGTCCGGTACCTTTCTTCCAGGTGGTGTGGGCCGGCTTGTCAACGACTCGCTGGGTCACATCTTCGTATACCGCATCTACCTGTTCCAGTTTCCTGGTTGCTGCTTTCACCAGCACGCGCTCTTTCACTGTTTTGTAGGTGGCGGGTACGGCAACCAGTTTCTCAGATGCCTCTTTTACCAGTACGCGCTGCTTAACGGTTTGGTATTTGGCCGGAATGATCTCAACGCGTTCCGCTTCTTCTTCAACCAGCATGCGTTCGGTGAGGGTTTCGTACTGTGGTGGTACCCAGAGCCGGGTGAAGCACTGGCCCGGTTTTGCATCCGGTGGCAGCAGATCGCCGGCGCCGTAATTATTGCCGGCCGGTTTAGGCGTTTGCGCCGCACTGGCGATCATTGACTCGCGCTTGTCCAGCTCAGCGGATCGCTTCGCCAGCTCGGCCTCGCGGGTTTCCAGCATCTTGCTCTTCTCAGCCAGCATTGAATCCTCTTCACTGGTACCGGTGACGGCGTCTGCCGCCGCACCTGCGGCATCGGTTACGCCGTCTTTCATCTTGTTCATCGTTGAACAGGCTGACAGTGAAGCGATAATAACCGCCGCGGAAGCGACGTTGCCGATCGTTCTGTTAAGTTTCATCGTTTGTCTCCGAGGACGTTGCGCCAGTGGATAAATTGAGAGTGGTAAACCGCTGCCTCTCTGGCATCGGGCATTTCGCGGATTTGTTAGGAAAGGCTATGACCGAATTGTTGTGAAATAACAACAAAGCCGGTAACGAAAGATGCCGAAACTTTACTTTAACGGACGTGTTGCGATTGAAAACAGAAGTAAAATCTGAAAAAAACACCGTAACTTACGGTCACTAAAGTAAAACCTGAAGCTATCGTGCTTTTTTTACAACATCAAATCAAGGAGTGCATCCACCAAATATAGCGTTTTTTTATTAAAATATGCCCATAGAGCCGACCATAATTCTCTAATCTAACCGGATCCAAGCCGCACTGCCTCTTCTGTTGACAGTGCAATTGTCAGATATTTACCACTCTCTATTTGATCGATAGACCAGTCGCCGATTTGTTGTCTGATCAGACGAAGTGTCGGCAGGCCGACAGCTGCTGTCATGCGTCGCACCTGTCGATTTCTGCCTTCCTGTAGAGTCAATTCTATCCAGCTGGTGGGGATGCATTTGCGGAACCGCACGGGCGGGTCACGTGGCCACAGAGAGGGCGGTGAATCAATTTTGCGCGCGCTGACCGCACGGGCCGGGCCATCTTTCAGTATGACGCCGTGCATCAGTGACTGCAGCATTTCGTCTGTCGCCACGCCCTCGACTTGCGCCAGATAAACCTTTTTCATCTTGTGTTTGGGGGACGCAATGCGATTCTGGAGCTTGCCGTTGTTGGTGAGGAGCAGGAGTCCTTCACTGTCTTTGTCGAGCCGGCCGGCGGGATATACGTTGTCGGTCCTGATGTAATGCGAAAGATTGTGGTCACTGCCACTGAACTGGCTCACCACGCCGTAAGGCTTGTTCAGCAAAATCAGCTGCGTTTCGGATGGCGGGGGTTTGCGGCGGCTGCTTGTGCGTTTTTTCAGCATTCTAGTAATCGGAACCAGCCTTGTTTTTTCTGATCGCTGAACTGCAAAATATCGCACATGTGCTCGAGTTCCGCTCGGTCGGGCTCGATGTGAAGCAGCAGCGCATCCGGTATCCGGTACGATTGAAGGCCGGTTAATTGACGGGAGAGCCGTACCGTCGCCACATGCGCCTGCAACTGAACGGCGGTATGCGGAGCACCGCGAAACTTCATTTGCGCCACCTTTGGAATATTGTCGAGCAGCAGATCAAGGTTACCCCATTTAACCAGCAGTTTTGCGGCGGTTGCTATACCAACGCCTGGTACTCCCGGTATGTTGTCTACTTTGTCGCCGGTCAACGCCAGTAAGTCAGGAATCTGATGGGGTCTGACACCAAAACGTTTTTCAATCAGCCGTGCATCCATCCAGGTGTCGCGGGTGTAGTCCCAGATCGCATCTGCCGGTCCGACAAACTGACACAGGTCCTTATCAGCACTGACAATGACGCAGGTGGTGTCCTGCGCGCGAGCGGCTGCTGCCAGAGTCCCGATGATATCGTCGGCCTCAACTGCTGTACTCGCCTGTGCGGCGATGCCGGCGGCGCCGACAAACGATTTGCATAGTGCGAACTGATGCTTCAGGTCGGGCGGGGCAGGTGGGCGATTGGCCTTGTATTCAGGATAAATGGCATGCCGGTCCGAGCGGCCATGACTTTCATCGAAGGCGCAGACCAGTTGGGTGGGCCGGCGTCGCTGGATCAGCTGGAACAGAAATTCGGTAAAACCGACCGCTGCATGGGAGGGGCGACCACTGATATCGACGGTGGCGTGGTGTGTATGCCACGCCTGAAATACATAGATACTTGAATCGATCAGATATAGCGCGTCCGGGTCGCTGCGGGCGGCTACCGAACGGGTCATCTGACCAGATCGGCTGATCAGTCGGAGTTACTTTTTGCCGTAGCGTCGCTTGAACTTGTCTACCTGGCCGGCTGAGTCGAGGATCTTCTGCTTGCCGGTGTAGAAAGGATGGCAGGAAGAACACACTTCGACATTCAGATCGCGCGCGATGGTAGATCGAGTAACAAACGTATTGCCACAGCTGCAGGAAACGTTGATTTCTTCGTATTTTGGGTGAATTTCTGCTTTCATATCAGCGATCTCGGGGATTCGAGCACAATTTCCGCGTGCACGAGTGAACTTTGGTCAGCCGCCCAGCATAGCTCAATGGTGCTCATAGCACAAGTGCAGGTCCGGTGCGCTCAGCCATTTTCCTGCTCGGCGGATACCGTGAGTATGGTGCCGTCGTGGTCTAGTTCAACGGCGATATCAATCGGAGAGCAACACACCTGGCAGTCCTCGGTGTAACGCTGGTTGCCCGCTGAACAATCGATCAGCACCGCAATCGTCTCACCGCAGAAGGGGCAGCTGATGTCGTATTCCTCGATCACGGCCGGGCCTTGTCCGAGGTGATTGGAATTACCCGTTGTTGCGGCTTATTCCCGGCCTGTGCCTGCGGCATAAAATGCTCAAGTGTGGTGTCGAGGTATTGCAGCCCTTTCTCACTGGGGCGTACCACTTCAGATTCCATGATGATGAGGCCTCGGTCTTCCGCCGCCCGTAGCTTATCGATAATGGCAATAACTGACTCGCCGGTGCATTGTTGAAATTCCGACCAGTTGAATCCCCGATTGAGTCGCAGCGCGTTCATCAGAAACTCAAAGTGGGTCTCGTCGCGGTCGATGTCATTGCGCTGCTGAATGCGCCCCTCGCCGTGCACGTTTTCCATGTAAGTGGCCGGATGCCTGTGTTTCGCTATGCGTGTGATGCGGGCATAGGCGGGAAAGGTAAGCTTCGAATGCGCGCCGGCACCGATGCCGAGATAGTCACCGAACCGCCAGTAGTTCAGATTGTGTTTGCACTGTTTGTTTTTCCTTGCATAGGCGGAGACTTCGTATTGCTCGAACCCTGCCCGGGCCAGTAACGATTGGCCGTCTCGCTGTATTTCCCAGAGCGTATCCTCATGTGGCAGCACGGGCGGACGCGCAGCAAACAGGGTATTGGGTTCAAGCGTCAGCTGATAATACGAAATATGGCCTGGATTGAGCGCAATCGCTTCTGTGACGTCGTCTGCTGCCTGTTCCGGTGTCTGGCCCGGCAGTCCGTGCATGAGGTCGATATTAAAGTTGTTAAACCCGCACTGTAGCGCGGTGCGACAGGCATCGACCGCCTCCGCTCGGCCATGAATTCGACCCAGAGCCTTCAATGCGTTGTCATTAAAACTTTGCACACCGATCGACAGCCGATTCGCTCCCGCCTGGCGATACGCGCTGAAGCGCTGCTGATCAAGTGTGCCCGGGTTTGCTTCCAGCGTGATTTCCGCATCGGGTTCCAGTCGCACCAGCGCGCGTATTTTACTCAACAGGCGATCAAAGCCACCGTCGGTCATCAGGCTGGGAGTGCCGCCGCCAAAAAAAATGCTCTCTACCGGCCTGCCCCAGATATCGGGGGCATGCTGTTCGAGATCGCTGATCAGCGCGTTGATATAGGTTTCTTCCGGAATCGTAGCGGGTGCATTGTGCGAATTGAAATCGCAATAAGGGCACTTGCGTACACACCAGGGAAAGTGCACATACAGCGATAGTGGCGGGTACTCGGTAAATTCCCGCATCTTCCTTAGCCGGCTTGATTTAATAACTGGCGCAGGGCGTTTACCGCAATCGCGCGGTGGCTGATCGCACCTTTGCGCTCGCTGCCCATCTCTGCAGCACTTAACCCCGTTTCGGGACAGTAAAACACCGGGTCGTAACCAAAGCCTTCGCGGCCGGTGGGCTGCTCGAGGATTGCGCCATGCCACCGGCCAATGGCGACCAGCGGTTCCGGATCTGACGCGTGTTGTAGCATGGTCAGCACACAGACAAAGTAGGCGGCACGGTCAGTGACGCCCTCCAGTGCCTGCAGCAACTTCCTGATGTTGGCCTCGTCGCCTGGCTTTTCGTTTTCAGTACCGGCTGCATAGCGTGCCGAGTAAACCCCCGGCTGTCCGTCCAGTGCGGGCACGACCAGCCCGGAATCATCGGCCAGTGCCGGGAGTCCGGTGGCGGCGCTGGCATGACGTGCCTTGATCAGTGCATTCTCGACGAACGTCACGGCGGTCTCGTCTGCTTCGTCGAGTTTGAATTCGGCCTGGGAGACGAGCTCGAGGTTGAAGTCCGCAAGTGCTGCGGACAACTCCCTGAGTTTGCCGGTGTTACCGCTGGCCAGCACACACCTTTTCACATCACAACCCCAGTGCCTGCTGTTGCAGGGTCGCGATTTCATCAATACCCTTTTTTGCCAGTGTCAGCATGGTTTGCAGTTCATCCGGTCGAAACGCGTGACCCTCGGCAGTACCCTGCAACTCAATGTAGCCTCCGGCTTCGTTCATCACCACATTCATGTCGGTTTCTGCGTTGGAGTCTTCGGCATAGTCCAGATCAAGTACCGGCTGTCCTTCAAAAATGCCGACGGAAATGGCGGCGACCTGACCATGCAGTGGATTCTTTTTTAACGTTTTATTTTTAAGCAGCGTGCTGATCGCATCGTGCAATGCAACATAGCTACCACTGATAGAGGCGGTTCTGGTGCCGCCATCTGCCTGAATGACATCACAGTCGATGGTGACAGTGCGTTCGCCGAGTGCGTCGAGATCGATTATTGCACGCAACGAACGCCCGATGAGTCTTTGTATTTCCATGGTGCGACCGGAAGCCTTGCCGGCGGTGACTTCACGTCTTGATCGGGTGTTGGTTGCCCGTGGCAGCATGCCGTATTCGGCGGTCACCCAGCCACTGCCTCTGCCCTTGAGGAACGGCGGTACGCGTTCTTCCACGCTGGCTGTGCAAATCACTTTGGTATCGCCGAATGCGGTAAGCACCGATCCCTCCGCATGGCGGGTGAAGTGGCGTGTGAATTGAACCTGGCGCAATTCGTCGTTTGCGCGCTTACTTGGTCTGATCAAATTGGTTGTCCTATATAACCGCTGCCTGCGGGGCAGCACGGAGAATGGGCCGGCCATGATACAGTGTTGTCTTAATTAAGCCGAGTAAAACAGCGGGCGCAGGAGAAAGTAAATGCTAAAAAGCATGACTGCCTTTAGCAGGCAGGAAATGGTCAATGAGTATGGCGCTCTCGCGTGGGAAGTGCGTTCCGTTAACCATCGTTACCTTGATTTGTCGATCCGGCTGCCGGAGGAGCTCCGCAGTATCGAGCCGCAGGTGCGGGAGCAGCTGAACCGCAAGCTGAGTCGCGGCAAGGTGGAAGCGTCGCTGCGTTATAAAGCGGTGGCCAGTGCCGATACGCAGCTCATGGTCAACGAACCGCTGGCCGCTCAGGTCGTGCGGGCAGCTCAGTCGATAAAGACGCTGTTGCCCGAAGCGGCTCCGGTTTCCACGGTGGACGTGCTGCGCTGGCCCGGTGTGGTCGGACAGGCAGATCAGGATCCGGGCCCGTTGCAGACTGCAGCGTTGGCATTGTTATCCGATGCGATTGAAGATTATCTGGCAACTCGCGGTCGCGAAGGTGAGAAGACGGCGGCCATGCTCAGTCAGCGCTGTGATGCGATGACAGAAATTATTGAACGAGTGCGTCATCTGCGACCGTTGGTCCTGGGGCGTCAGCGAGCTAAGTTGCTGGGTCGAATTGACGACCTTGGCATCGAAAACGACAACGGTCGCCTGGAGCAGGAACTGGTGTTTATTGCCCAGCGAATGGACGTCGATGAAGAGCTCGATCGCCTCACGGCGCATATCAGCGAGCTCAGCGATATTCTGCACCGAGATGAGCCGGTGGGCCGGCGTCTGGATTTTCTGATGCAGGAGTTTAATCGCGAGGCAAATACACTGAGTTCAAAATCCGCTGATGCTGAAACGACTGCGCTTGCAGTGGATTTGAAAGTGCTGATAGAGCAGATGCGTGAGCAGGTGCAGAATATAGAGTGATCGGGTGACTGATGGCTGTTGCGAATCTGCACGGAGAAATCGACAGCCGCGTCGTTCGCCTATAATCCTTTATCACTGAGTAATGAGAGCCTGCCCACGGAAATGCGCGATGAAAATCTCTTTCTAAACAGAGAGCTCAGCTTTTTAGAATTTAATCGCAGGGTATTGTTGCTCGCCTACGATGCGCGACAACCGCTATTGGAACGACTGCAGTACCTGTGCATCTGCAGCAGCAACCTCGACGAATTTTTTGAAGTCCGTGTCGCGGGGCTGCAGCAACAGGCGAAAGGTCGGATCGTCAGTGCAGGATCAGATTCACTCAAGCCTGAACGACAGCTTGATCTGATTGCCGCCAAAGTGCACTACCAGGTCAGGCACCACTATCGCCTGCTCAACAATCAATTGCTTCCGGCTCTGCGCGATGAGGGTATTCATTTCGTTTCCCCGGATGAGGGCTGGAGCAATGAAATCGACGAGTGGGCACGCGCTTACTTTAAACGGGAGTTGCTGCCGGTGTTGAGTCCGCTTGGACTGGATCGCGCGCATCCGTTTCCGTTGTTGATGAATAAAAGCCTAAATTTCGCCATTGCGCTGGCAGGGAAAGATGCATTCGGACGTGAAGCTTCACTGGCAGTGGTGCGGGCGCCGAGGTCTCTGCCGCGACTAATTGCGGTACCCGGATCCTCAAATGAAGCGCGCCGGTTTGTGCTGTTGTCCACCATGATTGAACGCAACGCAAAATCACTATTCCCCGGACTTAAAGTGACCGGTGCATTTCAGTTTCGTGTGACCCGCAACAGCGATTTGTTTCTTGAAGATGAAGACAGTGCCGATTTAAGACAGGCACTGCAGGACGAGCTCAGTACGCGCAACTACGGAGATGCGGTCAGACTGGAGGTCGACGTCGAATGTCCGGAAGACATTGTAAAGTTTTTACTGGACGAGTTCCGACTGTCGCGACGCGATTTGTACGTCTGTAACGGTCCGGTTAATTTGAATCGTCTGCAAAGTCTGCCCGGCATGGTAGATCGGCCCGACCTGCAATTTCCGGTATTTATTTCGCACACGCCGCGGCAACTTGTCGGTGAAAACGTGCTTTTTAAACGTATCCGGCAACAGGACATACTGCTTCACTATCCCTATGAATCCAGTTCTCCTGTGGTGAATTTGCTCAGGAGTGCCGCGCGTGATCCGGATGTGCTGGCGATAAAACAAACGCTGTACCGCACCGGAACCGAGTCTGTTTATGTTGATGCATTGCTGGAGGCGGCCGTTCAGGGTAAGGACGTGACAGTGATCATTGAGTTGAGAGCGCGGTTTGATGAAGAAGCCAATATTGAGCTTGCGACCAGGCTGCAGCAGGAAGGTGTGCAGGTGGTGTATGGCGTGGTCGGCAAAAAGGCACACGCAAAAATGACGCTGATTGTGCGGCGCGAGGCGGGTCGAATTGTTCGTTATGTCAATATTTCAACCGGTAACTATCACACAAGAACTGCACGCAGATATACCGATTTAAGTCTGCTGACATCCAACAAAAAGATCACGCAGGACGTGCAGGATATTTTTAATCAGATCTCTGGTCTTGGTAAAGTGTCCAAGCTGCGGCAGTGCTTATATTCACCGTTTACCCTGCACAAGGGGGTGTTACGTCTTATTGCAGAACAACGTGATCTGGCAGCCAGTGGCAAGCCTGCCGGTATCCGTGCGCGCATGAATTCCCTGAGTGAAGTAAAGATAATTGAAGCCCTTTATGAGGCTTCGCAGGCCGGTGTCCCCATTCGCCTTATCGTACGCGGAATCTGTACCCTTCGACCGGGTATCAGGGGGGTATCAGAAAACATCACTGTGTCTTCTGTCGTCGGGCGATTTCTCGAACATTCGCGGGTGATGGCCTTTGGGCCGGTCGGGCAGGAGCAGGTGTATATATCGAGCGCCGACTGGATGCCCAGAAATATGTTCAATCGGGTGGAAATAGCAGTACCGGTGCTGGACGAGAAACTGCGGGATCGGGTTATCGACGAAACACTTGATCAATACCTGCTGGAGAATCAGCATAGCTGGGAGTTGATGGAAAACGGACGTTACCGGCGCAGGCGTTGTGATCAGAAGAAACACTCTGCGCAGGAAACCCTGCTGCATAAACTAAACTTGTCCAGAGTATCCCGGGCCAAAATCGGTTGAGCGTATTTTTTCGGACTTTCCGAACGATTCGCGAGGTAGTGAGGTAGTCAGCTTTGATGACTGACAATGGTGCGCACTGTGTCTATAAAGTGCTTTGTACTGATCGCCAGTGAAGCGTCATTGTTCACGATAAAATCCTCAGCAGCCGGTGTCTGATGCACGGTGCGGTTGAGTCTCGCGTCGATATCACGAGCGGTCTCGGCATTCCTCATTTTCAGCCGTTGCGCCAGTGTGTCAGCTGAGACACTGATCCAGATCACACGGCAACTTTCGTAAACGCGACGAAACTCCGGCAGGGCCTCGCGGCTCCCGTTGACGACCAGTGTGGTGCCGCTCGCTATTCGTGCAATGGTTTCAACCGGTATGCCGTACCACAGATTGTGTGCGTTCCAGGTAACCGAAAAGGCGTCGCGATCCTGAAGCTGTTTGAATTCTGCTGGTTTCACGCTAAGGTGATCTTCTCTGTCCGGATCGGACTGGCGCGTGATGACCCGTTTAACGAAGCGGACACGAGTGTCTGAAGCTAACTCACCTGCACTGGCGCGCATCAGGCTGTCCTTGCCGCTCCCGCTAGGGCCGACTACGACGATCATATGTCCCGGCTTGGTTTTACTCTCGGGTCTTTGCGGCATCGTTATTCTGTGGTGTGACTATGGATTGCCCCGCAGGGATTCAACATGAGTGCCGTGGTCGGTGCAACCGATTTCTCCGCCAACCCGTGTAAAGTTTGCAGAGTCGACTCGTGCGGGAAATGTGCAAAAAAGGTCGCCAGCTTTAGTGAAAGCGTTGTGCGACATCGCAGGCGGACGGCTTGATGTCTGCGGCTGACCTTGAGCAGCCGCTCCATAAGCGCTCGACTGCTGGTCTCGACCATCTTTCGCATAAGCGAGGCCTGCTGACCGTGAGAGTCGTTCCACTGTCGTCTGTATCAACGGCACGAAAACTGATTTATGTGCGGACTCCGATAGGGAGACACGCGCACAGGTACGCATGCGCATCGCAACAATTTGCGGCGTTTGAAACTGGCAAAGGCCTGAGTAGCTGCTGCCTCCGGCAATGAATTCCGGCGGCGAGCGACTGCGAATTAACATCGCCTGTGGAAATGTCGGGTCGCTTCAGCGATTACACCACTGGATGATCCACAGCCTCGCCGGACGCGTGGCTTTCGCAGGCATTGAGATTGATGTGACCGAGTACATGGCACCGTGAACGATATAGCCCGAGACCCGAAACCCCCATCAGTCCGTCTGAGTCACCCACTGAGGGTCTTTAGCAATGCGCGCCTGGTGCTGGCCGACGCAGTTACCGAGGGATACCTGGTCGTTGTCGACGGAACAATAGACAGCGTTGGTGAGGGAAGTTTTTCTACCCGTGATATCAGCCACGGTTCCGACAACGACGTTGCCATAGAGGACTGTGGCGGTGATTATCTGCTACCGGGACTGGTAGAGCTGCACACCGATCATCTCGAGACTCACTACATGCCACGCCCGGGTGTGCGCTGGAATCCGGTGGCTGCCATACAGTCGCACGATGCGCAAATCGCGGCCTCCGGCATTACTACGGTTAATGACTGTCTGCGCATGGGTCGTGATGACAGTAATAAGTATGCGGAAGGTGAAATACGTGAACTTGCCGACCACCTGGTTCGCGTCGCTGGTGAAGATCGGTTGCGGGCCGAGCACTATATTCATCTGCGCTGTGAGGTCTCATCTCCGGGGGTGATGGACGACTATGCGCTATTTGATGATTTTGCGTCGGTAAAGCTGGTGTCGCTAATGGATCATGCACCGGGCCAGCGCCAGTTCAGCGATTTAAAAATGTATGAGTCCTACTATCGAACCAAGGATGGTATGGATGAGGAAGCGTACAAAAAGTTCTTTGCTGATCGGGTTGCCGAGTCAGAAACCTATGCTGCAAAGCACCGTGCATTAATCGCGTCTCGATGCCGGGCGCGCGGCGTGTGCATGGCGAGCCACGATGATACTACGACAGCTCACGTCAATGAGGCAGTGTCACTGGGGGTTTCTATTAGCGAGTTTCCAACGACAATGGATGCTGCCACGGTGGCGCGCGCGCAGGGGCTTCGTATACTAATGGGGGCGCCTAACGTCGTTCGCGGAGGCTCGCATTCGGGTAACGTCAGCGCACGGTTATTGGCGGAAAACGGATTACTGGATCTGTTGTCATCGGACTACGTGCCATCGAGCCTGTTGCAGGCGGTGTTTATGCTCGCGCTTGAGTACGAAGTATTGAGTCTGCCGGATGCGGTCGCGCTGGTGAGCAGCAACCCTGCCGCAGCTGCCGGATTCAACGACCGTGGTGAGCTGAGTCGCGGCCGCAAGGCAGACGTTGTCAGAGTGGCATATGACGGTGAGGTGCCGGTGGTTCGCTCGGTCTGGCGCGATGGTTTTCGAGTGGTGTAGCGATAATGGAAACAACGCATAAAGCCACTGGTGAACGTTATGCAGTTTATTTTTCCCCGTCGGAAAATACGCCGCTATATCGCTTTGGTGAAATGGTGCTCGGACGAAGCGCGTTTGATCCGGCACAGCGTTATGACGAGACCGGTGGGTGTCCCGTGCCGTTGCCGTTGCCGGCGCTAATGTCCGAAATAACCGCAGCAGCGGCATTTTATGGTTTTCACGCCACACTCAAAGCACCCTTTGCGCTGGCTGATGACAACAGCGCTGAAGCGCTCTTGCGAGCGGTTGATAATTTTTCCCGACGCACGCCCTATGTGCCGCTGCACGGTCTGGCGCCGCGCCGATATCGAGGGTTCACCGCACTGTGTTTTGATAATCAGCCGGTGGCGTTGAAGCGGCTGGCATCGGCGTGTGTACTTGAGTTTGAGCCATTTAGAAAACCGTTGTCATCCGCCGAGTTTCAGGCACGCATCGCGAAGAGCCAACTGAATACGCTCGAGAAAGCTATGCTTGAAGCCTACGGGTATCCCTACGTCCACGACTGTTTTGATTTTCACATGACGCTGTCCGGTCGGCTCGGTGACAAACCGCCGGAGGCGGAGTTTTTTCACGCTGTGGTCGCACTCTATAACGAGCTGCTCGCCGAGCCGCCGCTGCTCGATCAGTTGAGTGTGTGGCATCAGCCTGATCGGGCGTCGCCTTTTGTTCAGCTCAGTGCTTTTCAGCTCAGTGGTTAGCCTGCATTATTCACAAGGCGACGACCGGGAATAAGCGCAAGCGCAGGTGTATAGATTCAAACCCACTTTTAAGTGCGTCTGCTAAATCATCCTCATGAATGATGCAGACTCCTGGTGAGCCGCTCTTGCCAATCAACTGCACAGCCGGCCTGCCGTAGTGGTGGCAAATTACGATGGGTTTGCCACTTCCTGGTAGTAGATCAACCACTGGTAAGCGGCAAACGCGATAACGAAAGCAAGTCCTTCAAAGCGATTGATTCTGCCATCCCTGCCGCGCAATCCGATGCAGAAGATCAGCAATGCCACGGTGAGTGCGATCTGTACGAGAATATCCCGATTGCGTACCATGACATCGACCTCTGTCGGTGACAATACTGCGACTACACCGAGTACCGCCAGCGCATTAAACAGATTGGAGCCGACGACGTTACCTATCGCAAGATCGTATTCCTTGCGTATCACACAGGCGATGGTGGCGGCGAGTTCGGGCAAGCTGGTGCCGACAGCCACAATGGACAGTCCGATCATTAGTTCGCTGACATGCAGTGCTCGGGCGATTTCCACAGCGCCCCACACCAGCGTTCTTGAGCTTACCAGTAGCGCGAGTAGTGCTATCACTGTGATGATCAGTGCGTTGCGAAAGGTTGTTTCCTGATCCATCGAGTCTTCATATTCTTCTGCAATAATATCGTCATTACCGGTTTTGCCCTGATAAACCAGCCAGCACAGGCACAGGCACAGGGTCACTAACATTGCGATGCCATCGGTCAGTGAAAGGTAGAGATCAAGCATTAGGGCGGATGAGAACATCACGGCTGCCAGTAATAATGGCAGTTCGCGACGCAATACCGTTGAGGCAACCGGCAGCGGTATGATCAGGCTGGCCACGCCGAGTATCAGGGCGATATTTGCCACATTCGAGCCGATGGCATTACCGATGGCGATACCGGCGTTGTCGCCGGTGGCAGACATCACAGCAATCAGGATTTCAGGTGCTGACGTGCCGAAGCTCACCACGGTCAGTCCAATTAACAGCGGTGACATCCCCACTTTATAGGCGACTGCGCTGGCGCCATCGACAAACTTATCAGCACTGATCGCCAGTATTGCGAGACTGACGATGACCGCAAAAATAGCTAGCAACATATAGGCGGATACTCGTTAGTGTGGTGGCAGAAAGGCGTGTTGCGATACACGGGCGTTATTGCACAGCTTTGGTTGTTAGTCGGTGCGCCCTATTGTAGCCTGCCGCGGTTGATTTGCCGCGGTGTATTCCCGGGTTGCATCAGTGTCAGGCGGCAGCCTGGTGGATAGCGCGACTGCGAAAGCCGAGAGTCGCAATCAGTCCCGGGTGATTATCCGTGAGCCTGAGTTCTGCGCCGTGCATGCGGGCGACTGCCTGTACCAGGCTCAGTCCGAGGCCGTTGCCGGGAGATTTCCTTTCATTTTCCAGGCGGACGAAGCGTTGTAGCACTCGCTCGCGTTCATGGCGGGGAATGCCCGGGCCGTTGTCGGTGATGGTGACGGTAAATTCATTGTCGTCACCGGATACATACAGCCCGACCAGTCCGTTGACCCGGGTGTATTTAATCGCGTTGTCCAGCAGGTTGGTGATTGCCTGCGCCAGTAGATGTCGGTTGCCGTAGAAGATCGGGTTGCTGACGATGCGTTCTTCAAAACGCAGTTCCGCGTCCTCAGAGACGGCGCTGTAGAGTTCGGCAAGCTCAGCCGCGAGGTCGCCCATGGCCACGTATTCCCACTCGGTTTTGTCGAGCCCCGCCTCCAGTCGTGCGATGCTGAGCATGGCATTAAACGTATGAATCATGCCATCGGCTTCGGAGATAGATGATTCGATAGTGTTGCGATACTCGTCGTCACTGCGGTCTTCGAGCAAAGTGACTTCCAGGCGGTTGCGCAATCGTGTTAACGGACTGCGCAAGTCGTGGGCAACGTTGTTGGTGACCTGCTGCATACTGACCATGAGGTCTTCGATACGGGTAAGCATCTGGTTTATTTTTACAGCAATGGCATCGAATTCATCGCGCCGCTCAGTGACGGGTATTCTTCTGGAGAACGCACCGTTCATGATTTCACCGGCGGTCTGATTCACGGAGGCGATACGCTTAAGCACGCTCAAACTCATCCAGATGCCGCCGAGCACTGCGAATATCAGCGTGATGATGGTCGCGCCGACGACCAGTGCAAAGGTGTAGTCCAGCAGTGCTTTCTCGTCGCTGATTTCGTGTCCGATCGTGAGTTTCAGGCCATCTGAGAACTGCGTTTGAGCCACTCGCACCGGCAGTAGCTTGCGCGGGCTGTCGGGGGGCAGATCGACGACATCCCCCATCGGCATGGTGCTGTGCGTGCGGACTGATTTTATGTGCAGCGGCCACTCCTGTTCGCTGCCATCGGTGATTTCGCTGCCTTCGCTCTCAAGGTAGTAGAAGCGACCGTAGGTATCGGCCTGATTGCGCTGCTGGATCGCATCAATCAGTTCGGTCAGCGCGCCCGTGTTGTACAGGTTGACCAGAAAATCAGTTTCCAGTCGCAGGCGGGCATCGATTTGCGATTCGATTTCATCGCGCAGCGACCAGTAAATGAAACCAAGTGTAACCGCGGAGAACAGGCTGAACAGGGCGGCGTAGATAATGGTGAGTCGAAACGCCGTGGTGCTGAACAGTCTGATATTCATGAAATAACGAGTTTAGTCACCTGGCAGGGCGCCAGAGGCAGTGGTGCGGCAGGCAGATGAATCACCTGCCTGTTGCCGCACCGGAGGTGAGTTCAGCCTTCGACCAGCTTGTATCCCGCGCCACGGACTGTGTGTAGCAACGGCTGTTCGAAGTCTTTATCAATTTTACTGCGCAGCCGGCTGATCTGTACATCGATGACGTTGGTCTGCGGATCGAAGTGGTAGTCCCAGACATTTTCGAGCAGCATGCTGCGTGTCACCACCTGACCGGCATGGCGCATCAGGTATTCGAGCAGGCGAAACTCACGCGGCTGCAAATTGATGTTCACACCGGCACGGGTCACCTTGTGCTTGAGCAGGTCGAGCGTGAGATCGGCAACGCGGAGCGTGGTCACAGCGTTTTCGGGTTGCGCTCGTCTAGCCAGTGCCTGTAATCGCGCATGAAGTTCAGGGAGCGAATACGGTTTGGTTAAATAGTCATCACCGCCAGCCCGCAGTCCAGTCACACGCTCGTCTACATCATCCAGCGCACTGAGGATCAGTACCGGCGTATTGTCTCCGCCGCGGCGAAGATCCTCGATCATTGAGATGCCGTCCTTGCGTGGCATCATCCGGTCGATCACCATCGCATCATAGGCGTTGGTTTTTGCGTAGCTCAGCCCGGATTCCCCATCGTCGGCGTGATCCACTGCGTGGCCGATTTCGTTCAGCCCCTTGACCAGATAACCGGCCGCCTCCATATCGTCTTCAACTAATAGTATGCGCATGTATTAAACTCGTACAAAAGCGGTGATGTCATCGCTGACATCATTAGTAACTCGATTGATACACTGCGACGGTTGCCCAAGTTAGGTGGCAACCAAGGCACAATGTAGCAAACGTAAACGCCTGAGTAACATCGCATAACTGGCAATGGTCTCAGGCGATCCCCTCATACCCCGGAGCAGGAGTTCGAAAATGTTTGACGATTCCGGCGCTCTCAAGAGTAGAGTGCAATCATCCCACATTGCAGCCATGGCTGCCATCCATTCACTGACGACGAAACATCTTTTTTCCGTGGTATCTCTGTGTGTTATCGGTTTACTGTTTTTGCCGCTACAGGCGGCATCAGCGATTGATTTGCCAGATTTTAAGCGGCTTGTAGAGGAAAAAGGCCCGGCGGTTGTGCAGGTGACCGTCACCGCGCGTTCCGAGCGCGCTGATGACTTTGATAGCTTGCCAAACTTTAATGAAGATGAACTGCCGGAATTCTATCGCCGGTTTTTCGATGAGCTGCCGGATCAGCCGAACGGGCTGCCGCCGCCGGGCGTGCCACAGTCGGGTTTTGGCTCGGGCTTTGTGATCAGCGCTGACGGATATGTTGTCACGAATGCGCACGTGATAGACGGGGCGGAAACTATTCTCGTGAGCCTGCCGGATCAGCGTCAGTTTGATGCCAGTGTGATTGGCGCGGATGAACGCACCGATATCGCTGTATTGAAGGTCAATGCAAACGAACTGCCGGTACTTGAGCTGGGCGATTCCGGTGAGCTGAAGGTCGGTCAGTGGGTGCTCGCCATCGGATCCCCCTTCGGCTTTGAATACACCGCAACCCAGGGCATTGTGTCGGCGCTTGCCAGAAGCCTGCCGAGCGACAGCTACGTACCGTTTATTCAAACCGATGTTGCGGTCAATCCTGGTAACTCGGGTGGACCTTTGTTTGATCTGGACGGTCAGGTTGTCGGAGTTAACTCACAGATTTTTTCACGCTCGGGCGGGTATATGGGTCTGTCGTTCGCGATTCCGTCAAACACGGTTCGTGCGGTGACCGAACAGCTGTTATCCAAGGGCTATGTCAGTCGCGGCTGGCTCGGTGTGACGATTCAGGATGTCAATCAGGCGCTGGCAGAGTCGTTCGGCCTCGACAAGCCTGCCGGAGCCCTGATTGCCAGTGTGACCGATGGTGGTCCTGCGTCGCAGGCCGGCATAGAGCCCGGTGATGTCATTCTTTCGTTTAACGGTGAGGCGGTCTCGTTGTCGTCCGATTTGCCACCGCTGGTCGGCAGTGCCGTCGTCGACAGCAATGCATCGGTAGTGCTGTTGCGTGATCGGCAAGAGATCACGCTTGATGTAATGATTGAAGAGCTGGCTGAGCAGCGTGGCGCCGGCAGTGGTCCGGTGGTCAATCGCCGCATCGGGCTAATTGTTGATGCGATCAGTGAGGATGGCAGGGCAGCGCTGAATATTCAAAATGGTGTGGAAGTCACCGGGGTAGACCCGGACGGGGTGGCTGCAGCTGCCGGTATTGTTAAGGGTGATGTGATTACGTCGTATGGTGATGAGCCCGTGTCGTCGCCGGCGCAGTTTTCAAAGCTGGTGTCGGACAGTGATAATGAAACGTCGGTAGCTGTGCTGATTTATCGCAACGGTAACCCCTTGTTTATCGCGTTGCCGATTCCCGGAGATCGATGAAACCATCGGTGCAGGAGTGAGACAATGAGTCTGGCATTTTCTGCAGCGGCCGAGCGCAATAAAACGGTTATTGCCGATGCGCTGTTACCCTGGCTCGATGGGGTGGAGTCTGTGCTCGAGCTTGGCAGTGGCACCGGCCAGCATGTCGCGTACTTTGCTGCACGCTACCCTGAAATTGAATGGCAGCCATCAGACCGGCCGGAAAACCTGATAAGTATTGATGAACGCGTGCGTCAAGCCGGTTTGTCCAATGTAAAACCTGTTATTGCGCTTGACGTTGCCGCGCCGGCGTTACCGGACCGGCACTATGATTTTGTGTTTTCCGCCAATACGGCGCATATCATGAGTGAAGCGCAAGTGACCGATATGTTTTCCGTCGTGGCGACGTGTCTAAATACCGGCGGCTGCTTCGCGTTGTATGGTCCCTTTAAATATCGCGGTGTACACACCGCAGCGAGCAATGAAAGTTTCGATGCCATGCTGCGCCAGCAGGCAGCGCACATGGGTATTCGAGATAAGGCAGTGCTCGATGCCGTCGCGTTTGAACAGGGGCTCGATTTTGAAAAAGATATCGGATTGCCAGCCAATAATCGTTTGTTACTTTGGCGACGTTAATGCCCCGGGTGTCTGCGCGGTGGAAGCTCGCGCAGTCCGCTGGCCTTACGGCTGTGTCTGATGTTGCACACCCGCCACCGCCTTTTGCCACGCAACCAGCATTTGATCCCGATGTTCAGCCTCGATAGCGGGGGTGAACTCACGGTCGAGCTGCCAGTTGCTGGCGAGGTCTTCGGGGTTTTTATAAACCCCGCTGTGAAGACCGGCGAGATACGCTGCCCCCAGTGCAGTGGTTTCGATTTGTACCGGGCGCTGCACGGGAATGTTTAATACATTCGCCAGAAACTGGCATAGCCAGTTGTTCTGTACCATGCCTCCGTCAACACGTACCCGGGTCGGGGTGACTCCGTCTTCGGACATGGCTTTAAAGAGGTCGTAGGTCTGGAACGCCACTGACTCGAGTGTTGCGCGCGTCAGCTCTTTAACGCCGGTGTCCCGGGTGATGCCGAAGAGCGCGCCGCGGGCGTCCGGATTCCAGTAGGGTGCACCCAGCCCGGTGAATGCAGGTACCAGATAGACACCGCGATTTGAATCGAGATCCTCTGCCATTGTCTCGGTTTCGCGAGCATCCCTGATCAGGCCAAGGCCATCACGCAGCCACTGGACAGCCGCCCCGGCCACAAATATTGATCCTTCAATCGCATAGGTGGGTCGGTCGTTGAGCTGGTAGCCGATGGTTGTCAATAACTTGTTGTTCGAAGTCACCGCTTCGCCACCGGTGTTCAGCAACACGAAACAACCGGTGCCGTAGGTGCTTTTTATGGTGCCCGGTTCCAGACAGACCTGTCCGAAAGTGGCTGCCTGCTGATCGCCAGCGATACCATTGATTTCAAGGTTGCCGGGTAACCACTCGGTATCTATGGTGCCGAAGTGTCCGCTGCTGTCTTTTACTTCAGGCAGCATACTGCGCGGTATATCCAGGATCTTTAACAGCTCATCATCCCACTCGCGTGTATGGATGTTAAACGCCAGTGTCCTCGATGCGTTGGTCGCATCGGTGGCGTGGACAGCACCCCTGGTGAAGCGCCAAAGCAAAAAACTGTCAACGGTACCAAACAATAAGTCGCCCTTGTCGGCGGCGGCACGTGCACCACTGACGTTGTCCAGAATCCAGCGGATTTTCGTGGCTGAAAAATAAGGATCAAGCAACAGTCCGGTTTTTGCGGTAAAAGTGGCTTCGTATCCCGCCGTCTTTAGTTCATTGCAAAAGGCCGCGGTGCGTCGGTCCTGCCAGACGATGGCGTGATGAATGGCCTGTCCGGTATGACGATCCCAGACGACAGTGGTTTCGCGCTGGTTGGTAATGCCGGCGGCAACAATTGAGCGGCCCTGCTGCTCCGCCTGTGAAACTGCCTGTCGACAAACATTCAGTGTGGATTGCCAGATTTCTTCCGGATCGTGTTCCACCCAGCCCGAGTCGGGAAAATGCTGTGTGAATTCCTGCTGCGCGGTAAACACCGAGCTGCCGTCTTTGGCAAACAAAATCGCCCGTGAACTGGTGGTACCCTGATCGATGCTCAGTAAAAATGGTTCTGCCATAGTGTTTCAAAGATCGTAAGGAGTGCTGGTGGGTTGGGGTGCGCCCGTTCAGTGTAACCGGAAACCCCGATGGCTACCTAGTGTGCTGGAGCAAACAGTGTGGTCATTTGAGAGCTTGTCATTTGTTCTGCA
>CAZOXM010000032.1:0-14212 GCA_964583825.1 uncultured Granulosicoccaceae bacterium
GCCGGGTCACTCAGGTCGTAGTCATCCGGCAGGTTTTCACGCGAGCCATCGGCCATGGCCACTTTCTTCTGGAATGCCGCCGCCGGCTTGAAAAACATGTGGGCGAACTTCGACCAGTACACCGTGGCAAATAATACGGTGGTGGCGACGATGAAGATCAGGAAAAACAGCATCGCCAGCGAACCGGCGCCGACCGCCTGAAAAAAGGACCACAGCAAGCCGAATGTCGCCATCGCCAGTAAGCCGAGAATGAACAGATCACCGCGACCATTGAACTGGTTCCATTTCACCCCTTCGGCTGCGACATCCACGCGGATGGAAAACCAGAACCAGTAACCGCCGACGCACAGCGACAAGGCACCCAGATGCCACAGCAACGGCCACAGCACTGGCGTTTCAGTGCCGCCGGTGTAGCGGAAAATCATGATCGCGCTGCTGACCACGAACAGAACGAAGCCATACATGGTCATCAGGTGTGACAGGCGGCGACGCGAATTGCAAAACTCCGACGACGTCAACACTTCGTTGGCAACGGTTTTAATCGCAAGCCCTGCCTTTTTACCGCCGCCGACTTTACGTTTGGCGTTTTTCTGTGCCCTTTTCGAATTCTCGAAAAAGTATTTGGCACTCTGCTTGTGGCGCATATCGAGCACGGTGCCCGCTATGACCAGTAAAATCATCAGGATCACATAGCCCTTCATAACCCCGGGCGATACAAACCCCGTCAGGTCGGAAAACGGGTTGTGGGTAATCATCTGTTGTCTCCGGTAGCGACGTTCTCTCGACGGCCTGCGCAGGGATGCGATCGGACAATCGAAATTCCACACTGGCGCTCAAACTAAATGGTCTCAATCGAGGATAAACGGAACAATATCCCTTTATGCATAACCCCGTCGCCACACTGATACAGGGGTGATTGGTCCGGTTACACGGGCTTTTTGAGAACTTTTTGCGTTGCACTAACTCCCGGTAGTAGTCTAGTAAAGACAAAAAAGTCGTCTCCGTCAGCTCACTACCTCGTGGGGGAAAAACATATGCCCGGTTTCGCACCTGTTTTCAGAAAAAACCTCTGGCTGCTGTTAATTCTAGTCTCAGCTATCAGTAAGCTTGCGATGGCAAGTGAAAGTCAGAATAGCGGTGGTTTTCACGGCGCCATGCAGACCGAATATCCTGACTGGTTCAAAACCAGTTTCATGGAACTGGAGGAGGATATTCTTGACGCGAGAGAGGCCGGCAAACGGCTGATGATCGTATTTCACCAGGATGGATGCCCCTACTGCAATGTTTTTGTGGAACAGAATCTTGCGCAAAAAGACATCGAAGAGACCATGCGCGAGCATTTCGACGTTATCGAAATAAACATGTGGGGTGACCGCGAGGTCACGAATGTCGACGGTGAAATGTTCACTGAAAAGTTATTTGCAGAACGACTGCAGGTGCAATTTACACCGACGGTACTTTTCTTTGACGACGAAGGACAGCATGCACTTCGAATTAACGGTTACTATCCACCGGAAAAATTCCGGCTCGCGCTGGAATACGTTATTAACAAAAAGGAACAGCAACAAAGTTTCAACGAGTTTATCGCCAGCCGCTACCAGCCACCGGAACCCACTAACTCTGCCGGGCCCGCAACAAAAGCGTACATTAATGGGGACGCATCGAAGCTTGGCGCCTTCGCAAAGGAAGACAAGCCGCTGTTGTTGTTGTTCGAGCAGTCGGATTGCAGCAACTGCACAGAGCTCGATAACAAGGTGCTGATGCTTGATGAAACCCGAGATCTTATGGAAAAGTTTAATGTTGTCCGAGTTGATATGTGGGGCAACGGGGCCACCACCGATTTGACCGGCAACCCGACCACTGAGCGCGAGCTGGCAAAGCAGCTGGATGTATCCTACGCACCGACGCTGATCTTTTATGCCTCTGACGGTGCGACAAAAAACGAAGTGATTCGTTCGGAATCCTGGTTTAAACGCTTCCATACCCAGTCGCTGATGGACTACGTCGCCTCCGGTGCCTGGCGGGAACAGCCAAGTTTTCAGCGCTATATTTCGGCAAGGGCAGAACACATTCAGGAGTCAGGGAAAGACGTGAATATTTTCGACTGACGCCAACCCCTCGTGCAACCGAGTGTTACACAATCAATTTTTTATCGCACAAACCGGAGCGTGCCAATGTATAACAAATTCAATTTCGCTTATGTACTGCTTATCGCCTTTTTATTCACCGGCCACTCAAATGCAGAGGTCGGCGAAGACGGCTTACACAAACAGGACTGGTTCGCACTTACATTCAAGGACATTGCAGAAGACATAGAGGATGCTGCAAGCGAAGGCAAACGACTGGTGCTGGTGTTTGAACAGGCAGGCTGTATTTATTGCGAGAAAACACATGAGACCGTGTTATCTGATCCGCAAGTCGTGGACTACGTCAACGAGCACTTTGTTGTAGTGCAACTTAACCTGTGGGGCGACGAAGAAGTGACAGATCTCGATGGCGAGGTGCTCACCGAAAAGCTGGCGGCAGAAAAGTGGGGCGTGATGTTCACTCCGACCTGGGTGTTTTTGCCGGAGAGCGCATCCGGCAATCAATCGGTTAAGGATGCGGCAATCGGTGCGATGCCGGGCGCATTCGCAAAAGGTACGTTCCTCGATCTTTTTACCTGGGTATACGAAAAAGGCTATGAAGGCGAAGAGACTTTTCAACGCTACCACAATCGCCGGGTCGAAGAACGACGGGCCGCCAGGAAAGGTTAGCAGCCAGCGCGTCAGCTTCTCCCGGTGAAAGCGGGCTAATGGCTACTCTGAATACTGCTCTATTTTTTCGACTTTCATTTGGTAGGCGGAAGTACCCAGTTCCTTTTCGTGCAGCTCTGCGCTGAGCTCGCCCGACACCCAGTAAGGATTGTACATATCATCAAGGCTTACCCCCTCAGATGCGTCGAGTAGCACGATTTGATTGGGTGGCGGGGGCGGCACGTGAATACACGCCCCGAAATACGGCACCAGAAAGGCCTGTGTGACCACCTCGGGGCCGTCGAATTCCAGAGGCACCAGATAACCTGCAATTCGCACCGATTCACCGTCGTACTCACTGCGTATGTCCGTTGAAACCAGTGCCTGCTGGTATCGATCCGCATTGCCATCGGGGCTTGCAGACGCCAGTTGCTCGAACAACTGCTGATCCTGCGCCGAACCCTCCTCGATCTCGTTGAGGTAGGCTGGCGGGTTGAGCAACGCCTGCAGGTCCGCTTCGGGCATGAGTTGCGTCCACTCAACAGTTATATAGCTTCCGGAGTTGCCTTGCGGCGATGTATGTGCTGCCTCGCCGGCCTCGTCGTGCAGAAAATCACAACCGGTCGCAAGCAGCAAAAGGAGCAGACCGGATAGCTTCAACCGATCAACCAGGTTGTGTTGTCCGTTCATTGTCAGTGTCGTCGTGTTGTGCCACGGTGCTGTTTCAGCGGCCCGTTAAAATAATCGCGATGCGAGAGCACTCATCGGTGAGAATTGCGGACCTTGCGATGCGGCCTTAGCCTTATGGTATTACAACAGTTCACGAAACGGTCGGTGGCTGTTTTCGCTGTAATGAACCACGCACGCCGCCGCGCGACCCTGCACATTGAGCAAACACCCGTTACCTGCCCCCCCTGGATATTCATTTGAGTGTACAGATCGGTTGGTGTAACTTTCCACAGATGAATGCACTGAGTCTGATAAGACAATTTCTGTTCACCGGGCTGTTGATTGCACAGCCCGTGACAATACTGCAGGCGGCGGAGTTACTCGTGGTGGAGTCCGACGACTGCCCTTACTGTCTGCGGTTCCATGCCGAGATCGCCATTGCTTACCCAAAAACCGAGGAGGGCAAAACGGCGCCGCTGCGACTGCTCGACATCAGCAACCCGATGCCGGATGAATACAGCGACATCAAACCCGCCAGGGTGACACCGACATTCATACTGGTCGACAACGGACGTGAGGTGGACAGGCTGATCGGGTATCCGGGTGATGAGTATTTCTGGTTTTTACTGGGGCAGATGCTCGACAAGCTGTAGCGCACGAACGAAACGCTGCACCGCCTTGTCCGTACCGCAGTAACGGGCGCAAAGCATTACAACAGTTTTCTCCCGCTTCGCTTACCGCTGCTGACTCTCACTAAACGCTTCAAGCATTGCCGGCATCAACTGCATCATCTCTATCATGAACTGAGGATTCATGGACTCCATCATGGACTCCATCACTTCAGGCTTTGTCATGGTAGTCATCAGACCGGAGAACATTGCCGGGTCCGCCATCTGAACCATCGCATCGACCATCTCCGGACGGCTCATGGTGCGCATCCAGCCAACCATCATCTCGGGATTAACTACTTTCACCATCGCCTCCATTGTCTCGGGGTTGGCCATCACATTCAACCAGCCCTCGATCACCTCGGGGTTCATGGTGCGAATCATCGCCTCGGTGAATTCCGGGTTTGTCATGCTCTGCATCCATGCAGACATCACTTCCGGGTTTACAATGTTCATCATCTGTTGTGCAAATTCCGGATTGGCCATGGCCGATACCCATTGCTTTACCACAGCCGGGTCGGCAATCGACATCATCGAGTTAACCATTTCCGGGTTTGCCATGGTCTGCATCCACTGATTTACCAGCTTCGGATCCATCCGCTTTATCATTGCATCTATCTGAGCCGGCACACCAGTCATCATTTGCGTCATTTCAGGTGTTGACATCAGTTTAAGCCAGCGTTCCATATAGGCGGGATCCATGGTCGATGTCATCTGCGCGATATAGTCCGGGTTGGTCATGGCGTTCATCCATGACTCCATCATCTCCGGACTGGCGGCGTTTGAAAACGCTCTGAACATGTCGGGCGACGTCATCATACTCGTCCAGTCTTTCATGACTTCAGCATCACCAAAACGCATCATGCTTTCCATGAATTCAGGGTTCGTCATGGTCGACATAAACTGCTTTACCAGCTGCGGGTTGAAGGCGCTGGTCATCGCCCGCATGACCTCCGGATTCGCCACCATCGCTGACCACTGATTGACAGTATCCGGATTCATACCCGCTTCGAGTTCATCGATAAAACCGGGGTTTGACAAATTGCCGTAACCGCTGCCCTCATCAGCTACTGCCGGCTGCAACGCCACTGCGGCGTTCACAAGGGCGGCCACCAGCATGTGCTTCTTAAATATTTTCATATCCTTCCTCTCCACTGTGCGTGGTCAGTATGACTACAGATCCCCGGCAGCACCGGCTTCCATAATACTTTGGATGTTTTCTCTTATTGCGATTGCTTTTTGTCGTAATGACGCAGACATTTTGTTGGGGTTGGGACTGGTATCCAGCCAACGGATATCCCAATCCAGGGTAACAACCCACAGATCCCCGGCCGAATCTTCGATCACGGCAATCCGACAGGGCAGAAATGCCACAAACTCGGGACTGTAGTCGAGAATCTCGCGCATGGTCATCACATCACAATAACTCAGGATCTCGACCCTGGGCATGGGCTCACCGGCGATTGATTCCATGATTTTCCACGGCGTGTTGTGCCCGACCAGTCTGAAGTTCAGCAGGTTTGCACGCAGATTCATCGATTCAACAACGTCGTCCACGGATAGACCGGCTTCAACCTTGAGCTTGCTGGTCATCATGTTGACCATATCCCGAAGGCTGAAAGGGTTGACCGACATAAAGGACTGGGCCGCATTCATTTTGGCCTTGCCACTGATCGACCTCATCATCGTGTTCGGCTCTGTCGGAACAACACCGGGCGCCATCATTTCCATGATGGTTGATTCCGGTTTCTCCTCTGTTGAGTTCTGCTCAGCGGACTGTGCGTCGCTGGATTCAGCCTGCGCCTGCGACCACAATGGCAGGCCCGCCACGATAAGGACAGCAACGATGAACATCACTGAACACGTTGATGCCCCACAGCGCATTGTGCGTTGAAATGTCATAAGTGTATCCCTGATATCACGTTTCTATGCCAGACTTCATTGTTCACGGATTCAAGCCGAATGGTATACAAATGCATGCTGCATCTACTCGCCGTCCGGCGTCACATCAAGCACCCGCGCCCGCTGAGTTACTTTCGCCTCACCTTCGATGCAGTCCGTCATACACGGCTCACCACTCAACACGTAGCCTGCTTCCTGATCCCGATCATCAAAATAGAAATTCTCTTCATTGGGCAGCCTGATTGACGTGAAATTATCTTTCGACAGTTCGAACTCTTCATCGACGATATCGTTCAGGTACAACAGATATGCGGTTATCGCATAGACATCATCATGTGACAGCGACCTGGCATTGCCGAACGGCATGGCGCGGTGCACATAATCGTAAACAGTTGACAGGTAGGGCCAATAGGAGCCTATGGTTTTCTCCGGTCGTTCGTCTGTCAGCGTATCCTGACCACCGGCGAGTATCGGCCACCTGCCCTCGCCTTCCCCGAACACACCATGACATATGGCGCACTGCGCATCATACAGTTCGCCTCCCACAGTCACGGTGCCGGATCCTTCAGGCAGCCCCTGTCCGTCCGGTCGTACATCGATATCCCACGCCGCAATCTCTTCGGGCAACGCGATCCTGCCAAGATGAAGCACGCCGTGCGTCGGCACCTCGAAATCACTGGCGAGCGGACGAGGTGTATTCACGGCCTTTTCCTCACTCACGGCAGCCGTGGTTTCATCATCAGTGGTTTCGCTGGCCGTAAAGGTAGCCAGATACGCAATAACGTTTTTTCGGTCTTCCGCCGAAGACAAGCCGGGATACGCCATTTTGGTGCCCGCTGCATACTGCATCGGTGCTTTCAGAAACGCATCCAGTTCAGATTCTGTCCAGACCAGACCATCACTTGCAAATTGTTTAAACGCGTCGGAATAGTCATAACCGGAAACCGATGCCGCAGACTGCCCCACCATATTGTTGAGCGCGGGTCCGAAACGCGTCTGTGCATTTTCACCTACCATATGGCATCCGGCACATTGCGCAAATACTGCACTGCCCTTTTCAGCGTCGGCAAATACGACAGGTGCTGCTGACAAGGTGAAGAGCAGCGTAGAAAGCAGGGAACGGTAACTAGTCACTTATGATACCTCCACGTTCTCGACCAGACCATCGGCTTTGACATGCCATGTCTGTATTGAGTTGTTGTGGTAAATGGAGTTTTCGCCGCGCACTTGTCGGAGTGCTGATTTAGTTTTCTGCACATGGCGCTTGTCATCAATGGCGCGACTCTGCAAAAACAACTCGCCGCCATCCCAGTCAAACTCAAAGTAGAAACGATGCAGTGACTTACTCAGGCTTGGGCCATCGAGCCTGGCCTTGTGCCAGTTTCGCCCCCCGTCAATAGATACATCTACCCGATCTATTTTTCCAAAACCGCTCCACGCGAGGCCGGTAAGCACAGTGCGACCACGCCCGTGATTAATTGGCGCCTGTGGACTGGGGTTGGTAATCACCGATTTAACATCCATGGTCCAGGTAAATCGTCGCGCGCGACCGTCGTCCAGCAAGTCCGTGTACTTGGAAGTCTCTTCGCGGTGGTGCCACGGCGCATCGCCAACCTCCAGTCGACGCAGCCATTTCACCCACATATTGCCTTCCCAGCCCGGCACAACAAGGCGCACCGGATAACCCTGCTCCGGTCTCAGGGCTTCGCCATTCATCGCGAAGGCAACCATGCAATCTTCAAGCGCTTTTTCCATCGGAATAGATCGAGTCATATGAGACGCATCGGCACCTTCCGGCAGCACCCACTTGCCGGCGGGCTTAACCCCGGCCTCAGCCAGTATGTCTTTGAGCTTTACCCCGGTATACATGACGTTGTGCACCATGCCATGCGTGAACTGACAACCGTTAAGTTGCGCACCGCGCCATTCCATGCCTGTATTTGCTGCGCACTCAAGAAAGTACACTTCGCTATGCCGTGGAAAGCGCTTTAAGTCATCCATCGTGAACACCAGCGGATTATCCACCAGCCCGTTGATCATGATCCGATGATCCTGCGGACTGATTTCCGCAATTCCACCGTGGTGACGTTCAAAACAAAGCCCGTTCGGTGTAATGATGCCTTCGAGTTTGTGCAGGGGCGTAAAGTTTACGGAAGCCTTCGAATCCGCCGTCAGCCAGGCGACATCGCGGCGCACAACATCGCTCTCGAAGCGGGAGGGCATGCCATATGGTCGAGAGTCGACACCATCACCAAGATAACGGTTCCAGTCCTGCACCTCTGTTATCAGCGGATCCGGCGTTCGAGCCTGAGCCCGCGCTGCCAGCAAGCCGGAACCGGCAGCACCGCCGACCGCCAGGGATTTCTTCAAAAAAGAACGCCTGTTCTTTGTTTGATTATTCGACATGTTATAGACCTGCAATAAAGAAGCGTAATCGGAGCGCAGAGAGACGGGTTATCGATGAGCAACCTGAAGAAGAATGAACCCGCTCAGTTCATTGCCCATCACGTTCTTCAGCACCCTGTTAGTTTGTGTTTTGTGTCAGCTGCGAGCTTTTGCCAGTCGGCTTTACCATGGTGAGCTGATACAACAGCGCCCCGGCACACATCGACCCCAGAAATACAAGCAGCGGCATACCACCGATAGTGAGTGCCGCCAGTGCCGGCCCGGGACACAGACCCACCAGCCCCCAGCCGATGCCAAACAGAACACTCCCGACAGCGAGTTTCGCGTCGACTCTGCTGCTTGTGGGCAGATGAAATTGCTCCGTAAAAGCGGGCTGTTCGGCTCGCAGGACCAACCGGTAACCGATGGCTGTAACCACCAGTGCGCCACCCATCACAAAGGCCAGTGATGGATCCCACTGCCCAAACAGATCGAGAAACCCGAGTACTTTCTGCGGGTTGACCATCTGTGAGATTACCAGGCCGACGCCGAAGACAATGCCCGCAAGCATTGCGGTGAATTCACGCATCATGTCAGCCCCCCCGCCAGCGGTTTTAACAATGCGACCGTTGCCATACCCGCCGCCATAAAGGTTACGACAGCGATCATGGATCGCACGGAAAACCTGGCCAGACCGCACACCCCGTGTCCGCTGGTACAACCCGAGCCAAGCCTTGCACCAAAACCAACGAGCAGCCCGCCCGACACAATAAGCAGCCAGTTACCGGTGATCTCAAATGCGGGTTCCCTGCCGCTGATTGCCATATACAGAATCGGCCCGATCACCAGGCCCGCGACGAACATCCATCGCCACAATCGGTCGCTGTGTGCACCAAACAGCATGCCGGAAAAAATGCCACTGATCCCTGCTATTCTGCCGTTACACGCCATCAGCAGCACAGCGGCCAGCCCGATCATGACACCACCGATAGTTGCAGACAGTGGAGTAAAACTTTCTAATGCCAGATTCATGGTACCACCAACATTTTACGTTTTTGTAAACTGTATAATAAACTATCACTCTGCTATTGCAACCGGTTGATCATAAATGCCGTCCGCTGACATCAGTAATTTCGAACCTCTTGTGCACGAAACAGCAGGCATATTAAAGGCACTGTCACATCCGGAACGCCTGAAAATTTGTTGCGCACTCAGGCATGAGGAAATGTCAGTTGGCGATATAGAAACCTTTCTCGGTATAGATCAACCACGCCTGTCGCGAGAGCTGGCCAAACTCAGGGAACTCGAACTGGTCAACACCAGACGGGAATCAAAACTGATTTACTACACATTGAACTGTGAATCGAAAGTGGGTGCACTACTGGATGCTATTTGTGCCGTAATGCAGAACGAACACTCGAGCTGAACCCGGCACTATTCAAACTCCATCGCTCTGTAAATTCGATCAGCGTTAAGTCCGGCGAGTTCATCAAAGGTATCGAGGTGTGAATAGGCCGACTGATCAATCTTGTAGGCATCGACCAGCGAACCGCCAGTATTGAGTATTTGTGCGATCTCGCCCCGCATATACTCGAGGTAACCGATGGTCCATTTTTTCACAACATCAATGGTGGTCGGATGCCCGTGACCGGGTATAACAACTTGCGGCGCAAGCGATTCAAAGGCTTCCCAGGTTTCTATCCAGCCGGCAGTATCACTGTCGTCGAACACCGGCAGCAGGCGCTCGTGAAATGCCAGATCTCCGGCGATCATCAAACGCAGGTCCGGCAGCCACACCTGTGTATCACCGGGGCTATGTGAGGGCCCGAGGTAATGTATTTCAACTTTCAGATCACCCAGATCAAGCGCATGCATTGATTCAAATGTGAGATCGGGGGCGGACAATACGGTGCCCATCGCTTTATCGCGATTGCGAAGCTGCATGCGTTCCAGGATCTGATCGCCGTGCGACTCAATGACATCGGCGGTATCAATATGCGCAATGATTGAAGCTCCCTGTCCCTGCCAGTAACTCATGCCGAGCATGGCGTGCCCCTGACCATTTTCAAGCACTACATACTTGACCGGTAACTCAGTGACTTTTTTGATCTCGTTATGCAGCGACTCTGCGAGCAGATAGTTGTCTGACGCATTCACGACCATGACGGCCTCAGACCCGATGACAAACGACAAGTTATTATTGTGACCGGAGTTTTCATACGTGGGGGGTGCGGTCGCTCCAATCGCCGACCAGACACCGGGCGCTACTTCCATCGGCTTTCGAAACAACATGGACCCGACGTATTCATCACTCTGTTGTACCGCGTGCCCACCCGCAAGCCAGGCTGGAAAGCCATCTGCATAGTTATACACATGGGTGTAACCCATCCGCTGCAGCGTGGCCGCCGCCAGCGGGCTACGCCGGTTGGTCCCGCAATACAGAACTATTTGTGTGTCCAGATCGGGAATGCGATCACTGACGCGGAATTCAAGCCAGCCACGTTCGATGTGGTGAGTGCGACGGCCAAGATCAATCATTCCTCCAGTCAATGCAATTTCATGTGCCGTGCGAACATCAATCAGTTCAAGGTTCGGGAAACGACTGGAAAGCGCCAGTAACTCTTCCGTGTTCAGGTTCTGAATATCCGATGCTATTCGTGCAATGAAGTCTTCGCCGCTCTGAAGCATGGCATCCTGCGACCATACCGGTGCCACCCCCATCAGCACAGCGATAGCAATGCTTGCCAGATAAGCAGGAAGGCTCATCAGGCGAGGTATCCACCGCAACAAAACCATCCGGCTAATTCCATGCTACCTGCCCCTGTAATGCCGCATTCTGTATTTGACTTACGCGGCAACATAACGATATTCACCGTCATGTTTTTCAGCAATACCCAGCCCCGAGCCCGGCAGGTGATATCCAATCATCTGCATGCGGTCACCTGCCAGACGATCCAGCAGACGCTTGCGGGTTTCAATCGCACTCTCTACGTCGATATCCGAAAGCCAGGGCCAGGCGGGTCTGCGAAACGACAGCACCGGATGAATCAACGCATCCCCGAGTACCATGATCGAATCGCCGCCATGATGAACCGCAAAGGCACTATGCCCCGGGGTATGGCCGTGACTGTCTATCGCCTCCACCCCGGGCAGCACTTCATCACCCCAGTTAAATCGACTCAGCCGATCCTCAATTAGTGGTAGACGGTTGCGAGCACCTGCGACCATGCCGAGCGATGCCTCGTCGGCGTTATTGAGCGTATCTTCGGACAACCAGTAATCGTACTCAGTGCCATGCATATGGTAGGTCGCCTCCGGACACAGCAACTCGTCAAAATCGTCGAGCAATCCCCAGCAATGGTCCGGGTGTGCATGCGTGAAAACAACATCAGTGACCTCATACGGATCGATACCGTTCGCCTCCAGCGCCGCCGGTAACCGACCTGCACTCTCCATAAACTGGGATCCGGACCCCACATCGAACAGCACCAGCCTGTCGGCTGATCTCAACAAGGTGATATTGAGCGGAGGTAGAAACTCATCGGCGGACAACCCGGCTTCGGCGAACAGCACTTTTGCCTCAGCGGCCTGTTCATCCGTATTGAATAGCCTGCTGACAGGCAAACTCAGGTTGCCGTCCGATAGCACGTACAAAGTGTTATCGCCCAGTTTGATCTGATGTGCCGGCGCGGAATCCGCAGTTTCACCGAACGCCACATGCGCGGTCAGCGCACACGAACCGAACGAGTACCCGAGCGATTTTAGTATCGCACGGCGCTGCTGGTTAAAATCTGCCATTGTGGTCTCCAATAAAGCTGAGCCAGCGGTTCTGAGATTTAACGCGACCCAAACCGCCGCTCGCGGCACTTACTAACCGATGACCTTTACCGATTGATTGGGTTCAATGCTGATCACATCCTGCTTACCGATATAGGTCTCCATCAGATCGTAGACCGCAGGCCCTTCCACAGACTCATTCACCGAAGCCCAGCCGGCAACCACATAGTTTCTTTTAGGGTCAATCGGCTCTCCCGTCGACAAGAGAGTCATGTTATTAATTCTGGAACCCATACCCGCTTCCGGTGTGCAGGTGTACCCCATACCGCCAACACGCACCATATCACCGCCCTGCTGAAAAAACGGATCCGGGTTAAACAGGTTATCGCAAACGTCTTCCAGAATTTCCCTGATGCGCTCGCCGGAAAACTCCAGCCGATACACTTGCGGGTAAGTCATTGCCGTCTGCGTGTAGAGATCATCAATAGTGATGTTATCCCCGGGCAACAGCGTCGTGCCCCAGCGGAAACCCGGACTAAAAGAGAGTTCCGCATCGCGCTCGGCCATCATGCCCTCACAGATCAGATCATCCCAGGTACCGTTGAAGTTGCCGCGGCGATAGAGCAGGGAATCGGTTTTACCGATTACCCGTTTTAATTCGTCCGCGTAGGGCGCTCTGACTTCGTCTATTTTAGCCGCCATCTGCGTATCCGGCTCAATCACATCAGAGAACACCGGTATCAGGTTGGAACTGTAGTCGACGACCCTGCCGTTTTTCACTTCGAGATCTACGCGCCCGAGGTATTTGCCATGGGAGCCGCTGGCGAGCACCAGAGTGCCGCCCACATTGATAGCATGCGGCACTGCATCGTGCGTGTGGCCAGTGAGGATTACATCAATGCCCGACACTTCACCCGCGAGCTTCCGATCAACGTCAAAGCCGTTGTGCGAAAGCAATACCACCACCTCCGCTCCCTGCGCTCTGGCGGCATCTACGTTGGCCTGCAACGCATCAAGACGAAGCCCGAACGACCATTGCGGAAACATCCAGCGTGGGTTGGCAATGGGTGTATACGGCATCGCCTGACCAATGATTGCAACGGTAGAACCGCCTGCCTCGACCATGGAAGTACTTTCAAATACCGGCTCTTCCCAGTCGGTGTCCACGATATTGCTGGCGAGAAACGGATAGTCGAGACTCTCTATGATTTCCTCGACCCGGTCTGTACCCAGAGTAAATTCCCAGTGTCCGACCATGGCATCGGGCTTGAGCAGCGCCATGCAATCGACCATATCCTGCGCGCTGGTTTTCAGTGCAGTGTACGAACCCTGCCAAGTGTCGCCACCATCGAGCAGCAGGACGTTGCCATCACCGCGCTCGGCTCTAATCGCGTTGATCAGTGTTGCGGTTCGATCGAGCCCGCCCAGCCGGCCGTAAGCCCTGGCCATGTCGACATAGTCGACCATTGTATGGGCATAGGCGAGCGCTGTGCCTCGCTCGAGACCAAAGTGCTTTAAAAAATCATCGCCCACCAGATGCGGTGGAATACCGGCATAGTCACCGACACCGATGTTTTCGGAAGGCGGGCGGAAGTACAACGGCTTGAGCTGGGCATGGATATCCGTCAGGTGCAGCAGCGTGAGCTTGCCTTTGGCATCAAAGGCAAGCAGGTCATCCTGTGTTAGCTGCTGCTGTGCACTCGCACGCGAAGAAAACCCCGAAAAGCCACCTAGAGCTGCAGTTACCGCTGCAAACTGCAGAAAGTCACGCCGAGTGTGCATAAGTGTTTCAGGGCTCTCCTGTCGACAAGCTAACCGTCTGAAGCTATTACTGGCGTACCGCCGGCGTTTCTACAGACAGGCCCTGTCCACGCCATGTGGTATACACCTCAAGCGCCATCAGTTCATCCGAGAATGCGGCCGGGAACTCCGCGCGCGTATCTCTAATACACCCTCTGAACCGGTTGTGAAGCGAGATGAGATTCCCCTGCTTTAGCCGGTAGGTGGGGAACCCGTTTACGTTGCCCTGACTCAGGTGGTCAGCGCGGATGTACTTGCCGTTATTTTTTTCATGAC
>CAZOXM010000032.1:14312-40690 GCA_964583825.1 uncultured Granulosicoccaceae bacterium
TTGCCCTGACTCAGGTGGTCAGCGCGGATGTACTTGCCGTTATTTTTTTCATGACAGGAGGCGCACGACAGATTCAGCTGTCCGGTTCGCTTGTAGTACATCTCCTTTCCGCGCTCCCACCATGCCTGCATCTCACCTGCTTCCAGATCCACCTTGACGGGCTGTCCCAGAGACTGATGCTTGATGTAGGTAGTCAGCGGTTTCTGTCCGCCCTTGTCGAATTTATATGCCTCCGCCCCCATATTATCGACCCGACACATGTTGATTTGAAGCTCTACATTCACCGGTTTCCCGGTCGCTTCGTGCCACTTCGGGTACGTTGCCCCGACGCTTGCCATAGATACAGACGCATCGTCATGGCAGGAGGCACAGGACTTCCCTTCAGAACCTTCGACCGTGTTCCAGATCACCTCTCCCTGCTCAACACCGAGCATACCCGGATTCTCGAATGAGTCCGCCTCAAGCGCACGGGTAGACTCTGTCCGATAATGCCACCCGGAAATCACTTCCGGCAAGGGATGCCCTTCAGATGAAGGGGCCCGTGTAATCATTTCAAGCTCGCCATCAATAACAAGCTTTTCATCGACTGGCGCTGCCACCAGTGACACTGCCGACGACGCGGCAACTGCCGCTCCAAGCGCTACCAGCGCGATACGAGAGTAATTCAACTGTCGTTCTCCTCTTTTAACCTGTACATGGTCAGCCGTATGAACAGCGCCGAACACCTGCGTTGCTGTCAGTTACCGGATCAGGAAAGTGCAACTTCCTTTTCCGCTTCTATCACGCTGCCATCATCGTCGACCCAGGTGAACTTGAATGTACCGGCCTCATCCACTTTTGCTTTGAACTCAAAGTAGGGATTTGCAGCTACCCCCGGATCAATATCACACGAAAACACACTGGCACCGTTAAACTCGCAGGTAAATTTGTTGATGATCTTGCGAGGTATAACGTTACCTTCCTTGTCTTTACGCTGGCCTGATTCCATTTTGTGACTAACCAGCGTCTTGATCGTGATGACATCGCCGGCAGAGACTTTTTTGGGTACTTTAATTCGTGGTTTAGACATTTATTTTCTCCGGGCTTAACCGCCACAGCCTCCGATGGTCACTTTGACATTGTTGCTGACTTTATAAACATCGCCATTGCTCATCTTTGCGACGGCTACCACGTTTTGTGTTTTTGCAAGACGCATCCGAGTGGATGCCCTGGCTTCTCCACTCATTGCAGAGAAATGAAACGTGGCAACGTTGGGTAGCGGATTATCTTCAGCCAGAATCATCACAGACTGAACGTGATCATCTTCTGTCATCGGGCTCTCAACCAGCACCGAGACGGGAACACTGTTTCCATTCTCGGCTATCTCGGGCGTGATCAGTGTGACCGGACCCTCTCCCGGTTCTGCCCCACCGGTAAACTCTGAAATGGCTTTGTTGAGTTCTTCAACAGAAGCGAATGCCTGCTGGCTGCCAAAAAAGGATGCGACGGCTGCCGCCGCGCTGCCGGTTAGCAATGTTCGTCGGGTCAGATTCATTCAATTCTCCAACACTGGGCTATTAAAGCGGAAATTATTTTAGGGTTTCAAGGTAGGCAACCAGATCTTCAATCTGTTGCGCTGTCAGGATGGTTTTACCGATCAGATCCTCACGCACGTTTTCACCGACATCCAGTGAATAGAACCCGGGCATCACGGTCTGGTCCGAGAAAACCGCTTTCGCATTCACAACAATGGTGCGCAGTTGTTCTGGTTTCCAGCGGGTGCCGGCACCGTCCAGCGAAGGACCCACCTCTCCGTGAAACAGTTGGTCTGCCATATCGCTGTTGGCGTGACAGGCGAGACAATTGCCAAGCTTGCGATTGGCGAAGACATTGCGGCCTTCCTCGGCACTGCCCGGCTGAGAAGTCAGCGGCATGCTGATCGCAAGGTTTTCGATTTTTACGTCTTCAGGAGAGGTAACATCTGCGACAACAAGTCCGGTCATGGCCAGCGCTGCCACGCTCACCGCTACAATCTTTCGAATCACGATTAAGGTCTCCTCGGTCTGGCTGACGAGTACCATAGCCTTGGAAACTAACTTAATCAATCGATAAATTGATGGTGCTACGAATTGGATCACTACAATTCGTTACTCTTGGGATAAGCCATATTCCTTTAGATATAAGTTTCAGGCACGGAGACTAACTGCGACTGCAAATAAGGAATTTCGCGACAAGACTGCCGACTGTATCAGCGCAGCAACAACACTTGATTCAATGAGCTTTGAGTGTTGCCGCTGCGAGATTATTGAGAATTGTTATCATTAACTACCGGTGCGGGTAGTCAGGAAATTTTGGGCAGCAGCTGATCGAGAGACTGTTTGGCATCGCCATAAAACATGCGCGTGTTTTCCTTAAAAAACAGCGGATTCTCAATACCTGAATAGCCAGTACCCTGACCACGTTTTGATACGAACACCTGTTTGGCCTTCCAGACTTCCAGCACGGGCATACCGGCAATCGGTGAGTTCGGATCGTCCTGTGCAGCCGGGTTTACGATATCGTTTGAACCGATAACAATGACGACATCAGTGTCGGGAAAGTCGTCGTTGATTTCATCCATCTCAAGTACGATGTCATAAGGCACTTTCGCTTCTGCCAGTAGCACATTCATATGCCCGGGCAGTCGCCCGGCTACCGGATGAATCGCGAAACGCACGTCCTTACCCTGTGCACGCAGCTTGCGGGTCAACTCGCTAACCGCCTGCTGCGCCTGCGCCACTGCCATGCCATAGCCCGGTACAATGACCACGCTGTCGGCCTCGGCGAGCGCGGTTGCCACACCATCCGCATCAATCGCTATCTGTTCACCCTCGACAGCCATCTGCTCGCCAGCTGCACCACCGAAACCACCGAGGATCACACTGACAAAGGAGCGGTTCATGGCTTTGCACATGATGTAGGACAGTATCGCACCGGAAGACCCGACCAGTGCACCCACTACGATCAACAGATCATTGCCAAGCGAGAAACCAATCGCTGCCGCCGCCCAGCCGGAATAGCTGTTAAGCATCGACACCACCACCGGCATGTCCGCACCGCCGATCCCCATAATCAGGTGACAACCGATGAAGAGTGCGGCGATTGTCAGCAGCACCAGCGTCCAGCTACCGGAACCCGAAAGATACATAATCAGCATCAGCAGAGAAAACGCAGCCGCAGCCGCATTCAGCAGGTGACCGCCGGGCAACTGTTTGGCCGATGTATCAATCTGAAACGGCAACTTTGATGCGCTGCCGGAGAGCTTCCCATAGGCCACCACCGAGCCGGTGAAGGTGACCGCTCCAATCCAGATACCAAGCGCGAGTTCCACACGTAAAATACCGATCTCAACACCTGTCTTCTTTGCGACAAGTTGCCCGAAAGCAGACAGGCCATCATGTATTTCTTTTGGCAGACCCACCGCAGTCAGACCATCCGCCTGCACGGCGCCGAGTACGCCGCCTGAATTGGCGTACAAGCCGGAGACAACATTGATCATAATATCCGCGTTAAAGCCGACAAAAACTGCAGCAAGCCCCACGAGTGAGTGCATGATTGCAACCAGTTCCGGCATTTGCGTCATTTCGACACGTGTGGCGAGTTGATAGCCGATAACCGCGCCAATTGCGATCAGCACAATCGACAGCCACCAAAGCCCGGCACCCGGGCCGATCAACGTCGCCAGCACAGCGATTGCCATACCCGCGATGCCATACCACACAGCGCGCTTTGCGCTTTCCTGGCCGGATAAACCGCCAAGACTCAGAATAAACAATACCGCAGCAACAACGTAAGCGGCGGTTGTGAAGCCATAGTCCATTTCGTCAACCCTGCCTTTATGATTTCTGGAACATAGCGAGCATTCGGCGCGTCACCAGGAAGCCGCCAAAGATATTCACTGCCGCCATCAGGATGCCGAGGGCCGCAAGGAGTGTAATCAGAAACGATGAAGATCCGATTTGCATCAGGGCACCCAGGATAATGATCGAGGAAATCGCATTGGTCACCGCCATCAGCGGCGTGTGCAGCGAGTGGGAGACATTCCAGATGACCTGGAAGCCGACGAACACCGACAACACAAAAACAATAAAGTGTTGCATAAAGCTCGCTGGCGCAATCAGACCGATGGAAAGAATAGCCGCCGCACCAATAGCGAGGAGCCCGATCTGCGTCAGTGTCTCTTTTCTGAAAGCCGCTTTCTCTGCGGCGCGCTTTTCTTCCGGTGTCGGTTCCCTGGGCTTTTCTTTCGGCTGTTGTTTGGCTATCGCCTGCACTTTTGGCGGCGGTGGCGGGAAAGTGATCTCTTTATTGTGTGTGACTGTGGCACCACGAATAACATCATCTTCCATGTCGTGGTTAATCACACCGTCTTTTGCTGGTGTCAGATCGGTCAGCATGTGACGAATGTTAGTGGCATACAGATCTGATGACTGGGTGGCCATACGGCTGGGGAAGTCGGTATAGCCAACCACCGTCACACCGTTGTCGGTGACAATCTTTTGATCGGGAACGGTGGCGTCACAGTTACCGCCGCGCTCGGCGGCCAGATCGACAACGACAGATCCGGTTTTCATCGCTGCCACCATATCGTCAAGCCACAACTTCGGCGCATCACGCCCGGGAATCAGTGCGGTGGTGATGACAATATCTACGTCGGGTGCCTGCTCGCGGAACAACGCGAGTTGTTTTTCACGAAACTCGGGACTTGACGGCGCCGCATAGCCGCCGGTTTCAGCACCATCGGTCTGATCGTCAAAGTCCAGAAACAAAAACTCCGCGCCCATCGACTCGATTTGCTCCGCCACTTCAGGCCGCACATCAAACGCACGCACAATCGCACCCAGTGATTGTGCGGCCCCAATCGCGGCGAGCCCGGCAACGCCGGCACCAATAACCAGCACTTTGGCCGGCTGCACTTTGCCTGCGGCGGTCACCTGCCCGGTAAAGAACCTGCCGAAGTTATTACCCGCTTCGATCACCGCACGATAACCGGCAATGTTGGCCATGGAAGACAGCGCATCCATCTTTTGTGCGCGACTGATCCGCGGCACCATATCCATTGCTATCACATTGACACCCTGGGACGCCGCCGATTCCATCAATGCCTGTTGTTGCGCCGGGTAGAAAAAGGAAATCAGGGTTTTTCCGGAGGCCATTTGCACTTCTGTCTCAGAGGGCGGCCTGACCTTGGCGATAATGTCCGCGCGGGCAAACAATTGCTCAGCGTTCTGCACCACTTCAACACCGGCTGCCCGGTAGTCATCATCGGCGTAGCCGGCAAGCAAGCCCGCATTGGACTCGATCACACACTGATGCCCGATCTTCTGCAAAGCGGTGGCAGATGCCGGCGTCATTGCGACTCGGGCTTCTCCGTCAAACACCTCTTTGGGACTGCCAACGATCATAGTATCCCCTTCCTGTTAACCATAGTGGTGAGCCGCCCGTCCGGTTATGGACAAACGGGTGGGTGAGATGCGTTCCAATCGACCGATGCGATGCTGCCGGCCGCTTTCACCAGCAAAGCAAAATGATCTGGAACAGGCACAATATACGGCGATCAACGCTCCGATGCAGCAGGCTTCGCCCCGCCACTATCAGGTGTGGTAAGTCATCTGATGTGCGGACTCACACTTCCCCTCCATTACAGACTAAATCATTTCCCTGTGGATTTCACAAAAAAAATTTCACTCTGTATATTTCACTCTGGCAGGGTGTTGAAAAACGTTGTGAGCGACGGTCTGGGAAGGCCCATGATCACTGTAAAATGGCTGCCGAAAAAGCGCTGTTTATGGGTTATGAATGAGCATTTTGAGGGGCAATTTAACGCTCTCAGAGTTAGCGCAATAGTTTTTCAGCATCTGCTAGCGGCTCTACTGCGTCGTGATGCGGAGTTTCACCCGGAAAATCAGTCACACTGTCACGATTTATCAATGGTAATCGGTACAGTCAGCCGCAGATTGCCATCTTCATCGGCCGGTATTTCACCCGCGCGCATATTCACCTGAAGTGAAGGAATGATCAGCCGGGGTGATTTTAGCGTCGCGTCCCGCTCGGTGCGGAATTTTACGTATTCCTCTTTCGTTTTATTGCCACCGACATGAATGTTGTTCTGCTTTTGCTCCGAGACAGTGGTTTCCCACTGAATCTCCCTGCCCCCGGGCCCATAGTCGTGACACATAAACAATCGCATTTCATCCGGCAGGGACAGTATTCGCTGGATAGAGTCATAGAGCTCCCCTGCATCACCACCTGGAAAATCCGCTCTGGCAGAACCACCATCCGGCATGAACAACGTATCGCCGATAAAGGCGGCGTTGCCAATAATATGAACCATACAGGCAGGTGTATGACCCGGCGTGTGCATCACAGTCGCCGTCATACCGCCGATCTGATAAGTATCACCATCAGCGAACAGGGCATCGAACTGACTGCCATCTCTCTGGAACTCGGTGCCCTCGTTAAAAAGCTTTCCAAACGTTTCCTGCACGGTGACGATCCCTTCGCCAATACCGATTTTACCGCCGAGCTTTTCCTGCAGATAAGGCGCTGCCGACAGGTGATCCGCATGCACATGTGTTTCGATAATCCACTCAACAGTAAGATGCTGACTTTGTACATGGGCAATAATTTCATCTGCGCTGTCAAAAGCAATGCGACCGGCAGCATAGTCGATGTCCAGCACTGAATCGATGATGGCACAAGCAGAGGACGCCGGGTCTTTCACCACATAACTGATGGTATTGGACTGATCATCAAAAAATGGTTGTACCTGCGGCTCCACATTCATCTGCGCCTGCGGAATTTCCTTCATAGTCGGGCTCTCACTATTCTTCACGGGTCACATTCTACATTGGCCGTCTTACCAGTCACGATACGCGACGAAGCGCCCACCATGCCAACGGCCAACATTCCAGCACAAATCTGTGCAATGAAAAAACGCAAGTATACCCACAGTTTACATTTTCGTAAATTGACATCGCCCCGACGAGCTCGCTCACGCCGGATCACACTCAGCGCCTGTGCGATTCATCGAACCCAGTTCTGTCACACCGTTAATTGCGCATTGTTTATTACGCTTTCGCGTGGCCTAATGGAATCAGGCATTCGACAATACGATGCCCCGCACGCGACTCTTCCTTAAACTCCCGCCGCACCATAGGCAACAGGCTCCTGTCCCACGCCCGCTACAATACCGTCACGCCACCACCGATGTGGGTCGTCGCCGCTACGGTCGGCAGCGCAATCATGGGGATCACGCTGTTGACGCCTGCACTGCCACTGTTGCAACAACAGTTTGCCGCCGGCAGTGATGCAGTGCAATTGCAATTAACCGTGTACCTGTTTGCACTTGCTGCAGGTCAACTTGTTTGTGGCACCTGGTCAGACAGTATTGGTCGCCGCCCCCTTTTGTTGTGGGGGACCTTTCTCTTTACCCTCGGCGGCGCACTGGGCCTGACGGCAGGCAGCATCGAATGGCTGACCGCATTCCGCATTATTCAGGGATTAGGTGCTTCGGCATGCCTCTCCATGGGGCGCGCCATGGTGAACGACTGCTTCACCCGCGCCGAAGCAGCCAGGCATATGGCGACTATCCAGATCATGGTGGCCATTGCACCGATCCTGTCTCTTGCCCTCGGCGGTGTGCTCGCAGAAATTGCGGGCTGGCGTGGCGCTCTGTTGGTGATGACAACAGCCGGTGCCACGGTCATGCTGCTGTCGATATTTAAAACCACCGAAACTCACATTCAGCGCACCGCCATTGGCGGTGTGACGGAAGTATTTAAGGTATATAAAAACCTCTTTGCGAACCCAGCCTTTCTCTCTTTCACGGTCACCGGGAGCCTGCAGGTTGCCATGTTTTTCAGCATGAGCGGCTTTATGCCCTTTCAATATCAACGCAACGGATTTTCACCCATGGAATTCGGGTTCTGGTTTTCACTGACTTCGGTGTTTTACCTGATTGGCAACACCACTAACCGATTGTATTTCGTTTCCCGCGGGCTGGAACGCGCGGCAATGATCGGCTGCTCACTTTGCCTGCTGTCGGTCACAGCGATGTTTGCCACTCAGGAACTGGGCATGACCCACCCGCTGTCTCTGGTCATTCCGTGCTGCCTGTTCGGCTTCAGCAACGGCATTATTCTCGGCAACAGCATGGTCGGCGCCATGTCGGCCGCCGGACAATACGCGGGCAGTGGCGCCGGTTTGGCCGGTGCTGCACAAATGGCAGCAGGAGCGCTTTTCGGATCCAGTATCGTTGCGATCGGTGGCGCCGATGACTTTACCATCGCCTCTCTCTCCATGGTGGCAATGTCACTGGTATCATTATGCTCTATTTACTACGTGTACAAACATCGCTTTACGATCAATGATAAACCTTAGAAACACGCTTATTATCGCCTCACTGGAGTTGCGTCGTGCCTTCACCACCAGGCGTGGTATCACGGTCATTATCGCCTTCGCGCTTATTTGGGGCTTGTTGCTGCGCTATGGCATTGTCGGCGCCGCCCAGTGGCTGAGCACCGGCGGCAATGTCCTTGGGTCAATGTTCAACTCCAGCACTTTGCGTGCGTTGCTGAGCTGGCCGGTACCGGAGTTCGCAGTATTCTGGGCCTTGTCACTTTACCTTTTTCCCATGTTCTGCCTGATCCTCGCCGCCGATCAGACCGCAACGGACAGATCGCGCGGCACACTGCGTTTACTGAGCCTGCACACCACCCGGGGCAGCTTGTTTTTTGGACGATTCCTCGGTTTGTATCTGATTCAACTTTTGTTGCTTGCACTGGTGGTGACGGCCATTGTGGTCACGGTGTATATAAGAGGCGCTTCCCTCACCAGCACTTCACTTGAAACTGCTGTGATGGTCTTTATCAACCTCGCACTCTTGATTGCCGCCTACACCGCAGCCATGGCGCTGATCAATGTGTTCGCCGCCTCGGCAAGGCAGGCGACGACCTGGGCGATCATTCTATGGATTCTGATCGGCCTGTTGATCGTCTGGGCAGGGCGCTATGTACCCGAAGCAGAACTGTTACGCTGGCTCCTGCCGGGCGCACATATCAAACACCTGTTGCAGCAGAACAGCTGGCAGTCGCTGCAAATCGCCTACGTGCCGTTGCTGCAAACAATGGGTTTACTGGCCGCAGGCTATGCAGCCATGAAGGTACGTGATCTATGAACTCAATTGTCCAGTGTGTCGACCTGAGCAAAAACTATAGTCGCACGAAAGCGCTGCAAAGCGTTACTCTCGAGCTTGAGGCCGGTTCACCGATCGCGCTGGTCGGCCCCAACGGCGCCGGCAAAACCACTCTGCTCAGCTTGTTGTGCGGATACATCCGGCCCAGCAGTGGTGAGGTGACTGTCATGGGGCAGCGCGCCGGCAGCCTGCATGCGATCAGACACATGTCAGCACTGCCACAAGATGCTTCACTCGACCCGCACTTCTCTGTCGGCGTACAGCTCAAACACTACGCCCGGCTCAGAGGCATGAAGGATGCGACCGGTGAAGTCACACGGGTACTGCGTCTGGTGCAAATGGAAGATCGTATAGCTGCGAAAGGAACGCAACTCAGTCACGGTATGCGAAAACGTGTATTGCTGGCGCAGGCATTGATCGGCAGCCCGACACTCGTGCTGCTGGATGAACCCACCGCCGGCATCGATCCACCGAACGTTAAAATCATTCGGGAGCTGATAGGCAGACAAGCCACCGAGGCCACCTTCATCGTCAGTTCGCATAATCTCGATGAACTCGAAAAAGTCTGCCGCACCGTTGTGCATTTATCTGATGGAAAGTTGAGAGGTGTCAAAGCCATCGACGATGTCAACAACGAGGGCATGCTGACCATTCTTTTGAGCGCTGACTCTGCAGTGAATCTGAATGAGCTTACTCAGCTGGACGGCATCACCGACGCTCAAATGCGCACGCCCACCGAACTGGTTATTGCTTACGATCACTCGCACTTCCCGCAAACAGACATCGCAACGCTCAGCTGGCTCGCAAAGCACAACATACGCTACAGGCGGCTTTCCAAAGGCCAAAGCCTTGAAGAGCAGGTGTTTCAATAAGCAATTTATTTTGTCTGCCCCCTCCCTACCCGCTGAAACTGGGCGCCCACCCTGACTTCACGACCGACGACATTGCTGTCAGGCGCGCCCCTTAAAAATCCCGAATCAACCCGGTAATTTTACGCAGTACAGGCCGGTTGCCGTGGCTGCAAGGTTCACGCATACTGCTCATTGCGGTACCCATGCAGATTGCCTTACCCTGATTTGTCGGGCAACTATACAGCGGTAGATGTGAGTCCGGTATACAGGATGTATCAGGCAGTAACAGTCGATGTACCTGGAGGAATTCGGATGAAAGAGCAAACGTATCACTCACCCATTAAAAGCATCACGGTCGCGCAGCTTTTGCTGAAGTTTCTGCAGCTGGAGGGCGTTAAACATATGTTTGGCGTACCCGGCGCCGCCAACATGTTTGTATTGAACGAACTTAAAAACCACCCCGGAGAGATTGACTACATCATCGCTCGCCATGAGACCGGTGCCGCATACATTGCCGATGGCTATCACCGCGCAGGCGCCGGCCTTGGCGTCGTCATGGTCACGTCAGGACCGGGAGCCTGCAATGCCCTGACCGGTGCCATGAATGCACAGGCCGGACTGTCGTCCATGCTGGTGATCACCGGTGAAGTGTCCACAAAGTATTTCGGGATGGGGTGGGAGCAGGAAGGCGTTGATGCAGAACTTAATGTCAATCAGGTTTATACAAACGCGGTCGCCTTCAGCACGCTGGTTACCTCACCGGATAATTTTCAGACATTGTTATGCCATGCGCTGCGCATCGCGTGCGGGAGACCCTGCCAGGCAGCTCACTTAAGCCTGCCGGTCGATATATCCTCGGAAACACTCAGCGATGTGCACTTCCCGGCATCACCGATGAACTATCGCGCTGTATCTCACGGCCATGCACCGAAACAAACACTTCAGGTACTCGACACACTGTTAAATGCGAGACGTCCGCTTATCTTTCTTGGCAACGGTTGCCGCCATGCCCTGCGTAACGGGCAACTGCAGCAATTCATCGAATTTGTAGAAAAATTCTCGCTGCCTGTCATGACTACGCTGGACGCAAAGGCAATATTTCCCGAATCACATGAGCTGTCACTCCGTGCTTACGGCTACGCCTCATGTGAGTGGCCCGGACATTACATGACAGACGATAAACCACCCGGCAGCACAGGCACCCACGACTGTCTTCTGGTACTGGGTTCATCTCTTGGGGAATTCTCTACCAATAAGTGGAATCCGATGCTGCTCCCGGATGGCCCGTTGATACAGGTCGATATCAATGCCGATATAATCGCCAAGTCTATGCCGGTTCAGATCGGTGTCGTCGCAGAACTGGACGCGTTCATTGATGATTTACTTACTCTGTCCGAAGAACGATCACCAGACTCACAATGCGACGCAAGGCGCGAAGCGATTCGCAAAATGAAATCCACCTGGTCGGCTTACCAAAATCCGGCCGCCAGAGAATCCGCAGAAACGCCCGTCAGACCCGAGCGGGTGATGGCACTACTTAGCGAGCATCTCCCGTCTGGCGGACAGATTTTTGTCGATGCAGGCAATTCCTGCGGCTGGTGTATGCACTACCTCACGGTGGACCCACCATCGGAGGTACACCCCGCGCTCGATGTCGGCGCAATGGGGTACGCCGTCGGTGCGGTGATCGGGGGCAAACTGGCCAGGCCGGATTCGACCTGTGTTGCCGTGTGCGGTGACGGTGGTTTCATGATGCATGGCGCAGAAGTATCCACCGCGGCACAAAACAACATTGGCGCTATCTGGCTGGTCTGGAACGACAATAACCTCACCATGGTGAGCCAGGGAATGAATAAGTTCTTTAACGATCCGGCAGGCTGGGACGACTACTACAAAGTCGGCCATCCCGATCTCGTTAAGTACGCTGAGGGACTGGGGGCAGATGCGTATCGCATTGCCAGTGCAGATGAATTCACCAGTGCCTTCAGTTCGGCAATCGAAAAAAGCGCGACCGGTAAACCGCAGGTCATTGTCATGGATCACGATGACAGTGCAATGCCACCGTTCTATACCCCTTACCCTTCCATGAGCCAGACCAATGACCGGTAACACTTCCACCAGCTCCCCATTGGACGTCGCCATCATTGGTGGCGGGATTGCCGGACTCTTTAGCGGCTGGCGCCTGACGTCACAAACCGCAGGCATCGCTGTATTTGAATCGAGCCCGCGGGTCGGGGGACGATTGCTGTCAGTCCACCCCCCGGGCATGGCGAACACCGCCTGCGAGCTTGGAGGAATGCGAATTATTTCCAACCAGCATCGTGTCGTATCACTGGTGAAAACGCTTGGGATCAGCACCAAAGAACTCGCTGCATCAAAACCTGAAAATCTGTCATTTCTGCGCGGTCATCGCTTACAGCAGAAGGCACTGAAACAGGAGGCGAGCAAGTTCTACGGCCTGCGAAAGGAAGAACAGGGAAAATCACCCGGGGAGCTTTTGGTTTATGCACTCGACAAGCTGGTACCGGGTGTGTCGACGATGTCTGATGAGGAGTATGCCGAGGTCTATCAGAATTTCCGCATTAACGGCAGACATTTGTACGAACTTGGCTTCTGGAACCTGCTGCTTACTGTGCTCAGTAACGAGGCCTACAATCTGGTGCAGGACGCCAGTGGCTACTACTCCATCACCACTAACTGGAATGCAGGTGATGCAATAGGACTCTGCCTTGGTGACTTCAGACCGGACACCAAGTATCACGGTTTTCCCGATGGATTTGAACAACTCGCCAAACGTCTGAGTAGCCGTTTCGAAGAGGCCGGAGGCATTATCCACCTGGATAGCGCGTTGCAGTCATTCGATGTGGCTACTCTGGATGACGGCACCGAAGGCCTCTGCCTGAAAATTAAAAATCAGTCTGATGCCACTGAACACACAGTGTATGCAAGAAAGCTTATTCTGGCATTACCACGCAGATCAATCGAATTACTATCGCAAACCGGCGCAGTCCTCGGATCTCACAGCAGTATTCACCAGCTTTTACCGGCAGTCGAACCCATCCCCCTGTTCAAGCTTTTCGTGAAATACCCCGAGGCCTGGTGGGAGCAAGCACCACTGGCGCTGACTACGGGCGAGTCAATTACCGATCTGCCACTACGCCAGTGCTACTACTGGGGAAAGGAAGGCAAGCAAGGCGTGTTACTGGCCAGCTATAACGATGTTCGAGAAACCCGTTTCTGGGAGGGGCTGCAAAAAATAAACACGCCCGACGACTTCTTTGACAATGTAGAGGCGACTGCAAAAGACGACGAATGGTTGAAGCATAAAGCACCGCTGGCCATGGTGGAAGAAATCCACAGACAACTCAAGCTGCTTCATGGCGTTGAAAACATTCCAGAGCCAGTGGCAGCCGCCTATCGGAACTGGAGCGAAGCGCCCTATGGCGGCGGCGTTCATTTTTGGAATCAGGGCTACAACAGCGCCAGAGTGCAGGAACGTATTATCCACCCGATCCCGAACACTCCGGTTTTTATCGTGGGAGAAGCCTATTCGAATAAACAGGGGTGGGTGGAAGGCTGCCTCGAGACCTCTGAAAATATGCTAACGCGTTACTTCGGCCTGTCTGACCCCGACTGGCTGAGCCCATAGTCGCAGTGACAAAACACCTCGGCGGAGCACATGAAGCACACCCGGTGACCAGTTCATTGGCACCGGCATCTATGCCGGTTCAGGCAATGTCACGATAGAGCAAGATGGATAACATGGAAACACCAGTCAAGGCCATCGTAGCGGGAACAGGCTACGCGCTTCCTCAAAAGGTTCGACAAAACAGCGACCCTATATTCGACTACTTACATAAAAATCAGCCACCCGGCAGCGATCTTTTCAAAGGTTATAGTGAGAGACGGGTATTGGACAAGCATGAGTCGCTGGTCGAACTGATGGCGAACGCGACTGAAAATTGCCTGCAGAATGCCGGACTGTCGATAGAAAATATCGACTTCATCCTGGGGACAGCTTCTCCGTCGGAATACGCCACACCGAACGGGGTTGCGCAGCTACATCAGCTACTGGGTGCAAGACAAGACTGCGGCTGCATACCGATTAGCGATGACTTCACGAACGCCGTTACATCCATTTTACTGGCTCAATCGCTTATAGAAAGCGGACGCGCCAGTCATGTGCTGGTCTGTTGCGGCTGTGGCTGGTCCCGGTGCAGCAACTATATGACACCACAGGCGATCAGCTCCGGAGATGGTGCCGGCGCGGTCGTCATCTCGAAACACTCCTCCGCAAGCGCTTTCCAGGTGCTCGACTCTGAAACGTTTCTCGATACAACGCTATATGGCGGCATGTACCTCAACAATATGCAATTGCATGATCAGGAGGGCACCCCGGTTTCACCACCCGCACATGCACAGCCGGACTCGCTGATGGAAGAGCATCTGGATCAACGTGTCTATTCTGCACAGTGGTACGCTATCACCGACGAGGGGAGACACATGTTTAAAGGCCCGGGCATGAACGCACCGGTTAAGGTTGTGAAAACACTGCTGGAACGAAACACTATTGCGTCTGATGCGATCTCGCTCCTGACACATCAGGCATCGTCGGTGCTTATGTCACACTGGGGCGAGCAGATAAATCCAGGTGAATACCCGGATACCCTGGCAAAGTATGCGAACATGACCGTTGCATCCCTGCTGGTTAACTTTGCAATTTTTCGTGAGACACTAACAAAGAAACATCTGGTCATGGTAGGCGTCGGCCCGATGTTTCAAAGTACCGCTGTACTCTTCAGCAGATTATAGCCCGCGCCGATAACTTGAATCGGCTCTAACACCAAGCCGCACAGCAAACAGCCTGTTTCACCAGGCAGACTTCGGCTTTGGCGGCGCAACTGCCTCGGGATTGAATTCAGGATGAAGCGGGCCATCGAGCATTGAGCGAACCAACTGTTTATTGGCCATGCGCGCTGCAGGATGTGTATCGTCGCGAACATCCGCCACAGCCTGTGTAATGGTTGCCTCAATCACTGCGCCAAGCAAGCCGCCCTGGCTGGTACTGCTGTTGTTTAAACTGATATTAACCGAGTCACTCCAAAGCTCGGAGCCGGTTTCGATGTCAACCAGCTTTGCTTCGGCATCAACCTTGGTAACAGAACTCAATACCTGGTACTTCTGACCGAAATCGATCAGGTTGATATACATCACGGCATCAGCGCCAAACACTTCACCCAGTTTATTGAGTGGTACCGAATGCATTTCTTCAGGCAGTGGCAGGCCGTTTTCTTTCATCATGACATCCACCAGTGCAACGGGAAACACGTAGTATCCTTTCTCTGCCAGTGGCTGCGACACGGTGGTCACATATGAATAAGGCGCATTGACTTCTACTGAGTTGTTTGTGGGAGGTAACACCAGGATTGATCGGGGCATGTACTCAACAAATGCCGAGTAATCCCGTGTCGGCACGGTTTCACAGGCGCTCAGGACACCCAGTAGCAGAAAAGCCACACCGGCCTTAACAATTCCAGTGCGACGTTTCAGGCCTCCCGGCATGTAATAACTGAGATTAATCACTGGTTACTCCCCTGCAGATTTGCCAGCAAGGTATCGATGAACACACCGGATTCCGGGAACGTTTGTTTTTCTTTATCAAAATGCGCTTTCGCAGCATCTACGTTACCTGCCAGGTAGCGAAGATAACCAAGATGTGCATAGACTCCCGGTGGAACTTTCTGATTGTTACTCAGGGTTTCTGCAATATCCGCTTCAAGCAGATCGGCAGAATCACGGGGCGACATATTTCCCGGGTTAGCGTAGCCGGCGTAAACATGGTCTTCATAGATGCCCCAGCGATAATGGGTCGGAACAGTTTCACAACCGATGAGGAAAAATGCGACACCCGCGAGTACAATGGCGGGCATACCGGACCGACGGCTACCATTTACCGAGCCTGTCCGCCGACGAGCCGTTGTTAGCTGCAATACCATGGCTATATTTACCCCTGTACTTACGTTGTTGGCGCCCAGTCACCACGCTCGAGACCTTCCACCAGCCGATTCACAGCCTCGGTTATCGCCAGATCAAGCACTTTGCCATTGAGGGTAGCATCGTATCCGGCTGTGCTGCCAAACCCGATCACCTCTCGATTAGACAGGTTGTATTCGCCAGCACCCTGCACTGAATATACGATTTTCGAGGTGCGCACATCGATCAGATTCAGTGCGACCTTCGCATAAGCAGTCTGTTTTTTACCGGCGCCGAGAATGCCAAACAGTTGCTTGTCTCCGGTGTTTCGTCTGCCAAACTCCGTGACATCTCCGCCAATGGCAAGTGATGCACCCTGGAGCTGCTGCTGTATGTTAGCCAGCTCTGACTCCCTGGTCAGGGTTTCCATGCTTTCACGATCGACGACATCAAAACGATTCGTTTGCTGCAGATGACTTTTAAGAATAGTTTTGGACTGGCTGCCCAGTCGATCAGTGCCGTCCGAGAATATTCCGCGCTGGTAGCTGGATCGATTTTGAAAAGCACCAACAACCAGTGTATGTCGCGGCCCTGAGTAGGATGTGTTGTATGAAGCCACTTTCCGGGTTTCAAGTGCTTCATTGGTTTCAATCGCGGCGCAGCCGCTCGTCAGAGCAAGGATGACGCTGGCAATAAGGGCAGGCAGACTGAATTTTGAAAGGCCCGATTTGAAACTGCTTATATTGAATAAGCTATTTTCGAACAGACAAATTTTCCCTGAAAGATATTTCATACACCGACACTCCGTAATAAGTTGCTATAGCAAGTATATGGAATTCAGCTTCATATGACAATTTCAGATTGCGAAAAAACTGCAGAGCCCATTACCATTCCGCAAAAGAATGCTCGCACTTTGTATCCATGATTCTTTTAATGAACTGAAGAATGCAGGCTAACGCAATAGTTATTCAATATCCTGTCAGGCAGTGCTCATGTCACTCGACAACTGATCTGCCTTGGCCGTGGCCCCCCATTCCCGATAGGCTGCTTCAGCGGCCTTAAAGCGCGCTGCCCGGTCGCCCCCCTGGTGACAGGCGGTGCGTACAGCAAACAATTCCAGGGCGAGCGCATGATACTGCAAATACCCATTCTCAAGCGCACTGTGCGCCGCCAGCTGGTATAGCTCATACGCGATATCAAAGTGCTTATCGGCATAAGCAAGTTCGGCATTCACCAATTGCAGCATATGCCTGAAGTTAGCTGCGCATAGATTATCCCAACCTTCAATAACGGTGACCTCACTCATCGCTCTTTCGAGTAGCAGCGGATCTAAAACCTTCAGGTATTGCGCCATCACCGCCATTGTTAAATAGAACCGTAGTTCCATCTCCGCGACCTGACCACCGCAAGCAGGCAGCAAATTAAAACCCAGATCACCGGCTTGCAATGCTGCACTGAAATCACCATTAAAATACGCCAGCTTGCACCGGGCTATGTGATAATAGGCCATTTGATTATACTGATCGGTATGCAGAATACTGGCTACATCATTCTGCTCATCAAACTCGCCATCGCTCAGGCTGTCGGGTGCACGCGTTTCCCCCATCAGGGCCTTCGCAAACTGCAGTTCCAACAGGCAGTGAAACTTCGACGACAGCACGCGATTGTCAATGACATCCAGCTGCGATCTGGAAACTGCTTTTACATGTTCCAGCGGCAGTCCACTGGCGGCCGTATACAACACATGACCTGACAGGCAAAAACAGCCATAGCGCACATTGCCACACTCCAACCCGTAGTTGCCTGCCTGCAGTGCCGGCTCTATGCTCTCGCGCAGCGGGTGCACCCACATATCAACAAACCAGGTATGAATAAATGTGACAACCGGATAAGTATATTTCCCTGTATTGCGGTCTAACTGAAGCGCCGCCGTACTCCACTTATGCGCACCTGCCGCATCCTGATGCATATTTCTTCGCAATATTGCGTACATGGAAAACACCACCGGGGTAGCGGGACCGACACCATGCGCTAACGTGAGACGCATTCCAGTTAGCCCCAGCAGCGCGAATATTTCACCGCGCTGCCCCATGAACGCCGCCGGCATCGTATCAAGAATGAGTTCTATCTGCCTGCCAACCCGCGGATCATCCAGAGGATGAAGATTTTGAATGTCGTTTATCTCTTTTCGCGACAGCAGCGAATCTATTTTCTTCTCTTCCGCTGCAATTGATCGATGCGCCGCTTCAGGGTTGATAGGTATGTCGACCCCAAGAAGCGATAACGCCTTTAACCCCATGCGCACAGAATCGAGCGGCGCACCAGTATTTGAACTTTGCGCACTGGACTGCGACAAGTATCGCACCGCTTTTTCAAGCGCCTCTTCGTCATTGGGATCAGCAAGTGAGACAAAACTCCAGTGATACGCCAATATCTGACTTTGCGGGTAGAGATCGTTCTGATAGAAACGTTCGTACCACCCGGCTATGCTTCGGTGCAATATATTTTTCTGAGACGTCAGCATTTGGTCGTACACAACATCACGCGTCAATGCGTGGCGAAACTTGTACACCGGCAAATCGCCATTCGCGACCTGTGGTGTTATTTTCTGTCTGTGCAAGTCAGATAGCATAGCAGTCAGATCACCTTCCTTGCCCCCCAAACTCCACGTGTCCTCCAGTGTGGTTCGCCAGAACGTCTGACCAATAACACTCGCAATTTTCAACACAAACTGCTGGTCGATGTTCAAGCGATCCACTCTGCCAATGATGGTGCTTTGCAAAGTATCTGTGATCGGCAGTTCAACAGAGTCCGCAGACACCGCCACATAAGCGGCCGTTTTGTCCTTTATGTTAATCAAGCCTGCATCGCGCAGAGCAAAGACAAGCTCCTCCGTAAACAGAGGGTGCCCATCCGCTTTCGCAAAAAGCAATTCAGCGAGTTCAGTAGAAATCTGATCGACACCGAGTGCAGAACAGGCGAGCTCACAGGTGGCATCGGGCGAGAGAGGCTTGAGGTTAAGGTGGACCACGGAATCGCTGGAAAGCAGCGTATTTTTCTCAACTTCATCCGTTGACGAGCGCAGTGACATCAGGAGCAGGCAGTCAGAATTCTCTTCCATCAGACGCTGACAAACCGCATACGACAGTGCATCCGCCCACTGTATGTCCTCGATTCGAACAATACACGGGCCATGAACAAGCCTTTCCAACAGAGTCAGTATAAAGCTCACCGTGGCATCGAGTCGCTGCTTTCCGTCCAGCGGTTCAGTGGTGGCTGTTTCAACTGCGCTGATCATCAGGGGCAAGTTCAACAGAGGCAAATATTCGGTATCAATATCGTGCTGCTTGCAAACTTCAATGATGTGCGCCAGCGTCTCAGCACTGCTGGCAGTCTTATCAGTCGACAACAAACTGCGCAGTACACCTCGCCACGCATGTAATGGTGCATCCTGTTCGATCTGATTAGCACTGCCGCTCAGCACGACAAACCCCGTTGATTCGGCCTCATCCACTGCTTCTGCCAGAAAGCGGGATTTACCGTAACCGGCCGGCGCCTCCACGATCACCGCTTTATTGTCTTTGCTTCCATGCGCCGACAACACACTCAAATATCGAAGCCATTCACGCTGGCGACCCACCATAGGCCCGGCCTTCACCTCGACTGCGGGCTCGTGCTTCCTCTCAATGACCTGGTAAAACGGTACGCGTAAGCCTTTCACAACGAAGGAATCATCACTCGAAAAGACATAGTTGGCAGACGCCACTTCAGCCACCGTTTTCGTGACCAGTATTTGATTGGACCCGGCGAGCGTCATTAAATGCGCACCGACATTGGCCTCTTTGCCCTGTACTCCGAAACACCGCCGACTGCTACTCCCATAGGGGCCGACAAACAGCTCTCCCTGACTTATCCCGACCTTTATCGACTGACCGATGCCGGTATCGGGCGGATCAAGCAACGTATGGGCAACTGACAGCGCCCGCAAAACATCGTCCGGGTGGGAAATCACAGCGCCGAACGTAATGTAATAGTACAACCCTTTGTCACCCACCGAGAGCTCTACCAAATCGCCTTCATATTTTTTAACTTTATGCTGAACCCATACGATGTAGTCGTTTAGCTTTTGTTCAAAGTCTGCAACAGACACATTACTGGCGTCGCTGACACCGATAAACATCACGGTAACGGGTCTGATTTCTGCCAGAAAGCTCTCTCCGGTACCAGCAATGCGGTTCGCCATATTCGGCAGTAGCCATTGGCGTGACTGCTCCGCGCTTACGACAGGCTGCGACAGCCACGGCCTGGCAGGAATTTCAACGCTAAGGGCGGTGACGGACACCGAATCTTCGTCCGTCAGCTTTCTATCGTTCGAAACGTCAATGCTGTCTTGCAAAGTTCGCCACAGCGAGGGCTCAATTCTCACCTCGCCGGGTGACGCTGTTTTGATCAGGTTGGCAAGTACGCCGATTATGTCTCCGGTCAATAACTCAATTAGCCGAACTTGCGGATCCCCCACCAGATAACGGTGAGCGACACCGGCTGCGACTGCCACTTTTGCAGAGCGAGCTGCGAGCTGATCTGTGGATTGACCGGGAGTGATATTTCGGGTTACCCGCGGAAGTACCACGCCACAGGCAAGCGCCCTGAGTCCGTCATCATCTTGGAACCAACAGGTAACTGCATCGCCGCTAAACGCAACCACACTGCCGCCATATCGATGAACTTCGGCGATCCACGAATCACATACCTGATTGATATAAACCGTGAGTTCTTCAGCGGCACGCTTGACCCCGTAACGCTCCCGCAGCTCTTCACTCAATGCCGAGAAACCGACGAGATCAACCAGCAGCGCAGATCCGCAAGATTGCTCCGGTATTGTCTGTTCGTGTTGAATCGCGTGTCTGCGATCCATCGGCAAATAGGCAGTAAAACGCTCGGCCAGCACGTCCGTAACAGTTTTGCTCATGATACTGCCTACGATTGATACAGCGGTTTTACTTCAAAGTGTTTATCCAGCATATAGTCAACTGATCGCAGCGCCCCATTCACCCAGGTCTGATCATCTGAGTAGCTCTCGCCACAGACGTACACATTTTCAAAGGGATTGGCCAGACGCTTTCGTATGCTGCGGTCATTAGCGCCGATACGCCATTGATGATCCCCGTCACCACTGTGAGGATCCATCCAGCGCTTGTACGTCGCCAGCACGGGAGCCGGTATATTGTCCAAACCGAACATGTGTTTCATTTGACGAGTCGCCGCATCTACCACAAAAGTAGAAGCCACCGTTGCATGCGGCGGAAATGACACACCGGGATCGATAGGATAGTCCGGTCCGAGCTGCTGGAGCTGTGCCCAGTAGTTCGTACGATAATAGTCGGTGTAGATTGTCACCGCACCGGGATGCGTGACGCCCGTCTCTTTCATGTCGTCTTTATAACAATAGAACTGCGCGAGCGGCAGGTCGGTAAACGAACCACCATTGTGGATTTCCAGCTCCCTGCTCCACCAGCGCTCTTTATAGTAAAGATTAACCTTACCCAGAGCCATATCCGTGACGCTGTTTATATCACTGACAAATTGTTCGCTATTGCGGAAAAAGCTGACGTAAGGCAGGAGCTGCTGCAGCGCCAACTGAGTCACTCCGAGTATAAGCGCTTTACAATAGTAAACACTCACCTCACCGCTACCGCTGCTTTGTGCCTGCACTTCGAATCGACCATCATCACAACGTTCGATCGCAATCACCTTCATGCCGGTTTCAAGCGAAACAGAATCGCTGCCTTTTAGTTCGGCCGCAAGCGTATCCGGCAGTGTGGAGTAGCCGGTTGGAATATGATGAAACGACGGGTTTATAAAATCGACCAACAACTGCAGCGCACAGCCGGCATTCACCTGCTGATCATAAGGTGCGATAAAACCGCTGGACTCGTACAGCATCTGTATGGTGTCCTGGGTTAACCCCATATCCACCAGCAACGCCCAGAAACCCCATTCACTGAGCGGGATATCCCGGTACTTGTATTCAAGCCGCAATTTGGTCCAGTTGTCGGGTGTTGACTGCCAGGTATCGGGGTTCTGATGGTTATCCCGCAGTAGCTGGTTTCTTACCTCTATTAGTATTTCACCCGGTTGCTTCCCAACCTGCGCTTCATTGAGGTGATAGATACAACTCCAGATCAGCGGATCTTCAGTGGCGTCTCCAACCGTGAATCGATGACCTCTGACATAGTAAACATTGTGATTGTCCCCCATCGGAAAGGGCACGGTCTGAAGCTTCAGCTTTTTAAGCAATGCGTTCAGCTCGAGCTGACTATTCATGAAACGCATGCCACCCTCTTCGGTAACGAGCGTTTGCCCCTCAATAGTCACAATGTCAGTATCGAGCCTGCCGCCGGTCCTATCCAGCTGCTCCAGTATTTTGATGTGGTTTGCTTCAGGGCGCTCGTGTAGCAGCCGCCAGGCGGTGTAGAGCCCGGCCATGCCGGCACCTACAATTAAAAAGTCAATGGTCACAGCGTCACTGTCGAGGGTCGACATTGATTTATTCACTCCGGGTACGCCTGCCTTGTTCTACTACCGGTAGTGCGTCCTGGCCGCTCCGGGAGTTCCTTACACCGAGCCATCCGGGCTCAAATGTTTCGAGAATTCAAACAACCGGGAGAGTTCCGCATGAACTGCCGTACCTAGCCCCTCCTTGTGTCGGTGATGTTAGCACCCGATTCAGAGGCAAACAAACACCAACAATAGCCGAATGCCGGTTTTCTTCTAAGACAGCGCAGACTTTGCAAATATAATGATATGTTATATCATCTCAATATTCTTATTTATCGCTCTTGTTCCGCCCCCTAAGGCAGCGCGCCTGGCAGCTTGCCTCACCATATGATCTCACTAAGCCATCGTTCTCTATTGCTATCCGGCATCGGCATCAGGCTGGCGGCCGTTCTGGTACTGCTGCTATTGCTTTGGAGCGGTCTTTATTGGGCGACTTCCACACCGGGGGCGCTTTGAACGCTTCCATCGCCTTCGAAAATTGCACCCTGGGGTACGACCGTTTTCCGGCCGTGTTAAAACTGCAAACAGAGATCAGTCATGGCAGCTTAACTGCAATCGTCGGCCCGAATGGGGCTGGAAAATCCACACTGCTCAAAGGTATTTCCGGTGCGATTTCGCCGATGTCTGGTGAACTGTCATATTCGGCGATTGAACGGCAGGATATTTCCTACTTGCCACAACAGTCGGAAGTGGACCGCAGCTTTCCAATCTCGGTTGTTGAACTCGTCTCCATGGGTCTGTGGCAACACATAGGGCCATTTGCGCGCGTCGATCGACAGCACAGGGCGCGAATAGCTGAGGCAATTGCAGCAGTGGGTCTGGATGGATTTGAGTCTCGACCTATTGGCTCATTGTCCGGTGGACAAATGCAACGCGCACTGTTTGCGCGATTGCTGCTGCAGGATGCAAAGCTGGTGCTACTGGACGAACCGTTCAATGCGATCGACACACGCACTATGGCAGACTTGATCCAGCTGATAAAACGATGGCATAGCGAGGGTCGTACCATACTTGCCGTTCTGCACGACATTGAAATGGTGAGGGGCAACTTCCCAACCACGTTACTACTGGCACGCGAACTGGTAGCACATGGCCCCACCCAAGAGGTGCTGACTGCGGAAAACCAGTTTCGTGCGCGGCAGATGTGCGAGGCCTGTGCCGGACCGCCTCACACCTGTGGCCGAACATAAGTCAGATGTGGGAACTCCTCTTCGCACCGTTTGCCGACTTTGGCTTTATGCGACGAGCGCTGCTGGGCTGTGCTGCTGTATCACTGGGTTCCACTCCATTGGGTGTGTTTTTGATGTTACGGCGCATGAGTCTCACTGGTGATGCCATGGCACATGCGATCCTTCCCGGAGCTGCTGTCGGATATCTGATAGCTGGCCTGTCTCTCGGTGCGATGACCATCGGTGGTTTGATTGCCGGTATGGCTGTGGCGTTGTTGTCGGGCTTCGTCACACGCGTAACGACCCTGCGAGAAGATGCGAGTCTGGCGGCGTTTTATCTGATCTCTCTGGCTCTGGGTGTGATGATCATCTCGACTCAAGGTAGTAATGTCGATTTAATGCATGTGTTGTTTGGCTCTGTACTGGCGCTGGACAATGCAGCGCTAATACTTCTATGCAGTATTGCGAGTATTTCTTTGCTCACGCTAGCGGTATTTTTCCGTGCACTGGTGCTTGAGTGTGCAGACCCGCAGTTTCTGCGTTCAATAAGCAGGTTAAGTGCAGTAACACATTTTATTTTCCTGACACTGGTAGTCCTCAACCTGGTGGGAGGGTTTCATGCGCTGGGTACGCTGATGGCCGTTGGGATTATGATTTTGCCCGCTGCCGCTGCGCGATTCTGGGTCACTGGTATCAGTGGGTTGATATGCACCGCTGCCTCTATAGCCCTGTTGTCCAGTTACAGTGGCCTGTTGCTTTCTTATCATTACAGTCTCCCGTCAGGCCCGGCAATTATCCTGGTGATGGGGGCTGTGTACGCCGTCTCAATCGTATTCGGGGTAAAAGGCATTGTTGCCGAACGCCGACCGGAACTTACTTCTATCTGATCAATAACCGATGAGCCTTAAAAAAATGAACGCAAAAGCCAAGGCACTCACTGCAGCTCTGGTATCCGTTTTCGCGCTTCCAGCCCATACCGTCGCTGATGAGCCCCTCCCCGTTGTCGCAACGTTTTCAATTCTTGGTGATATGGTAGGGCAGATCGGCGGTGATGCGGTGTCAGTGACCACGCTGGTTGGCGCAGATGGTGACACACATGTTTATCAACCCACTCCGGCTGATGCTAAGGCGGTGAAAGAAGCAAAGCTGCTCTTTATCAACGGGCTTCAGTTTGAAGGCTGGCTTGATCGCCTGGCTGAAGCAGCGGAGTTTACCGGTGAGACTGTAGTTGCTACCGACGGCATGGACACTATCGCTTATGCTGAACATGGCGATGATCACGATGATGAGCATCAGGACGACCACAAGGACGACCACGACGATGAACATAAGGACGGACACGACGACGAACATCACGACGAACACAAGGACGAGCAAGACGGTGAGCATGAAGATCACCATGCTCATGATCACGGCGAGTTCGATCCGCATGGTTGGCAGAGTCTTAAAAACGCAATTGTCTATGTAGACAACGTCACGTCTGCACTGGCGCGGGTACTGCCCCAGGAAGCAGCGCTCTTTTACAACAATCGTGCAGACTACGTTGCAAAGATCGAGGCGCTGGATAGTGAGATACGTGAAATGTTGTCGGTATTGCCGCAGGATGCTCGCACCGTTGTCACCTCACACGATGCATTCCAGTACTTCGGCAGGGATTACGACCTGACCTTCCTGGCGCCACAGGGGCTCAGCACTGAGAGTGAGGCTTCAGCGAAGGATGTCGCAGCGTTGATAGAACAAATGCGCGATGACAATATTTCCGCGGTGTTTGTTGAGAACATCACTGATCCGCGCCTGATAAAACAGATTGCAAATGAAACCAGCGCTGTTGTCGGTGGCAAACTGTACCCGGGGTCACTGTCTCAGAATGATGGACCTGCTGCCAGTTACCTCGAGTTTATGCGTCACAATGCAACGACTATTGCCGCTGCGTTGAGTGCCAAATAGGTCGTGGAAGCTTTAATTACCGTTTTATGGTTAGCAGATCACACAGCGTTGGCGATCCGGTTTGAAACTGTGAAGCCTTAGGGGGTCAAATCCTTAGGCAGGTTCTGAGTTTTATTTGCGTGGTTCAATGTACCGCTTATGCGTGCATTCAACTGGTGTGTGATTACTTCTGAATCCGCTCATATTATCCTGTTTGCCTGGAAGCGCACAGTAGTTAACGACCTGGCCAGCGGATCGACAGATTGTCGAGTCGATCCATCATGGTGGCTAACAATCGACCCTGTCGGTACAACGAATCACAGATGGGTCGCAAGTGCCAGAAAAACACTATATTTGAAAGATGTCAGGCCTTACTGATTACCTGATGGAACGCACAGTAGCTGTCACCGGCTGCAAATTGAGCACCATATTGACTGCGTGATGGGAGTCATCAGGTCAATACGCGGCCATGGCAATGAAGTTAAAAGGATCTTAAAGGCCGGTTAAGTTCGCGTCCGGCAACCGATTGTATTGTGAAAGACCCCATTTCGTGGGGATTACATAATTTTGTGAATTCCGGGAAAAGATCGGGCGTAAAATGCCGTTAGATACCGAACAGGTAGTGAAAGGTCGATTCTTACGGCAAGCGCACGTATCGTGTTAATTTTACAGATTTTTTGGTGCGCG
>CAZOXM010000032.1:40790-46609 GCA_964583825.1 uncultured Granulosicoccaceae bacterium
GGCTATTTGATGAGGCGTTTTCTGCGTATGCGACAGTCGGACTGGATAAAAACAGGGATAGCAACCTGTCCCGAAGAGAACTCGCAAAACTTGCAAAAACAAATGTCGAATCCATTGCCGACTTTCAGTACTTCACCTTTGTTCAGCTGGGAGGTACTGAACCCGAGTTCGACGCTGGCCGGGACTATTGGCTGGAGTACGAGAACGGCCAACTGGCACTATTTTTTACCCTGCCGATGGCTGTGCCGTTAGCGCCCGATCCAACTACAGGCTTTAATAACCTGACTATCGAGATCTTTGATCCGATGTTCTTCGCCAATGTGACATTTACCAGGGAAAACCCCGTCGTACTGTACGGACCCAAAGACACCTTAAAGACAAAGTGTAGCGCGCAGGTTGCTCACCCACAGGCACTGGATCATGTACAAACTCAATTGCTGGCTGACATTGGGCCGGGTGAAAATATCCCCGCGAACCTTGCGCCCGACACCAGCTATCTGGCCAACACTATTACTGTAACCTGCCCGGATACATGACTACTCAACGCCTTAATTATCACATAACGCTCATTTGTCTGATGCTGGGCTGCCTTATGCTGTTCTCTTTTGTTGGCATACGCGGGATGGGGGTGGAGTCGCAGCAAAAGTCCCCATTCGGGGTAAGTGCACCGACGGCACCGATTCCCGTTGCGGGTGGATTTTTAAGGGAAAACCTCGGTTGGATTTATCAGCAACAAGCTGCCTTTTACCAGAAACTAACTGCTGCTGTGAAAGATGCAAAAGACAGTGGCCGGGCGGTTTTATTCCTCACGGGACTCAGTTTCTTGTATGGAATCTTCCATGCGGCGGGCCCTGGACACGGAAAGATTGTTATCTCTTCTTATGTGCTTGCCAACGAACAGAGTGCCAAACGCGGCATGATCATCTCTTTCATCGCGGCGTTTATGCAGGGACTCGTGGCTGTACTGTTCATCGGAATGGCAGTGTTTTTGTTGAGCAGCACAAGTTTTGCGATTACCGAAGCCACTTATTGGCTTGAACGTTTCAGCTATACACTGATAGCGCTTTTAGGTGTTTTTCTTTTGTGGCAAAAAGGAGCTCAGCCATTTTTACTTGCTAAAGCTGCCTCGACTGCGCAAACGCAACACCAACATGGCCTGGTGCAGTCCTCGCATCAACACCATTGCGCGGATGCGCATGCGGAGCACTCCGGGCACGATCATACTCACCATGGGCATCATCACCATGATCACAGCTGCAGCTGCGGCGGGCACGCCGTTGACCCGGATATAATGAAAGAGCCCCTGTCTTTCAAATCCGCGTGGGCGGCGATTGTTTCTGTGGGCGTGCGCCCCTGCTCAGGAGCACTCATTGTTCTTGTATTCGCTTCTGCTCAGGGATTGTTCTGGATCGGTGTTGCCTCTACCTTCGCCATGGCTCTGGGCACTGCAATTACTGTGACCTGCCTCGCGACTATTGCTCTGGGCGCCAAGGGGTTGGCGACCCGATACCTCTCTGCTACCGGCTCATCGGGGCTGGTGTTCAAATCTGTTGAGGTCCTGGGTGCCAGCCTGGTGTTTTTCTTTGGTATTACACTGTTGGCTGCGTCGTTGCAGGCTTAGATTTTAATTCCAGACGCATGCGCACGTCGAAATCTTCCTGCCCGCTACCCGGCAGGGCTCCGAAAAACCCGGTCAGCGACCGCCCCTGACCGCTGCAATGAGCTAGAGGGCCGCGCTTGATAGCATGCCGAGAGCGTCTCAATTGCAGGCATGCGGAGGACAATTAGCGGCCTATGCCCAGAAAAGGCACTCACGAGTATCGACAACGGCCTTTGATTTGCTTTGCAATATAATATTGATGATATATCATATCATTTTAGGCCGCCGCCGTTCCAACCAGCACGGCAATAAACAGAGCCAACGCATCCGTACACTCACATGTCGGACAGACGATGATTCATGTGCACCTGGCACTGTAACCGGCAATCCGCTCGACCCGGGCTGCAAGCCCAAATTAGGTCACTACGCGGACAAAATTCAGGAACCATAGAAATGCAAGCCACCATGAAAAAACTTCCGGTCACCGTGCTTTCCGGCTTCCTTGGTGCAGGTAAAACCACACTGCTCAGTCATATTCTCAATAACCGACAAGGTCGGAAGGTCGCTGTCATCGTCAACGACATGAGCGAGATCAACATCGACGCGACAATCGTGCAGGACAGTGTGTCACTGAACCGCAGCGAAGAGAAACTGGTCGAAATGAGCAATGGTTGTATCTGCTGCACGTTACGAGAGGATCTGCTTGTAGAAGTCGGTCAGTTGGCCAAAGAGGGCCGTTTCGACTATCTGGTCATCGAATCTACCGGAATTTCAGAACCATTACCTGTCGCCGAGACCTTTACCTTCGAAGACGAAAACGGCGCATCACTATCGAGCGTCGCCAACCTCGACACGATGGTTACCGTGGTCGATGCGGCGAATTTTCTGACTGACTACGAGGAAGCGCAGTCACTGCAGGATGTCGGTGAATCATTGGGAGACGAAGACGAACGCAGCGTCACCGATCTGCTGGTGGATCAGGTAGAGTTTGCCGACGTTGTACTGATCAGCAAAACTGATCTGGTAAGCCGCGATGATGTCGACAAGCTGAAAGCCATCCTTAGAACACTGAATACACATGCCAAAATCATCCCCGTGGAACACGGCCAGGTGAATATAGATGAAGTGCTGAACACCGGATTATTCGATTTTGCACGCGCGCAACAGGCACCGGGCTGGCTTAAAGAGATGCGTGGTGAACATGTCCCTGAAACAGAAGAATACGGCATAGCCAGCTTTAGCTACGTTGCCCGTCGCCCTTTTAAACCACAAGCGTTTTACGATTTCCTCCACAACACAGAACAATTTGGCAAATTGATTCGGTCGAAAGGGTATTTCTGGCTGGCATCGCGACCTGAAGTTGCCGGGCACTGGAGCCAGGCAGGGGGTATTGCACGGTACAACTTCGTCGGATACTTCTGGAAGGCAGTTCCAAAAGAGCACTGGCCGACCGATGAGGAGTACTTACGAACAATCCAGGCGACGTGGCAGGAACCTTTCGGCGATATGCGTCAGGAACTGGTATTTATTGGGCAGGGGCTTGATCAGAATGCGATGACGCGCGCACTGGACGATTGCCTATTGAGCGAATCAGAGCTCTTAGAAGGAAAAGACTACTGGAAAACGATGAGCGATCCTTTCCCCGCCATTGAAACCGCTGCGTGATTCCTGATCTTACGCTTGTGCAGGTCAATCATTACTCATGGATGGAAAATTGATCCCGCAGAATTATGAGGAGTGGAGACACTGCATTACTGTCTCGTGCGGCCTCTCCCTCACGCCGGCTTACATCGCCGATCGTATCGCCGCACTCAATGACACAAACGACTACAGTACGCAGCGATTTGTGCAACTGTACGGTCAACAACACTTGACACAGGTTATTCGCTGGTTTGAACAGGCAAGGCATGCCGACTAAAAATCAGTGAATCAAATATTCAATCATTGCACTATATCCAGAGCGAAACCGTTGATGATCAGCGCCGCAGCAGTATGCACACAGCAGGACAACGATGGCCTCATGTATCCCGGACTATCACGCGACACTTGCGCAAATGTGTTAGCAGACATTTACGACGATCCGATTTATCTTGCCGTGTGGAATCGCCATCTATCCGCGTCACTTAAAACAATTGCAGCTGCATTTGTTAAAGCCAACCCCACTTATCGCTTATCAGTTGCACTAACACCGGATCACGCAAAGGAGTCTTTGCATCAGTCGATGGGCAAGCTGGCTTCGCCCGAGTTATGCGATGACATCGCCGAACTCGTGGGTATGTTTTGCATGCTCTTCGGACTGGAAAGTGCCGGTGTCAGGCTCAATGTGCTCGACAATGCGATGTGCCCAAAATTTCACGTCGATCGCATACCCTGCAGATTAGTCACTACTTACCACGGCGCACCCACAGAATGGCTGCCGCACGACCTGGTCGACCGCAGCAAACTCGGCCACGGTGCCTGCGGCCAACTCGATCATGAATCCGGTTTGTTCAAACGCCCGCAGGACATTCAGCAATTGCATTGCGGCGATGTCGCCCTGCTCAAAGGCGATCTGTGGGACGACAATGAAGGCTGCGGCCTGGTTCACCGTTCACCTCATACGCAAGAAAGCGGTCGCAGGCTGTTTCTTTCTTTGGACTTCATCAATTAGCAGCAGCCCCGGCACAAGCAGATGTTGCCGATATTGCCGCTGGCTTGGGTCCCCCGGTAGCCCAGTCCAGCAATTCAACCGTGTGAACTATCGGAATATCTGTGCCGGACCCGATCTGCATCATGCAACCGATGTTACCGGCCGCAATGATATCCGGCTGCTTTGCCTCAAGCGTGGACACCTTCCTCGTTTTCAGCTCGGCTGAAAGCTCAGGCTGCATCAGGTTATAGGTACCTGCCGATCCGCAACACAGGTGGCTGTTCTCAGGTTCCACCACTTTAAACCCCGCCGCTTTGAGCAAATCTTTCGGGTAGGTTTTTATTTGCTGACCGTGCTGCAGCGAGCAGGCGGCATGGTAAGCCACACGCAGGCCCTGACTTTTTTGTTTTGGCAGCCCAAGTTCAACAAGCAGCTCACTGACATCTCTGGCGAGGCGCGCGATAGTTTTGGCCTCGTCCGCCAGTTCGTGTTCCCGGAACATATGTCCGTAATCCTTGACCGTGGTGCCGCACCCGCTGGTATTGATGACAATGGCATCCAGCGCTTTAACACGGTGCTCGGCGATAAATGATCTGATGTTCAGCGCCGCAGTGGCATGGCTCTCGTCAGTTTTACCCATATGGTGTGTCAGCGCACCGCAACACCCCTGCTTTACGATGACCACTTCGCAGCCATGCCGTGTCAGCAAACGGATGGTGGCATCATTGATATCCGTGTTGAGCGCACGCTGAGCGCAACCGGTCATTAACGCCACTCGTTTTTTAACCGGACCTTCCGGTGCAAAGACCTGAGCGTCATCATTGGGGCTGACCGGCGGAATGGTTTTCGGCGCCATCGAAAGCATTGCACGCAGTCGCTTATCCGGTATCAGTCCGCGAAGGGGTTTGGCTATTTTTGCCGCCCGCAGCGCCAGCCGAAAGCGCCCGGGGTAAGGCAGCAGCCGCGCCAGCAGCCATCGCAACAATCGATCGTCCCAGCGGCGCCGGTAGTTTTGATTGATGTACTCGCGCGCGTGATCCACCAGGTGCATATAGTGCACACCACTCGGGCAGGTCGTCATACATGCCAGGCAACTCAAACAACGATCAATATGGGTAACGGTTTTTTTATCGGGTACTCGCTCGTTTTCGAGCATGTCTTTAATCAGGTAGATGCGACCGCGCGGACTATCCAGCTCATCGCCGAGGACCTGATAGGTTGGGCAGGTTGCCGTACAAAACCCGCAGTGAACACAGGAACGCAGAATTTCATTGGCGCGTGCGGTACCGGAATCGCGCAACTGTTCGAGGGTGAAAATGGTTTGCATGTTTTAGCCTGCAATATTCATGGGGTTTCGCCACCCGGAGGAAATAGTGATAAGCAGAATTTAACGCCCTCAGACCTGGCGCAATAGTTTTTCAACATCCTGCTAAGCCAACGTTTGGGTCTATGTACAAAGGTATTTCTTTCATTTGACCGTCGATCCGTGAATAACGCAGCTAGTGGGGCGTGCGGAAAGTTCGGTGACAAACTTCTCACAGCCACAGGCGTCAGAGCAAGGCAGAAAAACGCAGGCATAGCAGGGCCTAC
>CAZOXM010000033.1:0-46386 GCA_964583825.1 uncultured Granulosicoccaceae bacterium
TAAAGTTGCTGGTGAGTGCAGCAGTGCGGCTATGAAAAGCAGTTTGTTTCGTCAGTTGTGGTTCAGCATCGGCAGTCATTCGGTAAGCCACGGCGGTTGAGAATTCGTAGTCGGCCGGATACACGCGAACATGGATGTCAGTCGGGTTCCAGCCGTTGGCAGGGTCGATATCATCGGGACAGGCTGAGGAGATACAGACTAAATCTTTCAGTGCCCGCAGCAACACATAATCGCCTGGTCGCGACCATGGCTCGTCCCCGAGCATCTGGTTGGTATCGTCGATCGCGGTGTTAAAGAAAAAATTCATCGCCATCCAGCCGGCCCGGGACGGGATATCGAACGGCGCCAGCGCCCGATTAAAGTTGTCCGAACAGTTGACATGTCCCGGGTAGCCCGCGTCGTCATAGTACTTTGCAGTACAGGCGAGGCCGAAGGTGTCGTGCCTGCCGCAGGTGTCCTGAATGACCTGCACCATGGCCTGCATATCCTGATCGTAGAATTTGGCATGCAATCCAGGTTGCGGATAGGCGCTGGCCATGAGTGTGCGGGTGGTGGTGGCGTCGAGACAGCGTTCGATGCCTGCCTCGAGTTTGGCGAGGTCGAAGCACTGAAAGTCGCTGCACTCGCGACCGTCCACGTCGATGATCTGGATATACTCGCCGGCCTTGACGGTGTAGGCGCGGGAGGTGCACTTGTCGATACGCAGATCAAGCAGCATGTCACCCAGCGGCTCGGGCAGTTGATTCTCTCCGGGTTGCTGCGGGTTGGCGCGGGTCACGAAACAAATCAGATCTGTCGGTGGCAACTGCTCATGCGCTGCCATCGGCTGGCCCGGTGCGGCCACAATGCAAAGCGCTTGTTCGCCGCTGGATGCGGACACGCTGTGACCTGCCGGTGTGTTGCCGGACATCGCGCGGCAGGATTTGATATCCCGCCAGTTGACGGCGTGGTGCTGCAACTTGTTTTTAATTTTCACCCCGCTGTCACGTGCCAGGATCGCGGCTACCTCCCGGTCGTCGTCGGTGTTTTGCCATAGCTCCGGCAGCAGCTCGGGTTGATTGTTACCGGCGCTGTTGAGGACAGCGACAGAGCAGGGCTGCAGTCCCTGAGGGTCGATAATTTCAATGCTGTCTCCGGCCTGCAGTGTCAGCACGATCAGGCCGCCGGCTTTGACCGTGTGGCGTTCCACGCCTGCCGGCAGCGTCGGCAGGCCCGGCTTTATGACGCCGGACATGACCGGTATCGGGTTGAGCGAGGAGGGCAATCCGTGCAAAAGCGTCATGGTGCTGCGCCGATCAGGTCGGTTCTGGCCGTTTCGAGGTGGGCGATACTTGCCTGCGCAGCGGCGTCGACGTCACGGCTGACGATCGCTTCGAATATTTCGCGGTGCTGCCGGTTGTATTTTCGTATTTGTGCCGGTCCGAGTATTTTGTCTTTCATCGAACTCCACTGCCGGTGAGACCGTACATCATGGATGTGCTGGCACAGCCAGAACATCAGCGAATTATCAGTGCACTCCGCCAGCGTCAGGTGAAACGACTGATCGGCGCGGGTGAAAGCTTCGGGGCCGTCCTGTTCAGTTTGTTCGACTTTTTCCAGGGTGATGGCGAGTTTGTCGATGTGGATGGCAGTGGCATGTATCACAGCGAGCCTGGCAATCTGCGGCTCCAGACCCCGTCTGACGTCAATGAGTTCGAGCGGGCTGGTGAGGTTGGCGATTTCCGACTCATCGGCAGACAGGCGGTGATTGACGAATGTGCCGCTGCCTATACGACGCTCGATCAAGTTTAATGCTTCGAGCTTCTCCATCGCAGCTCGAACCGTGCCGCGGGAACAACCGAACTGGGTTGCCAGTGACCGCTCGGCGGGTAAGCGTTCGTCGTGCCGGTATTCGCCGCTCAGAATTTTACGGCGCAGCACAGCAGAGAGGCTGCTTGCACCGCCAATCGGGGTATTTGAAGTGTCGCTCATGGACTGCCCTCACATTGAGGTCGATGGACCAATTGTCAAAATTGGTTTGATTTCTAACCAATCTTCTTGTCGACCACCGGCCATACGCTAAACCGTTTCCCGTGCTGAAACAACCATACTGCATTGAGTTCTGCGTTTTACCCGCAAATAAATTGATACTGGTAATAATTGATGATGGCGAAGTTGGTGCAAACGGAGTTATAGTATTGGTTGGAAAGGTACATAATTGGTTGGTGATGCAGCGTCAGAATTAAGGAAACAAAAACCAGCTGAAGCAATCACGCATCACTCTCATCAATGGTTCGCACATCGCGGACACCGTTCAATCCTGCTAGGGGGAATCAATGACAGATCTCGATAAATACGTCAATGCACCAGGCCGAGACAAACAGATTGCAGAAGTGCGCAAGAAGATAAAGCAACTTGGCATCACGTACATCTATTATCAGTTTATTTCAGTTACCGGACGTATTGTCGGGAAGGGTATACCTGCCAATCACTGGGAGCGCACCGCCGAAAAGGGCTTTCAGCTTGTGTACGGTGCGACTGCCAACCTGTTCACTGACCGCGCCGGTGAGTACATCGGCTATGGCCCGGAAGCGTCCGAACTGGTCGGCATTCCCGACCCGGATACCTTTTGCCAGTTACCGTGGGACAAACGTATTGCTCGCGTTTTTTGTGTTTGTTTCCGCAACCGTGAAGAAAAGGAAAATCCGGGTGGACATCTGACTTCTGACTGTCGCGGCAATCTGTTGTTTCAGCACGAAGCGTTCAAGAAAAAGCACAAGATGGAACTGCGTGTAGGCACTGAGCCTGAAATGATGTGGCTCAAGAAGGATGAAAACGGCAAGCCCGACGGTGGCTACTCAAACCCTTACTGCTATCACATCGATCAGTTTGAATCCCTGCGCCCGGTGTCGATGAAGGTACTCGAGTATGCACAGGCGATGGGGCTGGACATGATTCAGGGTGACCATGAAGATGCCCCCGGGCAACTTGAACTCAACTGGACTTACGACACGGTGCTGCGCAATGCCGATCGACTGTCTACCTACCGGCAAATCTGTGCACAGGTGGCGCGTGAATTTAACCTGATTGCCTGCTTCATGACGAAGCCGTTTATGGGAGTGTCGGCTTCAGGGTGCCATCACAACACGTCGCTGTGGAAAGGCGGCAAAGAAGTGGTCAACAAAATTATGTTCGACAAACAGTCGGATATTCCAGCAATGCCTGGCGTCTTTACCTATCGCGACGGTGGTACCAACACCTTTATGCCAGATAAAAAGTCCTCGCACATGCCGGGCAAGATCGGGTTGTACTCAATTGGTGGCACCATGAAACACATCAACGCACTGACCGCGATTGGTTGTTCCACTGTGAACTCTTACCGACGTCTGTGGGACACCGGTTTCTGGGCGCCTGTTTTTGCCGACTGGGGTTTCCAGAACCGCACTACGGGAATGCGCGTATCGGCTCCCGGTCGTTTTGAATTCCGTTCGGTGGATTCAATGGTGAACCCGTACCTGATGGGCTCCACGATTCTCGCCGCCTTTGAGGATGGGGTCGTCAACAAGATTGATCCAGGTGAGCCCGAAGAGCGCAATATCTACGCGGCCATGGATGCAGGGAAAGAGGTTAAGAAGCTACCCATGTCTCTGGGTGAAGCACTCGACGCCCTGGAAAGTGATGAAGTAATCAGAGCCGCTATGCCGGACGAGATGTGGAAGGTATTCAGCCACTACAAGCGCGATGAGTGGGAAAGGTTCATGGCGACTGTGACTGATTGGGATACCGAAACTTATCTGGATTGTCTGCCGTAATCAGCGGTACTCAAACCGACCAACACGCCAGTGTGAATGCACACTGGCGATACTCGTTTTTTCAATGAAGGAGGGTATGCCATGTGCGGCATTGCCGGACTAATACACCGTGGTAACAGCGCTGACATCGGTTCGCAAATGACATCGATGTTGCAGGCGTTGAAACACAGAGGACCGGACTCTACCGGCTTTGCTCTCTACGGGGCAGATTCCGGTCAGGGCTATGTCATGCGTTTTAAAGTTGCCGAGCAGGAAGATCTGGCGACGGGTTTTGACATACAGGATGCCATCAAAGATCGTCAGGCTACCGTTGACGCGCGCCTTGAGGAAATGGGAGTGAAAGTTTCCGACAAAGTGCAGGCAACTGAGTATGCGATGCGTTACAAGCTGACCTTTGATGGTGATCTGAAGCGAGTGATCGACTACGTCGAGGATGTGGACGGTGTGGAAATTCTGTCTATCGGTCACGCGCTTGAGTTGATCAAGGATCTCGGTGATGCGACGGTTGTGTCTGATCAGTACAGTCTTAGCGGTTTTGACGGTACACATGCGATCGGTCACACACGCATGGCGACCGAGTCTGATGTCGATATCCGCTCTGCTCATCCGTACTGGGCCTACCCGTTCAATGACGTATCGGTCGTGCACAACGGACAGCTAACCAACTACTGGACCAATCGGCGTGATCTCGAACGTAAGGGCCATCGGTTTATGTCCGATTGCGACTCGGAACTGATCGCGGTGTATATCGCCAACCGTATAGAAAAAGGTGACGATCTTCATACAGCGATGAGCCGTTCGGTAGATGAACTCGATGGAGTGTTTACTTACCTTGTCGCCACTGCAGACTCTCTCGGTATGGCCAAAGACGTGATGGCGGCCAAGCCGATGGTGCTGTACGAAAGTGATGATCTGATAGCGCTGGCGTCAGAGGAAGTCGCAATCCGCAGCATATTCCCACATGAAATTGACACATTTGATCCTTACGAAGGGGAGGTACGGGTATGGCAGAGCTAAATACCGACCACGAGTCTCATAAGCTCGGAATGCACACCGAGCAGTTGTCCGGGCGTACACAGCAGGTATTCTTTTCTCCCAGTGCTGACGAGAACTTTACCTATCCATACGCCATCGATGTCGACTTTGCCAAAGAGGCGGAGTTTGATGCCGCTGCGATGGAAATCAGTGATATCAACATCAGGATTCGCGATCTGATGAAAGACGGTGTGGGCACAATTACCGTCAAAAATCCGAGTGCCAAGCACTCACTGGGTGTGGGTATTCTGAATCGACTCAATCTGAAATTCGATGGCAGTCTCGGGTATTTTGGCTGTGGTCTGGTTGATGGTCCGAACATTCACATCTCCGGTCGAGTCGGCTGGTCGTGTGCTGAGAACATGATGTCGGGCACGATCGTGATCGAAAAAAACGCAGGCTCTACTTTCGGAGCCGCGATGCGCGGCGGCGACCTGGTGTGTAAGGGTGACGTCGGGTCGCGAACTGGTATCGATCAGAAGGGCGGCACCATTATCGTCGGCGGTCGTGCCGGTGCCTTCTCCGGGTTCATGATGCAGCGCGGCCGGATGATCATTCTTGGCGACGCGGGTAAAAACCTCGGCGACTCCATGTACGACGGCACTATCTATGTCGGCGGCAAAATCGAAGATCTGGGTGTCGATGCGGTGGAAGGTGAAATCGATGATGTTGAAGCTCAATGGCTTGAAAATAAACTCGATCTATACGGCATGAAGGCCCCTAACGGCGTAAAAAATCTGACCAAGATTGTTGCTGGTAAGCAGCTTTGGAACTACGACAACCTTGAGCCTTCCGAAAAGAAACTGGTGCTGTAAGCGCACACGTTGAGGACACACCATGACTGAACGAAACAAAGATTTAATCGGTAAGAGTTTCATCTTTCCGCCGAATGTCATCGACGACATTCATATCAAAGCAGAACTCGGCCGCTACCGAATGCGCGGGTTCTCGCTGTTTAAAAAGATACCTTCCTGGGATGATCTGACTTTTCTCCCGGGCACGTTGACGCGCTTCGTCATTGAGGGGTATCGTGAAAAATGTATCACCAAAACTGTACTCGGCCCGCGCGCAAAGCGACCGTTGGAGCTGGATATTCCGGTCTATATCACCGGGATGAGTTTCGGTGCACTGAGTTACGAAGCAAAAACCGCGCTGGCTCGAGGCGCCACCATGGCTGGTACGGCAACCTGTTCTGGTGAAGGCGGCATGATACCGGACGAGCGTCGATACTCCGAGAAGTGGTTCTATCAGTGTATTCAATCGCGTTACGGGTTTAACCCGCATCACCTGCGACTGGCGGATGCCTGTGAGTTTTTTATCGGGCAGGGCTGCAAGGTGGGGCTGGGCGGACACCTCATGGGGCAGAAAGTCACCGATCAGGTTGCGGAAATGCGATCGCTGCCGGCCGGTATCGATCAGCGTTCTCCGGCACGTCACCCGGACTGGCTCGGTCCCGATGATCTGGCGTTAAAGATTCAGGAGATTCGCGAGGCAACGAACTGGGAAATACCGATTCAGCTCAAACTCGGCGCTGCGCGCGTGTATGACGATGTGCGGATGGCGGCCAAGACCGATCCCGATGTGATCTATATCGATGGTATGGAAGGCGGCACTGGTGCGGGTCCACACATTGCGACGGAAGAAACCGGGGTGCCCGGCATTGCAGCGATCCGTCAGGCGCGAAAAGCGCTCGACGATGTGGGCAAGTCAGGTGAGGTTTCACTGGTGTATGCTGGTGGAATCAGAAACGGGGGTGACCTCGCCAAAGCGATCGCCCTCGGTGCGGATGCGGTCGCGATCGGACATTCGTCCCTGATGGCGCTGAATTGTAATAAAGACATCCCAGAGGCAGATTTTCCGAACGAAATGGGTGTGGAGGCAGGTTACTGCTACCACTGTCACACCGGTCGGTGCCCGGTGGGTGTGGCGACTCAGGACCCCAAGCTGCGTTCCCGACTCGATCCCGATGCGGCGGCCGAGCGTGTGTACAACTTCCTGCACACGCTGACCATTGAAGCGCAGTTGCTCGCCAGAGCGTGCGGTAAAACCTACATGCACTCTCTGGAGCCTGAAGATCTGGCGGCACTCACAATGGAAGCATCAGCGCTGGCGCAGGTACCGCTGGCAGGCTCACAACACACCGTCGGTCGCCCCGACATGACACGTTACTAGGAGGGCATCATGGCTGAAAAAGATATTGATCATTTTATAAACACCGATGGTCTCGATTCGGAGCGTGAGAAATCGATTGGTCAGCACATAGGGTATCGCTACGATGTCAATCTGGTGCCTGACTACGCACGCATTACCCCGTTTCTGACCAAATACATGGAAACCATGGGGTGGAAAGACCTCAATTGGCTTGAAGATGTGCACATGGGCTACGAGGAAAGTCGGGCCGCGGTGTTTGATCGCAACATCAATGGCTGGGTTACCGTACCCGAAGAAATGGACCTGCCGGATAACCAGCAGGACCGCGACATGATCGCGCGCGAGCTGCTGATCAAGTTCCAGATGTCGCCGAATCATCCCATGGTGGAACTGAACAAGGCCTACGCCAAGTTCTAGCGTGGTTGCGTCGCTGGTGAGTGCCGGCACAGTCCGGCACTTTTGCTTGATAAATTTCGCTCACTAATAAATACTTACGGTCGTTTCGAGTCGCCGAAGTGCGATGATGAACCACAACGTGTACGGGGCCATCAAGCCGGTACGAATTCGGTCCGAACGCGCCACCAATGCATGCCGTCAGGTATGCTCAACCAGGGGGAGTAAATGAACGAAGAAGCAGTGCAAAGCGCAATTGAGGCAGCGCTTGCCGGGCATACCACCATCAACCTAGAAGTGTATTACTGGTGGTGTACCGGCTTGATGATCGCCATCCATGCAGGCTTTCTGGCCTATGAAATGGGTGCCTCCCGCAGCAAGAACGCACTTGCGTCGGGCACCAAGAATATTCTCGCTTTCGCCTTCATGATTCCGACGTTCTTTGCGTTCGGCTGGTGGATATACATGGCGGGCTACAGCTGGCCCTTCGCCGCAGACGGGTCGATCGATCTGCTGGGGTCCTGGGACACCACCGGGGACTTCCCGCTGGCGGCCGAGCCCTGGTCGCAGAACATGGGGCCGAATCTGCAGGATCAGGCGTCGGGTGTGTTCTGGGCAGCCTTTACGTTATTTGCCTGTACGACGGCATCCATCTACTCCGGTGCGGTTATCGAGCGTATCAAGCTCAGCGCGTTTATCATCACCGCAGTCATCCTGGGCTCTGTCGTTTGGATTCTGGGTGCAGCCTGGGGCTGGAGCCCTGCAGGCTGGATGGTATTGAACTGGGGGTATCGAGATGTCGCAGCCGCCGGGGTGGTCCATACCATCGCAGGCTTTTTCGCACTCGGTATTCTGATCCCACTTGGACCGCGCATCGGCAAGTACAACCCCGATGGATCAGCCAATGACTTGCGTGGCCATAATATGCCTCTCACCGTGACTGGACTGATGTTGATCATCGTCGGTTTCTTTGGTTTTCTGGGTGCGTGTCTGATTTATGATCCTGCCGGTAACTGGGTCAATATCTACGGCATACCATCCAACCTGTCAGCGTTTGCTTTTAATACGCTCATGGGTATGGCGGGCGGCATCATCGGCGCGTACTTTTTAACCCGTGATCCGTTTTGGATGATGTCCGGCGCACTCGGTGGCATTTTCTCTATTGCCGCGGGTATCGATCTGTTCTATCCGCCTCTCGCGTTCCTGGTCGGGTTTGCCGGTGGATGTCTGATTCCCGTCGCTGCCAAGTTTGTTGAAAAACTGGGTATTGACGATGCAGTCAGCGCTTTCGCGGTGCACGGTGCCTGCGGTGTCTGGGGTCTGCTCGCTGTTGGTATCTTCTGTGCCGGCTACCCGGGCGTTGGCGACATACCGGCGATCAGTTTTATGGGGCAGTTGAAAGGTGCAGTCGTCATGGCGCTGCTCGGGTTTATTCCGGCCCTCATCCTTGGCTATCTGTTGCGTATTTTCGGTCTTTTGCGGGTTCGCAACGAGGTTGAAATCCTCGGTATGGATCCTTCCGAGATTCCATCGCAGGCCTATCCTGAGTTTGCTGTATGGGAAGAGGCACCGGCCAATTACGAGCCGGGCCATCGTGGTCGACCCGACTACGATCGTGCGCCTCCACCGCCGCCGCGCCGCGAGCCACCTCCGCCACCGCCGCGTCGGGACGAGTACCCATCCGATCGACCCGAAGGGCTGGATCGCCCGCGTAACAGTCCACCGACCAGGAGACCATAAAAAATGAATACGAGTCCTGTAGAATCTTTTGAAGGAGCGGCCGCCATATTCACCTTTGCTGCCAATGAAGGTGCGGTAAAGGGAATTTTCTGGGGAATGTGTGCGGTACTGGTGCTTGTGGTGGTATCAAGCATCATCCATGAGATACGAGTGGGTGCGAAAGTAGCGCGTCGAAGAGACTACCGCTAACACCGCGTCCTTTACTGAAAATGAAAGGCCCCGACTGTCGGGGCCTTTTTGTTTGTGCTTTTCATTCTGTCGTGAATCCCGATGTGGGTAACCGGTCTATTCAACGGAGGCTGCTGTGGCAAAAGATCTTGATAAATGGGCAAAGACGAAAAAAGTTAAATACTTTCTGATTAGCTTTGTCGACCTGTTCGGTGTGCTGAGAGCGAAACTGGTGCCTACGCGGGCGATCAAGGAGATGCAGGCCGAGGGGGCCGGTTTTGCGGGCTTTGCCTCTTACCTTGATATGACGCCGGCACATCCGGACATGTTCGCTATTCCAGATGCCGATAGTGCAATTCAGCTGCCGTGGAAGCCTGAGGTAGCCTGGGTGGCTGCGGACTTGTGGATGGACGGAAAAGAAGTTGAGGCTTCACCCAGAGTCGCGCTGAAGCGTCAGCTTGAAAAAGCGAAGAAGCTCGGTTACCGCATGAAAACGGGGGTTGAGTGCGAGTATTTTTTGATCAACCAGGCCGGCACTTCCATTTTTGACACCGACGATACCCAGGCCAAGCCCTGCTACGACCAGCAGGCGCTGATGCGTCGCTATCCGGTCGTCAGTGAAATCTGTGATGCGATGATCGAACTGGGCTGGGGTCCGTACCAAAACGATCACGAAGATGCGAACGGGCAGTTCGAGATGAACTGGGAATTCGATGATGCGCTGGTGACGGCTGATCGCCATGTGTTTTTCAAATACATGGTGAAGACGATTGCTGAAAATCATGGAATGCGCGCGACTTTTATGCCCAAGCCCTTTGCGAACCTCACAGGAAACGGTTGTCATGCACATGTTTCGCTGTGGGATAAAACCGGGCGTAAAAATCTCTTTTTAAATAAAAAGGATGATCTGGGATTATCGCAGACAGCGTATCACTTTCTGGGTGGGATCATGGATAGCGCGACAGCACTGTGCGCCATTTTTAATCCGGCCGTTAACAGTTACAAACGAATCGGCGCGCCGGTGACCACCTCCGGTGCTACCTGGTCACCCAACGCGGTGACCTACTCGGGCAACAATCGCACGCATATGATTCGCGTACCTGATGACGGCCGCTTTGAGCTGCGACTCATGGACGGGGCGGCGAACCCTTATCTGATGCAGGCTGGTGTGCTTGCAACCGGGCTCGATGGCATTGAACATAAAAAGGATCCGGGTAAGCCTGTGCATCTCAACATGTATGAGGAAGGGCATAAAGTGAAAGGGGCGAAGCGCTTACCCTCGACACTGCACGATGCGCTTCGACTGCTTGAAAAAAGCAAAGTACTGCGTCAGGGCCTCGGTGATGAATTGATCGACGCGTACCTGAAGCTCAAAATGCGGGAGTGGAGTGACTACACTGCTCATCTGAGTGATTGGGAACGCAAAAACACAATGGACTGTTAGCCGAATACGGGTCCCGGTCACGGATACCTTGTCAGATAATATTGTGAATACCGCAAATCAGATAAGCATGAACAGTAATCCCCTCGAAAGATATTTTCTCGGCTGGCAGTGTCGCATCCGCCAGCAGGCGGTGCGCAATGATGAAGGGCGGCCGTGCGAAGGTATGATGGCAGCAGTGTACGTGAGTATCAGCGAAAAGAACCTGGGACCGCTGGTAACCAATGTTGCACCGGCGGACACATCAGATATCACGAATGAGTTCAGGCATGTGGTTAAGAAAACGCATGATCCGAAGTTGCGGCGTGATTCGGCCCTGAAGATTTTGCGCTCTGCCTACTATCAGTATCCCGCAAATTTTGACGGCGCCCTGTACGCCACCATGGCGGTTGATTCGGAACTGGCCGAGGTGCTGCTGCAACAAAAACAGTGCAGGTTAGTGATACGACAATATAACCAATCGTTTGATTTGCAGTGCAGTGTCGTCGAGCTTGACGAAGAACATGAAAAGTATCAGGTGACCTACTGGCACAACAAGATGTTTAACGCCACGATGCCGGCCCGTGTGCGGATCCTGCAGTTTGCGCCCGACTGGGCGGAGTCTGGCGCAGAACCCGGTGTCAATGCCGCGTAGCACGGTGAACACAAGGTGCTGAATTGAAGGCGCTGTTTGAAACCGGCCGTTACCGGTACGGCGAATATGACCGACTGGTCTCGGACTTCCGATGGCAGGTGCCGGCTAAGTACAACATCGGCGTGCAGATGTGCCGGTCTGCACTGGCCGATCCGGATCGAATCGCGCTGTTTTATGAAAACGACGACGGGCGCGTATCGCAGCACACCTTTGGTCAGCTTGAGCAAAGTTCCAATCGGCTGGCCAATGCGCTGGCCGCGCTGGGTGTCAGGCGGGGTGACAGAGTAGGCATTGCACTGCCGCAGCGTTTTGAGACAGGAGTGGCCCATGCTGCCGTCTATAAGCTCGGTGCGATCTCTTTGCCGTTGTCTGTAATGTTTGGTCAGGATGCGCTGTCCCATCGTTTGATCGACAGCGGCGCTAACGTGGTTATCGCGAGTGCGCAGCAGTATGAAATCATCAATGATCTGCGCGGTGAACTACCCGATCTGCAACACGTCATCCATTGCGATACTGAACTCCAGCCGCTCATGGAACGCGGTCGCGATTCTTTAACACCTGTTGCCACCGCTGCCGATGACCCGGCGTTTCTTATTTACACTTCCGGCACCACCGGACCACCCAAAGGTGCGCTGTGCGCGCATCGATGCCTGTTGGGCAACCTGACGGGATTCGAACTGTCGCAGAACTATTTTCCGCAATCGCGGGATGTGTTCTGGACGCCGGCAGACTGGGCATGGACTGGCGGCCTGCTGGATGCATTGATACCCGCGTGGGTGTACGGGGTGCCGATACTGGGCCACGAGGCCCGCAAGTTTGATCCGGAGCGGGTGTGCCACCTGCTTGCAAAGTACCGGGTTAGCAACGGCTTTGTGCCACCAACCGCGTTGAAGATGCTGCGTCAGTACAGCGGGCTTGAAAACCATGCGCTGCACTTTCGAGCAATCATGTCTGCAGGAGAGACCGTCGGTGCGGAACTCTTTCACTGGGCGAAGGAGTGCTTTGGTGTAGAGATTAATGAGATGTGCGGGCAAACCGAGTGTAACTACATCGTTGGCAACGCGTCGCCTCTGTTGCCGATAAAGCCGGGTTCAATGGGTAAGCCGTATCCCGGGCACCGCGTCGATGCGGTGGATGCACAAGGCAATGTAATGTCTGCGGGGGAAATCGGTGAGCTCGCTGCTCATCGGAATGACCCGGTGATGTTTCTCGGTTACTGGAATAATCCGGAGGCGACCAGGGCCAGGTATCGTGGGGAGTACTGGGGGCTGGGAGATCTGTGCTATCGCGATGAAGAAGGCTATTTGTGGTTTCTTGGTCGTGATGACGATGTGATCTCTACCGCCGGGTATCGTGTCGGACCGGGTGAGGTGGAAGATGCCCTGTTAAAGCACGCCGCCGTGGCGCAGTGCGCTGTGATCGGTGTCGATGATGATCTGCGCGGGCAGATCATTAAGGCGTATATCGTACTGGCAGAAAATGTTGCCGGCTCCGACGCTCTGGTCGCAGAGATACAGGATATGGTCAGCGCTGGTCTGGCCAGACATGAGTATCCACGCCTTATAGAATTTATAGATGCGCTGCCGATGACGACGACGGGTAAAGTGCGCCGCATCGCCCTGCGAGAGTTACACGCATCTTCACTGAGTGACAATCAGCCGTCATCCTGACTTGTGCGGGTGGAGCAGGGCGACGGCCCCCGTCGATAGCCGGTTCTTTACCAGTCAGTGAGGACCAGATCCGCTGCCAGTTGCTTACCAAGCACCTGGCGGGCATTGGGCAGGTCGTTCGATTGTGCGCGTGCCATGGCCTGCTCAGCGGTATGTCCGTGTTCTGACCAGCGTTGTTGCAGCCGTGCAAGTAGCGTCGCTTCCGCAATGTCTAAAAATATTCGATACTGGAACAGGGCGGTCAGGCTGCGCCAGGGTGGTTCGTTCAGCAGCAGGTAGTTGCCCTCAACCAGCACAATACGGTGGGAGCGGGTAACGCGTGTTGCGCCCGCCCGGGCGAGATCGAGGGTGCGGTCAAACCTGGGGATAACCACCTCGGATTCAGGTACCGCTGCGCGTTGCAGTATGTGATGAAATCCGTCGAAATCGAACGTGTGAACCGCACCTTTGCGGTTGCGGGTTTGATCGTGATCGAGCAGCGCATTGTCCAGGTGAAAACCATCCATTGGCAACACCACAGCGCAGGGTTCCGCTGACAGTTCATTGATCGCCTCTGCCAGTTGCTGCGACAGCGTTGATTTGCCTGAAGCCGGAGGTCCGGCAATGGCGACCAGAATTCTCGATGTGCTCAGTTCCAGACACCGGGAGGCGATTGCATTCAGCTTCATGTCTGAGTCTGTTCCTTGAACAGCACGCTCGGGTCCATAAAGTATCGCTCAAACAGCGGCAGACAGGCCGCTCCGATTGCACGTGCATCACTGCCAACACTGCCGGCAACAATCTGTGGTGGTTGAATCAGTCCCTGAACATTCATCTTCGCCAGTGCGCGGTTGCACGCGATTACCATTTTCTCTTTAACAGGTAATGGTATCGCGCCATCGAACACCACGGCAGAGAAGTCGATTACCGAGCAGGCTGATACCGTCGTGGCGGCGATATGTACCGCCGTGCCTTCGATCCATTGATCAACCGTCTCCGAAAAAGCTGACCAGTCGTCTGGATTTTTCCACAGCGGTGACGGGTCGATTCCCTGTTCATCCAGCATCCACTCAAGTTTAATGACTGACGCATGGTCAATCAGCTGTGAAAATTTGCCGCTGCGGTCACGTACCGGCATCGGCCCGAGCGCACCCGCGTTACCGGTTCTGCCGGGAAAGAGCGTGTGGTTAATGACGACTCCGCCACCAATGAAGGTACCCATGAAGATATATAAAAAATCGTGCAGGCTGTTGCCCATGCCGTAGACGAGCTCTGCACCGCAGGCTGATGTCGCGTCATTCCTCGTATTAACGGCAAGGCCGTGATCCCCGGCGAGTGCTTCACTGAAACTGAAGTCGCGCCATTGATCCATTGTTTTTTGCGGCGCGCCGATTTTGTCTGCCCAGTGCCACAATTCGTGCGGCATGGAGACACCGATACCTGCGAGCCGTTTTCTGTGGCGGGCAGACAGAGAGCCTGTGAGGTTTTCAATGCCGTCGACGGCGAAGCGTGTGATGACTTTGGGCGTGGGGTAGGCAAAGTGTTTTCTGAGTACACTGCGTTGCTTCCCGACCAGATCCACGAGCATTAAGTCAGCGCTGCGTCGACCGATTTTCAGACCGATGGAGAATGCACCGTCCGGGTTAAGTGACATGGGGATGGAGGGCTGGCCGACTTTACCGCGCACCGGTTCGCCTCTGATCAGCAGCGCGTCTTCTTCCAGCGCACGCATGATCACAGTGACCGTTTGCGCGGACAGGCCGGTGCGGGTGGCAATTTCCGATTTAGGCAAACTGCCATGCCGCTGCACCATCGACAGTACAAGACGCTGGTTGTGATCTCTGACGCGCGACTGATTGGCACCACCGCCCGGATCCAGTACGGCGACGCCGTCACTGGCTTTACTCTCGACTTTCATGGGGCAAGAGTGACATAGAATTGAATAATAAATCAATTTGAATTATTTATTGACAGTACCTCAGTTTGTATGTGAATCTTCAACACGAGGGAACAACGCGCCAGCGGTTGGTTTGCCGGCGCGGCGTTGTACCTCCCATTCCAACGCCAGGAGAGAATTAAACATGAAGAAAAGTTTTGTTCCGTCTGTGACCGGACTGCTCGGTCTCGGTCTGATGGCGGCAGCACCCGCCTTTGCCGACGGGCACGCCGTTAGTGCATGTCTGATCACTAAAACCGACACCAATCCGTTTTTCGTTAAGATGAAAGAAGGTGCAACCGCGAAAGCCGAAGAGCTTGGCGTATCGCTAAAAGCCTATGCGGGCAAGGTCGACGGTGATTCGGAAACGCAGGTGGCGGCTATTGAAACCTGTATTGCCGATGGAGCGAAAGGTATTCTCCTAACCGCCTCGGATACCAAAGGCATTGTGCCGGCGGTTACTCAGGCACGTGAAGCCGGCCTGCTGGTGATAGCGCTGGATACACCGCTTGAACCAATAGATTCTGCGGATGCCACCTTTGCCACCGATAACTTTAAAGCCGGTGAGCTGATCGGCTCCTGGGCAGCCGCTGCTCTGGGAGACGCTGCGGCCGATGCGAAGATCGGTATGCTCGATCTGGCCGTCAGTCAGCCTTCGGTTGGCGTGCTTCGAGATCAGGGATTTTTGCAGGGCTTTGGTATTGATCTGGGTGATCCCAACAAGTGGGGAGATGAAACTGATCCGCGTATCATTGGCAATGAAGTCACTGCCGGTAACGAAGAAGGTGGTCGCAAGGCGATGGAAACACTGCTGAGTAAGGACCCTGAAATCAATGTGGTCTACACCATCAATGAGCCGGCCGCCGCCGGCGCGTATGAAGCACTGAAAGCAGTCGGTCGCGAAGGCGACGTGCTGATTGTTTCTGTGGATGGTGGTTGCCCCGGAGTCGCTGACGTTGCGGATGGTGTGATCGGTGCGACTTCACAGCAGTACCCGCTGTTAATGGCGTCACTCGGTATTGAAGCCATTGCCGCTTGGGCGAAGGATGGCACCAAGCCTGAGAACACGCCGGGTCTCGATTTCTTTGATACCGGTGTGAATCTGGTGACTGACCAGCCTGTCGACGGTGTGGAATCAATCGATACCAAAGAGGGCGCTGACAAGTGCTGGGGCTGATCGATCCAGCCTAAAGCGTTATAGTTATCGCTGTGAACTGAAAACGGTGCCGCTGGGGCACCGTTTTCTTTATCCGAAACATAGAATTTAGCTGATCATCGGAGGACGGAGTTGAGCGAGCAGGACTTCGAGAAACCATTGGCCGCCAGTGCGCAGGATGTTGCAACTTTTGAGGATCAGCGGCCCGGGGTGGCGGTGTGGGTTCAAAACATACTCCACAAAAACCCATCGCTGGTACCGCTTATCGTACTGATCGTATCGATACTCATTTTCGGGTTTAACACCGTTGGCTTCGACATCGGTGAACGCTTTTTCACCCCATTCTCTCTCAGCCTGATCCTGCAGCAGGTTGCGATTGTCGGCATTGTCGGTGCAGCACAGTCGCTGGTGATTCTGACTGCCGGCATCGATCTGTCGGTCGGTGCGATCATGGTGCTGTCATCGGTGGTCATGGGGCAAGTGACTTTCCGCTACGGGCTGCCCGCGGAGTTCGCAATTCTTTGCGGCTTTGGTGTCGGCGCGCTATGCGGGTTTTTAAACGGATTCCTGGTTGCCGTGGTTCGCCTGCCGCCGTTTATTGTCACGCTGGGTACGTGGCAAATCATTCTTGCGACCAACTTTTTATATTCCGCTAACGAAACAATCCGTAGCCGGGATATTTCCAGGGAAGCGCCGATACTTCAATGGTTTGGCACCAAGCTAAAATACGAAGGTGACATGTTCCCGTTTTTAAATGGTGCGGTGTTTACCTACGGTGTGATTGCGATGGTGCTGCTGATCATCGTGCTGGCGTATGTATTGAATCATACGGCCTGGGGCAGGCATGTTTATGCGGTGGGAGACGACATTGATGCTGCAGAACTAAGCGGGGTACGCACCAAACGTGTACTGATCTCAGTCTATGTGGTGGCCGGACTAATCTGTGCGCTGGCCGGCTGGGCGCTGATTGGTCGAATCGGCTCCGTGTCGCCAACGGCCGGTCAGTTCGCCAATATCGAGTCCATTACAGCGGTGGTGATCGGCGGCATCTCACTGTTTGGCGGACGTGGTTCCGTAATGGGAATGATATTCGGTGCGCTGATCGTCGGTGTGTTTACCCTCGGTCTCGGTATCATCGGTACCAACCCGCAATGGACCTACCTGCTCATCGGCGTGCTGATCATTATGGCAGTGGCGGTTGACCAGTGGATCAGAAAGGTGGCGTCATGAGTGGCAGAGAACCGGTTCTCAGGGCGTCTGGTCTCACCAAACGCTATGGTCGGGTGGTGGCGCTGGACAGTGCTGACCTGGAGCTTTACCCCGGTGAAGTGCTTGCAGTCATCGGCGACAACGGTGCCGGTAAGTCCACATTGATTAAGGCGATCTCCGGTGCCGTGGTGCCGGACAGCGGGCAGATCTGGCTGAATGGCCAGAGCGTGAGTTTTCACTCACCAATGCAGGCTCGTGATGCAGGCATCGAAACGGTCTACCAGAATCTGGCGTTGTCTCCGGCGCTGTCTATCACAGACAACATGTTTCTCGGACGTGAACTGCGCAAGCCGGGCATTATGGGTAAGTGGTTTCGCAAGCTCGATCGCGCCGCGATGGAAAAACAGGCGCGGGAAAAGCTGTCTGAACTCGGTCTGCTGACGATTCAAAACATATCGCAATCGGTTGAAACCCTGTCCGGCGGGCAGCGACAGGGTGTTGCGGTGGCGCGGGCCGCGGCGTTCGGCTCCAAAGTGATCATCATGGACGAGCCGACGGCGGCCCTCGGAGTCAAAGAGTCGCGACGCGTGCTCGAGCTCATTCAGGATGTGCGTGCCCGCGGCATTCCGATTATCCTGATTTCGCACAATATGCCGCACGTATTTGAGGTGGCAGATCGTATCCATGTGCATCGGCTCGGCAAGCGATTATGCGTCATTGATCCCAAAGAGTATTCGATGTCCGATGCAGTCGCCTTCATGACCGGTGCCAAGGAGCCGCCGAGTCAGATCAGCGAGGTCAGCCACACCTGAATGGGCTGTAAATGAGCATGTGAAGGGCAATTGAACGCGCTCAGACGTGGCGCAATAGTATTTCAACAGCCTGTTGGTTCTGAACCGGAGCCAGCTTTCCGCGGTTTTACTATACTCATCGGTTACTTAACTTCTGTCCTCCGACGGCTGCGATATGTATAATCGCGCCAAAATCGATTTTACGGCTGATTGCCGTCTGCTCCCCCAATAGAAATGTCCCAGAAATCCACCGAAAATCTTCGCAATATTGCGATTATTGCGCATGTTGACCATGGTAAAACCACGCTGGTCGATAAGCTGCTACATCAATCCGGCACGCTGGATCGCAAGTCACAGGATGCCGAACGCATCATGGACTCGAACGATCAGGAAAAAGAGCGCGGCATCACCATACTGGCGAAGAATACCGCCATCGAGTGGCGCGACTACCGGATTAATATTGTCGACACGCCCGGGCACGCCGACTTCGGTGGTGAGGTAGAGCGTGTGCTGTCAATGGTCGACAGTGTGCTGCTGTTGGTGGATGCGGTCGACGGGCCGATGCCGCAGACGCGCTTTGTTACCTCAAAAGCGTTTGAGCGCGGGCTCGAGCCGATTGTGGTGATCAACAAGGTCGACCGCCCGGGCGCGCGCCCGGACTGGGTGATGGATCAGGTGTTTGATCTGTTCGATCGACTCGGTGCCACTGATGAGCAACTCGATTTCCCGGTGATCTACACCTCTGCAATCAACGGTATTGCCGGACTCGACTACGACGATATGGCCGCGGATATGACGCCGCTTTTCGAAATGATCACCGATCAGGTGCCGGCGCCTGCTGTCGATGTCAGCGGTGACTTTCAAATGCAGATTTCAGCGCTCGACTACGACAGCTATGTGGGGGTAATCGGGGTCGGGAGAATTACCCGCGGTGTACTCACTCCCAACCAACAGGTGATCGTCAAATCTGCCAATGGCGATCAGCGCAAGGGTCGCGTGCTCAACGTGAAGGGCTACATGGGACTTGAAAGAGTCGACACCGACAAGGTGCAGGCGGGTGATATTGTCTGCATCACCGGTATCGACGGCCTCGCTATTTCCGACACGCTCTGCGATCCGGACAACGTCGAGGCACTGCCGGCACTTTCGGTGGACGAACCGACAGTCAGTGTCACCTTCAGCGTGAATGATTCACCGTTCGCCGGTAAAGAGGGTAAGTATGTTACCTCGCGCAATATCCGCGAGCGGCTTGATCAGGAGCTGATTCACAATGTTGCACTGCGCGTGGAACCGGGTGACACCGCCGATAAATTTAAAGTGTCCGGCCGCGGCGAACTGCATTTGTCCGTGTTAATCGAAACCATGCGGCGCGAGGGTTTTGAGGTGGGTGTTTCCCGCCCCGAGGTGGTACAGCGCATCGTCGACGGCAAAGTGGAAGAACCGTATGAAATGCTGGTGGTCGATGTGGAGGCTGAACACCAGGGCGCGGTGATGGAAGAACTCGGGCTGCGCAAAGCAGAAATGAAAAACATGGAGCCCGACGGCAAGGGGCGCGTGAAAATGGAGTTTGTCATCCCGTCGCGCGGCTTGATCGGATTTCGCGGACAGTTCCTGACCATGACGTCAGGTTCAGGCATCTTAACCAGTGTGTTCGACCACTATGGCGAAGTGAAAGCGGGCAAGGTGGCCGCGCGTCAGAATGGTGTGCTGGTGTCGATGGTCACCGGGAAAACCGCGGCTTTTTCCCTGTTTAATCTGCAGGATCGAGGGCGTCTTTTTCTGGGCCATGCGGTGGATATTTACGAAGGACAGATTATCGGTATTCACACGCGCTCGAACGATCTCACCGTCAATGCGACCAAGGGCAAACAGCTCACTAACATACGCGCCTCCGGCACAGATGAGGCACTGACGCTGACGCCGCCCATTGTGCACACTTTGGAGCAGGCGCTGGAGTTTATCGAAGACGATGAACTGGTCGAAGTGACGCCGGAAAGCATCCGGCTGCGCAAGAAAATGCTTAAGGAAACCGATCGCAAACGTGCCTCGAGAGCAGCCGCCTAGGATCTACGGCGCAGGCTCCTGGCTGCCGTTAACTGACCCGGCCCGGCAGCTGTGGTAATCAGTGGCCGCCGGTGTTCGCATGTTGTTTAATCGCGCAGTGTCCGGTACCCGAACACCACGCGATTCACTGTGGTGACAAGACAGATCGCTGCGAACAGCCATGCCAGCAATGGAAAATGCGCGGGCAGCAGACACATCAGCACAAACACGATGATGGTTTCTGTGCCTTCAGCCAAACCGTTCAGGTAGTACAGACCCTTGTAGCCAAAGTTCGGGTGACTGATACCGCGCTTGTCGGCCATTGAAGAGAACGCGAGAAAGCTCGCACCGGTGCCAACAAAGCTGGCGACCAGCACCGCGGCAGGCAGCGCGTTGGCCGCGGGGTTACTGAGCGCAAATCCAACCGGAAAAAGCGCGTAGAATATAAAATCGAGCGTAATATCCAGAAAAGCACCCGCATCAGTCGGTTGCTGCAGGCGGGCCAGTTCTCCATCAATCCCATCTGCGAGGCGGTTGAGCAGCAGTGCGACCAGACCAGCAAGTGGCTGGTTCAACGCAACGAATACCACGGCGCCCAGGCCGGCAATAAATCCGATGGTCGTGACCTGATCTGCGACGATGCCCGATGCGTGCAGTCGCCTGGCGGTCCGCTGCAGCGGTGGCTTTAGCAGAGGGACGATGTGCTTATCCAGCATGATGATTATCGTTTGGGTGCTGCCGTCGCATTATTCAGGTTTGTTTGGGTTTTAACAGGGTGGCTTCAGGCTGTGGTCGGCCTGGTTCGAACTGCGCGAGGTCGATACGTTTGGCTTGCAGGGGAATATCGGCAACGTCGTGTGTGACCAGCAGGGTTGGCAGGTGTTGAGCCTGAGTCCAGGTAAACGTTCGAATTTGCTCGCGCAGATTAACATCGAGTCGCGAGAAAGGTTCGTCGAGCAGCAGGGCCTTAGGGCCGGATAACAGTGTGCGCAGCAGGCTGACGCGTGCGCGCTGACCACCGCTTAAGGTCTCCGGGTGACGATCCGCCATACCCTGCAGGCTGGCTTCACGCAAACTTTCCTGTACCCGCTGTTCCCGTGCTGCCGTGGTGCCGCCACGCAGGCCGAATTTGAGATTCTGCCCGACCGACATATGCGGGAATAAGTAGTCCTGCTGCAGCATCAGACCGAGCCTGCGTTTCTCTGCCGGTATATCTGTGAGGCGGGTTTCACCCAGCCAGACATCCCCACTGGCTTTGATGCGTGGATCAATCGTACCGGTTATCCAGCTGAGGATGGTGGACTTGCCGCTGCCGCTCGGGCCCATCAGTGCCAGTACATCGCCGGGTTCTATCGAAAACGAGAGATCCCGACACAACACGGTACCGTCCGGCAGGGTGAGTTGAAGCGATTCGACCGTCAGATTGTTCATGCGGTTTGCCTCTGGATCATCCGCGGCAGCCACAGTGCGATACAAAAGGCGAGAAGTGGCAGCAGGCTTTGCATGGTGGCAAGGGTTGCGATGATACGTCGATCGACACCGGAAAAGCTTGTCACCAGCTCTATCGCCAGTGTCTGATGACGGCCCGCGCCGAGCAGCAGGGTCGGCAGGTATTGCGCAACGCTGACCGCCAGTGCCACGGCTGCCGCCTGACTGACTGGCTTAATCAACAGGGGTATTCGCACCCTGAACAGGGTGCGCCAGTAACCTGCGCCCAATACGGAGGCAGCATGGTTCCAGTTGGGGTCGAGCTCGCGCCAGGCAACCGCGAGCAGCAGCACCACGTAGGGCAGGGCGTATACCCAGTGCGAGTACACCACCGTTAACCACTGGCCATCGGCACCGATGAACAGCGCCACCGCCTGCCAGCCGAACAATAGCGTCACCTGTGGAATCAACAACGGTATGTACCATAACCAGTCCAGCCTTGGCATCGCACCGCGGCGCTCGCACTCGAGCCAGGCGATTGCCGAGGCCAGTGCCAGCAGCAGAGTCATCAGTGCGATGCCCAGTGTTGTGAGCAGCGGTGAAGCGAATTCGGCTGCGCGTCCTGTCCAGTGATCCGGCGTCCATTCGGTAGGGAAGGTATTCGGAAAGCGCCAGCGTCGTGCAAAACTCCACAGCAGAAGCATCACAAGTGCTGCAATGCTGATAACCTGCACAGAGGCTACCAGGGACTGACCGGCGGTACGCAGACTCTTCATCGCCTGACCGCGGTGGCCGTTTTCACGACGTTTGCCCGCGATGTGTGCGATTAGCTTTTCGAGTGCAAACATCGCGCAGTAGACCAGCGCCACGCCTGCGGCAAGCACCAATGCACCGGCAGAGGCAATGGCACGTGAGCCGGGATCGTTGACCAGCGACAGCAGGAAAACGGAAAACGTGGGCGGGTTGCCCGGTCCGAGTAAAATGGCCACATCGACCACGCTCAGGTTAAACGCCAGCACAATCAGTAAGGTCAGGCGCATGCGCGGGTACAGCCGCGGCAGGATCAGCCGGCTCCAGCACCGCGCCGGTGCATAGCCGAGCGTGCGGCCGATGCGCAGCGCAGCATCTACTTTCAACGTAGACAATTGCGCTGCGGCGGTCAGCAGAAGGAACGGGGTTTCCTTGATGACCAGCCCCAGGATCAGCGACCAACCGCCGCTGTCAGGCACCACCCAATCGGTGGGAGGGCGGGTCCATCCGGTCAGCTCGGGTGAGATCAGTCTGACCAGCCAGCCACTGGGTGCAATCAGAAATATCAGGCCGACGGCCAGCGCGGCATGGGGTACCGCCAGCAGCGGAGGCAGGCAGGCAATCAAAAAGCGCCATAGCCGGGTGCCGTGTACACACACAAGCGTGGCAATGGTAATGATCAGCGCAATAACCGTTGCGGTAATACCGGTCTTTAGCGACAGCCAGATCGATGGCAGAAACCGCGGATCGTCAAAGAGCTGAACAAACCCGTTGCCTTCGGCAATCGACGGTACCAGTCCGAATGCGGGAATAACGCTACCGACCAGGCCGAACAGCAACGGCAGAAAAAACGCAAAGGCGATGGCTGCACCAGTGACGCGAAACATCAGGGGCGAAGGCTGGTGTTGAGGGCGTACGCCGGTGCCATTGCGCAGAATTCCGGGCGCTGTTGAACGGCGTACGGTTTAATTTCCGTAGCGCGCCAGCCAGGCTTTTTCCAGTGCCTCTGCCCACGACGCATGCGGCTCAGGCAGTGTTTTGCCCGTCCCGATCGGCAGCGCCCACGGGCCGAGATCGATTGCCTCAAAGCGTGCTTTGTCTTCATCGCTGAGTTTATTGATATCGAGTACCGTCGGGTCGCCCCAGTGCTCGGGGTCTGCCTTGCGTGCCTGTGCTTCTGCGGAAATCAAAAAGTTGGCAACGACCATCGCGCCGGCCTTGGCTTTGGCATTAAACGGAATCGACACAAAGTGTGTGTTGCCAATGGTGCCTTCAGCGAACGTATAAGTTCTGACCGAGTCCGGCAGTTGCCCGGCTCGCACTGCAGCACTTGCTTCGTTCGGGTTAAACGACAGCGATATATCGAGTTCGCCATCATCAACCATTTGCCGGGTATTTTCGGCACTGGCCGGCCACGATTTACCTTTGCCCCACAGCAGTGGATGAAGCTCATCAAGATAGGTCCACAGGGGGCCGGTGACCGCATCAAAGTCCGCCTGTTCTACTGGTTTTGAAAGCGCTTGCGGTTGGTCGGTAAGCTTGATCAGGAGCTGTTTGATGACGGTAGTACCGTGAAACGCCGGTGGGGCGGGGTACGCAAATCTGCCGCCGTCTCTTACAAACTGAAGCAGCGCGGTGGCGGACTCGGGCGGCTGCTTCACCACTGCCGAGTCGTAGATAAACACCAGTTGCGCGCCGCCCCAGGGCGATTCGAGCCCATCGACCGGCACCGAGAAATCAAGCGTCAGCGATTCGGAATCCTGCAGCGCCGCTGCGTTGGGGAGCGTTGGTGCAAATGCGCCCCAGGTGAGCCCGTTTGCTTTCATATTGGCGAAATTTTCACCATTCACCCACATCAGATCGACGTTGCCGTCTTCGTCTCGGCCAACGGCTTTAGCGGCTTCGAGCTGGCTCACCACCTCTGCGATGTCGCCGATTTTGACGTGCTGCAGTGTGACATTGTGTCGATCACGCAGCTGTTTCGCCACCCAGCTGAGGTAGGTGTTGATTCGATCGCTGCCACCCCACGCATTGAAGTAGACGGTTTGTCCGGCCGCAGCTTTGAGCGTGTCTTCCCAGGGCTCGCCGATTTCGCCAGCCAGGGTAGACTGACCGATAGCGGCGATGGCTAAAACGGCACCGGCGAGGGTGCGCTTGAGAGGTATCAGATTCATTTTTCGCTGCTGTTTAGAATTGATTGGTGAGCGGCATTAACCGCGGAATTCTATCAGAGGCGGTGTGATTCGCCGAGCTGATAAAACTCAACAACAGACCACGAAAAACGGGAAAAGTTACATATCGAATGCAATCAGGGTCAAACTGCGGAATGACATGGCGGGTGGTGGTAAAGAAGCGTCGGTTATGGGTGGGGACCGGGGGAGATTACCGATCGGTACTATCGTCGTCGCCTAAACAAACTTTTTCGATGTTGTTAACGTGCGCCTGCCCAGGGGCCCGCCACGCGCTATGCAGGCGACGCGGTTACCTGCGCGGCGCCCGGCAAAACATCAGTGGTGCAGCTACCGCGCGGGTTGGTTCCGCGGATTGGTGGCAAACAGCTCGACGCGCCGGTTATTGGCTCGACCTTCTGATGTGTCGTTGGTGTCCAGCGGATTGCGTTCACCATAGGCTTTGGCGGTCATGCGTGCATAGGGGAATCCGCGACGAGCGAGAAAATCGACCACCGCTTTCGCTCTGCGCTCAGATAACTGCTGGTTTCTGGCCGGCTCACCCTGACTGTCAGTATGCGCCTTGATAGTCAGGTGGGTGCGCGGGTAGCCCTGCAGCGTTCTGCTGATGTCGTCGAGTGTGTCTACTGCCTCGTTCGTCAGTTCCGCAGAGGCAGTCTTAAAGTTAATGCCTTCAATGGTGCCGCGAAAAATGGCGCAACCGGCGCGATCCACCGTGCTGCCGCGGCGGGTGGACGGACAGTCGTCATTGCGATCGAGCACACCGTCGCGATCTGTATCTCTCGGTGGTGCAGCGGCGGCCATGACGGGTTCGGAGGCTTCCACGGGTGTGGCTGCAATTTCCGTTGGTGCCGGTTCCGGCGCGGGTACAACCGGTGCAGCCGGTTCAATGATTTCGACAATCCCAAAGTCATCGCGCGCCCGCTGCCCCATGCGATACATGAAGCCGAGCTGTGCGTATTGTGCATCGGTATCGAAGCTCACCAGCTCCGCACGCAGTCCCAGGCCGGAGCGCGCGTTGTATTCCACACCGGCGCCGAACAGGGGTCTTAGGCTGTCGCCTTCGCTGATGCTAACCGGACCAATGGCGTCGTTGTCCATAACACCTGCACCCAGACGACCGAACGCGTTGAGGCCCCGACGGGTTTTGCGGCCGCGATTCTTACCGGCATAGATCAGCGCACTGGCACCATTCAGACGATAGTTCACACGCCCCTCCGGTGACAGCCCGGCACTCCCCAGGTCGGCTGAATGCATCTCCAGCGCCAGGTGTTTATTCAAATCAAGCCCAACGGTGACCTGCCCCGCGGCAGCGGTGGATTCATCCACCGATATGTCGGTCGCGCCACTTGTGTTAGGTGTAAGGTAACTGACACCGAGACCTGCGGCTGCATACAGGCTGCGTCCGACTCGGTCGGCACCGGGCAGTGAAGCACCGAGCTCCGGCTCAACATCAATGTACTCTACTTTGTCTGTCGTGTAGTCGAGGTACTCGTTTTCAAACGCAGTATCGACGGTGGCGCATCCGCCAGCCAGACAGATCATGGCGGCTGTCGAAAGCGCGCTACAGCATTTAGTCGGATTGAGCATATTCTTTTCAGGCACCCTGTGTGCGGGCTGCGTCCGGGAGTTTTTGCGGTGTTAAGGAGCCCGGCAGCAAGTTGTATGCTCAGGTGTACGCCGGCGCTGGTTGGCATCGCCGAAATGAGACCTGCTTAGCGAGATTGTTCTGGTGTCGAACCAGTGCGTTACTATTCGGGTGTGCATCACGCCAGATACTCGACCGGGTCTATTACTAAAGCACTCTGTGCCATCTCGCCCGTTGCCCGATGGATTGCGCCGGCCGGCGGTGGTGGTAGGTGGTGCTGTGTTTTTCCGACGTGGTGGCAGTGGCAAGACGACCTGTCTTCAGACCGAAAAGAGGTGCGGGCCCGGCTCGTGTTTGTGGCTGGTTTCGGGGCGTTTTCCGCCTGGCTATTTGCAGGTGCCGTCGAAATCGACCTCGCCAGTTTCGATGAACGTTGAAGTATGCCGGTGCCAGTTCAGCTTCCTGTAGTCAAAAGCGGTCGCGAGTTCGGGTTTAATGATCTCGAAATAAGGTGATACATCGAAATCTCGCGGAGTGAACAGGCTGTGATGACGGATATGCATGATTTCCCGTTCGAGATCACCTTTCGGGTTACAACAGACTTTGCTTGGCAGTATTGGATATCGAATCGACTGGAAAGCCTGGGCGATCAGTGTTGAACACACCGCACGCGTTGGATCGCCACTGCCGAGTGATAACATGCGGCGTCGCCAGCGCGCGGGCACCGGGGGCTGTGGTAGCAGATAGCGCGCGAGATCGGTAATGTTTTTTAAATCGTATTTCATACCGAGGCTGCTGATCATGTAGTCGCAGACGCTGGCGGTGTCCGCAGCGGTGAGGTGGTGCGGTCGGCAGATTCGTATGTTGTACCGGTTGTATTTTGAAAGTGGTACCGTGATAACGCCGTTTTCAAGGTCGGCTTCAATCAGGAGCGTCTCGCTGTCGTCGGCTTTGATCGCGGATTTCTCAGCATCGACCGGGCGATATTGGCCGACATAAAAGGCCGCGTGAGACCAGGTGGACTGCGTCAGGTATTTGATTGCGGTGCTGATGCGGTGATTACCTTCCACCAGTAGCACATCACCCGGCTTCATCACTGAAGCCAGCGTGGCGTGATGATGTACGGAGAATGGCTGGTAACGTTTGACATCTTTCGTCAAATACTTTGCCAGTGCATTTCCGATAAATGTCGAGAAGCCGTTTGCCATAGGTAGTGCCTGCGTAGTCAGCTGATTCGACTGTTGTTCGGTGAGATTTGTTCCATCGACAGGGTATGTGCTCCATCGCGTCCAGGGTAACGCGCCGGCAAACGGCGGGCGATGCGACCATCAGTTTACGATTACGAGTGTCCGTCGCCCCTGCCGAACACGCGTTGAGCACGCCCGATGTGTTCACCCGGCGCGGGCATGTGCGGGGCTCAGGTGACGAGTTCGCGTAACCAGTGTGCAACTTCCCGTCGGGATTCCCGGCCACAACTGAGATCCATCCCGAAGTAACCGTGAATCGTATCTTCGCTGTGAATGGTATGGACCGGAACGTTGTGTTTTTGCAGTGCGGCTGCATAGGCAAGACCCTCGTCTCTGAGTGGATCTTTTTCCACGGTGAGCACAATGGCCGGGGGCAATTTGCTTAAATCCGAGTGCAGAGGATTTACTCGAGCGTCAGTTCTGTCCGACTTCACCGGAACATATTGATCCCAGAACCACTGCATCATATCGTTGGTAAGGAAGTATCCCTGCGCGTTTTCGGTGTAGCTCCTGTTGCTGAAGTCATCGTCTATTACCGGGTAGACAAGCAACTGTGCGCAGAGCGCAGTGCCGGTGTTTTTAGCGTTCAATGCCACACAGGCGGCGAGGTTGCCGCCGGCACTGTCTCCACCGACAGCAATGCGATTCGAGTCGATTCCCAGTTCACCGGCGTGAGCACAAGCCCACAAGGTGACTGCCATACAATCATCGAAGGCTGCGGGAAACAGTGCCTCGGGGGCGAGACGATAGTCGACCGATATAACGGTACATCCTGAAAAAGCGCACAGGTCACGACAAGGCAGGTCGGCGGTGTCGAGATCTCCCAGCACCCAGCCGCCGCCGTGAATCCACACCAGTGCTGGCAGCGCCGCTTGATCAACGGGTCGGTATATGCGAACCGGCACACGATGCCCGTCATGGTTAACGATGGTATCCGTGATCGAATGGACGTCGATCGGTTCCTTTGCCGGTTCGCGCAGTGCGGCAAAATATTCCCTCGCCTGAATGGCGGTTACCGTGTGCAATGGTGGGAGTTCAGCCTCTTCCAGTGCGTTGAGCGTTTTTTTAATTTCGTCGTTTAACTTTGCCATGAGCCCTCCCGCCAAACGTGCATTGTACACGTGGGTGCGATGAGGGCTTCGAGCGGTACACTAGTGTTCACCTAATCCGGCACGGGCCATGTCGCCCCATACTTTCTCTACCTGTTTGTCCCTGCCGCACGAGGTTCGATAGAACTTGTAGCGAAGCGGGTTTTTTTTGTAATAGTCCTGATGATAAGTCTCCGCCGGCCAGAATGTGGCGGCGTCTTCTATGGGCGTCACCACCGGTTTGTCGAGCAGTTTTTGTTCAATGATGGCGTTTTTAGATGTCTGCGCGATGTCTGCCTGTGTTTCATTCAACGCGTATATTGCGGTGGTATAGCTGAACCCGCGGTCGCAGAATTGTCCGCCCTCGTCAGTCGGGTTCACGCTGCGCCAGAATATTTCAACCAGGTCACCGTAGCTTACCTTTGCCGGGTCGAAAACGATCTCCACCGCTTCGCGATGACGACCCTGCGTATGATTCTTATAAGTGGGGGAATCGGTGGTGCCACCGATGTAGCCGGATGTGGTGGATATCACACCGTCCACAGTGTCGAAGTCAGACTCAACACACCAGAAGCATCCGCCGGCGAAAATGGCAGTTTCGGTGTCCTGAGCCTGTGCTACATTGAGGGTGCCTATGCAAATTGCGATGGATAAGATGAACTTGTTCAGCATGGTCAGGTTCCTTGAGTAATAGTAAAGAGTCTGACAGCAGCGGGGCCTTTTTGTTACATGGATTTGTCAACAAATTATCGCAATTTAATAACAAAGCCGTCGGTGTTTCTGATCGGATACCAGATGGCTCGACCCTGAACGGGAGAGAAATGATGGTCAGCCGCAGAAAACTGATTCAGGCCGGATTGTTATCCCCGCTGGCACCTGCAGGTATTCGGGCACAGAACAGGGAGGCGATCCAGCGTTATGTGACACTCGGGAAAACCGAATTGCGCGTATCGGAAATCGGTTTTGGCTCCTCAGGTTCTGAACGCGAATCGCTGGTCAGGCGCGCACTCGACAAAGGCGTTACCCTGTTCGACGCGGCTGAAAGTTATCGTTCAGGTCGCTCTGAGACGGCTATCGGCAAAGCGTTAAAGGGGGCGAGGGACAAAGTGGTACTGACCTCGAAAACCAAAGCCTATGCCGATACCACCGAAAAAGAGATGATGGCCGCTCTGGAGGGCAGCCTTGCGCGCCTTCAGACAGATTACCTGGATATCTACTTTAATCATGCAGTCAACCACGTCGAGCGGATGCAAAGTGACGCGTGGGCCAACTTTACGGAAAAAGCAATCGCGCAGGGGAAAATTCGCTTTCGTGGCATGTCCGGACATGGCAGCAGACTGGCACCATGTCTGGAATATGCAATCGATAACGATCTGGTGGATGTGATTTTATGCGCCTACAACTTCGGAGAAGATCCCGATATTTACGATCGCCTGCGCCACACGTTTCACTTCGTCGCCATTCAGTCTGACCTGCCACCGGTGCTCGATAAAGCCAAAGCAAAGAACATCGGTGTTATCGCGATGAAAACACTGATGGGCGCACGTTTGAATGACATGCGCCAGTTTGAGTCCGGGGACAGAAGCTATGCACAGGCGGCGCTGCGCTGGGTGTTGGCCAGCGAGCGTGTGGACGCCGCACTTATATCAATGACCAGCGATGATCGTATCGATGAGTACATTGCGGCATCTGCGCAGGATGACGACGTGGCCGGCGATGTTGATCTGCTGGGGCGTTACGCGGCGTTGCGATCGGGTAGTTACTGCCATCATGGCTGCAATCACTGTGAGGATGTCTGTCCTGCAGGGGTCGACATACCGGAGGTGCTCCGAACCAGAATGTACGAGGTCGATTATCGAAACAGAGCCCTCGCACTGGAGGACTACAAGAAACTGGGCTCACCGGCCAGCGCGTGCGTACAGTGTGACGGTTCACCGTGTGGTGATGCCTGTCCGTACGGCCTGCCGGTGCCGGCTTTTACTTTTGACACACATCGCAGGCTGGGGTGATGGCGAGGCCTTTCAGCGCGAAGCGAAGGTTGCAGCAGCGGTGATACGGTTTCTTGCGCACATGCTTATCCTGTTGGCGTGCTGGACGCTGGTAATCAAGTTTATATTCCCTCTGGCTTATGATTCGGCTTACGGGCACCCGCCGGGTACGCATATCTACTGGGACTTCTGGTGGGTGGTGCATCTCTGGCTTGCCTGGGCTTTGCTGCACTGGCAGCGCTATACCGTGTTACTTGTCACCATTGTCAGTATCGTGGAAATTATTATCATCGCAGTAAAGTTCTGGTATTTCTTTCGTGCGCCGGACTGGACGCTCTGGCAGACCAACTGGTTTATCAACAAGGTTTTTGTACTTGGCTGTTTTATTCTTTTGCTCGCTTACGTTGTATTGCGCCGACGGTCGCTTGAGCGGCTAACGCCTGACAAATCGAAACAGAATAAGGGCGACAATAGCCACTGATGAGGCAGCGCCGGCGACGTAGGTAAACGCGGCAGCTTTGAGCATACTGCGGGCGCCCTGAAATTCTTCATTGTCTACCAGATTCAGGCGGGTCAATTCTTCGAGAGCCCGCTTGCTTGCGTCAAATTCAATCGGCAGTGTCAGCAGCGGCATTAACATACCCAGTAACATCATCAGCAGGCCGGTATTCATTAATGACGGGCTCCCGAACATGGCTGATCCCAGGGTCAGGGCGAGCCCGACCTGGTTACCGATAGCCGCCATCGGCATGAGTATCGCCTTAAGCTTTAGCGGAGCATAGCCTTCCTTGTTCTGGATGGCGTGTCCGCATTCATGCGCGGCGACGGCAATCGAAGCGACGCTTGGTGCATCGTTGATATCCTGCGACAGACGAATCAGGTTCTTGGAGGGGATGTAGTGGTCCGTCAGCATGCCTTTGGAAATTTCAAGCTTTACATGCTGCAAGTCGTTGGTATCGAGAATCAGTCGCGCCACTTTGTGGCCATTCAATCCGGATTTGTTGGCTACCTTGCTCCACTTGCCGTAGGTGCGGGTCATCCAGCTGCGCACCAGCGCCGATGCCGCAAATGAGACAATAATGATAAGTAAAAACATAAGCGTGGAACGTTTGCGTATCGTCGTGATCTCAACGGCAATGTAACATAAACTCTGTGCTCGGCCAGTGGCCGTGCCGATCTCAATAGAGCCGTGAATACTTTGGAACGAATCAGGTGTGTTATGCCGGCAACCGGAAGATCTGCTCCAGCGAGCGTCTGCCTCGGCTTTGTCACTGAATGGCAGAGCCTTTGATGCGGCAGAGCCGGTGGGCGAACATTACCCTGCTGATTGTCGCAGAGATTGCGGCGATGACGCTGTGGTTCGTGTCTGCAGCCATACTCGGTGACATGCGCAATGAGGCAACAATCGGGTCTCTGGCCGAAGCCGCGTTGTCGTCGGCGGTGGCAGCAGGTTTCGTATTCGGGGCGTTGCTGTCGGCGATCACCGGCGTATCCGATCGCTATGAAGCGCGCTTTGTTTTTGCGATTTGTGCCGCTGCCGCGGCGTTGTGCAACGCCGGCCTGTTAGTGGCACCGCTCGGTGGTGCCGTGGCGGTCGCATTGCGTTTTTTCACCGGTGCGTTTCTCGCCGGTGTGTATCCGGTTGGAATGAGAATCGCGGTCGGTTGGGGGCAGCGAGACCGGGGTTTTCTGGTTGGGATGCTGGTGGGCGGTTTAACACTGGGTTCTGCTGTACCGCACCTTGTTTCTTTTCTTGGTGGCACACAGTGGCGAATGACGGTGATTGTCACCTCGACCATTTGTGCGCTTGCGGGTCTGTTGGTGCTTGCGGTCCGCAATGGGCCGTATTACACCAGAGCATCCGGTTTCAGACCGGGCGCTATCCGGGTGGCGTGGAGTGATGTTCGTTTAAGGCGGGCTTATCTGGGTTATCTCGGACACATGTGGGAGCTTTACGCGATGTGGGCGTGGATCGGCATTGCGCTGGCGCTCAGTTTTTCGATGCAGATCGACGCTGACGCAGCCGCGCAACTCGCCAAGCTGGTGTCGTTTGCGGTCATTGGCAGTGGGGCGCTTAGCTCCGTCGTGGCAGGCTGGGTGGCCGATAAATTCGGCAAGGCGGAATTGACGATTGTGGCTCTGGGGATCAGTGGTCTTTCTGCGATTGCTTTTGCGCTGACGTTCGGCGGGCCGGTGTGGCTGACCATTGTTGTTGCGGTTGTGTGGGGACTATTTGTGATTCCCGATTCGGCACAATTCTCGGCGCTGGTGGCTGACTATTCTCCGCCACAGGATGTGGGATCACTGCTGACGTTTCAAACGGCACTCGGGTTTGCGCTCACGGTGGTCACTGTGCAGGCAGCGCCAGTGGTGGCGGCAGCGACCGGCTGGCCGGTATTGATGGCCCTGCTGGCGCTCGGGCCACTGTTCGGGATTATTGCAATGCTGGGGCTGCGGCGGGCGACAGTGTAGTACTATTTTTTGATCCCGATGGTATGGCCGACCTGCCAGGGACGTTCCAGTGTCTGGTGTGCATTCAGTACGGCTTCCAGGCGGGTCGTGATTGATGCCGGCATGGGTGCGGTTTTTCGGACTGTCATATCGATATAAGCACCGATGGATTCATGTGTGGCGGCGAGGTAACCTTCCTCCGCGTGATACATCTCCTGATAAAAGTGAAAGCGCTTGTGATCGTGATCGATTAATCGTGTTTCAAAACGTATAGGGGCGCCTTCGATCAGTTCGCGTACGAAATGTAAATGTGTTTCGAGTGCAAACGTCGATGTGTTGTTGTCGCCTTTGAATTTTTCAGTCAAACCCAGCCAGTCGAGAAACGGTTTTACCGCCAGGTCGAATGCAACCAGGTAGTAGCCCACATTCATGTGTCCGTTATAGTCAATCCACTCCGGCTTAACTCTGGTGGTGAACTGATTGAAGGGTGTCTCTATGGTCGGCATCAGAGGTTCCCTAGAAATGGTTGACCAGGTAGTCGCGAATCGCGCGTGCGGCGAGCAGGCTGTGCAGCGGCCCGCTTGCCGACTGAGCTTGCGGGTTCGACGCAAACATGACCATAACAAAGTCATTGTCTGCGTCCACGAGCATATCCTGCCCATGAATACCGTGGGCCATCGTCCAGTGTGATTCGTCCGCCGGATGAGGGTGCGCCACAAACCACTGGTCGCGGTAGCTCACAGGAATATCTTCGTATCGACTGGCAAAAGCGCCGCGCTGCCACGCATCAACGTCACCTGATTCAATCAGACTTTTGGTCCAGTCGTGCGGCAGAATCTGCTTTCCGTCGCGCTTGCCGTCATTTGCGATGAGTCTGCCAACGCGGGCCAGATCCCTGAGTGTTGTGCACAGTCCACCGGCCGCACGCGGTGCGCCGAGCCGGTCGACGGTGATGTATGCACTTGTCTCCGCCCCCAGCGGCTGCCACAACAGGTCGCTGACTACGGTTGCATAGGCCCGACCGCACACGCGTTCAATGATCCACGCCAGAAGATCTGTGTTCGGTGAGGCATATGAGAATTGTCCCTCATGATCAACCACCGTATCAGTGATGAGATGAAAAAAGGATCTCAGATCGGCGGGCTTATCATCCGCGTCAGGCGGGTTCCAGCCAGTCGCCTTGCGGTAATCAACAATCAATCCTTCTGTCGCCTGATAATCTTCATCAAACGACACTGGTGCCTGCATGTCCAGCAACTGGCGCAGGGTTACGTCGCAATAGGCTGTCGATTTCAGCTCAGGTATGTAAAAGGAGACTGTATGCGTTAAATCAATTTGCTGCTGCCTGGCAAGTACAGCGCAAACCAGACCGAGTAATGACTTCGACACAGAAAAAAGGATATGGGGTTGATACTGATCCATGCCGTGGTGATAGCTTTCATAGATGATGCGGTCGCGATGCAGTACCAGCATGGCATCAACCTGCATGGCATCGATAAAGCCCGCAATCGACATCACGCCACTGCGGTCCAGATCAATACTGATCCCTCCCAGATTGACGGGCGCCTCCTCAAGCGACCATCTATCTGACGGATTGTGCCGAATTTCGGCGGTGGGTATCAGTTCGCGCACATGATGGAAAGCCCAGGCGGACCAGGGGGCCTGGCGCCAGTTGGCCAGGCTGACCTGGTGCTCCCTGTCGGCGGGAAATCCCTGCATCAGTTGCTCGGTCATGAATACCCCCGTTGGTTTCAGTGTGCTCGCAGCACAGATTCCCATGGTCGCCAGACTACCATTGGCTGATAGTCATACGGTCACAAACTGGCGATGAGCCCGGTTTCTGGCTGAAGGGCTTTCTGTATCGACTATCGAACAGGTACCCAACATTTGCTACCCGGCCAATTAGGTATTTGTATGATGGAATGACACGCGGTTGCAAGTCCCGCTGTCGATCTCAGTCTATTAGTGCGCTGGCACGTCGGTGCGTCGCGGGTCACCCGGGGGCGGGTGGCCCGCAGCACAGAAGGACTACATTTTTTCGAACTTCACCGCGGAGGTGCAGCCTGCGTTACCGAATTCTGCGACGCCTAAGGTGTATTTACCCTTGCCTGATTGCAGTGATCCGTAGATCAGCGCGGTCATATCGCCGTTGCTGATTTGCGAATCTGAGGTGCCGCCGGCAGAGGCGATGATACCGGTGGGAATTTCGAAGCGAAATTTACCGCTGTCACTGACAAAAGCGGGACTTTTGCCGTCCTGGTCCCAGGAGAATATTGCTTTCCCATCATCAATAGTGACGATGCCGAGGCGTTCGTCGGTCTGATCTGCACAGGTAAATTGCCAGTTTCCCGGGCCGTTTTGCTTGCCTGGGGTGTTGGTTACCGTGGTCAGCCAGCGGCCGTCAAAAGTGCCGTCGGTGTCTTTGTTGGATTCGGATACCGGCTTAACGACTACGCTGGAACAACCAGCCGCCATTGTTGCGCCAAGCACGATTGCCGCCAGCACAACCTGTCTTTTTTTTATTTTCATTGCTTCCTCACAAAACCTGCTGTTTTTCTACTTCTACTTCTACAAAATGATGATCCTTTCTCGTTGCTGCAGACTAGCGGCCGATGGCAGGTTGATTTGACAGTGAATGTGTTTAAGCACGGGATCGGGGACTCAATCTGCCAACCAGCACCTGCGAGCAGCGCACAATTTCCGAAGTCGAGTTAACACGTAATTAAGTCTGGCCGCAAGTCGCCACACCCGCGAATGCTGGTGCACGACCGCTGGCGGCCGTGCATCGCCGGGCATTGGTAGTTTGCATAACTGCATCTGATACGGCATAAACGCAGTCTGGAAAGTACCTCACATGCTTGAGGCGTTTTTATCCCCATTTCAAATTTAACCGGACAAAGATATGCGCGGCTCAAGACCGGAACAGGCGGTGTTAAGCAAAGACACCGACCTCAGCAAGACCGATGAAACAAGAACAGTAATAGAGTCAATGGTCGATGGTCTGAACGACCACAAGATCAATGGTATGGATGAATTTTTCAGCCAGACGTTTCGCTGGATGGGCAACGCTGGCTGTGGTGTAAAGCACGGACTCCAGGCGTTTCAGGAAAACTGGCAGAAGCCCTTTCAGGCAGCGTTTTCGGACAAGACCTGTATCGACGAGGCCCGCCTTTACATGGGAGAGTGGGCCGCTGCCTTCGGTCGGCAGGAAGCGGTGCATTCCGGTGAGTTTATGGGTATTGCACCCACCGGCAAACGCATAGAAATCCGCTATATGGATTTCTGGAAAGTAGAGAACGGCAAAATCACAGATAACTGGGTCATGGTGGACTTCCCTCATGTGATGCAGCAACTCGGGGTCGATCCGTTTGGCGGACATGGCTGGGAAAAGTATGACAAGGGTGAGGCGACACCGCCTGCACCGGATCATCAACTGTAGTTTCGCACACCGCATCTCCCGGTAACTTCCAGCTAGTAACAGGGTATTGAAAAACGTCATGAGCGACGGTCTGAGTAGGCAAATTCTTCCGAAAAAGCGCAGTTTGTGGGTTATAAATGAGCATTTTGAGGGGGAATTTAACGCCCTCAGACCTAGCGCAATAGTTTTTCAACATCCTGCTAACCTGTATGAGTATGGCTACGCTTACTGTTCCGGGTTGTCAGATTAATATTCCACTGACGTGTACGGCGGGTGATCGTGACGCCCATGTTGTCAGGGTGACTGGTCGGATTGATGAGTTGCTCGCTCAGTGTCCCGCCGACCTAGTCGTAATGCCGGAACTATCCACCATTGACTACAGCCGCGACTCGTTCGTTGCTTACCGGTAGTGAGCACGAGATCAATGGCGACGAACAGCTGGCTCAGCGTTTGTCAGAGGCCATTGTGCAAATGGCAAATGCATAGGTCAGGGCACTGTCCTCAAGTGCTGCGAATCTGCCTGTCTTTCCAAAGTGGCCGGACGTCATGTTTGTTTTTAATAGTAACGGGTTGCTGTCTGTTTTCATTGCGCGCAGCTTTGCTACCCACTTGGCAGGCTCCCAATAGGTGACACGCGGGTCCGACACACCGGCGGTGACCAGCATCGGCGGGTAGCTTTGGGGACTGACATTGTCATAGGGCGAGTAGCTGCGGATATTATCGAACGCCTGTCTGCTTTCGATCGGGTTGCCCCATTGTGACCATTCGCCCGGGGTCAGCGGGAGCGAATCGTCGAGAATTGTATTCAGTACATCGACAAAGGGTACATCGGCGATTGCTGCTCCGAACAGTGTTGGTGCCATATTCAGTGAGGCCCCCACCAGCAGGCCTCCCGCCGAGCCACCGTGAATCACAATCGAGCCGGCGCTGGTGTATTTTCCTTCAATCAGGCGCCTGGCTGACGCAATAAAGTCATGAAAAGAGTTCGGCTTGCCGCCGAGCTTCGCCTGCTCGTACCACTGTCGGCCTTTTTCCTCACCACCACGCACGTGTGCGATGGCGTAAACAAAGCCGCGATCAACCAGTGACAAACGCTTTGCGGAAAATGTAGCGGGAATAGAAGCGCCATAGGAGCCGTAGCCGTAAAGCAGACACGGTGCGGAGCCGTCCAGTAGTGTATCCCGATGATGCAGCACCGTGACCGGCACCTCGGCGCCGTCATGTGAACTGGCAGTGATACGACGAGTGACATAGTGCCGGGCGTGGTGTCCCGATGGAATGACTTGTTCTTTCAGTAGGGTGCGCGCCTGGGTGTCGAGATGATACTCATAGGTTTGTTCAGGCGTGGTTGGCGAAGAGTAGTCGAAACGAATAACCGCGGTGTCATACTCGTAGCCGCCATCCAGCGCCAGCGAATAGGCTTCTTCCTCGAACTGAATGTGCTCAAGCGTGCCATCGCGGTGCATATGGGCGATTTGGGGTAGCGCGTTGGTGACTGATAACCAGGTGATCCAGTCCCTGTACGTGTACAACGCATGAATCATTGTGCCAGGGTGATGGGCGATGAGGTCCTGCCAGTGGCTTCTTGATGGCGTGTCTACGCTCGTCTCAACGATCTTGAAGTCTTGTGCGTCGTCGGCATTGGTAAGAATGATAAAGCGATCATCCTGATGTTCGACCGAGTATTCCAGACCATGCGTTCTAGGTTCGATCAGGGTCGGTGGTGCGCCGTTCTGTGCGACTGGTATAAACCAGACTTCATCCTGATCGTTCATCCCTGTGTGTATAAACAGGTAGTCACGCGACTGACTGATTTCGACGTGGACTGAAAACCGTTCGTCCTTCTCTTCAAACACCAGTGTGTCTGCGCCGGGTTTGCCGAGCGTGTGTCGGTAAACGCGATTTGCCCGATGCTGATCATTCACGCGTGTGTAGTAAATGGTGTTTGCGTCGACCCACGCCGCGGTGTCGACGTCATCGAGGTGGTAGTCATAGTCATCGCCCTGCGGCAGCGAGCGAAAATGCAGTTGGTAAAATTCAGCCCCGGAGACATCTCTGCTCCAGGCGAGGGTGCGGTGATCCGGGCTGTGCTCGACAATGTCATGATCAAAGTACTCGAAGGGTTCGGCCTCGATGTTGATATCGAGAATGATCTCGTCATGCGCACTGTCTACCCGTTGTCTGAGGTATACCGGGTGTTCCGCACCTTCGTCATACCGATGCAGATAGTGGTAGGGGCCATCGCGATCCGGTAGCGATCTATCCTGTTCCAGAATCCTGCCACGCATCTCTGCAATGAGTTGGCGTTGCAGTTCGGCGGTGGAGGCCATCGCCGCTTCGTAGTATTGATTTTCAGCCGTCAGGTAGTCAGCAATCGCCGTCGGCAGCAGCGCCGGGTCGCGCATGGCCTCCTGCCAATTGTCCGCACGGAGCCAGGCATAGTCATCTGTCCAGTGCTCGCCGTGCGCTTCGCAGGTGACGGGGTGTCCTGCGGCGACAGGTGCTTCCAGAGGTGTTGTAATTTTCATCGTCATACCGGTTTTTGCATTGGAGTATACGAGAGACGGGTGGGGGTCTGTAGCATCAAACCTTTGTGTGAACTCGCGCAGTCCTGCGCATTCAAGGCGCTGTCAGAGCGGGCCGATACACGCTGCCTTAAGAAGACGAGAATGTAGAGTAATTTCTTGCCAACGCGATGGATATCATGCATCCTGAGCGCGTCTCGAAACGGCCACGCGCCGGTTGCGCGATTTGTGGGAGAGATTGTCGGGTGAAAACCGCGGCAACGCCGAAGGAGCAACACCCAGGAAACTCTCAGGCAAACGGACCACATATTCGCGGAGACATCTGGAGAGCGGTCGTCTAAAAAAAACGGCCCACCGAAGGGGATAGCGACCGGCCTCGAAGTCGTTCGCGAAGCTCTCAGGTTCCAAGTACAGATGGGTTGGCAGGATTGCACCAGCAATCCGACCTTGGATTTCAACATCTGAGAACAGCTCTCTGGGGAACCGTATGAAACATATCGCTGTTATAGGCGCCGGCATCACAGGCGTCACTACCTGTTACTCCCTGCTCAAGCGCGGCTATCACGTCACCGTATTTGATCGGCATCGCTACCCTGCGATGGCGACTTCCTTCGCCAACGGCGGACAGCTTTCGGCGTCCAATGCGGAGGTATGGACTCAGACATCCACCATTCTGAAGGGGTTGAAGTGGATGCTGCGAAATGACGCACCGCTGCTGGTCAATCCGCGGCCGGACTGGCATAAGCTGAGCTGGATGGCGCAGTTCATTGGCAACATTCGAAACTATGAAAGCAACACTATCGAAACCACGCGCATGGCAATCGCCGCGCGTCAGCACCTGCTCGAATGGGCTGAAAAAGAAGGTATAGACTTCGACTTCGAACAACGCGGCATTCTGCACATTTATGGCAGCAAAAAAGAATACGACCATGCGACCCGTGTGAACGACATGCTGCATCGGGGCGGTCTGGTGCGCCGCGCCGTCTCTGTCGATGAAATCCGGGAAATTGAACCTGCGGTTCAGGGCCCGCTCTATGGCGGCTATTTCACTGACAGCGACTCCACCGGTGATATCCACAAATACACACGCGGACTGGCCGATGCCTGTGTTCGTTTGGGTGCCTCATTCCGGTGTGATACATCAGTGAATGAAATCACGCGGCAGGAACAGGGAGTGCAGATCAGTTTCCGGCACCAGGCACCGGATACTGCTGTCAATAGTGATGTGCTCGATGTGGATGGCGTTATCATCTGCGCGGGTATTGGCAGCCGTGACCTTGCAGCCTCGCTGGGCGATACGGTCAATATTTACCCGGTGAAAGGTTACTCCATCACCGTACCGCTAACCGACGCTGCCAGTCAGGCGGCGGCGCCCTGGGTCAGCCTGCTCGACGACGAGGTAAAAATTGTCACCAGTCGCCTCGGGATCGACCGATTCAGAATTGCAGGCACGGCAGAGTTCAATGGGGTAAACCGTGACATCAGAGACGACAGAATTCAGCCTCTGATCAACTGGTGTCGCCGTTATTTCCCTGCCGTGCAAACCGAGCACGTCGTCTCGTGGGCCGGTCTGCGACCGATGATGCCCAACATGATGCCCCGCATTGGCCGGGGCAATCATGCCGCGGTGTTTTACAACACCGGACATGGTCATCTCGGCTGGACACTCTCTGCGATCACCGCCGAGATGGTCGGGGATGTGGTCGCGCAATCCTGTCCCAACGAAGCTGCGCGATTTGAACCGCTGAGAAAAGCCGGTTGACCCTCGTGGTTTCAGTTCTGTCCCGGCTGTGCTATTGATGCAGCATTAGATTCAGCGACGACACAAATGGCGAAACTCGGGCAAACCCAGACCCTGAAGGTAGATCGAATCAGTGTGGTCGGGTGCGTGCTTAACGGGGATGCACTTGGCGATATCATGCTGCTGCCGCAAGCGGGTGCAAACACGCTCGCTGTCGGGGACAGTGCCGACGTTTTCGTTTACCGAGACGCCGATGGCGCGACAATGGCCACCACGGTTCAGCCTGCCGTGGTTGCAGGGCAGGTGGCCTGTCTGGAAGTGGTGGCGCTGACAGCCAAGGGGGCATTTCTGGACTGGGGAATGCACTTCGATCTCTTCGTGCCGCGCTCAGAGCAACTGGGAGATATGCGGGTTGGCAGTCGGTGTGTGGTGTACGCGTTTCTGGATGAAAACTCCGAACGGATGATAGCGACGGCCCGCCTGCACGAGCATCTGTCCGAATACAATCAAGGTCAATTCAAACAGGGGCAACAAGTACAGGTGCTGGTGTGCCAAAGCACCGAGCTTGGCTTTCGTGTGGTGATCGAAGGGACGCATCTCGGTATGGTTTATCACAACGAGGTGTTTTCGAAAATCAGTATCGGCGATGCGATACCGGCCTTTGTTAAAGAGGTCAGGGGAGACGACAAGCTCGATCTGACGCTGCAGCGTGCGGGGCGTCAGCAACTCGGGGGTGTGGAGGCGGAGATCATCGCGCACCTGCAGGCCGGAAATGGCACGTCGACACTAACCGATAAAAGCCCGCCAGAGGCGATTTACAAGCAGTTCGGTGTCAGTAAGAAAGTGTACAAGCAGGCGCTTGGCAGCTTGTATAAAAAGCGTATGATCGAGGTCAGTAAACAAGTGATCACACTGGTTGGTGCGTAGCCAGTCGTTGAGTAACGGTCCGGCGAAACCGGCTTTGCCACCACAGATCAAATTGGCTGCGTTGATCTACAGCTTTTTCATTTGCAGGTATTCGGCGGCATAGCGTCGCCCGAGTTGTCGCAGTGCGTTGCCGCTGTAGTGGTTTTCGTACGGGTCCAGCGGGTTGGCCTCAAGACCGGAAACCAGATCTCCCCGAACACAGGCGGTCCAGTTGTCGCCGTCGTCGTTTAGCTTGTTCAAATGCACATTCACTGGTGCCCGCAGCGTTTGCGCTGCAATAAACGGTTTGTTTTCTCCAAACCAGCTTTGCCGACGCAGGCGATCGATCAGCGCATTGGTGCCGACAGGGTTGGGCACTGCCGGATCTGCGATACGGCTGTAGAGTTTTCGGGCATAGAAGTCCGGTTGACCGTTGTTGCAGGAATCGCCGGGGTAGCAGGTGCCGTCGACGATCCAGTCCGACTCACCCTGGTGCCACAGCACGCCGTCGATCTCGGTTCTGCCGATCGCTCCCATCGCGGCGTATACCTGGGTGGTCACCTGTTGCCAGCCCTCGGCGTCCTGATCCCAGTGGCTGATACCGTGGCCACCCTCTGACACCATCACGATGCCTACGACTCGGCAGCCGGTAGATTGCTGTGCAAGTTGTTTGGCAAAGTGGAAGGCAAAATTGTTGTTGGCAAGCCCGGCTACACCGGGTGCACTGTCGTGCCAGCTCTGGTTGAGCTGTGCGACTTTCCAACCCTGGCCGCGGTTGTCTCTGGAGTTGACTGTCCACGCAAACACCCGTGGATGAGGCAGATCCGGTTCGTAGAATTCAATGACCTTGCCGAAGCCATCGAACGACGCGGCAACCTCTGTTTCCGGACCTATTAGATTGGATTGTCCGGTGGCAAGAATCAGGTCGGTAATCTGGTCGGGCTGGTAAGTACCTTCGCAACGGGCATCCGATGCCATTGTCGTGGCGTTTGGCACGTTTTGCACTGCAACTTCAGGTGCAGCGGGTGTTTGTTCGGTGCTGCCATTGCACGCACTGATTAACAACAACAGGGCGAACATCAATGCGTTATGCTGTCGATAGATTTCTGGATGCGCTGAGTGGCGCACGCGATGCACTGTCATTGTCTCCCGACCGGTCTTCTTAACCCGATCGGATGGTAGCCCAGATCAAAGCGGCGCTTTACATATATTGATTATTTTTAATGCGCTGTGCTGCGCGGTGCTATTGCACATTGTGGTGCGAGTTTACTTGCGCTAACTCGTATCAGGGAGCCCATGAGGCTCCCGTTGAAGTGTCGCAACAGGGGCTTGCGGCGGGAGACGGCTGAGCGAATTCCTGTTCCGCCTGTGCGCTAAGCTGACTGATCGTCGCTGTTGTGTCGTTGCTTCTTTCCGTGGGCGCCGCCGTGTTTCCTGGTGCCACGTTCCGCTTTTATTTCTTCAAAGCCTGCTTTTTCCGCGTCAGAGATTTCACCATCGCCATTGACGTCCAGGCTTGCTTCCCTGGCCGATCGGCGTGCCTGCTTCGCGGCTTTTCTTTCAGCGCGGGACAGTTCCCCGTCACCGTCGCTGTCGAACATGGAAAGCATTTCGTCGTAGCGGGCGTCCCGCATCGCGCGGCGTTCATCACGCGACAATGTGCCATTGCCGTCCGCGTCGTAGGTGGCGAGTTGCTGTGCCCGATGGGCTGCTTTGATGGTTCTGATTTCGTCGGCGGAAATGACGCCGTCGCCGTTAAGGTCGCTGAGTTCATAGCCAGCTGCGTGACCGACTGAGCTGAAAGCGACGCTGGCAGTCACGATGGATGTGACCGCCAGTTGATGTAATGCATTCATGATTCTACCTGCCGGGTTAGTGGGTGGAATCTCTAGTATCGAGTGCAATTGTGTAATGAAGGTGCATTAAAGACGTATAAAGCAAGGTAATTGGTGGTCAGGTTTCCGGCAGTTCGAATTTGTAGCCCAGTCCGTAGACCGAATGGATGTACTCCGCGTCCGGTTCGAGTTGAGCGAGTCGTTGCCTGAGCTTTTTGACATGACTATCGATGGTGCGGTCGCTGACAATTCGATTGTCCGGATAGATTCTGCTCATCAGTTGGTTGCGACTGTAAATACGCCCCGGAGTCTCGGCCATGGTCTGCAATAAATTCAGTTCCACCGCCGTGAGTTCCGAGCGCTGCCCTTTGATGGTGACTGAGGCCTCGTCGGAGTTGATCAGGAAGTCGCCTCCATGACCGGTGGTGGCGGAATACTGTCCGCGACGCAATACTGCTTTTACGCGCGCTACTACTTCCCGCGGGCTGTAAGGTTTGCAAATATAATCATCGGCACCGATCTCAAGGCCGAGTAACCGGTCTATCTCTTCTACCCTCGCGGTTGTCATAATGATCGGTACGTCGGAGGATTTTCTCAGTTCCCTGCACACCGACATGCCATCAGTGCCCGGCAGCATCAGGTCCAGCACGATCAGATCGACAGGCAGGGTTGGGATGACCTGCAGCGCTTCTGTGCCGTGATGAAAAACACGGGAGCGAAAGCCTGCCTGAGTCAGGTATTCCTGTAATAGCGCAGCCAGTTTTTCTTCGTCTTCGACAATGACTATGTTCAATAACTTTCCCGGTATTCAGGTGGTTACAGGTAATGTTATTTCCAGGGTCAATCCTCCCAGGGGGGAATGAGTGGCGTGAAGCGTGCCGCCGTGTGCATGTACTATTTTGTGTGCGATCGACAGCCCCAGGCCTGAGCCGCTGGTTTTTCTATTGCGGGATTTTTCGGCTCGATACAGCGGTTCAAACAAGTGCTGCAGATCTACATCGCTGACCCCGGGTGAGGAATCTGACCAAAGCAGGCGAACGTTAGCCCCATCGTTGCTGACCGTCACCTCCAGTGACCCGGGTGCTGCGGTATAGCGGACGGTATTCTGCAGTAGATTCTCCAGCAACTGGAACAGGCGCTGTCTGTCTCCCTGTACCAGCGCTGTTTTTAGCTTGAGCGTTAGCGCGATCTCAGCCGCTTTGAGTCTATGTTCGTGTGAGGCGAAAAACGCACCGATCAGTGTGCCCGCGTCCAGTGTTTCCATGCGGTAGTCAAGTGCACCCAAGTCGGATACCGATAGTTGATGCAAGTCATCGATCAGTCTGCTTAGTCTGATGATCTCTGCGTGCAGCGAAGTAACGGTTTCCGCATTGGCCACTCTTATCCCATCCTGAATTGCTTCTACTTCCGCCCGTAAGACGGCAACCGGCGTCCTCAGCTCATGGGAGATTTCCGCAATCCACCGCTGGCGGGCTGCCTTGTTCTGTTCCAGCGTATCGCCGAGACGATTGATGTTTTTCGCCAGATCCCCCAGTTCGTCGCGGCGATTAATCCGGGTGCGGTAATCGTATTCTCCGTGGCTTAGCGCGTGGATCGCTTTGTTCACAGCGGTGACCGGGCGAATGATTCGTGCAGCGAGCGGCGCGGCGATCAGTGCGCATAGCGCCAGCATTGCAAGTGCTGCATAAATGGAGTTTCTTCTCTGTTGTCTGGCAAATTCACGATCCAGCTCGCGAGAGAATTGTTTGTGGCGAACAAATCCGAGGAAGCCAATCTGCTCATCCGCGTTTTCTATGGGTATCCATTGCATTGGCGACTGTTTCGTCGGTGGGCCGATGACGGCTGATCGATCCTTGTCGGCGAGGGTAAGCCACGGGCCGGGTAGCTTTGGTGGCGGGCGTTTTCGTCCGCTGCTGACTGGCGCCTGGTTTTTTTTACGCTTCATGGGGGCCAGCGCCCGGCCAGCTCTTGTGTGGACGCCGTGTTTACGCAGTAAGTCTCTCCAACTGTGTTTGTCGATCCATTGCCAGCCGGCGTGTTCGTCGTGCAGTTCAGCCAGTTCCTTAATAAGGGGCTCGAGTCGTTTGGCCTGTACGGCGTTAACGTAGCTCGTAAACTGACGATGAAAGCTGATACTGTTCGCAGTTAACATGAGCGCTATCAGGAGTACGCTGGAAAAGAGCAGTACCAGAAATAGCTGGTATTTGAGCTTCATGAGCCTGGGGCTGGTAGCATGTCAACAGGAAGTATAGGGCTGCATTGTGCACTAATAGTGCAAGGCTTACGCCCCGCCGTGCAACAGGCGACTGAACTGCGCACCGCATCGCCTGCCGGCCGCGCGCACTTATCACTTTTATAGAGAGGTTTGCCTTGAGTTGTTTTATCGGCTTCGGTTCTCTGGTTAACACGTCGACCCATGGGTATGGCGTCCATGCGCCGGTGCGTGTGAAAGGGTGGGCTCGGGCCTGGATCACAAATGACACTTATGAACACGCCTTTCTGAGTGTGGTGCCGGAGACCGACGTCTCGATACTGGGTCTGCTGGCTCGGGTCACAGACGGCGACTGGGGCGCGCTCGACGAGCGTGAAGCGGGCTACTACCGACACCGGCTCGAACAGTCCGAATGGCATTTCGAAACCGAGGGCGAGCATTCGATTGCTGCAGGCATTACAGACGGGCATTTACCTGTCGACGATGTGCAGATGTATGTACATGCGAGTGGAACGCTTGCCACCAGCAGCAAACCGATTCTCTACTCTTATCTGGAAACAGTGCTGTTCGGTTTCTATCGGGTTTACGGCGCGCGCGGGGTCGAGGAGTTCCTCCAAACAACCACCGCCTGGACCCGCATCAGAGACGATAGGAAGTCACCGGTATACCCGCGTCACGTGCCACCGACAGGGGATGCCGCAGCGTGCATTGCGAGCGTGCTTTCCACCTCGAAAAAAATATCAATTTAATTTGGCATATTTGTTGACCGGGTGCGAGCGGGGCGCTATCATGGGCGGCTCGATCACACAGAACCTGTGTGACAAAAAAGTTCTTTAAAAATTTGGTCTAGGTAAATTGTGCGGCAGCTTGGTCGGTTGAATTG
>CAZOXM010000034.1:0-37899 GCA_964583825.1 uncultured Granulosicoccaceae bacterium
GCACTTTGATTAGTCGACTCATTCGTAGCATTTGTATGTCACACTACACTAGCAGGGTGTTGAAAAACGTGATGAGCGACGGTCTGAGTAGGCAAATTTCCCCGAAAAAGCGCAGTTTATGGGTTATAAATGAGCATTTTGAGGGGGAATTTAACGCCCTCAGACCTAGCGCAATAGTTTTTCAACATCCTGCTAGCACTTCCACGGTTTACCGCAGCCGACGGTACAGGCGCTCGAAACGAGCGTCTGATTGTCGGATCAATTCTGATTTAATACCGGCTTCAGGCACTCCGACGCTCGATCGTTCACCAATCGCCCTGGTTTGGTGGGCAACACCCGATCCAACTACAATGACGCTCCCCCGAGAGATCCCGCCATGGCTCAAGACGATCTTTTTCATTCAACGCTGCAGCGTGGCAGTGACTTTACCTTTGATGAACGCGTCGCCAGCGTATTTGACGACATGCTCGCGCGCAGCATCCCGCTGTACGCGGAACAACAATCCATGATTCGCGATATGGCCTGTCGCTTCTGGGTAGAAGACACGCAGGTGATTGATCTTGGCTGCTCGCTTGGCACCACACTGATCAGTATTGCGAGCCAATTGCCGGACAGCGCACTGATGAAGGGGTATGACAATGCCAGCGCCATGCTTGAGCGGGCGTCCAACAACGTGCGTTCCGCGGCGCTGACCGACCGCATCTCACTGCACCATGCCGATCTCAACGGCGATCTGTGTGATATTGATTTACAGCACAGCAGCGTAGTGACGCTGTGCTGGACTCTGCAATTTGTCAGACCACTAAAGCGGGACCGCCTGATCAGCAAAGTGTACGACTCACTGGTCGACGGCGGCATATTGATTGTCACCGACAAAGTACTTACAAACGATTCCAACATGAATCGGTTCTTCATCGACTTCTACTACGACTACAAGCGCAGAAACGGTTACTCCGACGAGGAGATCATGCGCAAGCGCGAGGCACTGGAAAACGTGCTGGTACCGTACCGCGTCGATGAAAATTTTGAGCTGTTCAAACGCAACGGGTTCGATATCGTCGAGACATTCTTTCAATGGCACAATTTCGCCGGTTTTCTCTGTGTAAAAAACTGACCAACCGACCCTGTCGCTCGCCCCGGCTACGCATCGAATTAAAGCGATACGATGACCCGGCTGCGGGCTCAAGCCACTGTGAAACCGGTCGCTATTTGGATTTTCTGCACAGAGGCTAAACGCATGGATGCCGCGTTAAAAACTGACGATGAAAACACCCCTGAGCCGACCTTCCAACTCCTGTATATCAGTGCCGGCACGAGGGAGTTCAGCGAAGAGGAACTTGAGGATATACTCGCCACCGCGCGTCAAAACAATGAGTCACTGAATGTGACCGGTATGCTCTTATACCATGAGGGCTCGTTTATTCAGGCGCTTGAAGGCGAACAATCGGTAGTGGAAGCGCTGTACCAGAAAATCGGTAAAGACGAGCGCCATGTCGAGACCAGAGTGCTTTACCGCGGTGATATAGAAGATCGCGACTTTAGAAACTGGTCGATGGGGTTCTACCGGTCACAGCAGTCTTCCAAAGATAACCTGGAAGGGTTTCACCACTTTCTCCGCAACGGTTTCCGGCGCGGCTCCAGAGAAGACGAAGGCACAGCCCGCAAAGCACTGCGCGCCTTCCGTGAAGGCAAATGGCACGCGGCAGACTAGATCGGCCGGCAGGCCGCCCCGGGTCCCGCCGGTCGGGGCCCGGGCAATATTGTGTAGCGGTTTGACGCCAGACTGAGGCCGACACTAAACACCGCACCGCTGTTTCTGTCATGATTCATGTTGTCACCGAAGCGCCTGAAACACAGCCCTGCAATGATAAAACTCGGTCTGCTTGACCACGCCAAAGACGACCGGCCGCTACTGGCAATAGCGCTGCTGCTGGTGGCGACCTTCTCTCTGGGCTTTCAGGATGCGCTGATGAAACTGATGTCATCAGACACATCGTTCTGGCAAATCCAGACACTGCGCTCAGTTGGCAACCTCTGTCTGGTGTTGCTGCTGTCGGTCCTCGGCGGCAGCGTCGGTTTAATTCTTCCGCGCAACTGGAAAGGTGTCTACTTGCGCGCGATGTTTCTCGCCGTATGTATGTTTTTTTTCTTTTCCGGGGCGCCGTTTCTTTCCGTGGCGCAAATGGCTGCCGGTCTGTACACCTACCCTTTGTTTGTTTGCCTGATGGCAGGTCCGATTCTCGGTGAAACAATCGGCAGCTGGCGTATTGCCTCAATGGTGATCGGGGCTACCGGTGCGGCGCTCGTGCTGAGTCCGTGGGCGGAAGGCTTCAGTGCGGTACAGATACTGCCGGTGATCGCGGGGTTTTTCTTTGCCTGTAACATCATGACGCTGCGACGCGCCTGCCGCCATGAAAGCACGCTGGCACTGGCTTTCGCAGCAGCGCTGGTTTTCCTTACTTCGGGCCTGATCGGCGTGACGCTGCTGTCCGTTTTCCCGCCGGCGCCGGAGTTACAGGAATCCATGCCCTATGTCGCCATCGGCTGGCCGACACTCACCGTGCTGGTGGCCGGCTTTGCCATACTCGCCTCTCTGCTGAACCTCATTGGCAATATCTGTATGACACGCGCCTATCAAACCGCCGATGCCAGTCTGTTAGCGCCACTTGATTTCAGTTATCTGATTTTCGCTGCAATCTGGGGCAAGGTAATATTCAACCGCTGGCCGGAGGCGACGACGCTCGCGGGTATGGCATTGATACTCTGCGCCGGTATTGTTATCGCGTGGCGCGAGCAACGAAACAACAAACAAAGGGCAGAGCATGTCTAAACCGCAGGTGGGTATCGTCGGCGTTGGAATGATGGGTCACGGCATCGCCACCAATATACAGCGGGGTGGCTGGCCGCTTGGCTTTTATAACCACCCCGGTAATCAGCCGACACAAAACCTGCTGGATAAGGGCGCCGTGTGTTTCGACACGCTCGCCACACTGGCCGCATCAAGCGATGTCATCGTGCTCTGCGTCACCGGCAGCCCCGAAGTTGAAGCGGTGATGAATCAAAGCGATGGCCTGCTCGGTCAACTGCGCAGAGACGCCGTAATCATTGACTGCTCCACCGCTATTCCATCGTCCACAACGCAACTCGCGGCCCGCGTCGAGGCCGCAGGTGGCCGCTTGCTCGACGCGCCGATGACCCGTACCCCCAAAGAGGCAGCAGAGGGGCGACTGAACCTGATTGTCGGCGGAGACAGAGCTGTGTTCGATCAGCAAAAAACACTGTTGGAAACCTTTGCAGAGAATATTACCTATGCCGGCCCGATCGGTGCGGGCCATACACTGAAGCTGCTGCACAACTATGTATCACTCGGCTATGCAGCCGTTCTGGCAGAGGCCATTGCCGCATCCAGCCGTGCCGGAATCGAACCGGCGGTTTTTCACGAAGTGCTGGCCAAAGGCGGAGGTGCCGGTGTTGTACTCGACCGTCTGACACCTTACCTGCTGGAGCAGGATGTCGGCGCACTTCGTTTTACCTTGTCCAACAGCGCAAAAGATCTTTCCTATTACACAACCATGTGTGAAGAAGGCAACGCCGCTCACTCAGTGGCAGAAGCGATCTCAACGTTGTTTAAAACCCAGGTTGACGCAGGTCACGGCGACGACTTTGTGCCGACTTTAATCTCACTGTTAAACAGCCCTATAGATTAACGCTGCCGCTCCGCCGGATGCTACTGCACAACAAAGTCAACACAGCATGCTTTCACCGCAGCATATAGGCTGACGTGACGTGCTTTCGCTTATTCCCGGTCGTCGCCTTGTGAATAATGCAGGTTAGTAGGAGCGCGGCAGGCCGAGTACGTGTTCGGAAAGATAGGACAGGATCAGGTTAGTCGAAATCGGTGCGACCTGATACAAACGCGCTTCGCGAAACTTCCGTTCAATATCGTACTCTTCTGCAAAACCGAATCCACCGTGTGTTTGCAGCGCAACATTAATAGCCTCATTGGAAGCATCCGCAGCCAGCATCTTTGCCATATTGGCTTCCGCACCGGGGTTTTGTCCGGCCTCATATAGACGCAGCGCCTCCCTGACCATCAGTTCTGCGGCTCGCATATTGGCGTAGGCCCGGGCGATAGGGAATTGAATGCCCTGATTTTCACCAATCGCACGCCCGAACACACGGCGTTCTTTTGCATAGGCAGACGCTTTATCGATCGCCCATTTGGCGTCACCGATACACTCGGCCGCGATCAGTATTCTCTCGGCGTTCATACCGGAGAGAATATATCGAAACCCGCTGCCCGCATCGCCGATCAGATTCTCAGCAGGGACTCGCAGGTCATCAAAGAATACCTCCGTGGTGGCATGATTCATCATTGTGCGGATCGGCCGGATCGTCAGGCCGCGCTCTTTGGCGGTACGCATGTCCACCAGCAATACCGACAAGCCGTCCGTTTTTTTCATTCCGGCAGTTAACTCGGCAGTGCGCACCAGCAGCACCATCAGATCGGAATACCCGGCGCGGCTGGTCCACAGCTTCTGACCGTTAACCACATACTCGTTACCGTCGAGCCGTGCCGTTGTGCTAAGCGCACCGGTATCGGTCCCCGAAGATGGCTCGGTGACGCCGAAGGCCTGCAGCCGCAGCGAGCCTGATGCAATGTCGGGCAGATATTTTTGTTTTTGCGCCTCCGATCCGTGCCTGAGCACCGTGCCCATCGTATACATTTGCGCATGGCAGGCACCGGCGTTGCCACCCGAACGATGTATCTCTTCAAGGATGGCCGCCCCGGCCGACAACGGCAAACCGGATCCGCCGTAGGCCTCAGGTATCAACGCGGCGAGCCAACCGGCTTCAGTCAGCGCATCGACAAACTCGGCCGGATAATCCCTTTGTGCATCAAGTTCGCGCCAGTACGTACCCGGAAACCGTGCGCACAGCCGCGCCACGGCATTCCGAATTTCCTGATAGTTCTCTTCTGACATGCTCGACCGGGGTGGTTTGCTCATCGGTAAAATAGCGCACGCCCGGAGGCAATACCAACTCGCCCGACCGTAAAGTACATCAGTGTGGAGGAACAGGAAGAATCAGTGGTTGCCCCGCAGTCAAGCCGCCGGGCATTGAAGCCGCCCGAAATCAGGAGCCAGGACAATTCTGCTCAACACCGTCGCAATGGACTGCGACGGAAACACTCAACGGATTCAGGTTGCCTTCCCCGGTGTCACTGCATTGAGTGAGCGCAGACCAGTGCACATCGGCTTCGGCGGCCGTCATCGTGCCAAACAGCGACATATACGCTCGACTGCTTTCGATAAACGCGGGTTTGTGAAAATCCCGCCAATGGGCAAAGTCCCAGGCATCGGGTCTGACCGTATACGCACCTGTGTCGCAAAAATAGTAGGCGGGTACCACTGATTGACCCTCGCCTGCAAGCACCTCGACCGACTGCAGGCGATATTCTTCGCCTTCAAAAAAAAGTACACGTTCGATGGCTTGCACAGTTAAACCGGACACCAGCACGCCATCGGTGACGGCACCTTCACACGGCACCAGCACAGGGTAACTCTCCTCCTCGACCTCGCACTGTTTATAGCCATTCACCGTGCCCGCCACGGTCTGAAGGTCAGATGACGCCATCGCAGTTACCAGTGCCAGCACGTCCTCATCCATCAGAGAACCAAAAACAAAGAGATGGTCGTTGTCACACCATTGGAGTGAATTCATAGTGGCAGTGGCCGGTTACACACAATTCAAACGGGGGATTCGCCCGACATGTCGCCGGCGAGCGCGGAGTCTACCTCAACTTATACAACGGGAAAATACCGAATTCGCATTCTGTACCGGCAGTCAAATGTGACTGCAGAATCAGGACCGGTACCGGTGCATCCAACGTACGCGATTTTCTGCTATCTGACTGTATTGGCACCTGACAATTACTTGTGCGATAGTCAGGTGTCATGAGAACAACCAGGACCCGAATATGGCAGACCCGATTGCAAGCTTTTTCGACGCATGGAAACTCGAAGATGCCGCCACGAGGCTCACCCAGATCAAAAGCGCTGTGACCGGCGACATCAGCTACGATGATCCGCGCACACCGGATACGATCAAGGGGATCGATGCACTCAGTGACTACGTCGGCATGTTCAGCGCCAACGCACCCGGCTGGTCAGCCACTGTGATCAAGTCCGATACCACGGCCGGTATGACCCGCGCCACTGTCGCCTTTGGCGGCATGGGACCTGACGGAAAAGAAATGGTCCAGCACGGTCAGTATTTTGTAGAGACCGATGGCAACCTCATTACACGTATGGTCGGGTTTGTCGGCACTGGCGCGGTTGACTGAACACACCCCTGACTTTGCGATTTGCTGGTCTGGCGGGATGGTGAAAAATTACTACGCCGGATCTGAGGGCGTTAAATTCCACCTCAAAATGCCGCAGACCGCCTGTAAAGCCAACACGTAACCTCAGGCCAGTTTTTTCGCCATTGGGCTTTCATCCATTTGTCGCGTTAAGTGATGCGTTAACTGCTCTGCGAGCTCGGCACGGATAGTTCTGTGCGCCGCGCTGTCCCACAGATTGTGCGTCTCGTTCGGATCCTGTTCGAGGTCATAGAGTTCACCCCACGGCTGATCAAGGTACAGCGTATAGCGCCATCGATCGGTGACCAGCGCACGCACTCTGGCCGCTGCCTCAAAGCCCAGTTTTGCTGCACCATCGTTGTGTTCGATCAGCAGCGATTCCCGGTGCGGCTCACCGCCATTGAGCACGGATAGAAAACTGATGCCCTGCACGCCGTGGAACGGCTCCAGTCCGGCACGTTCGAGTAGCGTGGGAGCAAGATCTACCGTGGAGGTCAGTCCGGTAGTAACTTGCGCCGTACGGTTCGCGGGATCGGACCAGATAAACGGTACCTGAGTGATACTGCGAAACGGCAGCGGCCCCTTGAGCAGCATATTAAAATCACCGAGGTAGTCGCCATGATCCGAGTTGTAGCAAATCACGGTGTTGTCTTTCAGACCACAGGCCTCAAGGCTCGCCATTACCTCACCCACAGCATCATCGACAAAGGCCATCATCCCTGCGGTCAGCGCCATCGCCTCACGCAACTGTTGATCGTCCAGCATGCGGACGGTTTGAGCGGTCAGTGAACGACCACCCTCTTCCCACTGCGCCTTCAGATTCAACATGGGCGGGGTTGGATTGACATGACTGGAGAACGGCAGGCGGATTTCAAAGTCATCCGGGTTATACATATCCCAGTACTTGCCGGGCGGATTAAACGGATGGTGCGGGTCGGGGAAGGATACAAAAGCAAAGAAGGGTTGATCGTTGTTTTGCCGCGACTGTAAATAGTCAATCGCCCGGTCCCTGACATAGGCGGTTGGATACAACGCTTCGGGGATAGGTGTCCGATACGCCTGCGGGCAGGAATAGTTATGTGGCAACTGATTTTTATTGTCGTGTAAAGCCTGCCAGTCGTCCGCCTGTTCGCGAAACCACTGATGGTAGTGACCGCCACATCGATCACCGTGGGTGGTCACCATATCGACATGCTGGTAGCCGTAATACGGTAAATCTATTTCATAGCGTCCGTCTGCGTAATAGCGATCCGGCTCCTCATTGCTGTGATCAGCGTCCGTCGGCCGCCAGGCCTCGACGGTCGCAACAATCTCGGACTGTGATTTCCCCGACGGCAACTTGCCGGTAAACGGCTGCAGGTGACTTTTGCCTATTGCCGCGGTGTGGTAGCCGTTATCGCCCAGTATATCGAGGAAAGTTCTCGCGCCGGTCGGCAACACACAGCCGTTGTAACGCAGTCCATGTACACTCGGATAACGCCCGGTAATCAGCGATGCCCGGTTCGGCATACACACCGGTGAAGCAGCATAAAACTGCTCAAAACGCGTACCCTGCGCTGCGATCGCATCGATGTTTGGCGTTTTTAGTGTCGGATGTCCATAGCAACCCAGCCAGTCAGCGCGCTGCTGATCAGTGATAAAAAAAAGAAAATTCGGTCGATCAGTCATACCCGCTCTCATGGTTCACTGGTGGTTCACTGGTTTAAACACGGCATCCGTGTATTCATCATCCAGACAGTGATCGATCCAATGCAAGCTAAACCGGCCTGCAGCGACGACGCACCGCCGTTTACCGGCGCCACACTATCTGCCAAACCGACTCGATCAAGTTATAATCCCGCCGGTTTCAACCTGAATTGTAAAGAACTTATGGCCCGACGACTCGCCGCAGAATGCCTCGGTACCTTTTTTCTGCTGGCAACCGTGGTCGGCTCCGGCATCATGGCAGAGCGTCTCGCGGCGGGCAACGAAGCCATCGCTCTGCTGGGTAATACACTGCCCACCGGCGCAATCCTGGTGGTGTTGATTACAGCGTTCGGCCCGATCTCGGGTGCGCATTTTAACCCTGCGGTGACGCTCGGTTTTGCGTTGCGTCGTGAAATCTCTGTTGCCGACAGCGCCGCTTACGTCGTCGCTCAAGTCCTCGGGGCGTTGCTCGGTGTGCTCGCAGCGCACCTGATGTTCGATATCAGCCCCATATTGCCATCCACGACCATCCGCACCGGGCCCGGGTTATGGTTCGCAGAGTTCATCGCTACGTTCGGTTTAGTGGGTACGATATTCTGTTGCCTGAATCATCGGCCTTCTGCCGTACCGATGGCGGTCGGTCTTTATATCACCGCAGCCTACTGGTTTACGTCATCCACCTCGTTCGCCAACCCGGCAGTCACTATAGCGCGCTCATTATCTGATACATTTTCCGGCATCCACCCGGGTAGTGTAATCGCCTTTGTGCTGGTGCAGCTCGGCGCCGCTGTGATTGCCACCGGTTTTTTTGTGTGGCTGCTGGCAGATGATAATCAAACGGACCTGACAGAGTAATATCACTTGCTCTGGCTGGAGTGCACCACCAGGACTACCGGGCACTTAAAGACTAGTGGGCCGCTAGCGCCAACGCCAAACAGCCAGTGCCCTAATCAGACTTGAACAACTCGGTCAGAAATTCACCCGTTCTTCTATAGTGTTGTTTTAAAAGCTGGCTGGCAGAGTCCGGATCACGTTGCACAGTCGCCTCAAGAATCCCCTGGTGCTCGCGCGCCACATCGCGCTTTGCGTAGCTCCCGGAGGTACCGGCCACATACCGGTAGCGTATATTAAGATCGTACAGCTGATCGCAAAAACGCAGCAGAATCGGCGACTCACAGGCACTGAGCAGACTGGTGTGAAAAGCTTTGTGCTGTATCTCCCAGGCTTCGGTACTGTTGCGGGACGCCTTCAAAAGCCAGTGGTGCGACAGTACAACCGCCTCCTCCCATGACGTATCGCCGTGTTCGATACTGCTGCGCAGCGCGATGTCTTCGAGTTGGCAACGCAGCATCAGAATTTCCTGAAAGTGCGTACTACTGACTGGTGCCACGCGAAAGCCGCGCTGATCGATTCTTTCAACCAGTTGATCCGACGTGAGCAGACTCAGTGCCTCACGAATCGGTGAAGTGCCCGTATTCAGCAGTAACTTCAGCGACTCGACTTTGAGCTTTTCACCCGGAGGCAACTTGCCTTTGATAATCTGATCGCGCAGCTCCACTGCCACCCGTTGTGTCGCTGACCGGCCCGCTCGTCGCACGACAGTGGGCTGATCCAAAGATTGCACACCGCTTCTGTCCATGTGTATTACACGCCCGCTACCTGTCCGCCACCAGTACGATGTCAAAGTCCACGCTGGAATAGGCATCGGTTATTTTTCCGGAAAGTTCAAAGCCTGTCGCCGGAAAAGCTTCAGGAGGATGCTTGATATAAGTCATCACCAGGTCGGAGCGCACACCGAACACGGTATCTTCGTCCAGGTACGGATCATCATCGGGAAACACCTCTGTAACCAAATCCCGATACCCGGGCGCTTTGACAATATAGTGCAGATGCGAAGGACGCCACGGATGCCTGCCAGTGGCTTGGAGAATGTCACCCACAGGCCCGTCAGTCGGTACGGTATAACTAACCGGCCGCACCGTGGTGAACGCATAACGCCCTTCGGCATCGCTGGTAAACAGTGCGTGAAAACTGTAGGTGTCCTGCTCCGGATCCTGCGAAGAATACAAGCCGTTTGGTGCGGTCTGCCAGATATCGATACTCGCGCCGGCAATGGGTTCTCCTGTGGTATCGCGGATCACCCCTTCCACCAGAATCACTTCGCCATCGTAACCTGCACCGAGATCCGCACCGAGTTCACGGTCCGGTGCATTGGAAATATGAAACGGACCGAGCACCGATGAGCTGGTCGCTTCACTCGATGAGTGCAGCATATCGACCAGAGAAGACAACCCCATCACATCGGACAACAATACAAATTCATCACGTTTATCGTCGGTGATCCGTCCTGCCCAGCGCAAAAACTCAAGCCCCTTGTTCCACTCTTCGTGGGTAAGTTCCGTTTCTCTGGCAAAATCGTGCAGATGTCGTGCAAGTGATTGCATAATCTCCAGCAGACGCGGGTCCGTTTCACTGCCAAAGTACGATAAAAACGTATCGGTGATGTTGTCAGGTGTGACGTTTCTCATGGTTTCAGTCTCAATTCAGTATGCCGATGCTGAGCCACGGAAAGCGTATCAGTAACACCAGAACGGCAAGCATCACCAACGCAAACGGCAACGCCCCGAGAAATACATCTTTCAGGGTTATCCGGTCATCATTCAGCGTGGTTTTAATCACAAAACAGCTGATCCCAAGCGGCGGGGTCAGCAAGCCGATTTCAGCGCCGACAACAGTAACAATACCAAACCAGACCGGGCTCAGCCCCAGCGGTTCGATCAACGGTAGAAACAGCGGCACCACGATCAAAATTATCGATGCCGTGTCGAGTAGCGTGCCCAGAAACAGCATCAACAGTACATAGATAAACATAATGGTAGCGATACTCAACTGATGTTCCGCCATCACATCACCCAGCATATTCGGCACACCGGCCAGCCCGAGCATGCGACTGTACACAGAGGCGGCGGTGATAAGAAATAGAATCGCCGCGGTAATGTGCCCGGTTTCGATCAGTGTTTCCCAGAACGTTTTCAGGGTCATACGGCGACGCAGCAGGGCGATAATCAAGCCCATGGTGGCACCGGCTGCACCCGCCTCTACCGGTGTGAGCCAGCCAGTGTAGATACCACCCAGAACCAGTAGCACCAGTACCACCAGCGGCAGTGTTTTACTGAGTATGTCGCGTGTGGTCAGTGTACTCTTTTCGCGTATGATAGTGCCGCCGACAAAACCCGGTGTGAACCGCCCCGCAAACGCGATAGCGCCAATGTAGGCGACTGCCAGCAACAAGCCGGGTACCACGCCCGCGAGAAACATATCGCCAACGGATTGCTCCGCCACCAGTGAATAGATAATCAACATGGCCGACGGCGGAATAATCATGCCGAGCACAGAAGATCCAGCCACCACGCCAACGGCAAATCGCGGGTTGTAGTCATAGCGCAGCATTTGCGGCACGGCAACCGAAGAAAATACCGACGCTGACGCAATAGATGAACCGGTGACGGCGGCAAAGACTGCATTCGCGCCTACCGTCGCCATGCCGATACCCCCTTTGACTTTTCGAAACACGGCATTCATGACATCGTATATGTCGCCGCCCATGCCGGCTTTAGACACGATCAGCCCCATAAAGGTAAACAGCGGTACCGTCGCGAAGGTGTACTCCATGACGCTGTCGCTGATGGCGATTTTCAGCAGATTCATGGCGAGATCGAAGTTATCCCGCATTAGCCAGATAGACACAAACGACACCACACCGAGGGCGATCGGTATATACACGCCCAGGTAAATCAGCACCACAATGGCCAGTACTGACACAATACCTATCTGAAGTGGATCCACTAGTGTCGCGTCACAGGTAAGGTGTACGAATGAGCACCTGATCTTTGGTTCCCATCGGAGTGAAGTTCAAAGGGGGTGGTTTTCCCCTTATCACACGCTTCACCACAGCGGTGGGCCAAATAGCAGGCTCCCGCCGGGAAAATTGACAAATGCGCCGCGATACACGCTAAAAACCGCGTACCGGGTTCCGACACAGTACTTTTTGCGAAACGCAAGCTGTGTCCGGAGGTCAACCCATGTAAAGACTTTGTGTGTGGCACTGCGCTAACGCCCCTCACCTGCAACCGGCTGCTGTGCAAAGGGAAACGCGAGTAACGCCTTTAGCAGAAACATCGCACTACACAGTGCCGCGCTGATAAAAATCACCAGCTTGATCGGCCACCACGGTGCGGTAAAAACGCCGGGTACCCCAAAAAAATCCCGCGTCTCAAGCATATCGACGAACTCAGGCCAGATGGCTATGGCCACCAGCAGCATAAACACTGCCGCAACGATATTGATAGTTTGCCCCAGGGCCCGCGTAAAGCGTGGCAGCCGACGCGCTGCCAGCACCAGAAACCCGTCAGACCGGGTCAGCCTGTTCACACGGATAACGTCGGGTAGCTGCAGAAATACAATGAGCACCATGGAAAATTGCACCACCTCCACTGCGCCCATGAATGGCAGATTAAACACACCGCGCGCGACCACATCGTAGTTGACCACAGCCACCAGTGCCAACACCACCAGCGTACCGGCGGCGTTGGCAATCATGGCGATGCGATCGGCAACTGCCGAAAGCGCAATCAGAACTTTCACCATGGTGGTCAGAGACAGCGCGCTTACTGTGACCAGTCGCGCGTTGGGTCGTAACCCGCCGCTTTCAGCTTACCGAGGTAGGCGTTCAACATATCTGTACCAGGCTCCCCGGCATCGTCCAGTTGCTTTGCCCATTCCATAGCGATGTTAGGCATGGCACTGGCCCAGGCAGCGCGTTCTTCGGCTTCCATCTCGACAATCGTGCCGCCAGCCGCTTCAAAAGCTTTGCGGCTTTCTTCCGCTCTGTCCATCGCCACCGACGCCACGTGGTCACGATAAGCCAGCGCTACATCAGTGAGCACCTGCTTCACTTCATCGGGCAGTTTCTTCCAGAAGTCCGCATTCACGGTAACTGTTTTCGAGTTAACCGCGCCGAGATCTGCACGCAACATATACGGTGCGACTTCGGCAATTTTAAAAGTCTTTGCCGCTTCCGGCCACAACATCGCATGGTCGACCAGGCCGGTCTGCAGCATGGTGTAGAAGTCCGTCAAACCACCGCGCACACCGGCAGCATCCTTGATCCCTTCAAGGTATCGCAGATTCATACCGGCGCCGGCAACTTTGCCACCTTCGAGATCGGCCAGGGAGTTGACCGGATTGCGACTGAACACCTGATAAGTATCGAGCACCACGCCAGTGGCCAGATACACCTGGTTCTGTTTTTCGAACTCGCTGCGCATGGTCGGGAATTCTCTCGCGATTTCATCGACCGCAGTGGCCACCGCTCTTGCGTCGGGGGCAATAAAAGGCGTCACCGCAGCGAGCGCCTGCGTTGGCAATTTCGAAGAATGAAATATTGTGGTGACGATACCAATGTCACCCAGCCCGAGCTTTATTCCTTCAAGCACGCCTTTGGGTTTTACGATAGCCCCACCATAACTTTCCTGCCAGTCGATCTTGTAGTTGCCGCTCTCAGCCAGTCGCTTATCCACTTCGGGAATAAAAAAGCCGCTGAACTCTTTTACCCACATTGCCTTGGCCGGGTAACCGTCGATCACCACCGCCTTGATGGTTTCCGTCGCTTGTGCGGTCCCCGCCAATGCGAGGGCGGCAACAGCACCCGCCAGTGTACCCTGCAGTAGTTTTTTCATGATTCCTCCCACGATATACAAGTTCTAACGAAAGCCCGATCAAAAGCCCCGAATCACTTCAAAGATTCACACTGCCCGCACATAAGCCGTCCGGCAACGGGCTGGTGGTGATTGCGGCGGCCAAATGTACAACAAGCCACCTATAGATAACTGCACGCTTTCTCAAACGGAAAGCGCGGCAGTTTCCCAAAAAGTGCAGATTCGTCTGCGTAACCAATATTGCAAAGGAAATTGGAACGCAGGCTCGTGCCACTGAAAAACTCTTCGTCGACCACATCGTTCGCAAAGCCTGACATCGCTCCAACATCAAGCCCCAGCGCACGCGCGGCAATCATCAGATATGCACCCTGCAGCGTGCCATTGCGAAAGGCCGTCGCTTCGATATGAGCGGTTTTACCTTCGAACAGTGGGCGCCTGTCTTCGTGCGGAAACAGGTACGGCAGCTCTTTCCAGAAGTCGAGATCGTGCGCAATAATCACGGTCACCGGGGCGCTGGTCATTTTTTCGACGTTCTTGGGCTTAAGTGACTTCGCGAGCTTTGCGCGCGCTTCATCGCTTTGCACAAAGAAAAACCGCGCCGGACAGCTGTTCATACTGGTAGCGCCGAGGGCGGTGATTTCGTAGATCTGTTCGAGCAGTGCCCGGGGTACGTCCTTATCCTGCCAGGCATAGTGCGACCGCGCCCCGCTCAGTATTACGCGGATTGAATCGTCATCGAGCGACGGCTTTCTTGCACGCAGCGCTTTAACGGCCGCCTGCGCTTCTTTGCGCGCCGCCTCTGCTGCCTCCGGGTTATTCATTTCAGGCATCTGCTTCCGCAACGATCGGGTTGGCACAGATACCAATGCCCTCAATTTCAACTTCTACCACCTCTCCGGCACGCAGCCACCTGGGTGGTTTGCGCGCATGACCGACACCCGGCGGTGTACCCATGGCAATCATGTCGCCCGGTTCCAGCGTGGAATACTCGGAGATGGTTGCGATGGTTCGATCGACCGGCCACAACATCTCGGACGTGTTGGCCGACTGCAGTATTTCATCACCCACACGACTCTCGATCTTCAGGCCGCTGGCACCGGCGGGCAATTCATCCGGCGTCACCACCACCGGACCGACAGGACCCGTCGCATCAAAATTCTTACCCGGTGTCCACTGGTGCGTTTTGCGCTGATAGTTGCGCACCGAACCATCGTTGAACACACTGTAGCCGAACACATAGTCGAGCGCCTTGTCCTCCGGTATATGCTTGCCACGCTTTGCGATGATCACCATCAACTCGACTTCGTAGTCGAGCTGCTCTGAACAGGCCGGCAGAATCATCGGTGCACCGGCGGGCATCATTGAGTTGAGCCCGCGCATAAAGAGCGCCGGATACTCCGGCACATCATAGCCACCCTCTTTTATGTGATCGACATAGTTCAAGCCAAGGCAGACAATTTTACCGGGCCGACTGACCGGCAGTGCCGGTGTGATGGACGATACCGGTATCGCATTCCCCGGTTGCGCGGACAGATCAGACAAATCACCCCGCTGGATCAGCGCCATTAGATCGTGCCCGATGCCCGCATCCGCAGCCGTCAGATCAAAAGCATCCTCGCCAACCACGGAATAGACATGGGGTTCTGCGTGCGCTTGGGTGGTACCAACCAGAAATCTCATGCGACCCTCTCTCGCCGTGTGATAGTCTATTTATGCCGATTATTTTCCACCCTGTCAAACAATATCGATATTTTAAGGAGGAAGCGCGATGGTCGCATGGTCAGATTACAAAGCCGCTGCCAGGGAACGTGGTTCACTTGCCTGCGAGTTGTTTGTTGTCATCAGCACCCCGGTCAAAGACCCCGAAGTGGTCAGGGCCGTGCTTCCGGAGCATCTCGCCTACCAGCAGCAGCTCGAGGACGAGGCGGTACTGGCCTTTGCGGGCCCGCTTTCGGACGATACCGGTGAGCATATGCAGGGCACCGGCATGATCATCTACCGTGCTGAAAGCATGGAGTCAGCAAAACAGTACGCCGAGGCGGACCCGATGCACGCACAGCAGGTACGAAGCTATACGCTGAGACGCTGGCTGGTAAACGAGGGCAGCCTCCAGCTCAACCTGAAACTGTCAGCACAGTCGGTCACCCTCGATTAGTCGACTACCTGTCGAATGCTGCTTTAGCAAAAAAGCCTGCCAGTGCGTACAGATACCAGCTGACAAAAAAGTGCCGGCTTTCACCCGCTCGCTGGTGACCTGCGGTGCGCCCGGTGAAAATGGCTGCACTCAGTGATCACGCCTTGTTCACACAGGTGTACTTATCATCCTCTCCGACGCAGCTTAATCCGGCTGCTACACTTCCCAACTTACCTCATAAAACACAACAAGGACTCCTGAATGAAATCCACTAACGTATTAAAAATGGTTATCGCTGTCAGCGCACTGGCAACTGTGACCGCCTGCAGTAACATGATGAAAGACGACGGAATGATGAAAGACAAGGCCATGATGGAAGCGCCTGCTGCCGACATCGTCGACACAGCCGTTGCCGCCGGTTCCTTCAACACTCTGGTGGCTGCCGTTCAGGCTGCCGGTCTGGTTGATACCCTGAAGGGCGACGGACCTTTCACCGTATTTGCACCCAGCGATGACGCATTCGCAGCATTGCCGGCGGGCACTGTGGAGTCACTGCTCGAGCCAGCCAATAAAGACAAGCTGACGGCTGTGCTCACTTATCACGTGATCCCGGGTAAGGTCATGGCTGCGGATATCGCAGGTAAATCCATGGATGTCGCCACCGTTAACGGCCAGACCATCGCTGTCGATGCGACCAACGGTGTCATGATTAACAATGCCACCGTTACTGCAGCTGATATTGCTGCCAGCAACGGTGTAATTCACGTTATCGATACTGTATTGCTGCCACAGTAGCTCCTTAGTATCACCCGGGTAGTCATCAGGCTACCCGGTAGCGATAGCGAAGCGATCAGTCGTCCGACAGATCGCCGCGCAACACATCGCGACCATAGTGGGCGAGTTTACGATTGTACGCTGTGGCGTCGGGCAATCCGGCGTCAAGCGCGAAGACGTAGGCCTGAGTGAAAAAGAAGCACGCTGTATCTACCTCGCCCCGGGTCTCTGCCTCAAACGCAGCCTGCCCGTACATGTGCGCAAGCGCGGGCAGGTCTCCACGCTCATGAGCACCAAGCAGTGCCTCGTGTAACACCTCGTTCAACGACCACTCCCCTGGCAAAGCAGCAGCACCGGACGGCAGGTCTTCATTGTTCACTGAGCACCGATTAAAAACCCCACGCTGCTAATCCGCTGCCAGTTGCGATGCCACCCAGTGGTGGAAACAGTGGGTCGGTCCATCCATTTCCGGAGAAAACTTCCCGCCATCGAACAACTGCCCCTGCCTGCCCCGCTGCATGCCTTCCACCACGAAGATGTCCTCGACAAATACCTCTTTCCACTGTGCCGAGTTCTTTTCTATCAGTTCTTCCGGCAACTCGCCCTGCGGTCTGGCGTAATAGATTTCAATGTGCTCGACCGTGCGATTCATTGCCACCGGTTCCAGCACAATGGCAAAGGTATGATCGCGATGGACACCAAGCAACACGTTGGGATAAACAGCGATATATTCTGCCCCGGTATCCCACTTGTCGCTAAGCCCTTCGAAGTCCGGAAACACAGATTCACCGGCACCTGTCAACTGACGATAGACCAGCGTCCCCTGACCTGAGTACAGCGAGGGCTCCTGAATGTGATAGTGATCCTCCAGTCGCGAATAAGTGTTCAGCCCCGGGTGTACCCACGGCAGGTGATAGCTCTCACAGTAGTTCTCGACCGCCAGCTTCCAGTTGGTATTTACCTCAAGCTTAAACGAAGCTTTGTCACCACCGTGATGCAGCGATTTGTCAAACTCCTTCCAGCGGGATAACAGGTGCGCGTGCGCTTCCTCAAACGGTGCGGCATTGCCGTCGATATTGACAAATACCACGTCCTGCCAAACGTGCGAACGGATGCGAAACAGGCTGAGATCTTCGTGCACAATCTCTTCATGCGTATTGTGCCCGGGGCCGCCCACATGCGGCGTCGCACGAAGATCTCCTTTGAGGCTGTAGCACCAGCAGTGATACGGACAACGAATAGTGCCGCGGACTTTTTTCGGTGCATCCACCAGAATCATTCCCCGGTGTCGACAGGTATTCTGAAACACATTGATCTGCCCGTCCTCGTCGCGAACCATCAGCAGAGGCATACCCAGGAAATCCAGAGGACGGGTATCACCGACTTCTGGTATATCTTTGCCAAACCCGATACCGGCCCAGTTTGCAAACAGGATATGCGTACGTTCTTCATTGAACATCTGCGGGTCGACGTAGTGCTCATTTGGCAGCCCTTTCGCCTGCGCTACAGGTCTGAGCACACCGGAAAGTGCATGAGAGTTCTTGTTCATACTTCAGTTGCTCTGATCAGAGATTTACGTTTCATTCCAAACCAAGTACGCAGATTACAACCCGACACTGGACTCGGGCTGCCTGAACAAATCGGCCAGCTTCTGATGACGACTGAGTATTTCCCGACACTCCGGTATCTGTTCTATACACAGCCTGCCCGCCTCCCACAACGCCACGCCATCCAGCAATACAGTCGGGTCCAGCAGATTCCAGCAGATCTCACCTGGTGCGTACTCACCACAGGTATGAAAATGCAATATGCGCGGGTTGCCGAACGCCGTACCCGACCAGCGCAAAATATCCGTTTCCGCGTCCGCCTCAAAGTGACAGCCGGGGTGAATTCCCGCATGCCAGGAATCGACATACCAGGGTTCAATATCGAACTGATCGCCAACACGTCGATAATGATCCTCCACCCGCTTAACCTCGAAGCGATTACCTTCAAAACCAGTGATGCGATTATTTTCTACCACGGCAAACACCACTTCCGGCAGGTCAAGAAAGTATGGTTCGTAAAATCGATGACCGGTGCCGATCAGAAACCGGCTTAACGCAATCCGCCCGCTGAAGCCATTGGCGGGTACAGGACGTGCCACCAGCAGCGGGAACCTTTTAAGACCGACTTCAACGGGAACATCGCCCCAGACCGGACGCCCGCTGTACTCCGTACCATTGGGACACGTGACCGTTATCGATTGCGCATTTTCAAAAGCCCGATCAATTGCCGCTTTAATCTCACACATACCGTGATGACTGGCGGTACCAAAGTTTGAGTTAAGCGACCGGACATTGAGTGTGTAACACATCGTGGAAGACGGCAGTTCATCCGATGATGCAAAGCGGATTTGATCCCCGATGCGGGAAAAAAAGACGATGTGATCAAAACCGCGTAACGCGTCAATCAATATGGCTTTGTCATCTTCGTTGCTGACGAACGAATCTGACTCCGTCGTATACACAAGCATACCCAGTGCCCGCCCGGCGGTCGCCGTCAGGCGCGGAGCGTGATCATCGTAGTAGCCGTTGCACTCAGGTTCGCTGACGATTAGCAGGCGTTCACCGGACACGCCGCCAACACAGTCGCGCAACAGCGACAGCGCGCCAGAGAAATCATCCGGCTGACTAATAGAATATACGCTGTCGTGATCAGCCGGCATATCGCACTGATTATTCTGCATCCGACGACTCTCCGGCATAGTAGCCGACAGTATCTCCGGCGGTGGTTACCCCCAGGCCGTTTAACAATCGGTTAACGTAATTGAAATAGCCGATGATCTGATTCGCTTCGAGCACTTCTCCATCGCTCAAACCACTGTCTTTAAGCGCTGTAACGTCCGCCTCGCACATATCACCCGGTGCCATCGTCAGTTTTTTTGCATAGCGCATCAGCTCCAGTTCTGCCCCCTCGAACACCTGCTCCGGTGCATCGTCGTCCAGCGCTTTCTTTATCGCATCCGCGCGCGCGTCATCGGCGATCAGGTGCCGCGCGTTGGCCCAGTGATTAGCAAGCGAATATTCACACCGATTCAGTATGGAGACATAGGAGGAGATCGTCTCCTGTAACCACGTCGGCAGCGTGTTGCTGTCATCGTGCAGTGCCGCACGATATAACATCACATGACCACGCATTGTATTCGGACGGTGCGAATGCACACGCATCACGTTATCCACCGTACCGTGTGGCGTGCGCGCAAGCGACAGCGCATCAAGCAGGTCGTCACTCGCTGCCTCATCACTAATCATACTGATCCACGCGGTCATCGTCTTGCCTCCGCCTGCACTGATAAAAAGACGAACTCGTCAGTAAGCACATCACTGACACCGTGAGTGAGTTCGGCGTCAATACTCAGGTTATCTCCGGGCTCAAGGGTTATCGACTGCTTGCCGTACTTGAATATCGCGCGACCGCCAAGCACGTGAATAAACACCACACCGTGCCCGACATAACTCGGTGGCGGACAGTCCTGTTGCCGCACCGTTACCAGATGGGCCTCGAAATTCAAATCGCGTCGACGATGCACAGCGAGATTCACGTAGTGGTGGATGTGATCTCCCATCATGCGGGTGGATACCACCCCCTCGCCCTTTTTTACATGCGTGAAATCGGTGCGTTCCGAGGCAACATCACGAAACAGACTGGCCAACGGTACATCCAGCGCTTCGCTGAGGGCCGCCATCGTGGCGATAGAGGGCGATACCTGCCCGTTTTCTATCCGACTGATCATCGCCGGACTGATCCCGGAGTCGTCCGAGAGCTGGCGGGCGGATATATCGTGCGTTTCGCGAATATCCCGCAGCGCCACACCGATCGACGGATCCGAGGGCTCCGTTGCTTTGCGGTTACGTTCCACGACAGTCATGCATTACCTCCTGACTTGCGACGATAGGCAAACGCTTTTTCAAAGCGCCACATCAAGTAGTCACCGCAGGTGATCGGTGCTTCGTTCGGTGTTAAGCCTGGAATCGCCGATGCATCGATTAAGGTATTCGGGTCGGGATCAAATGCCAGTACCAGTGACAACCGCTCCCGACCCGAGGTATTCACCACCCGATGTGGTGTCGATTTGTAAGCACCTGCCGTCCACCTAGACAACAGGTCACCGACGTTGACGATCAGCGTATCTTCGATCGGCGGTGCGTGAATCCAGTCGCCGTTGATATCCTGCACCTGCAACCCGCCGGTATCGTCCTGGCACAGCACCGTCAGCACTCCAAAGTCCGTGTGCGGACCAACGCCGAATTGCTCGCTGCCACAATCTTCGGGCTGTGCCGGGTAATAGACATAAGAGGCGCGACTGAGCGGAACTGCCGATGACTGCAGAAAAAAATCTGCCGGTAAATTGAGCCCTGCAGCAAAGCCGCGAAGTAAATGCCTGGCAACTTCGTCTGCCGCTTTAAAATACGCCATCGCACATTGCTCGAAGTGCGGTAAAAACACCGGCCAGCGATTGTCACCCCGCAGTGCATGGTCCCTCAGCGACTCACCCGATTCGTTCTGGTGACCCCAGATAAAACTTTCTTTCAGATCAACTTTGGCCGTGTCATTCATTTTGGCCTGGCCGGGTTTGAGCCAGCCCCGGTGCTGCTCGCTAATCAGTACCTCGCGCTTTTGCTCATCGGGTGAGCGAAAAAAATCAAACGCCGCCTCCCGCGCCGCACTGATCGTCGTCCCCGGAATGCCATGACCACGCACATAAATAAAACCAAGGCCCTGACTTGCGCGATGCAGCGCCCTCGCCACAGAATGCACGTCAGTACCCGCCCGCAGCGGCGAAATATCGACCACCGGGATGGTGTCCGCTTCGACAGATTTAGCGCTTGCGTAGCCCATCGACTACCCGATCAGATTGAGTTGACATCATCACACCATCGAATTTACTGATAGTCAAGTAGTTGCTTCTTAAGAATGTCAGTAAAAGCGTCAGGTATGTCGCATGTACCGACACCCGCCAGGCGGGCCGGCCGATAAGCAGCCGTCGAGTTCACAGTCCACCACAGCTGCCTCAGCCACAGCGCTACTGCTGCATCGATCACCACAATCACACGCTCGACAAGCAGCAAGGCATGCGAATTCGAAAGCGACTTATATTTCCGGGTTTGCGACGTCAGCTGACCATGCGGCCGCCCCACCCGGACCGCCGTTGCGCATTTCGAGGCCAGCAGCATTGCGGACATGGTATCCCGATTGCGACAACTACCCTGTCAGCAGCGGATACCCACGGTACGCAGGTGGATTCGATGTCTACCAGGTACTTGCATTGTTACGTGAATCATTCGACCATCTCGCCCTGCAGATCAGACGGAGTACCAGGCCGGTGACAGTCATCAATCACGGAATGCTTGACAGCCTTTGCGAACTCATCGGGGGCGACAAGTCCGCACTCATGGAACTCATCGAAACATTCCTTGATGAAAGCCAGACAATTATCGACGAAATGAAAAGCAGCGTACCGGCCAAAGACCTGGATACGCTACGCCGCGGCGCACACTCAATGAAATCAAGCAGTCAGGATTTCGGGGCGATCGAGTTGTCGGAACTCAACGCCACGCTGGAGTCCCAATGCAAAAACGGGTGGCCCGCCAACGCCGAGGAACAGGTCAGCGATATTTCCACGCACTATCAGCAGGCAAAAGACGCCCTGATCAGTTATCTCAATGACCAGTAGTCACACGGAGTAGCCAGTGAATTCAGTTGCGGGGAAGGTGGAGAAAATCCTGATCATTGACGATCAGCGCGTTTTCCAGGAAAAACTAAAACATGCAGTGAGCCAGCTGGGCTACGAAGCGACCAGCGCCTCCAACGGGCCAGAGGGCCTCGATCTGTTGCGGCGCGGCGACTTCGACCTGCTGCTGCTGGACATCGTAATGCCTGACATGGATGGCTTCGATGTCATGGAATTCATGCGTAACGACAGCAAGCTGTCCGAGATCCCGGTCATTGTAATCTCAGCTCTCGACGGTGATATGGATGCCGTGGTACGCGCGATAAAGTTCGGCGCACACGACTTTTTACCGAAACACTTTGAGCCGGTGCTGCTGGAAGCAAGACTCAGCAGTTCGCTTGAGAAAAAGCGCAACCGGGACCGCGAACTGGAGCACCTGCAACAGGTGGAGCGTTTGACATTCGCCGCCTCGGTACTCGAGGAAAATGTGGTTGATCCGAAGCGACTTGAAATCGCAGACATAGCCGACCGACCGGATGCACTCGGCCAACTGGCACGCGTGTTCAACAGTATGGCAGCCGAAATATTCGAACGTGAAAAACGGCTGCGTCAGAAAATCCGCACCCTGCGCAGCTCCGGCGTCCTGCTGGCCGTTGGTGTTGTGACCGGCCTCGGTGTTGTATTGTCGCGCATTGCTGCGGAAGTTGCCGCACACCCGTTTGGCATTGCTCTGTGGGTGAACATTGTCTGCGCGACAATCTGTTTATCCCATGCCGCCTATCGCGGCAAGCTGCCGAAGTTCGATCTGTCGCTGGTGGGCATTTTCGGCCTGTGGGGATTACTGGCAACCGTCATTGGTGAAAGTACTGTCTTTTGGGTCGCGCAGAAACTGCCTGCCTCCATCATCGCGCTGATACTCGTCACCGAAGGTTTTATGGTATTCGCTTTTGCCTCCTTCGTCGGCATTGAAAAAGCCACTGTCAAAAGGATGCTGGGCTTCCTGCTCGGGCTAATCGGCGTGTCACTGGTAATCTTTGCGACCAGCGATACCGGTGGCATCAACAACATCTGGATCTGGGCACTCGTCGCACTGCTCGCACCGCTCGGTTATGCACTGCGCACGCTGCTGATCACCGTACGGCTGCCACCGGATATGGACATGGTGGCTGCTACCGGTTTTTCCTCGCTCTCTGCAATAATTCTGCTAACGCCGCTGGTCATTATTTTCGACGACTTTGTACCACTAAGCCTCAGCGGGGAAAGCGCAAGCGCGTCATTCGTACTGGCTATTATATTATTCGGTATCATCTCTGCCGTTGGCGTCACGCTCAGAGTCTCCCTGATCCGCTCGGCGGGCGCCGTATTCGCCAGCCAGTCAAGCTTTGCGGTGACGTTTGCAGGTATCGCGTGGAGTATGATACTGCTGGGTGAATCGCTGCCACTGATTGCCTGGCTGGCATTGGGGCTGTTGATCATCGGCCTGCTACTGGTCGGCCCCAAGGAAGAGGCGGAAGAAGTCGACCCGATTGTTGCCCGCAGCCAGCACAACCAACCACGCAAAAGCGCTTACCCGGCCAAAACCACGTCTGCAGTCAGCACGGAAGCCTGACCGCCATCGCAGGCACCCATCGCAGGCACCCATCCACGCACCATGCGCTATCAGCGCGTGCTTTCATAGGCGGTCTGCAGTGCGCCTACCAGTTCGTTAATACGAATAGGCTTACTAATGTACCCATTCATCCCCGCTGACAGATAGCGCTCACGGTCTCCCTGCATGGCATTCGCCGTCGTTGCCACAATGTAGGGGGTTCCCGTGCCATTGTCATCCAGAGCACGTATCGCGCGCGTCGCATCGACACCATCCATCACCGGCATTTCGATATCCATCAGAATCACATCGTATCCGGATGCTGTCTGACAGTTCACCGCCTCTTCCCCGTTTTCAGCCACGTCCGCGCGGTAGCCGAGCCGTTTTAGCACCAGTGAGGTCAGCTTTTGATTGGTTTTATTGTCGTCAACCAGCAGAATCTTCAACGGCAGGTTGGTGGCGAGGTGCTTATCGTATTGATCTTCCTTTATTTCCCTGCGCTTAAACGGTTTCATTTGTGATGAAAACGTTTCGAGCAGGATATCCAGCAGTGCCGTCGGTTTGATCGGCTTGGCAAGCTTTGCTGTAAAGCCGGCTTCTTCTATTTCATGTGCCGGTACATCTGCAATCGTTGCAAGTGAACTCAGTAGTATCAGCGGCAGTTTCTCCCTCGGCTGATAACGCCTGATTGAACGCGCGAGTACAACGCCGTCCATCTCCGGCATACTCATATCCAGTATCGCAATATCGAACGACTTACCCTGCTCTATCCATTGCAGCGCCTGCCTCGGTGAATCGGTCTGCTCATGCTTCATGGCCCACTCTTCGGCCTGCACCGCGAGAATTTTCCGATTGGTCGGATTATCGTCGACGATCAATAGTTTCTTGCCGGCGAGGTCGGGCTTAACCTCATGCAACGCCACGCGTCTATCGACATCAGCCTGTGGCAAAAACGCAGTAAAGTAAAACGTGGTGCCTTTACCGACCTCACTTCTGACCCAGATCCGGCCACCCATCATTTCGACCAGGTTCTTCACAATCGCCAGCCCCAGCCCCGTGCCACCGTACATGCGTGTCGTTGAAGCATCGACCTGGGTGAAGGAATCAAACAGTGTCTCGATTTTGTTCTCGGGAATGCCGATACCAGTGTCCGACACAGAAAACTGCAGCGCAACCAGTTCGCTGCCCGACGCTGCAGAGGACTCCCATTGCGGTATGGGTGTTTCCCCGGCGTCAGCACGCGCTACCCGTAAAACGATCTCACCGGAGTCGGTAAACTTAATCGCATTGTTTAGCAGGTTAAGCAGAATCTGACGCAGGCGCCCGGCGTCGGCGACGACACCCTCCGGAGTATCGCGCTCCAGCAAGTAAGCGAGATTAAGCTTTTTCTGATCAACGCTGGTCGTCACAAGGTCCAGCGCTCCCTCGATGCACTCACGCAGATCAGTAGGCTGTGGATCAAGATCAAACTTTCCGGCCTCGATCTTCGAGAAATCAAGTACATCGTTTATCACCGTCAACAGGGATTCAGCGCTATCAACGATGGTGCGGGTGTAGTCTTCCTGCTCCTTACTGAGTTCGGTATTCAGCATCAGGTTACTCATACCGATGACACCGTTCATTGGTGTGCGAATCTCGTGACTCATGGTGGCCAAAAACTTACTTTTGGCACTGGTGGCCTGCTCCGCTATTTCCTTGGCAGAACGCAGTGTGGTCTCTGCATCCTTCATTTCAGACATATCGAAATAGGTCAGCATATAACCACCGGAGGGCAATGCAATGCTCTGATGCTGCAGCGTCCTGCCATCGGCAAGTGGCATTTCGATCCGCTCGCCGGCGCTGGCCTTTATCGCATGCAAGCGGTCATTGACGTACTTATCCCATTCGGCGTCCGCAAGGCGGTACTGTCCCTGTTCACGCGTATATTCCATGTCGTCACGCAGCGAGGGGCTATTCCGGTAGAAGTTCAGCGGTATTTTCCACATCTCCCGGTAGGCATGATTGGTCAGGCGTATATTGAATTCGTCATCGATGAAGAGCACACCGTAATCGATGTTCTCAAGCACCGTACTCAGCTCCTCGAGCGCGGCATCCTTGGCAGTGCCCGCGGTGACGAGTTGCTGTTGTCGTTGTTTAAGCTCAGTAATATCGGAGTACACAGACACAATGCCGCCACTGCTGGTGCGATGTTCATCGATGCGAACCCACCTGCCGCCAGCGCGTTCCTGCTCATGGCTGACACCGGGGTTACGATGCCGCTCCAGTCGCTCGGCAACCCATTGCTCCAGATCATCCTTCGCATCCGGAATCAGCCCTGATTCCGCTGCTTTTCTGATAATCGATTCAAAAGTAACCCCGACCTGTATGGTGTCTTCCATACCCGGATGTAAGTCCGCTCTGTATCGCTTGTTCGATATCAGCAGACAATCGTTCTCGTCATAGAGACTGAACCCCTCCGACATACCCTCAAGCGCTGCATTCAGCTGCGCCTGCGCCAGTTCGAGGGCGCCCGCGGTCTTGTCTCTTTCCTGCTGCAGCAGGTTACGCTCTCTGGCGCTATCCCTGAACAGGGACAGGGTGCGCGTCATCGAACCTATTTCATCCTGTCCGGCCGGCGGAATTTGCGCATCGAGATTGCCGCGCGTGATTTCACCCATTGCGGAGACCAGCAACCCGAGTGGCTTGCGAATGGAACGGATAACGAGCGCAGTCAGTAAAAGTCCAATCAGACTGGCCAGCGTGGTAATCCAGATAGAGTTGCGTTCAGTGCGCCTGGCAGCGGCAATCGTCTGCTCACTTTTCCGCTGAACGTTCGACTCCAGTTCAACAATCAGGTCAGACAGTAGTGTGTCAATGTTCAGGATATGAGTACGAGCGCTGGCCATCAGTGTGTTACCCATGACCCGTTGCTCTTCGGTGTAGGCATCGACTGCGCTCAATGAACGCTCCACCATACTGTCGACCTCTCCCTGTATCGCCGCCACCTTCTGCGGATCAAATGGCTTCAGTGAGTACAGTGCGTCATCGAGGCGCTCACGGGCGGATTCAGCTTCGAGTTCGGAACGAACCAGCAAGCTCGCGGCCAAGTCAGTCATCCAGTATTTTAAATCACCGAACGCACGGATGGCTGCATTGGCCGTTGTCATCACGGAAACGGTTGCGGAATCCTCGCGAACGGTTTTTACGCCGTTGGCAAGCGCACGGTTAAGATAAATGTTGGAGGCGATCAGCACCGCCAGTAGAAATCCGCACAGCAGCACCAGCCGCGTGACAATCGAGAGATTTTTCATCGGCGCTTGTACTCGCTTCGCTGTGTGCTACTGGTTATATAACGTGATACTGATCGACCCGCCGAGTTCACCGATTACGCCACCCTCTTTCGGGTAACCGGTTATATCCATCTCTCCCTTCGGACTGCCGTGACAGGCAAGACAGGCCTCGCCGTAGTACTCCGGCACCATCACGCGAAAGGCATCTCCGCCACTTGCCTGCGCCTGCTCCGAGAACAACTCACCGCGAGCCCAGTCGTCGGCCTGAAACCTGGCCTCAATCACGCTTCGTTCCCACCGGTCTGGTCGAGCCTTCCTGTTGCGAACCAGGTCGATGGGAGCGGTGACCTTTATTTCTGCAAAATCACCCACCTTCTCACCGAATCGCTGATTGGTTAACTGCGCAAACACCGCCGGCACGAAGCCTTTAAAACCGATACCGCTTTTATTAATCAGAATTTGATTCTCATCGATGATCTCCCGCATCGAGTCGAGCTGCGCCTGAAACAGTTTCTGTTCGTCGGCAGATATCGGTGCCTCGAGGCGTTCCAGCCTGCCGGATTCCCGCAGCCTGGCCAGTATCCGCTCGACCACCACGTCTCCGGTTAAACCTTTATCAGCCACGAGCGCATTGTTGATAGTGGGCTGCTGGCTGGCGATCTCCGTGCGTGCCGCGCGCAGCACGTCGGCCAGAATCAATGCTGTCTCCAGCCGCTGTTCATCGGCAACCGCTATTCGGCTAAGGCAGCAAAGTACTGTCAGCGAAGCGATAAGCAGCATCAGGAAACGGGAACGTCCACCGGCTCGACTATTCAGGGGCTGAGGGCGAGCAGTGTTGACTGCAGTTATCATGGTATCGACTCCTTTCGAAAAACTGCTGAGGATGGTTCATTTACACCACCGTGTTTTTATATGCTTTTGCCCCACAGTGCAATATGCCACATGCGCAAACTGAGCGGTAAAAATACCTGATTGCTCACTTTTACCTAATTGCGGCGCCTCACCCGCACAGCGCGGCGGTGACGTTTTGTTGCGGCCGCGCCGGCAGTGGCTTCCAACCCCGCCGGCAGTCGATCACATCAGATGGACCGCAGCGCCATTGGGTGATCCTTATTCAACTGCAGCAGATCCCAAAGGTTTCCGTACAGGTCTTCGAATACTGCCACCGTGCCGTAGTCCTGCTCTGAAGGTTCCCGCACAAAACGTATACCCTTCGCAAGCATCTGCTCGTAGTCACGCCAGAAGTCGTCCGTGTTAAGGAAAAGGAACACCCGCCCCCCGGCCTGATTGCCGATAAACTGCAACTGCTGGTCGTTAGCCGCCCGCGCCAGCAAGATAGCGACTCCGCCCGACCCCGGAGGCGCGACCACAACCCAGCGCTTGTTCTGTTCCGGTTGCGGGGTGTCCTCCAGCAACTCGAAGTTTAAACGATCGCAATAAAACTCAATCGCTTCGTCATAGTCCCTGACAACCAGCGCAATATGCACAATATTTTGTTTCACAGTAAAACGCTCCACATTGATGCCCGACAACGATAGTCGCACGAACAAAAAACAGACAGACAAAAAGCCTGCTCGGTAAATTGTCAGAGAAGCCTGTCTGTTTATACGCTTTGATGGTGGGGCTTATTCAGGTGCAAATCAGGCCTGCCCGCTGGAGCGCAGGTTCTGCGGTGCGGAATTTTATTTTACAGGTTATTCAGGATCTGATTTCACGGCAACGGGCGTAATCTGCCGCATTTAAAATCAGCTTTGAGGTGAACGTGCAAGCAGGTCGACGCAGCCGGGAAGTGCTGCGAGAGTAAAATTTAACTCAAGTCTGGCAGGCAGGCTTTGCGGGATCAGACAGGACCTGGCGGTATCCGGAACTGGCGCATGGCGTGTGATGGGTATGACACATGCCCGGATACACCGGGCATGCGCCGAACAGACCGGGGCTGATTATTCCGCAGGCGGGATCAGCACTGAGGCGATGATATGAACTACACCGACAGAGCTATCTGCGTCGTAGTTGGAGTCGCCAACAAGTACATCAGTACCACCGATAGACAGTCCGGTGGGTGCAGTGTCGGAAGTAGCGAGTGCAACGGTCGCGCCGTTGACGGTTTCAAGGTCAGCAGGTGCTGCTTCCGCCGCCGCGGAGGCAACCACGGTGCTGCCAAGCACGTGATAGGTCAGGATCGGTGCCAGCACGTCAGGGCCGGCCGCGAGCAGAGCTTCCGCATCGTCGAACGAATCGTTGCCGGCGATAAAGGCTTCGAATGCCGCATTATTCGGTGCAAATACCGTAAATTCACTGTCTTCGTTATCCAGCGTATCCGCCAGACCGGCCGCATCGATTGCCGCCAGCAGCGTGGACAATGACTCATCGTTGAAAATGTTGTCATAGACACTGTTGCCCACACCGGGCGTCGCCGCAGGAACGGTCATTTCGCCGCCGTTCTCGCCGCCGTTTTCACCGCCAGAAGACATACCGTCATCGCTGTCGCTAGAGCAGCCGCCGACAAACACACCGCCTGCAATCAAACCGGCGAGTAATAATTTTTTCATTTCAATAACCCCTAATTCAAAGTGTTTTTTGCGTGTTGGTGCTGCCACTCTGCGCACCGTGCGGGCGCCGCTTAATCGTTGCGTCCCCAACAAATCGTACGATTTCCGTCGATTTAGAGATCACAGACCGGCACATCTCAATCTGACCACCCGGTCAGAGCCGGCCAACGCAGCGCGGTTGGCACCTTAACACGTCCATGAGTAAATTAGAGGCCGTCAGGTCAAACCAAATATTTCAATCTGCCCACAGCAATCTGATCCCGAATCGACTCATCACACCTGGCCAGCATGACGCTTGTCCACACGCGCTTGAGGTATACTGGGCAAATTCGATAACTCGTCAGTCAGTGGAATAATATGCCTGCATCCAATGCCTTTTACGGTCAGTCAGGCGGAGTCACGTCCGTCATCAATGCTTCTGCCGCCGGTGTGATACAAACTGCGAAAAAGTATCCGCAACACATCAACAAGGTGTTAGTCGGCGAAGACGGGATCGTTGGTGCACTGACCGAGAATCTGATCGACGCGAGCCTTGAGAGCGATGCCGACATCGAACGGCTCAAACACACACCGGCGGGTGCATTTGGATCCTGCCGCTATAAATTGAAGTCCATAGACGAACACCGGGTTGAATACGAACGCCTGATTGAGGTATTCAGGGCACACGATATCCGCTACTTTTTCTACAACGGTGGAGGCGACTCACAGGACACCGCGCACAAAGTATCACAGCTGTCCGCAACGCTCGGTTACCCGATCACCTGCATTGGTGTGCCGAAAACCATCGACAACGACCTGCCCTTCACCGATTGTTCACCGGGCTTCGCATCGGTGGCCAAGTACGTTGCGGTATCCATGCTGGAAGCGTCCATGGATGTGGCATCAATGAGTGCCACATCCACCAAGGTATTTGTACTGGAAGTCATGGGAAGGCATGCCGGCTGGATCGCGGCGGCAGCAGCACTTGCAAGTGACGAACGCGGGCTCGGCCCGGACATCATCCTGTTGCCCGAAGTGGTGTTCAATCAGGAGGCGTTCCTCGACAAAGTCAAAGCAACCGTTGACCGCAAGGGCTCCTGCTGCATTGTGGTCAGTGAAGGTGTGAAAAATGCCGACGGCCGGTTTCTTTCCGAGTCAGGAGCCACTGACGCATTCGGCCATGCGCAACTCGGTGGAGCCGCACCGGAAGTGGTGGAACTCATCAAACGAGCGCTGGCGCTTAAATGTCACTGGGCCGTATCTGACTATTTGCAGCGCTCTGCCAGACACATCGCCGCCGCGCGTGATGTCGAACACGCATACGCCCTGGGGGCAGCAGCGGTGGAATTTGCGATCAATGGCGAAAACGCAGTGATGCCAACCATTGTGCGGATCAGCAACGATCCTTACCAGTGGGAAATCGGCAAGGCTCCGCTGGCAGAGGTTGCCAACATCGAAGAGAAAATGCCCGCCGATTACATCACCGACGACGGGTTCTTTGTCACTGATGCCTGCCTGAACTATCTGCGCCCGCTGATAGAAGGCGAAGCCTACCCGCCCTATCGCAACGGCTTACCCGACTATGTCACCTTAAAGAAACACAAAGTCGCCCGGTTAACCGGTACGACGTTCAGTGTTAGTGATTAAGCCCGCGTTCGCCGGTCAACGGTTGGCTACTGCGCATCAATGCTATGGCCGGGTAGTGCAGCATTGACGATGCCACCATCACACACCACAGTTTCACCCACCACATAGTCACCCGCCCGCGAAGCGAGGAAAATAGCCACACCGGCCATATCCTCCGGGGTGCCAATTCGCGGATACGGTATGTTCTTTTCTACTTTTTCACCACGATCTCGCGCGGCACGATTCATTTCAGAACGAAAAGCGCCCGGCGCAATCGCGGTCACCTGAATGTTGTGTTGTATCAACTCCGCCGCCATGCGACGTGTCAGGTGAATCACTGCCGCTTTCGATGCCTGGTAACTATAGGTTTGCCACGGGTTAATCTTGAGGCCGTCTATTGATGCGATGTTGATCACTTTGGCCGGGCGTTCAAACGTCGCGGTTGAACGCAATAACGGATGCAGCGCCTGAGTCAAATAAAAGAGCCCCTTCACGTTAAGATCCATGGTCCGGTCCCAGCCCGCTTCGGCGTGTGTTTCGAAGGCCTCCCCCCAGGCAGCACCGGCATTGTTCACCAGAATATCAAGCCGCGATTCCCTTGCTTTAATCTCACCGGCAAGCGACTGACAGCCATTTACGGTCGACAGATCGGCAGGTATACCGACTACCTGTGCACCAAGTGCCTGCACCGTCGCCTGTATTTGATCTTCCTTGCGTGCGCTGATGTATACCCGTCGGCACCCGGCAGCCAGGTACCCCTCGACAATCATCCGGCCGATACCACGCGACCCGCCGGTCACCAGTGCTGTTCTGCCTTCAAGGCTGAATAGCGTATTCAATTCCATCGGTCACTCCGACACAAGGTAAAAACAGATAGCTGGCAACAGAAAGCTGACAGGACCAGGCAACTCTTGCCACGGCTGATCGCTATGTGGCTTCAATCCGGTAGCCTGTACGCGGAAAGTGTACGCACACCGTGGTTCCGGTTTCATCACTGGTGCGATCGATGGCAACCGTCTCGGCATCGGCGTAGCGCACTTCACCGGCGACACGCTGTTCCAGACTCGGCACGTCGGGACAGACCGCTACCGCCATACCGGGCAGAAGTCCCTGCGGATCACCCGGAGCTACCCCCGGGGCCGTTACCGGCGCGTGTACGCGAGCCAGCTGAAGGGCATCTTCTGCGGTCAGCGCAGTGACTGTTCCGTGCCCGATGGCGCGCACATTGTCCTCCCAGCGCAGCAGATCGGGAAGCGCGGACAACATCTCTGCCCCACCCGTCCAGCGACCACGCACGAACCAGACGACATGGTAGATTTGCGCATCAATGGCGGCGGGTTCATCACCGAGCAGAAACCTGCGGCCATCATTCAGCATCGAATCGAGCCAGGTGAGCGGTGCCAGCATTTGAGCGACCAGATGTGGCAGCTGCGCATTGGCCTGCTTGAGACCTTCAGACCAGTTATCGCCCAAATAGAGCTGCCCGCGATCCGCCGCAAACGCCGGGTCGAGTTTATCGCCGGCCGCCCCCAGCACCAGTTTCACCGCCAGTTCAAACAATGCGCCATCGGTCCAGCGGCTGAGACACCACATCAGACCCGCTGTATCAGCAGGCATCAGTGATGGTTCAGGAAAGCGCCTGTCCAGCTCGCGCAGGATGCACTGACTGTCACAGTAAATGTCTGCTCCGATCTGCATCACCGGCGTACGTCGATAGCCGCCTGTCAACGCCGTCAGCATGGGCTTGGGTGGCAGCCGCGGGATTTCAACATCAGACCAGCTCAGGTTCTTAAACCCGAAAACCACTCTGACTTTTTCCGCCACCGGAGATTGCGGGTAGTTGTGCAGGATGATCTGATCTGACATGTCGCGGCCATGCTAAGCGAGTTGGCCAGTGTATAACACAACGATGGCAACCGGCAGCCTGCACCGATCCCCGGGCAAAAAAAAGCGGCCCGATAAAGAGCCGCTTCAATAACCAGTCGTATCAGGCAGGAACCAACCCGGCCCTCGCGACCACATTCCAGAGGAGGATAAAACGTGTTTCCACGCTGAAAATAGTATCGACTCGTCAGGTGCGGTGCCAGAGCCAAATTTGCATCAGCGTGCTGCAATTACCTTCGCACGGAAAAACAGAGCGCAGCCTGCGCGCTTTTTTCTGCGCCTCAACTTTGCGTTGTGGGTGCTGATTACAAAAAGTCGTCCCGGCGCGGGGTAAAGCAGTCGACCAGTTCCCCCGACTCAAGACAGACACAACCGTGCTCCGCATTTGCCGGTATGACGAAGCTGTCCCCCGCAGAGACTTCAAACTCCTCACCATCCAGTGAAAAGCGGAACCTTCCCGCCTTAACAAAGGTCGACTGGATGTGCGGGTGACTATGCAATGCGCCTTCCGCATCTTTTGGAAACTTGAACGAAACCATCATCAGCTGCGGGTGATCAGCGAGCACCTGACGCGTAGCGCCGCCATCGACCGTCACAACGGGAAACTCTTTCATAAAAACACCTCGGGGTAAGCAATAAATCAGAGATTAATGGCAGCCGTATCACCGACCACCACGACGCTGCAACTATACCGCAGTTCAACGCAACGGGTTAGCACAAACGCTACTGCCCGGGGTTTCAGAACACCACACCTGTACAACCGCGTCCGCTGTCTCAACCACCCGCCGGCGCAGCGGTCCACTAGCCACGTTGTCGTCCCGTCACGGTTCTCTCGGCACAGCTTCCAGGTGCGCACCCATGGCACGATAGCTAACAAGTACCGGTTGAGCGGCACGTGCGCAAATCAGATTCTGCGATTACCGGTTCACCCGAACAAATCGTCATCAGACATGATGTTTCGTCCCCTAATCCAACGCTGCCGCCTGTTTCAGCAATTTGGCCAGATAGTCAAGATCAAGCGCCTCGAGCGTGGCAAAGTTCCAGTGACGCCGATACTTACCCTGGCCGAGCAACACGCCTTGCGGATCACGCAACCGCGCGCCCTGACTGAATGATACCTGCGCATGCGCCTTGTACAGGAACACCCCGCAAAACTGACTTTCGTTGATCTGCGGCGTCAATGTAAAAAGCGTACCGCCATACTTTTTGACCGGCTGCGCGTCAGTCACCGTTTCAAGGATAAATGCCTCCACTTCCTGTCCCAGTGATGCTATTTCGATCATCGACGTTCCTCCAAATATATTAAGAATGTTGCCAGAGGAATGGATCGCCTGCGACGATTCAAATTCAAGTAGTATTACCATAGACAGGTAGTCTAACAGGGCGTTGAAAAACGTAATGAGCGACGGTCTGAGTAGGCAAATTTCCCCGAAAAAAAGCGCAGTTTATGAGGAATAACATGAAACTAAAGAACGACATCACGGGTACTACCCCGGAACAGCGGCTCGCGGATCTTGGTCTTGAATTACCGCCCGTGCCCGAGGCAGTGGCGGACTACATCACCCACACCCAAATCGGCAACATCGTGTATACCTCAGGTATGTTGCCCTGGGTCGGCGGCGATTTGAAATTCAAGGGCAGACTGGGTGCTGAACTCACCGTCGAAGAAGGCTACCAGGCATTCCAGCTTTCAGCGTTAAACGGCCTGGCACTGTTGCAATCAATCACCGGAGATCTTGCAAAAGTAAAACGGATACACCGGCTCGAGGGCACTGCGGGAGCAACGCCGGACTTCACTGATACTCCGCTGGCGCTGAACGGAGCTTCCCACCTTATTAATGCGCTGTTCGGTGAAAAAGGTGCCCATTCACGGATGATATACACCAACCCTTCGATGCCAATCAACTGTGCCACTCTGCTTGTATTTTGGGCTGAAATCTAACAGCGTCAAACAAGATTCGATAACAACCTTCTCGAAGCGCTTTTCAGCTTGTCTTTTGTGTCTACCGCACACCAAACGACCAAGGCACATTTAAAGACTCATTGAACGAATCCGGCTCGGGATAAAAAACAATAAGCGCCTTTCTAGCAGATTGCACCTGCCGTGATCTGCTAAAAACGCCGGAGCGGCTATTCCGTAGAAAAAGCAATTTTTAACCCTTGCCGGGCAATATCCACAAGTGTTACATCCGCACATTCCTGCCTTGAAAACCATTGAGCAGCATCGGTTGTTCCGCACTCCTCATTCCGCAAATTCCCGCCGACTAACGTTGTGCGATAAATTATACGGATACCGTGAAACTCGGGAGCTTCGATTTTATCGTGAAATGAATCGATCAATTCTATGGTGTTCGGGGTAACCAGCAGGCCGGTTTCTTCTTCTACTTCTCTGACCATAGCGTCCTGCGGGTCCTCGCCAAAGTCGATACCACCCCCGGGCAGTGTCCACTGCCCCTCCCACCGCGGGAGCTCGGAAGAAATTCGACACAACAATATTTTTTCCTGTTCTACAACCACCCCATAGGCAGCAATGCGTGTAGATCGTCTCTGTGGTGCCATTTCGCATCCTCTTTTTACACCGGACGTCGGGCCGATTTATCGTATTCCAGTGTTTAATCCAAAGCCGCAAGCCCACGTCCCACCTTCAGTGGCAAAGCAACTGACAACAGCGCCCGAAACCCGCCTCTCTGCTTTCAAAGGTATCACAGGTGGTTTAGAACTCATTTTAACAACGACGATTCAGCCAACATCATGTCAGATCGTTTCCCGATCCGAGTGGCCGCATCCGGGGGCGGCGCAGCAGTCGCCCGGAAAAGACCTGCTGCTACATACACTGCATGCGCACAATCACATCAGCCGTGGGTTTCCAAATATTTTCTAACGCGGGAATAAATACACACCGACAAGTGTTATTCCAGTGTCAGTTTTACCGATTGTACTGCAACTGCTCTGCACATACCTATAGACGCATCAGCAGCAAGGCTCAGCGGGTCACCATTCAACCTTCATGTTTAATATGGATCATTGCACGGCGGGGATCTTGCCGGAACGACGGAATTCTCCGGGCCCGGCCCTGGCAACCGCCGACAACAAGCGCCAACATTCGGCATCATCGCAACCCAACAATCACGGCGTGGGGTACCTGCATTGCCCAAGACCGAGCCTGATACTCAACTCATCAGTCTGAGGGGTCGCGATCACTCTGCCTTAATAATTCTTGTTCGATGGAGCCAATACACCTCATCGTCAAGCAGCATTCATATACCTCACAGTCGGCGCTATTTTCCTGGACGGATTCTTTAACATAAGTCCTTTTTATAATACTTACTGGTTGAATGAGAATGGTGTTTCGCAGATGGCTTTCCGTAATAAGCACCTCCTTCATAGGATATGAACCGCTTTCCCTTTGCATGAACTAGCACCCTCCTGCCAGTCAGACACCTGTTTATAACAAAGTTCTAACGATTTGAATTGCAGTGAAATAAATGGAGTGCCGCATGTGTTTTCTCTCTGGTCGCCTACGAGTGTTGTACGCGATAAATCTACCCGAAACCATTAACAACCTATTGAGAAAAGACCCATGGAAAACGACGTAATAATTAACGAGCAGATTCGCGAGCCGGCACCCGCCCCGCGAGAGCTTATCGGCGATGATGGCAGAGACTTTCTACGAGGCGGCGACGGCAACGATATTCTTGCCGGTGGTCGAGGTCGGGATACACTCGACGGCGCCGGCGGCAACGATACGTTTATTTACAACACTGGTGATGGTCGAGATCGTATCACTAACTTCGATCTGCTCGGCGATGATCGAATCATTCTGAATGTAGACGGCATCAACAACCTTGACGACCTGCTGGCCACCGCCACCGTGCGCAACAGTGGAGACAACGCCTCGATCACCTTTAACTTCGGCGACGGTGACAGCCTGAGCTTGCTGACCAGCAGCCTGGAAAGCCTGACGGAAGAAGATTTTATCTTTCAGACCGACCCCGCTGATGTCGCACCGATTGCCGAGCAACCATTGACTTCCGGTGCGAACATCTCAATCGTGAACCAGACCTTCGCTTCAGGTGATGAAATTCCTGCGGAAAATGTACCCGGTGACTTCAGTGGTGAAATCGTCACTATCACACGTGCGCAAGACGAAGCGCCAGCTCCGGTCGCTGAAGACCCAGTGATAGAAGAGCCAGTTGCAGAAGCGGCCGTGACAGAAGCGCCAGTGGTAGAAGCACCCGTAGTAGACGCACCAGTTGCTGACACGTCGGGACCATCAGGTGCGGTTACCACGGCTGCGGAAGACCCTGCCCCGGTCGTGGCTGAGGGAGATGTTTCGGGTGTGAACTCCTCTACGGTATTTTTAACCGTCGACAGCGTTGACGATATCCCTGCTGATAACGATCCTGGAAGTTTCAGCGGCGATATCATCACCATCACGCGTCCGGAGGAAAGTGCAGCAGCTCCTGCAGCCGGAGAATCCGCGCCTTCAAGCGTTGTTGAATCTAATTCGGCAGAAGCCGGACCTGCGCCTGTAGCCCCAACCCTGCAGCCGGAACCTGCTCCGGAACCTGCTCCAGAACCTGCTCCGGCACCAGTCGCTCAGCCACAGGTACAGG
>CAZOXM010000034.1:37999-46241 GCA_964583825.1 uncultured Granulosicoccaceae bacterium
CCGGAACCTGCTCCAGAACCTGCTCCGGCACCAGTCGCTCAGCCACAGGTACAGGAGTTTGATCAGGAGCTGATTGGCGGTAACGGTCGTGACTTCCTGCGCGGTGGCCAGGGCAATGATCTGATTGCCGGCGGACGTGGACGCGACACCCTCGATGGTGCCGCTGGTGACGACACGTTTGTATTCAACGAGGGTGATGGCCGTGATCGCATTCGTAACTTCGACTTGCTCGGCAATGACACGATTCAGCTCGGCGTTGATGGTATTGATAACCTCGAAGACCTGTTGGCTACCGCAACTGTCCGTTCGTTCGGTGGCGTTGACTCGGTGACCTTCAAGTTTGGTGGAGGTGATAGTCTGAGGATACTGACTGATGACTTCGACAACCTGACCGCAGACGATTTCATTTTTGTCTGACAGGTAGATCTGTCCGGAGTAGCCCCTGCGTTTCTGCAGGGGCGACCCTTTGCGAAGTGCATAGCCACTTCAATAATTTTTGAATGTCAGGAGAGTATCAGTGAAGGCAACCCCACCCAACCCGATGCACCATGCCACCAGGCAAATGCGGCGGAGCCTTATAAGCATTGGAGTCGTCAGTCTGTTTGTCAATCTGCTGATGCTCACCGGTCCACTTTACATGCTTCAGGTCTATGACCGGGTGCTGTCCAGTCAGAGTAAACAGACTCTGCTGGCTCTGAGCATTCTGGTCATCGGCTTATACGCTGTAATGGCGGTACTGGAGTCAATACGCTCCGGTATGATGGCACGCATTGCCGGGGTTTTTGAAAGCATTTTAACGACACCGGTGTTTCACACCAATGCACGTCTGGCCATTTATGCAGACAATGCAACAGAGCGCCCCGACCCGGTACGTGACCTGGATCAGTGCCGAAATTTTTTGTCAGGCGCCGGACCACTGGCATTGTTCGATTTACCGTGGTTGCCGGTCTATCTCGCCATTGTGTACTTAATCCATCCGTACCTTGGTTTTCTGGCTACCATGGGCGCCGCCCTGTTAATCGTCATGATGCTGATCAACAACGCACTCAGCCAAAAGCCGGTGCGCCAAGGGGCAAGTGCAATTTCAACACGCAGTAGTATGGCCGAGGCGGCGCGTGGCAACCCTGGCGCCACACTGGGCATGGGCATGACGGCCAATCTTGCACACCGCTGGGAAAAGGCCACAACGGGCCTGCTAACCGCGCAAACCCGGGCGGCGGACATCACCGGTACCTTCAAGGCTATGACCAAAAGCAGCCGCCTGCTGTTGCAGTCGGGCGTACTGGGATTAGGGGCTTATCTTGCACTGCAGGATCAAATCAGCGCGGGAATGATGCTGGCTGCATCGATAATCTCCGCGCGCGCACTGGCACCGGTTGAACAAATGATCGGTAGTTGGCGCAGTCTGGTGGCAGCGCAGCAGGCGAAAGCAAGGCTGACCGCAGCGCTGGAGTTAACCGCGCTACCGCCCGTGGGCACCCGGCTGCCATTGCCACACCAGTCCCTGACGGTTGAGGGGCTATGTAGTGGACCGGGGCGTGCCAATGTGGTGTTGCGCGGAGTGTCATTCACTTTGCACGCCGGTGACGGATTAGGCGTGATCGGCACCAGCGGTTCCGGGAAAACAACACTGAGCCGCGCCCTGCTCGGCATTTGGCCGGTACTGGCAGGTTCGGTTCGACTGGACGGCGCATCCATTGATCAATGGGACCCGGAGATGCTCGGTCGCTCGGTCGGATTTCTGCCGCAGGAAGCCGGTTTATTCGATGGTACAGTTGCTCAGAACATCGCGCGTTTTAATCCGGATGCTACCGCCGAAGGGGTAGTGCACGCAGCCAGGCTGGCCGGCGTTCACGAATTGATCACTGCATTGCCTGATGGCTACTCCACCCAACTGGGTGAAGGGCAACTGCAGCTTTCAGCCGGGCAGCGACAGCGAGTAGGCCTGGCAAGAGCGCTGTACGGCGATCCTTTTCTGGTAATACTCGACGAACCCAATGCCAACCTCGATGCTGATGGCGATGTATTGCTCTCACACGCCATTTCCAATGTGCGCAGCCGCGGCGGAATCGTCATCGTTATCGCACATCGTCCCAGTGCCATTGCAAGCGTCGATCAACTACTGGTGATCCGCGACGGATGGCAGGTAGAGTTTGGTCCGAAACAAAGCGTACTGGAATCCATGACCAGGAACTCTAATCAGATTCAATCCGCCGCAGGCTTAAAGGTAGCTCACCATGCGTAACGAACTTCAATCCTATTACAAGGCCGGATTCAGAAAGCTGACACTGCTCTCTGTTATCGTGCTCACCACCTGCCTTGGCGGCAGTGCGCTCTGGGCGTTTACAGCGTCAGTCGGTGGTGCGGTCATCGCCCCGGGCGCCATCGTCGTCAAAGGCTCTGTCAAGGAAATCCAGCACTCCGATGGTGGGTATGTAGAGCAAATACTGGTTCGTGAGGGTGATCAGGTACAAGCCGGACAGGCACTGCTACAGCTCGACACCACCAGCACCAAAGCCGAACTTGCTATCATTAATGATCAGCTAAACAGTCTGATTGTAACCGAAGCGCGTCTCATTGCTGAAACCAGTGGCGAGACCACACTGGCTATCGCGAGTCAGGATATGGCGCTGGTCGAACCGGATCAGAAGTTCGACAAACTCGTTGCTTCTCAGGGGCAATTGCTATCCTCTCGCCTGAGCGGTATAGACAATCAGTTGAAACAATTAAACGAACAAACTCTGCAAAATCGACAAGAAGTAAAAGGGCTTACGGCGCAGTATGAAGCGACTGAAAAAGAAATGACGCTGGTCAGCGTTGAGATCCAAAACCTTGAAAAGCTGCGCGAGCAGGGCTTTACGGCAGATACACCGATCACACAACTGCGTCGACAGATTGCACAGATCGAAGGCACCAGAGGCGCGCTGCGCTCACAAATCGCACGCGCCAAACTATCCATTTCGGAGCGTGAGATAACAGCAATGCGCGTCGTCGACGAAGCACAGCGACAGGCGCTGGAGCAACTCGAAAGGGTACAACGCGAAAAAGCCCGGCTTATTCAAACGAAACTAACCGTCGTCGACCGCCTCCGTCGACTGACTATCCGCACTGCCCAGCCGGGTATTGTGCATGATCTGCAGGTATTTACGGTGAACGGCGTCATCCGCCCCGGAGAGGTGCTGATGCGCATCGTCCCGCAACAGGATGACTTAGTGATAGAAGCCCGTGTGCAAACGACAGATATCGACCAGATCTTCCCCGGTCAGGACGCCTCATTAATGTTCACGTCTTTTAATGCCCGCACAACGCCACAGGTCAACGGCCATGTGCAGCGGGTCTCACCCGATGCCAATATCGACAGCACCACCGGCAATGCTTTCTACCGCGTGCACCTTAAAGTAGATGAAGATCAGTTGCCGCGTCTGGGGAACAATGAAATCGTTCCGGGTATGCCGGTCGATGCGTTTATAAAAACCGGAGAACGCACAGTGGCAAACTACATGATTCAGCCGATTGTCGATCACATGGCCAGGGCGTTTCGCGAAGAGTGATGCTGCGAGCGGGAGAAATGTTATCCCTGCCACCAGGATAAACAAAGTATCAGGTGGCAGGGTTTAACACGGTGATTACCGGCTACAGTACAAGGCACAGCGGTACACTTGCCTGCCCGCCTCGACCAACTACAGCGCCGGAGTTTCCACACGAATTTAAAATGCGCATTGTGTGTACTGCCTGGTGGGGCGTGCGCAGTCAATGTTGAAAACGTGGTACAGGGATATTTCCCATATCAATCTTGCGCACGTCGAGCGTTGTATCAGGAAAAAACTTCGCCCACCCGTCCTCTGCCATAAACTCAGCGCAGCCACCATTGTCGGATAAAAACAAAATCAGCGTGTCGTCATATTGATCGAGCTTTTCAATGCGCCAAGCAGTTCGCCAATAGATTGATCCATATGATCCACCATGGCGGCATAAGCCGCCATCTTGCTTGCCTCCCAGGCTTTATGCTCAACCGCCTCCCACGGACGTACATCTGGATCCCGCGGAGAAATATCCCAGTTTGAACGCAGCACGGCGCGACTGTTCAGTTCTTCGTGTCGCGCTGTTCGCACAGCATCCCAGCCCTGATCGTAAACGCCTTCATAGCGGGCTATGTCCTCTGCAGGTGCGTGCAAAGGCCAGTGAGGTGCTGCATGGGCAAGATACAGAAAAAAGGGTTGATCGCACGCGACCGATTCTTCAAACATGTCGATGGCTTTTTCTGTAATTGCATCGGTGAAGTAGAAGTCATCTAAAGGGACTTCCACCCGATCGTCATCTTAGAGCATATAATGAGGGGAAAAGAAATGAGTCAAGCCATCAACGATACCGTAAAAGCGGTCGAACCCACGCTGCCGGGGTGTTGGGTGATCCACATCACCGACGCGCCAGCTATCGACCTCCCGGGCCATAAAATCACCTGCGACATGCCACTTGCCCGACATCATCGTGCGATACCCTGAAGCACGCAGCACTTCGGCGATGGTGGCGCTGTCATTGCGCAAAAAACCCTGGTATGCCGGTGTCCCCAGGTCCGCCCCCATATGCCCGATACCGGCGTTGTGCGGATATAAACCAGTAAGCAGAGATGCCCGCGTAGGACAACAACGAGCGCAGTTGTACATTGAGGTCAGCAACGCACCATTTTCTGCAAGACTATCGATATTCGGGGTGCGGATTTCTGAGCCGGTAATGCCAAGATCCGAAAAACCCATGTCGTCCACGAGTATCAGTACAATATTCGGCTTCTTTTTTCATATCGGTTTTTCCATATCACCAGTGTAACGCATGGCATCCGATCCTATATCGCTACACGAGTCGCCGATGACATGGACCGGTTAACAGGTAAGGCAACCGATTTTCACAGTGCCAGTCTTTGAATTAAGGAAAAAAAGCGCAGTTGTGGTGTGGAATACTTCCACGCATTTAACACAGACACACCGGCAGTAACACAGAATATGGATAACTTACCTGGTTAAACGGCCCGGCATCCCGATGTAGTTGGAACATTTTACAGGCAGGCACTGCTTGATATACACGCGGCGGCTTTCACCCACCGCTCATTTTACGCTTACTTGAGGCATCACCGGGGAACCGGATAGCATTATCTAATGGACGAAACACAACATACAAGGGTCGCAACATGACGACCAGGGAAACAGTGGAAAACCGCATTGAGCTGGCCGCCACCAATAATACAAGCCGTTTATTCATCCACATCCACTAACACTTCGTTACGCCTGAAAGGTGGTAACGCCCACGGTGAGTTATAGCCTGCCCATCGGGCGTCAGAAGCAGCTTCGATTCCTGCCGATGACAACCACTCTTTTAGTTCCTCAGTTTTTTGTTGCCGCGCTTTCTCTGTCGACCTGCCGGAGAACCTGATCGCAGCCACCCTCCTGGCGGGCACTTCCAGCAACTCCACTTCAGGATCAAGAGGCCGTGGCGCCGTTTCAATTTGGTAGGATTGCGGCAGCACAAAGCGGTAGACCCAGGCATTTCCCTCCGAACTGGCTGTGACCGGGGCAGTCATCGCAATCTTCTCCCCGTCTGAGCTGTCGTCCTGTGCTGCCACTACCGGCGCCGTCATCGCGATTTCTTCTGTCCCGGTGTTCTCACCGGAGATATAGGCAAACAACTTTTTGAAAGCAGCATTGCCCGCTTTTCGAAAGTTTGCGTCGACCCGGGTTTCAACGACCACCATTGGGTCGTAATCCCGAATTTCAAAATCACCGTCTTTCTTGACGACGGTGTACGACGCCTGTTCGACAGACTCCACACCGAAAACGGAACAAGCGGCAGTGAATATCAACGTCACCGCTGTGAGTAACATACGCCTGGCAAAAGAAATCACTCGCGCACCGGGTCTGAAGGTTGTTTTCATTGGCGTTCCAATTCTGTTTCCAGTGCTTACGCACCAGCACCACGCCCGGTTTACCTGGATTTACTGCTTTAGATCTGGCTGATGGGATCAACCCTGTCGTGCCACTGAACTACCGGCACGGCTGCGCCCGTAAGGTGCGGCGCACACAGGCCGGCCTGTTGCGTACAGCAAATCGCAGTCACGACGACTGTCTGTTCAGCTAATAGACCAGCGTTGAGCCGAAAAATAAAACAGGGCAACCACGGCTATGGCGGCAGTCAGAGTAGGCATTGATCTTTCCGACGTTTAATCGCCTGCCGCGCCTGTGGCTATCTGCTCTGATCAGAATTCACAGGAGAGCATAGGTATACTTATCTGCATATTTGACCGGTTTTCAGGGTAAAGATCATGGTTCAAGAGGCAGATGTTGCAATCGTTGGTGCCGGACCGGTAGGGACACTGCTGGCTATATTGCTGGGCCGACAGGGGAAAAGTGTTGCACTTATCGAACGCTGGCCGACGATCTATGACCGGCCGCGCGCGGTCACCATGGACCATGAAGTAGCAAGAATACTGGCAACTTTTGGAATTGACTCTGACAATGACCCGGCTATTCAATTTCATGAGGAGCTCTACTACTGGAAAAACGCCGACCTTGAAGACTTGCAGATCGTCGACTGGAAAAGCGTCTCTCCCTCCGGTTGGCGCGTAACCTACTGGTTCAATCAGCCAGAATTGGAAGCCCGCCTGCACGGTATCGCGAAAGACGATGACAATATTAGTTTGATCCGTGGATGGGAAGCTATCTCGATCGAGGAAGTGGATGACGCAGTGACACTGCAGCTGCAGGAAACGCAGAAACTTGTCGGTGACAATGGCAAGCGTCAGACAGTTCGCGCAAACTACGTCGTCGGTTGTGACGGTGCCAATAGCTTCGTTCGGGACGCACTGGGAATTCGCTCTGTCGATAAGGGTTACTTTTTTGACTGGCTGATTCTCGACGTCGTGCCACCTGACGATTACCAAATGACTCCAGCGCAGTGGCAGCTGTGTGATCCCGCCCGCCCCACTACGCTGGTACCCGGCGGACCCGGCAGGCGGCGCTGGGAATTCATGGTAAAGCCCGGTGAATCAGTGGAAGAGATCGCCAAAGACGAAAGCGCCTGGCAACTGCTTGAACCGTGGGGCTTAAGCCCGCACAACGCAACACTCGAGAGAAGCGCAGTCTATCGATTCCAGGCACGCTGGGCAGAGCAGTGGCGTGTGGGACGCTGTATGATTGCCGGCGATGCGGCGCACCTTATGCCACCGTTTGCCGGTGAGGGAATGTGCGCCGGCTTTAGAGATGCATTGGCCCTGAGCTGGCGTCTCAATGCGTTGGTTGATGGCAAACTACATGACACGGTGCTCGACAGCTATGAAAGCGAACGCATTCATCACGCCAGACACTATATCGACTTCAGTCAGGAACTCGGCCGCATCATCTGTATATCCGATCCGCAGGAAGCAGCGGAACGAGACAAAACAATGAAAGCTGAACTGGCTGCCCGAAACTTCGAACCGATCACCGGCGACCTCGTACATCTTGGTCCGGGCATCTGGTGCGACGACTCCGCCGCTGCGGGAGAATTATCAACTCAGGGAATTATCGAAGCGCACGGCAAGCGCGACCGCTTCGACCAGGTCTTCGGTACCGGCTGGATAGTGATTGGTCTCGAAATCGATCCCGCGAAGGTAATCCACCCATCACATCTGCAGTCACTTCAAATTCTGGATGGCTTAACCATCAGTATCGGCACTACCGGCAGTGGTTGCCAGGCCATCGATGTTGAAGGTACCTATCAGCAATGGATGAGCGAGATCCATTCGAAATTCATCGTGCTTCGGCCGGATTTCTACGTCGCTGCCACCGCAACGACCGCCGACGAACTGAACCGCCGTTTAGCTAAATTGTTTGGTAAATTACGATTACAGTGAATGCGCTGGCCAGATATCTCTACCGGGGCGTGATCAGTGAATCGAACATTGTTCACGCGGACGATGCGCACGTTACCTTCTCTTATCGAGATAGCCAGACAAAAACCAAAAAACACTCAAAGCGAGTGAGTTCCTGTGGAAAGTACTCTCTCACGTGTTACCACGAGGCATTCAACGAGTGCGTCACTGTGGCTTCCTTCATCACAACGCTACAGCCATACTCCGTTTGATACAACTGTTGTTGCATGTCGTCGCTCTACCCGCGTTATCTCCGCGCGCGATATGCACCGTAAAGAGAGAAATGCATATTCTTAGGCTTCAGTGTCTATGGGAAATACCTTCGATGGCATCCGAGTAGTATTG
>CAZOXM010000035.1:0-45814 GCA_964583825.1 uncultured Granulosicoccaceae bacterium
CTAGCGGCTCGACCCGCCCCGGCATTCGGGAGACGCTTGTGTGGTTTCCCCGCGTGCCTGCCACTCATCTGGTGTAAATGTGTGTAGTGCCAGCGCATGAACGCGGCCGGCGAGTTCCTCTTTCAGAATTTGGTTCACCGCCCGGTGTCGCTTGATCAGTGGCTGGTCGGAGAAGGCATCGCTGACCACAACAACGCGAAAGTGTGATTCCGAACCTTCTGGTACGTTGTGCATGTGGCTCTCGTTGGTGATATCGAGGTGGTTGATCGACAGGCCGTCCTGCAACTTCTGTTTGATCTGTGTTTCTGTGTTCATCGGTTGCTCCGCTTAACGCTGGTTCTGGTGAATCGTGCCTGCTGCCGTATCGATTACCTTGTCACGCGTTAAATCTTCAGCGCTTCAATACGGTTGATTCTGTTATGATGCCGCCAGCGCGAAAAGGCAACAACCCCATGTCACAACTTCAGCTCAGCGGATCTCTAATCAAAGAGGTGCGGGATATCATCTCGGCGCACGACGCGTCTGCGTCTGACCCCGGTGTTGCCTCCCAGTACCTGAGTGCCATTATTGGCTTTCTGCTCGGGCAGGAAGACATGTCAGAGCAACAAAAGCAAGATATTCTCGAAGAGCTGATGGCGTTTGCCGGTCATGTTGCCGCTGATGTGCAACGTCAAAAAGGCAGTCAGACACAACAGGCTTCGGGCGTCTGGAAACCGGGCATGTCCTGAGCTGCGCGAACCACTTTCCCAGTTCATCTTTAAAGAGGCTTCATACTTATGGCACAGGCAACTGCACGCCACATACTGGTCGACACCGAGCAAAAATGTCTCGACCTGAAACAGCAAATCGCGGACGGTGCTGACTTCGCCGCTCTGGCTGCGGAGCATTCATCCTGCCCGTCCGGCAAGTCAGGCGGGGACCTGGGTTCTTTCGGCCCCGGCATGATGGTCAAGGAATTTGATCAGGTGGTGTTCAATGATGCTGTGGGCGAGGTTCACGGACCGGTGAAAACACAGTTTGGCTATCACCTGCTTGAGGTAACGTCGCGCTCCTGAGGTGCTTTAGCAGGAGGTTGAAACAGCCTGGTTGTGCCTCGAACCTGCCCCAAGTGGTCACTCGAAGCTGAAAAACCGGGGCCAACACCATCCCCTTCTCCATTTCCGCCGGCGCTCATAGCCGGCGTGATCCCCGTCCGTTAAACTGCTATTAGTCACCTGAGGATAATCCTTGTGTCTGATGCAGTAGAGATTCGGGGAAATCGATATACCCTGATGACTTTGGCGTTGCAAAGTACGGATCACGCACTGATTGCCCGTGCGCTGCACATCCGTATCCGGCAGGCGCCGGCTTTTCTTGCTAACACCCCCGTCATTGTGGACTTTTCAGCGGTGGGTATCGCGCAGGACTACAACTTTAATCTGCTGTTTAAAGTAATCCGGCAACAGCGGTTGTTGCCTGTGGCCGTTCGCGGCTTGCCAGAACATATGAATGATCAGCTTCAGTCCATGGGCGTGCCTGTGGTGGAGCTTTCCGTGTCTTCCACTGTGGTCACCGCAGATACCCCGCAGGGGATCGGACCGGACGTGACCGTCGGGGCCGCAGGAGAAACCCTGCTGGTTGACCGCACGTTACGCGCAGGGGAGCGATGCTATGCCAGAGATGCCGATCTGATCGTCGTCGGGGACAGTCGCGCAGACACCGAGCTGTTGGCGGATGGCCATATTCATGTCTATGGTGTGCTACGCGGTCGTGTTGTGGCCGGTTTCTCCGGCAATACGGCGGCGCAGGTATTTTGTCACGCCCTCGAAACCGCTGCCGTGTCGATTGCCGGTGTCGGGCCGGCGGGTTTGCCGCAGACACAGTTGTTGAGCGGGCCGGTGCAGATTCAGCTGTACAAAAACGGGCTTGTCGCGAGTTCGCTAGCTGCCGGATGATTTGTTTCATTTAAGTTACACAACCGCAAGTTCGGGCTGTTTGTTGTGGAAAAGCCCATCGTTTAAATTCCACTTATCTATCTGAAATAGTTAATAAAAAGTGAATATTTGTTGCGTTTAAATAACAAAAATGCCGATTTGAGATAATTGTTGTATTTATACCAAACAAGTTGCTAGAGTGTGCTCAACTTCAAACGGCAACTCGCAATCTCGCATGTCACTCGCTCGACTCATCCTCCCTGCATCGCTGATTTCAGCGGTTGCAGCCGCTACCCCGGCGGTGGCGGTGGAATCGAGCATGTACGCGTCGCTGCGACAGTCTCTGCTGTATACGGAGACCGGCGCCAACACCGGTGACTCCGATGACGTTGGCGTCGTCGATCAGGGCTCGCGCTTTGGCTTTGACGGCAACCAGTCATTTGGCGACTTCAACGGGTTTGGCCGAATTGAGGTCGGGTTTGACAGCAGCGAACAGGATGACAGCCTCGGGGTGCGACTCGGCTATGTCGGTATAAGCGGTGCATTCGGCATCGTGTCCATCGGCTCGCAGTGGTCGGCATGGGATACCTACGTTGGCAGCAGCCACACCAACTTCGTCAGTGAAGGTGACTGGCAAAACGGTACCGGCAGGAACGGCAGTACGCTGAAGTACGCGGGGCGCATCGGTGACTTCGCGGTTGAGGTCGATGCCGTGCTGATTAATCAGACGGATGCGAACCCGGTGTCCGGTCTCAGCGCCAACAGTGGTCTGCTCGATGAGATGCAACTGGCCGTCGGTTATACCAGCGGCAATGTCACCATCAATGCGGCGCTGATTGAACGCGATGGCGGCGCCGACGGATATTTAGGTGGCGGGAGTCTGATGGGGGCTCGAATCAGCTACGAACGCGGTGCGATGGGATTATCTTTTGCGCTCGCGCAGGATGACTTGTCTTTTCGCAGCGAGCCGGAACTGCAACCGGAAGAAACACTGGGCATGAAGTTCCGGGCTTCGTATGTCAAAGGGGCAAATTCTTTTCTCGCTGTCGTCACCACGGCAGAGAACGAGGTTGCGGCTAATAAGCCGTTAACGGTAGCGCTGGGCTACCAACATGATCTCAGCCAACGCTCGCGCGTTGCGCTGGAAATGTCTTCTGTCGATCCAGATATAGCGGGTCTGGATTCGTCGATAGAAGGTGGCGTGATGTATCGCCACGACTGGTAATACTAATAATAATAAAATGTGCGTGAAAACTCAGGGCGTCCCTCGGCGCCCTTTTTTTCGTTACTGAAATTACCATACTACTGCACCGCTTACATTACTCAGTCGACGGTCTGTTTTCTTTGTTCGTCGCGTCGCTGGGATACAGGTCAGTCGGTTTCGACTGCTAACTCCGGAGTCGGCATTAACCAGATTACCTACGGATTTTCATTGATGCTCGGCGCTTTCTTCTGTTTCGCGGTGATGGATACCAGCGCGAAATGGCTGGTGTCGGTCGCGGTGCTGCCAGCGATACAAGTCGTGTTTGCGCGTTATTTCGTGCACTTTCTCTGGGTGCTGCTGCTATATCTGCCCAAACACGGTCGTGCTTTGTTTCGATCCGGTGCGCCGAAAACACAACTATTGAGAGGATTGCTGTTACTCAGCAGCACTGCGCTGAATTTCACCGCGCTGAAATTTTTACCTCTGACCGTCACGATTGCGATCTTTTTTGCAACGCCGATGGTGGTTTGTTTGTTGAGCGTCCCCGTGCTGGGTGAGCGTGTCGGGTTGAAGCGCTTTGCTGCGGTGTGCACCGGGTTCATTGGCGTGCTGGTTATTGTGCAGCCATGGGGAGAGACTTTTGACTGGCATGTTCTGATTTCGCTCGGAGCGCTGCTCACTGCATCGGCCTACTTTGTGGTGACGCGTAAGGCCGCCGGTATCGATACCAACGCAGTCGCGCAGTTCTACATTTCAGGGACAGCGACCACCCTGTTATTGCCGGTCGTGGTCACCAGCTGGCGGTGGCCTGCGAGCGGTTCTGAAGTGCTGTTGATGGTATTGCTTGGATCGCTGGGGATGCTGGGGCATAGCCTGCTGTCGCATGCGCATCACTATGCCGAAGCGTCTGTGCTGGCCCCGACGGTGTATTCACAAATACTGTATATCACGGTGCTGAGCTGGCTGATCTTCGATTCGGTGCCGGATTTCGCGACAGCCACCGGTACCGTTATTATTGTGTTGAGCGGATTGTTTATATGGTGGCGCGAGCGAGCGTTGCAACAGTCTGCAGCGATTCAGGTGATCCGGTAATTCCTGAGGAGAGTGTTGTTGATGCAGGCAATAGTTGAGTTTATTCAATGGTGCTGTGTGCTGAACGGTGCGTTGCTGTTGTTATGGGTCGGCTTTATGATGTTTGCTCCCGATCTGGTATACAAGACTCAGTACAAATGGTTTCCGATATCGCGAGACGCATTTGCAGAGACGATGTATCGGTTTATCGGTTTGTATAAACTTCTTTTTTTATTTTTTAATCTCACCCCGCTGGTTGCCTTGAAGATAATGGGGTACTGACGCAAGACTGACTTCAGTCGATAGTTAAGCAAACAAAAACACAGGGGTGAATGATATGAGCTATGCAAAGCTCACGGAGCGCTTCCAGCAGGCATATCGACTGGACCATGCCATGACATTCCTGAGCTGGGATCAAATGGTAATGATGCCGGAGCAGGGTAATGAGGCGAGATCATCGTCCATTGCCGAACTCGCGTCGTTAAAACATAAGCTGCTGACTGCGCCGGAGCTTGAAGAGTGGTTGCAGGAAGCGCAGTCAAATGACGATGGCTCCCATGCGGCGGGAATTCGTGAGATGAAACGTGTCTGGAAGCAGGCAACCTGCCTGCCTGCCGAGCTGGTGGTGGCCAAGATTAAGGCGGGATCAAAGTGTGAGCATGGGTGGCGTACGCAGCGTGGCAACAGTGACTGGACCGGGTTTCTCGCTAATTTTCGCGAAGTCGTATCTCTCGCCAGAGAAGAGGCGCAGCTGCGCATGCAGGCCAGTGACGGGGAAATAGCCACCCCTTATGAGGCACTGCTTGATTTGCATTGTGCCGGTGATTCTCAATCAATGATTGACGGTGTGTTTGCCGACTTGCGCGGCGTGCTGCCGGAATTGCTGCAAACCGTGCGTGAGCACCAGTCTTCTCGGGAAAAGATCACATTGAAAGGAAGGTTTCCTCTGCGTGATCAACAGGCATTGTGTGAGAAATTGATGGCGGTGCTCGGGTTTGATTTTAAATCGGGCAGGCTCGATCAGAGCATGCATCCATTCAGTACCGGTGTGGCAGGGGATCTGCGGATTACCACGCGTTTCAGTGAAGGCGAATTCGTTGAAGCACTCAATGCGACGGCGCATGAGGTGGGTCATGCCAGTTATGAAGGCGGTCTGCCGGCGAAGTATGAAGGTCTGCCGGTCGGTTCGCATCGCAATATGTGCATCCACGAAAGTCAGAGTCTTTTGTTTGAAAAACAGATTGCCATTTCCCGATCATTCAGCGGTTACTTCATTGAGTATATCCATCAATATCTAAAGGAGAGTGCAGCGCTCGGCAAAGATGCACTCTGGCATATGATGACAAAGGTGGAGCCGGGCTTCATACGCGTTGAAGCCGATGAGGTGTGTTACCCGTTGCATGTGCTGTTGCGCTACGAAATTGAAAGTGCCCTGATAAACGGGGAGATCGAGCCGGATGTGATCCCCGAAATTTGGGATCAGAAGATGACAGAGTATCTCGGGATTTCCACCGGCAGCAATCACGCGGATGGTTGTTTGCAGGACATACACTGGACCGATGGTGGCTTTGGGTATTTCCCTTCATACACAGTGGGTGCGATAAATAGTGCCCAGATTTTTGAGGCGCTCTGCGGCGATCATCCCGACTGGGAGAGTCGGTTTGCGCGCGGCGATCTTGAGTTTGTGCGAATCTGGCTTGAAGAGAAAATCTGGTCCCATGGGTGCGCAATGACTTCGCAGGAACTCATGCAATCTGCGACGGGTAAAGGCACCAGTCCCGATGCCTATATTGCCCATCTGAAAAAACGCTATCTGCAAGAGCTCCACTAATAGTTTTTCAACAGCCTGCTAATAGATCATGTGCAACACTGGAGTAAGCACTCCGTTGCCGAACCGGGTACCAACGCACCCATGCTCAGTGCACAAGACAGAGTGATTATGATTTCCGGTGCGAACCGGGGGATAGGCAAGGCGACGGCGGAAACCCTGTCGGCGTTGGGTTACCGTTTGAGCCTGGGTGCACGCAACCCGGGTTCAATTGCGTCGGGCACACTAAACAGTGTAACGATGGTGCATCAATGGGACGCGCTAAGTCCGACTGACTCCGAGGCCTGGGTTCAGGCAACGCTCGCCGAGTTCGGCAGAATTGACGGATTGGTGCTCAACGCCGGGGTGATCATACCGGCTGGTTTGGAAGATGGAAGTGAAGACGATATTGAAGCGATGTGGGCAGTGAACTTCAAAGGTCCGCTCAGACTGGTGCGCGCCGCTTTGCCTGAACTGAAAAGTCGCGGGCAGGGGCGGGTGATCAACATCGTGTCGCTCTCCGGTATCAGAGTCATGAGTGCAGCGCTGCTTGGTTATTGTGCATCGAAGCATGCCTCCCTGGCGCTGACGCATGCGATTCGTCAGGCGGGCTGGTCCAGCGGCCTGCGCGCGACAGCGATTTGTCCAGGCCTGGTTGATACCGATATGGTAGCCGACGTTAGTGTTCCGTCTGAGCAGTTTAAAATCGCTCCGCAAACAGTGGCCGAAACGGTTGCGTACGCCTTGTCTCTGCCCACCGAATCAGTGGTGGCTGAAATTCGTATCAACAGCCGGCTCGAACCGGGTTTCTAACATTGCGATTGCCTGGCAACGCGGTGGCATGACCGGTACCTGGCATGACCGGTACCGGTGATGTGTCGGGCCGGCTATGCACTATCGCCGTACCACACGGAAATCATGCAGTGTGAATGTTCCCTGACCCCAGAAGGTTTCGGTGCCGATTTCTATGGCGCCCATGCAGGTGCCGTTTTGTATGCGTGGTACGCCGTAGGCCGGACCGTTGTACAGCGTCCAGTCAACAAAGGCGTTCCAGTCCAGCCAGCCTTCTGTCATCGGTGTTTGTGCGACAAAAGCGACGTAGCCCCAGCCCAGCTTGGGATTGGTGTGCACATCCCACTTGAATCCGTCGATAGTCACTTCTGCAACCTTGGGGCCGGGGGTTTTTGAGACCGGGATGCCAACCCAGACCATCAGTTCAAATTGTTTATTCCACTCTTCTGCTTCGCAACTGGTATGGAAAAAAGATTCAAGTGCCACATTGCGTTCGGGGTTACCGGTCTCGGAGTACTTGAAGCGGACATCGAATTCCGGAATGTTGTGCAGCGGTGCAGGGAGTCCGAGTTTTTCGGGTGTGCCTGACGTTGTGTTGCGGGTCTTGCGACCGTAGTAAACCTGCGGGTAACTTTTTACTGAGTATTCGTTGCCTTCATTGATGGCCAGCCAGTTGTAGTCCCAGTGTGCGATGTAGTTGCCGGGGCCGCCGCGGAGTTCGATGCACTGGTGCCAGTTGTCTGAATATACTTCGCTGTCATTCCAGGTATTGTTCTGCAGCACGTAGTCACCGTAGCTGATCTCCGCCCAGGGCTGACACCAGCGTTTGCCGAGCAGTGGTTTTTCCGCAGTGGCGGTGCGACCTTCCACAACCTTGCAGGTGCGATCGTTTTCATAGCCGAAGCCGTCGTGGTTGCCATCGCTTGCATCGGTGAGGCAGATGGGATCGCCATTGTCGTAACCAATTACCGGCGCATTGACCGGCCCGGGCACATAAGCGCTAGCGCGCGTGGTGTCCGGGCTGACATTGCCCCAGCGACAGGGCGCGCCATACTCCCAGCCCCAACCGTTGCCGCTGTCATTTGCACTGGCAGAGCACTCGGGTGCGCTGCCGTCGTCCGTTGCTTCTGCGGTCGCGCTGTCAGTGTGCTGTGTGCTCAGCGTAGTGTTGCCCCAGCGACAGGATGCATTGTTCTCCCAGCCCCATCCCTCTCCATGATTGACTGCGTTGGTGGTGCACTCCGGACGTGCGGCGCTGCCGGATTGACTGCCGGCCCACTGGCAGGAATGGTTGTTTTCCCAGCCCCAGCCATCGCCGTGATTAATCGCGTCCGGAGAACAGGTCGGCACTGTGCGAGTGGCAGCAGCGCTGTCGTTTGCCAATGCAATCGCATTGTCACTGATAGCGGTATCGTTATTTGAAGAACCGGTGCAGGCGCATAGCAGCAACAGCGGCAGCGCTACGAAAAAATGCTTCATGGGTTATTCCTAAACGGTGTACTGGTAGTGGACTTCGTGGCTAATTTGGTACTTAAGCCCTATTGAATAGCAGAGAATCTGGCACTTATGTGGCATCTTTCAACCGCGAAAAGCGGACGTTTGCGTCCAGCCTGACTGAATTGCCGCGTTTGTTAACGCATGGTAAGGCAGAAGGATGTGCCGACGCGTTTCACTGCAACAACTCATCACGGGCGGTCTTTTTATTACATGTCAGCACCTGACAGAATTTTCCGAATTGAACACGATAAGGCGGCGGCGTTGTGTCAGTCCGCCTCTGAGCGTCTCGCGCAGCAGAATTTCAGCGCCGCCACGGAAATACTGCTGCAAGCGTTGGGCTGTCGTCCGTCCAGCGCACTTGCCTACAAACTGCTGGGGGAGGCCTACACCGGACTTGGCGATGAGCAAAGCGCACGATTGTGTCGGCAGCGGCAGTTTCCGGCGCAGTTGCCCAATGTGCCGGTCATACCGACTGCGCCAGAGTTTGATCGATGCCCGGCATTTCCCTCTGAAACCTGGTTTGCACCTGCGCCCGGCTGTGTGGTGCCGGCGCCGGTATTCGACGCAGGTCCGGTGTCCTCAATCGCCTGCTTCGCCGATATCATCAGAGGCGGTATGGTGTGGCACGATGATGCCAGCACGGTAGTTTGTGATCAGAGTGGTGCTGTTCTGCCTGAGCATACGGTGGGTAGTGCAGTGCATATACAGTCACTGATGTCCCGCTATCAGCCGCTCGCGGTAGACGGACGGGCGATTGTGTTGGGAGCGCGAGGGGCGCACAATTTTTACCACTGGATCACGGATATCATTCCGAAATTTTTTATTCTGCATGCTGCCGGCTTGGAATTGAATTCCTCAGATACCTACATCGTCTCCAGAGCCGCAGCGGGTTATGCAAGGCAGTTGCTGGCTCAGTTTGACGTTCAGCCAGCGCAGGTCATTGAGACGGAGTCTGCTTCACCTTTTATAATAGCTCAGGAACTCGTTGTACCGTATTTGAAAAATAAAATGGGCTACGGCATGGGCAGTTGGCTGCCCGCAAATCTGAAACAGCAGATGAATATCAGTGGTTCAGGGCGGGCAAGTCGCCGGTTGTTTATTAATCGAAAGCCCGGTGCGGCTGCGGGTAGAACGCTGCGGAATTCGGAGGCTGCGGAAGCATTCTTTCGACAACGTGATTTCGACATCGTCTATCCGGAAACGCTTAGCATTGCCGAGCAGGCGCAGTGCTTTGCATCTGCCGGGGTGGTGGCGGGCGTGCATGGTGCCGGACTGGCCAATATCGTGTACTGTGCGCCCGGCACCAGCGTGGTTGAATTCTACGGTGCGCATATCGCACCGTGCTACTGGCTAATTAGCGGTTTGTCGCAGTTAAATTATTACCAGCACCCCTGCGGTACTGAAGTCGGCGGGGCGGTCAGTGCACACGCCGCCGACTTTTCACTGCCGCTTGACGAAGCAGGTGCCTTGCTCGATGTGATTGATCAGCAACGCGCCACTTAGCAGGATGTTGAAAAACTATTACGCTAGGTCTGAGGGCGTTAAATTCCCCCTCAAAATGCTCATTTATACCCCATAAACTGCGCTTTTTCGGGGAAATTTGCCTGCTCAGACCGTCGCTCATCACGTTTTTCAACACCCTGTTAGTGCACTGAATCGGCTTTACACACCTTTCCAGTTGGGTGCGCGCTTCTCGGCGAATGCTGTTGCCCCTTCCGCTCCGTCTTCGCTGTTAAAAACCTTGTCCAGCTGAGCCTGCTGGAACTGCCAGAACTCCGCTTCCGTCCGGCCCTGCATTTCCCTGATGATTTGTTTCGATGCAGCGAGACCAAGCGGTGCATTTTTAGCGATAGTGTTGGCGAGTTCGATGGCCTGATTCAATGCCTCACCCTTCTCGGCGAGCTCTGCCACCAGGCCATAGTCGTATGCCTGTTCGGCCAGTATCGGCTTGCCCGTTAATGCCATTTTCATCGCCTGTGAATAAGGCAGAAGTCGTGGTAGTCGCAGCAGGGCGCCTGCGCCTGCGAAAAGACCAACCCCGACTTCCGGGATGCCGAACTTCGCTCCTTTTGCTGCGACGATCAGGTCTGCCGACAAGGCGACTTCCAGTCCACCGGCCAGCGCAAAGCCTTCGACCGCCGCAATAAGCGGTTTCTCAGCGCCGCGTTCTGTGATACCGGCAAATCCCCGATCGTCCGCTGTGGGCAACCCCGAATCTACAAACTCCTTGAGGTCCATGCCAGCGCTAAACCCGCGTCCGGCGCCGGTGAGTACACCCACCGACAGTGAATCGTTATTGTCGAGTTCAGTCAGTGCGGCGGCCAGCTGTATCGATAAAGCCTGATTGATGGCGTTCATCGCATCCGGTCGGTTCAGCGTGATAATAAGAATGCGGTCTTTGATTTCAGTGGTAACTTCACTCATAAAGTGATCAACCTTTTAAAGAACTAGTTTGTTGGCCTGTTCCAGCAACGCCTGATAATAGGGCTCGCAGCGCTCGGCGATACGTTGCTGATCGGAATTCAGGGTGATTGATTTTTGCTGATAAGGTGCAAAGCCAGTCGATTTTTGCACGTTGGCGTACCACCAGGGTGCCCATGCCCCGTCGCTGTCACGGCAGCCAGCCGGCCACTGCAACATGTCCGGTGAAAAACTGATCTCACAGTAGTTACAAATTTTTTCCAGCGTGAGGCGAGGGTCACGCAGCACCTGTTCGGAAGCAACAACCAGTGGTTCGCTGTTTATATGCGTTTTAACGTGTTCGTATATGCGATGTTGTTGTGCAAAGCCGATATCTTCAGCGGTCAGGTCGGGGCGCGCTTTGGCGTAAGAGGAGATGACCTCGCCCGGGGATCTGATCAGAAATACGTTGATTAACTGATCCAGCCAGTCAAGTCGGATACCTGGCATCATATGCTGCGTCATATGCTTCTGGTAGTGGATATGGCAGTTCGGGTGTTGCAGAGATACACAGTCGTCGATGACTGACTCCCAATCGGTGGACTGGGTTTTGAGCACCTGCTCTCTGCCGGGGTGATCGATTCCGGTGTCGAGCAGGTAGCAGGAGTAAAAAGGTTCGTCGGTAACGAAGGTGTCCTTGCGGTTTTCCCAGGCGCGCATCATTGCAGTTGAGATGTTGCGTGGTCCCGACCACATGCCGATGCGCTTTGTTTTTGAGTCTTGCATAGTATGTGTTAAACCCTTGCAACACCGGCTTCACTGTCCAGAAGTCTCAGATACAGGTCCTGCAGCTTCTTCGTCAGCTTGCCGCGTTTTCCGGTGCCGATCGTTCTGCCATCTATTGAGCGCACGGGTGCAATGCCTGCAAATGTGCCGGTCACAAATGCTTCATCCGCGCTGTAGGTTTCGGTGAGACTGAATGTCTTTTGCTGCACCGGGATGTCGTTGGCATGGCAAAGATCGATGACGTTAGCACGGGTGATGCCGTGCAAACAGTAGTTGCCGGAAGAGGTCCACACCGCATTGTCTTTAATGATGAAGAAGTGGGTCGAATTACAAGTGGCGACGAACCCCTGTGGATCGAGCATCAATGCCTCGTCGGCCCCCGCCTTTGTTGCCTGAATGCAGGCGATAATACAGTTCAGTTTTGAATGGCTGTTGATGAGCGGATCCTGAATGTCAGGATTACCTCTGCGTACATGTACTGTAAACAGATTGACTCCCCGCGTTAGCGTGGCAGGTTTCGGTGATTTGTACTCTGGAATAATGACAATAGTCGGGGCGCTGATCGTCACACGAGGATCCTGATAGGGTGTGGCTTTCGTGCCGCGTGAAACCATCAGGCGTATATGCACATCGGTATGCATGTTATTGGCCTTGACGGCTTTATACAGGCGCTTGCTTAAGTCGTCCTGCGATATCCCCGGGTCGAAATCGAGCGCTTTACTGCCTTCCCAGAGCCGATCGAGGTGCTGCTTTAAAAAAACCAGTTTGCCCTCGTGTAAGCGCAAGCCTTCCCATACGCCGTCGCCAAGTACGAAGTTGCTGTCAAACACTGATACCTTGGCTTTGTCGCGCGGGAAGAGCTTGCCATCAATATCGATTTTGATGTTGGCATTTCGATCATCGGTATTGTATTCGTGAGTACCTTTTGCCATGTTATGAGATTTCTTTTAGCGCTGCGGCCGCAGCCTGGATGGTCTCGGCGATGTCCTGATCACCGTGTGTCACCGAGATAAAACCTGCTTCAAAAGCTGAAGGCGCGAGGTAGACGCCGCGTTCAAGCATATGATGAAAAAATGATTTAAATTTATCTGCATCACACGCAGTAACCTCGGCAAAGCTCGACACGCGCCGGTCGGTAAAGAAAAATCCGAACATGCCTCCAACCTGGTTGGTCGTCATGGCGACGCCGGCATCGCGGGCCGCGCCCTCAAGCCCTTCGCACAGTGCTTTGGCTTTTGCACTGAGCGTGTCGTAAAAGCCCGCTTCACTGAGCAGTTCAAGGGTGGCGAGCCCGGCAGACATGGCGACGGGGTTACCCGATAGTGTGCCGGCTTGATAAACCGGGCCCAGGGGTGCCAGGTGGTGCATGATTTCGCTGCGACCGCCGAATGCACCGACCGGCATGCCGCCGCCAATGATCTTACCGAGTGCGGTCATATCGGGGATCACACCATAGTGTTCCTGCGCACCGCCGCGCGCCACCCGGAAACCGGTCATCACTTCATCGAATATCAGTACGCTGCCATGTTCATCGCAGCACTGCCTGAGTGTTTCAAGAAAGCCGGGTTCAGGCGGGATGCAGTTCATATTGCCTGCGACCGGCTCGACAATAATCGCTGCGATCTGGTCTCCCAGTTCTGAAAACAGTTGCTTCACCCCGGCATCATCGTTAAACGTCAGGGTAATGGTATGTTCCACCACGGAGGCAGGCACACCCGGTGAACTTGGGACACCCAGGGTCAGCGCGCCGGAGCCGGCGTTGACCAGCAGGCAGTCCGAATGACCATGGTAGCAGCCCTCGAACTTAATGATTTTATCCCGTCCGGTATATCCGCGCGCCAGCCGGATTGCACTCATGGTGGCTTCCGTGCCGGAGCTGACCATGCGCACCATGTCTATCGATGGCACCAGCTCACAGACTTTCTCTGCCATGCGGGTTTCCAGCTCGGTGGGTGCGCCGTAGCTCAGGCCGTTTTTAACCGCCCCGGCAACGGCTTCGATGACTGCCGGATGCGAATGTCCGGCTACCATGGGCCCCCAGGATCCAATGTAATCGATTAACCGCCGGTCGTTACTGTCGTAGAGATACGGACCTTCGGCACGACTGATAAAAAGCGGTGTGCCTCCAACGCTTTTAAAGGCGCGCACCGGTGAATTGACGCCGCCGGGAATATGTCGCTGCGCGTCTGCAAATAGAGTGTCAGAGCTGGTCAATGTGGGCCCCGTGTGTGAGAGGAAATGATCCGATAAAAATACCGCGCGATCAGTTCGCGGCGATCTCCGGTAAACGACATAATACCGATTGTCGGGCCGATGGCACAGATCAATACGCCGTTCCGGGTGCGACGGCAGGATGTTTCCCCACATGTCGATAATCAAACACTGTACGGAATTGCGATGACAACGGGCTTCAGGAAATATATGTGCGTGATCTGTGGCTGGATCTACGATGAGCAGGCGGGTGCACCCGGGGAGGGGCTAGCCCCCGGCTCGCGCTGGGCGGACGTGCCACCGGACTGGCAGTGTCCGGATTGTGGTGCCGGTCGCGAAGACTTTGACATGGTAGAGATTTAGCAATACGAAGTGACTGGACTGGAAATCAGGTGTAACCGCACTGCAGGAGTGGGTTACCTGAATCATCATCGTGGAGGGTCCAAATGTCACAGCGAACGAGCTTTTATAAATTTATCTCGGAAGAGCAGCGTAGCCATCCGTTTTCGAGCGGTAAGCTCACCGGTCTGCTGCTGGAAGTGATAGCCGCCTGTAAGCGAATTGCCTACCTGACTGGCAACGGCGCGTTGTCCAGTCAGGCGATGGGGGCGGCCGACACGCACAATGTACAGGGTGAACAGCAGAAAAAACTCGACATTCTGTCCAACGAGCTGTTTATCGAATCGACTCAGTGGTGCGGTTATTTGTCCGGTATGGCCTCTGAGGAAATGGATCACTGCCTGCCGGTACCGGACGTTTATCCGCGCGGCAAGTATCTGATTACCTTCGATCCGCTCGATGGTTCGTCGAATATTGATATTAACGTATCGGTGGGGACTATCTTTTCCATCCTCGAAATGCCAGAAGGTAAGGTCAATGTCGAGGATCGACACTTTCTACAGTCCGGAGTGAAACAGGTCTGTGCCGGCTATTGCTTGTACGGCACCTCGACCATGCTGGTGTTAACGACGGGACGCGGCGTCAACGGGTTCACGCTGGATCGCAGCACCGGAGATTTTGTCCTCACCCTGCCGGATATGAAAATTCCGGAGGACAGCAACGAATACTCCATAAACCAGTCCTACAGCCGGCACTGGGAGCCACCGGTCAAGCGTTACATCGACGAATGCCTGGCCGGTGAGGCCGGACCGCTGCAGAAGAATTATAATATGCGCTGGGTGGCCTCCATGGTGGCAGATGTGCACCGACTACTCAGTCGTGGCGGCATATTCATGTATCCGATGGATGCGCGGATGGCGGCAAAAGGCGAGGGAGGGAAGCTGCGGTTATTGTACGAAGCGAACCCGATGAGTTTTATTGTCGAACAGGCCGGTGGTATCGCGAGTACCGGTGTGGAAAGGATCATGGAAATCAAACCAACGGCACTGCATCAGCGAGTGCCGGTGATTATCGGATCAAAGAACGAGGTGAACAGAGTCATTGAATATCATCGTCAGGCTGCTGCCGCATAAGAGTATCTGCCAGTGAGTAATCAGGAAGCATTCTGGGAAACCAAAACGCTTGATCAGCTTACTGAGCAGGAATGGGAATCACTTTGTGATGGTTGCGGGCGTTGCTGCCTGCAAAAAATCATTTGTGAAGATGAACATTTGGTTAGGTACACACGGGTGGCGTGTCGATTGCTTGACGTCGATTCATGCCAGTGCACAAATTATTGGCGCAGGCAGTCGATCGTTCCGGAGTGTATTTCCCTGACTGCGGATAACATCGACGAGTTCGACTGGCTTCCCGACAGTTGTGCGTATGTGCGGGTAAAAGAACAGCGTGGACTCGCCTGGTGGCATCCACTGGTGTCCGGCAGCAAAGAGACTGTGCACGAGGCCGGTATCTCGATGCGGGGTAAAGCGCTAAGTGAAACCTATATCCATGCTGACGATATTCCGACACTAACCATTCGTTTCGATAATGATTAATTAGTTTTTGCAGGCTGTTCATCGATCGCAAGTTCGATGTACACTCACCGGACAATAAAAGATTGGTTAGCAACCAGCGATGCGCAGCGCGGAATACCCGGCTCAAAGCATCCGATACCTGAACCCCGTACTGGAGTGAACACCATGTCAGCAGCAGCACCTAACAACCAAGAGCGCAGAAAAGACCTTGGGGAAACCCTCGAAGCCCTGCAACAACAGCGCGCTAAAACATTACTTGCTTACTGCGGACTGGTTGGGGTGAAGTCACCCGGACAAACCTCTGCGGAAGGTATCAGGGATGTGGCTCCGGTTGCGTTGCAGGAACTGCTCAACGTCATGGTCGACTATCTGGCGATGGGTCACTTCACGGTTTATCAGCGCATTATTGAAGGTACAGAGCGTCGCGGTGCGGTTCGTGAGGCAGCGGAAGTTGCCTACCCTGGTATTGGTGAAACCACTGATGTCATGGTGGAGTTCAACGACAAGTACGAAAATTTCGACGGTGCCGCTGAAGATCAGGAGCAACTCAAGCAGGATTTATCCAGGCTTGGTGAAATGCTTGCTATCCGTGGCGACCTTGAAGACGAAATTCTTGAAGCGCTGCGCGGATAGACACCCCCCGTGGCGCTGTCTGCAGCAGAGTCAGCGCGCGAGTACATAAACAGTCACAGTGTTCTCTGTCTGGCGACCACCCGGGGTAGTCAGCCTTGGGTAGCGCCGGTGTTCTATGCCGTCTGGCGCAGCACTGTAGTTTTCCTGTCAGCGCCTCACACGCGCCACTGTCGGAACATGAGCGAAAACCCGCTGGTGTCGGGCAGTATCCAGGAAGACTACAGTGACTGGAAATCGATCAGAGGCGTACAGCTTGAGGCAGTGGCAAGTCGCGTGGAAGCGGACTGTCTCGACGACGTTATCGCATGTTATTCCCGGAAATTTCCCGTGACCGGTCCCGCAGCACCTGCAGAAATCGTGAAAGCGCTCGATAAAATAGCGTGGTATCAACTGACGCCGTCACTGGTGTATTTCATCGATAACAGTAAGGGACTGGGCCATCGTGAAGATGTCACGCTCTCGATGGCTGATTATTAGTGTGCTTGTTCAGCGCCGAGATATCACTAATTTATAAAATTCAATAGATCAACAGGCCGCCGTCGGAACGGATAGCTGACGATCCGGTCGAAGTGCTATCTCTTATAAAGTGAAGGCCGTGCTAATGAAACGATTTTATAGTCTGGTTGTGCTTGTCGCGATGTTTGTGAGCACGCTGGTGTTTGCCTCGCCGCTTCGCATCAGTGAGTTTGCAGAAGAAAGCCTGGCTGGATGGGAAAGCAAATCTTTTGTCGGCCAGACCGACTATGCGCTGGTGGTGGAGGACGGACGTGCTGCTCTAAAAGCACAGAGTAACGGTACGGCTTCCGGGCTCGGAAAAAAAATAAAGATCGATCTGACCAAAACGCCCTATCTCAACTGGAGCTGGAAAGTGGAGGGGCAGCTGAGCGGGTTGGATGAGCAGTCTAAATCCGGTGATGATTACATTGCCCGTCTCTATGTTGTTAAGTCGGGTGGCGCATTCATCTGGAAAACACGAGCACTCAACTATGTCTGGTCGAGCAATCAAAGTCGCGACGCTTCATGGCCGAACGCGTTCCAGCCGAAAAACGCGATGATGCTGGCCGTGCGCGGTGCGGAAGATCAAACTGGTACCTGGGTAACAGAAAAGCGCAATGTCAGAGAAGATCTGAAACGTGCATTTGGCAAAGACTTTAAAACCATTGATGCAATCGCATTGATGACAGATACCGACAACGCCGGCGGCTCTGCGACCGCGTTGTATGGCGAGATCTTTTTTAGCGAAGATTAATCTGTGCGGTCGGCCTGTCCCTGCCATCGCTGTACCTCCGGCACATCAATACCAAATAGATCAAGCGACCGGGCGACCGATTGAGTAATGATGTCGTCGATGGATTGTGGCTTGATATAAAACGCCGGTACTGGAGGTGCGATGATGGCGCCCATTTCGGTGACGGCCAGTGCGTTTTTGAGATGTCCCGCATGTAAAGGGGTTTCCCGCAGCATCAGAACCAGGCGCCTTCGCTCCTTAAGAATAACATCTGCCGCGCGGCTCATTAGGTTTGACGTTACCCCGGCGCTGATTTCGCCGAGTGTTTTTATCGAGCAGGGTGCAATTAGCATCCCCATAGTTCGATACGAGCCGGAGGCGATGGCAGCGCCGACGTCACCGACCGGATGCACCACATCAGCCAGTGCCTTGATGTCGTCGACCGTCATACTGGTTTCGGATGAGGCGGTCAGCGCTGTCGCCCTCGATACAACCAGATGCGTTTCAACATCTGTTGGTTGCAGCAGCTGTAATGCCTTTACCCCCAGCATGGTGCCGGAGGCAGACGTGATACCGATGATAAGTCGTCGTCGAGACGTAGAGCCTGTCAAGAATAGATCCGAAGATGGTGTACTGAATCAATTGGCAACTGGAACTGACGCCGGTTCGTGTCAGCGGTTTACCGTTCAGCTGCAGCTGCGTCGAGGCAATAGCAGCGCGGCTGTCACGTCAGTTAGTATACACAATTGTATATGAGAGAGCCGGTGATGCGAATTTATACAGTCTGGGTGCACTGTAAGTGAACGCAGATGGTGAGATCCAACTGCGGCTGGTTGACGCCGATACATTCGATCAATTTGAACAGGTGCTGATGCTCCTGCGTGACGCGTTTGCTTACATGGATGATCGCATCGATCCTCCCTCATCGCTGCACCGGATTGACCTGCCGGCACTGATAGAAAAGTCCCGTACGGAATCACTGATTGTCGCGTTGAGTAGCGCCGAGCCGGTTGGTTGTGTCTTTGCCTCGGAGCAGCAGACGGGTATCTATCTCGGGAAGCTGGCGGTTGGTGCCGGCTACCGCGGCAGAGGAGTGGCTCGACGGCTTATTGCCCGAGTCGAGTCATTGGCAGTGGCCTGCGGCAAGCCTTGTGTGGAACTGGAAACCCGCGTCGAACTGGTGGAAAACCAGCGCTTTTTTAAACATCTGGGTTATCAGAAATCGGAAGAAAATTCACACGCGGGCTACAACAGGGTGACAAGCTTCCGATACAAAAAGCAGCTACTGAGTCACTGGGAAGCGTCAGGCGGCCAGTAGACACCTGGCGGTCAGTCGAGGATCGTCGGGGCAGTCCGATGCTGCCCCGTTATGCTTTTGTTGATTCTCGTCGAAGTACAGCTCGACTTCATCGATAATTGCCTGCTTTTGTCGGCGTCTTTTGCCTGCCACGGACGTGGCATGCGGGCCGCCTTTACGCAGAATGGTGGCCTGTCTGACCACCGGGTTTCGTCGTTTTGCCATAGGACGCTCCGGTTGGCTGACTGAATCGCCCGGGTTGTGTCCGGGCGGATAAAACACACAATGGCGTGCGCTGACGATAGTTTACGCTAAATAGTCCGCTTGCTGGTCTGCCAGTATCCTCAATATCGCATTAAAGTGTCTGTCGGCCACTGTTTTCATTTCTGATTGCTGTTGCGCCGCCGTTTTTTCGATGACGTCCGCAGGGATATTGATCAATTCACCGCCGGTTGATCGGGCGTGCACCTGAAACATGGCAGCACGCTCCAGATAATACAGATCGTTAAAAGCTTCCCTTACCGTTGGGCCGGTGACGGTAACACCGTGTCCCGCCATTAACAGAATTGACTTTCCATCCATCATTGTTGCCAGCCGCTGCCCTTCGTCTGCGCTGAGCGCCAGGCCGTTATATGCGTTGTCGTAGGCAATGCGGTTGTGAAAAGCGAGTGCATTCTGTTCACACATTTTCAGTTCGCAGTCCTGCAATAAAGACAGTGCGGTAACATAGGGCTGATGCGTGTGCAGCACCACCGTGGCTTCAGGTACGTTGATATGAATCTGACTGTGGATGTGGAATGCGGTATCTTCCACGGTATTGTTGCCTTCCAGTACATTGCCATCAGCATCACACAACACCATTGAACTTGCCGTCACTTCGGACCAGTGCCAGCCATAGGGGTTGATCAGAAATCGATTGCCGGCAATCGTGCCGGACTCGTCGGCAACCGCGACGGAGAAGTGATTATCAACACCTTCGTTAAACCCGCAGTGCGCTGCCCAGCGCAGTGCGGCTGCGAGCTCAGTGCGCTCTGACTGATGACTTAAACCGCTTAGACCTGCCATATCTGTCTCCACTTAATTTTGTCTCTCCGGGGCTCGGCTTGCCGCTTTGATAGCTGCATGTAATTATGTACCCAATTTATGCCATTGTCTTTTTTCACAGGGCGCACATTTGATGGAAATGTCAGACAACGCGTTTAAACGCGCGATCATGGCGGGGCAGCCGCAACTGGGTTTGTGGGTCAGCTTATGCAGCAACTATGCGGCGGAGTGTGTGGCGACCGCAGGTTTCGACTGGCTGCTGCTGGATATGGAGCACTCACCAAGCGATATGTCGACCATACTGGGGCAATTGCAGGCAGTGAACGGCAGCTCGTCCACGCCGTTGGTGCGGCCTTACTGGAACGATACGGTGCTCGTTAAACGATTGCTGGATCTTGGGGCGACATCGTTGTTATTCCCCATGATTCAAAATGCAGATGAAGCGCGGCAGGCGGTTGCGGCAACGCGCTATCCCCCCGAGGGCATCCGTGGGGTGGCGCTAACGCATCGTGGCAACTCGTTTGGTCGAACGAAAGACTACCTGCAGCGTTTTCACGACGAGGTCTGTGTCATCGTACAGGTTGAAACCCGTGCGGCAATTGAATCGGTGGAAGAAATAGCACAGGTCGACGGCGTTGACGGTGTGTTCTTCGGGCCCGCAGATATTTCCGCTGACTATGGCAAGCTGGGTCAGACCATGGATCCCGAGATCTGGCAGGTGATAAAACAGGCGGCAGCCAGGGTTGCTGCAGTGGGTAAGCCGGTTGGCACGCTGGTGACTGACCCGCAGTTCGCCGCGGAGTTGTTATCGTCAGGGTTTAGTTTTGTAGCGTGCGGGACAGACGCGGGCTTGCTCGCCCGTGGTGCTGATCGATTGCTGGCGGATGTGAAGGGCGGGCTCAGCTGACCGCCGATTTTATGCCGTGAAGTTGAGTCAGCGGCCTTTTCGCGCAGCGGCCAGCGCGCGCGCACCGGAGCTCGTATGGAGGGATCCGGCCCTCCTCCCGTGAAACATTTCCGATATCAGCCAGCGCTGGCTGATAGCGGCAGTTCCTTCTTTTTAGAGGCATCGTCGTCGTTCTGTTGTGCGACAATTTTTTGGTAAATCTCTTCGCGGTGAACCGCCACCTCTTTGGGGGCATTGATACCAATACGGACCTGATTCCCCTTCGCGCCGAGTACAGTCACAGTGACTTCATCGCCGATGTTCAGCGTCTCGCCAACCCGTCTAGATAAAATAAGCATCGTTACATCCCTTGTTCGAGTGATACATATGTACTAATCCTGCTGAAAGCTTATTGGGCTGACGGCATGCTGTAAATAAACTACAGAGAGTGTTCACGGAATGTTGCAATGTTGAGTCCCGTCGTGTGGTAATTTGTCTCAAAACGTCAAGTTAATGCCTACTGGGTATAGTTTTTTTTCTATTGGCGTCTCGCTGTAATCCTGTCTGCAGGTCTCACCTCTCCACTTTCCATCATCGCTACTGCCCGCCGTGCGCAATGCGCGTGTTCGGTTTCGTTTTCCGATCGGCCCTGATGGTGCCGGGAAACGAACGTGCTGTAGGCGATTGCCGCGCTCAATTAATCAGAGCTTCCCTGGCGCATAACACCTTGCAGCTCGCGGGTTGCGGACGCCCGCGCATTGTCGTTTAGCTGAACGAGTAAGCGACGATGTATACTGCAAACACCGACAGACAAGCAGGATGGTAATTGTGCTCACTGGCAAACGAAACTCCGTGGTTGTTGCCGTTGCACTGGCATTGGCCGGATGTGGCGGTAGCGGTAATGGTAACGGCGGGGGAGGTGCTGAAGGCGGCAGCAGCCAGCTGCGGGAGTCCAATCCGCGCATCAAATCTATTAGCTACGACGTCGGGCAGGATAGATCAGCAGACCTGATTCAAACCTGGTTTTACGACAGCAGCGGGCGGGTGGTACGGATTGAATCTGAAAATCTGACGGACTCCACGGCAGTTACCAGCACCACTCAGTACGAGTATTCTGCCGAGGGGTTGGTCAGAGTGTCAGAAAGCGACAGCGGAGACGAGCGCACCTATAGCTATCAAAACGGGCGCGTTGCCTCTGTAACCCGCTCTGACGGGGAAGTCAAAACTTATCGATATAACAGTGCCGGCAGGCTGATCGAACATACGCAAAATCGTCCTTATTGCGATGACTTTGAACTTGCTGCCGACGCTTCCACTGGGAGTGCGACATTTCGGTATAGCTACGATGGCGGCAGAATCAGTTCGATTGCCACATCGGATGACACTTACTCCATAGACATTACTTATGGCGCCGGTAACCGGATAAACCGCATTGTTTCGACGGAAAGTTGTGGTTCCGAGACCACGCTGGTGGAGGAGACGACGCTGAATTATGACAGTCAGGGCAGAGCACAGTCTGTTGAAGTCGCTGCCTTCACCGAACCGGGTGGGCTGCTGGATTTCAATGATCAGACCACGCTGACCAGAGATGATCTTGGCAGAGTCATTGTTCGGGAAGAGACGGACCTGCTGACCAACACCGTGCTGGAGCGCCTGGAAAGAACTTTCAATACGAGTGGATTTCCCGCCAGCGACTCCATTGCCTTTAACAGTCAGAGTGCATTTTTTGCGCGTCAAAATACCACTGCTACCTACACCTACGAGGAGGGGCGTTGTGTAATTTCGTACTCGGCTGATCCTTCTATTTCGGCTTTGCTGGATGCGGTGTTGCCGCTGTCATCCTTCAGTGAGGAAGCAGCGCTCTTGTGTGGTTATCCGCTCGACACCGGCTTATTCTAGTGAGCCGCTTGATAAATAAGGTAACGCGGATCGAAGCTACAGCCACCATTGCTACGTTGAAAAAATTCGACGTATGACCTATATGCCTGCGTTTTTCCGCCTTGCACTGACGTCTGTAGCTGTGAAAAGTTAGTCACCTTGTTTACCAAGCGGCCCACCAGGTGCAACGCGGGTTATAGATGTGCATTTTGAGGATGGATGTTTTAAACATCCTTTTCTATGCAGCATAAAGGCCTATAAGTATCGGTTGGGATCAAGCCTGGTCATTTCCGGTGGGTGATCCCAGCTGAACAATCCGCGGTCGGCGTTGCCGCCACAAATCAGGTGGCGTGTGAGTGAAGCCAGTGCCGGCGACGTTTGGATGCCATAGCCACCCTGACCGGCCAGCCAGAAAAACCCCGGTTGCGCTGCCGCAAACCCAACCACCGGGTTACCGTCCGGTGCAAACGTTCTCAGACCCGCCCATTGACGTACAACGCGTTGTACGTCGTAGTCGATGAATTGCTGGAATTCATCAATACCGCGTGCAATATCTATATCGTCCGGCCATGCGTCGTGCGGCTCGACCGGGGTTTCGTCTGCCGGGGATACCATCAGTCCGTTGCCGAAGGGCGTACAGTAAAAGCACTCGCCGGCGCCGAACACCATTGGCCAGCGTGGCATATCGACATTTTCCAGATAGGGTATCAGAGCCGCCGTTCTGCGCCTTGGCTGGATGCCGACCGTGGGTATGCCCGCCAGTGTCGCAATGTGATCCGCCCAGGCACCTGCCGCATTGATCACGACGTCAGCACGAAAAGTGTTTGTCGCGGTGACCACCTGCCACTGACCGTTGTCATGGCTGAGTGCCGTCACTGTCGCATTGCAATGCAGTTGGCCACCGCCGCGTTTGAAGTGCCTGAGGTAGGCTTGTTGCAACGCATCCACATCAATATCGAGCATTTGGTCCGTGTACAGTATGTGGGTAACTCCGTTTGGTTTTATCAGTGGCACCTTCTCCCTTGCCTCTGCGAGTGACAGGGGCTCCATGCCGAGTGCCTTATGTTTTTCTATTTCCTGCTCATCACCATCTCGTCCCAGCATCAGCTCGCCTTTTGGCGAGGTAAATGGCCGGCCTGAAAAAGCACCATCGGGGTTGGAGAGCAGTGGCAGTGACAAGGCTGTGAGTTGCTGAATGATATCCGGACCGTAGAAAGGCGCCCAGGTTGCTGCCGATCTGCTGGTCGCGTGAAAGCCGGGCTGAGATTCCTGTTCCAGCACTGTGACATCACAACAATCTGTCAGTGCCGCTGCGGCAGATGATCCGGCGATACCGGCTCCAATAACAATAACCTGTTTTATTTTTTGCATGGCGGCTATCCGATGACCCCCGCGATATTGCAGACGTGGTTCTGATAACAGTACTTCGCGAGATTATCTATTTGTGTCATTGGCTAGAAAGCGAGTTGATATACTGCCTGCCAGTGTACATCGAAAAGCCTGCTGAGTAAGAAGGCGCAGAGGCCGTCCGGTGGCATCACCGGGCGCTGGCGCATGTCCTGGCGTGTATTTATTCCCTTGTAGTTAACGGTGCTTCTTGCTTGTCGAAAACAACCTTCAAAAACAAATCGCATCAGCGCATTCCCAGTAGCAAGTACTCCGGCGCACAGAGCCCCGGCATACTGGTGGCGGGTCTCGCGGTCATGGATATGATCTTCGAGGTCGATCAGCTACCGCACCGACCGGAGAAATTTATCGCCAGTGATGTTGCGATGGTGGGCGGTGGCGGAGCGGCGAATGCTGCGGTGGCGCTCGCCAGATTGCAGGCGGTACCGATGCTGCTCGCACGGGTGGGTGACGACGACCTGGGTGTGACCATTGGCGACGAACTGCAGGCCAGCGGTGTTGATTGTTCGCTGTTACAAATTTCACAGGCGGGCAGATCCTCAATCTCATCTGTGCTGGTGGATCGCAACGGTGAACGCCAGATTGTTAATTTCAGAGGAAGTGGCCTGTCCGCTCAGGTGCCACCACTGAACGCACTAAACGTCGATGCGGTACTGGCAGATATGCGCTGGCCCGCGGCCACGCGGGCGGCGCTTAAGCTGGCAAAAGACCATGGTGTGCCCGGCGTGCTCGACGCGGAAGCGCCGGTTGATGTCGACTCGGTACAACTGGCATCACATGTGGCTTTCTCAGCGCAGGGCCTGCGCTCCTACAGCGGGGTGTCGGGACTTGACGCTGCCTTACTTGCGGTGGCCGAGACAATGGCGGATTTTGTCTGTGTTACCGATGGTGAAAACGGCGTACTGTTTATCGAAGACGGCAAAGTGAAGCATCTGCCCGCGTGTATGGTACAGGCAGTCGATACGCTCGGTGCCGGTGACGTGTGGCATGCTGCGTTTGTCTTTCAACTCGCAGTCGGGGAAAGCGAAATTGAGGCCATGCGTTTTGCCAATGTGGCGGCTGCGATAAAGTGCACGCGCAAGGGCGGTGGCAGACAGTCACCAACGTTGAGTGAGATCAACCACTTTATAAATTGAGGAAATGAGTTTGACCGGTCGAACTGCGCGAAAGTATTTTCGCAAAGACAACAAAAAGCCCGTCAGTGATGAGGAAATCTATCACATGCTGATGCTATATAAATATCAGCGCAAGTCGCTGAATCAAATTGCACGACAGTTTTCGCTGGAGGTGTCGGAGGTTCGAACCATTATCGGCAGGCGTTCCGGCGGCAGCTGCTGCGGCTGATAACGCAAAGTGCGCTCCTATACTACGAAGCCTGCTTGTGGAAGGTAATAACCGCTTCCATCCGGTTAAAAACATCATCAGACAAATGACACTTTACCGAGTGGCCCGGTGCAAGTTCACGCACCGGTGGGAGTTCTTTTTCACACAGATTATCCGGCACTTTTGATTTGTGACCGCAACGGGTCTGAAAAGGACATCCGCTGGGCGGGTTGAGTGCGGAGGGGATATCACCTTCCAGCACTATTTGTTTTTTCTCGACACTGGTGTCTGCAATTGGAATCGCTGACAACAGTGCTTCGGTGTAAGGGTGGTAGGGTGGCGTGAAGATATCGTCGGTGGTGCCCTGTTCGACAATATGCCCAAGATACATCACCACCACTCTGTCGGCGATATAGCGCACCACCGATAAATCGTGGCTGATAAACAGCATGGTCGTTTTGGCTTCACGCTGTATTTCCATTAGCAGTTCGGTGACTGCTGCCTGTACTGACACATCGAGTGCCGATACCGGCTCATCGGCCACGACCAGTTTGGGTTGTCCGGCAAACGCGCGTGCGACACCAATGCGTTGTTTTTGCCCGCCCGACAACTGTCGCGGCATTCGATTGGCAAATGCACGGGGCAGCTTGACCAGGTCGAGCAACTCCAGCATCCGCTCGTGACGTTCCTCCTGCGATTTGCCGATGTTGAACTTTTCGAGTGTCCGCATGATTTGCGATCCCACGGAGTGGCTCGGGTTCAGGGTGTCGAACGGATTCTGAAAAACCATTTGTACGGAGGCTACGGTGTTGGTATCGCGGTCTCCCACATCGGTATCGCCGATGGATACCGCGCCGAGCATCACATCGCCTTCGGTCGCTGTTTCAAGACCCAGCAACACTTTCGCAAGCGTCGATTTGCCACACCCCGACTCACCGACAATTGCCACTGTCTCGGCTTCCCTAGCCTGCAGCGTAATTGATTCGTTAGCTTTGACGGTGCGCGTATCGCCACCGCCGAACATTTTGTTGGCTGCCACATCGTAGTACTTTTTTAATTCCCTGACATCGAGCACCACGTCTCCGGGTTCTGCCGGATCACTGACCAGCGGCCGATCCGGTTCGGCAGTCCAGTCAATCTCGCCTATTCGAAGACAGCGTGAGCGATGGTTGGCTTCCCCTTCGACCTGCTGCATGCGTATCGCCCCCGCGTTGCAGATGCTTTCAACATAATGCGAGCAGCGCGGGCCGAAGTTACAGCCTATCGGTCGTTCCATCGGCAGTGGCAGCTGACCGGGAATGGCAACCAGTGGTCTTGAATTTTTGTCGGCACCCGGCAATGGTATCGAGTTAAACAGTCCCTGGGTATAAGGGTGGCGCATGCGATCAAATACTTCGTTTACTGTGCCGGTCTCAACCGCTTCACCGGAATACATCACCGTGATGCGATCACAGGTTTCCAGTACCAAACCAAGATTGTGCGAGATAAATAACATCGACGTGCCGGTCTCGCGTGCCAGCTCCTTGATTAACTGAACAATACCGGCTTCAACGGTCACATCCAGCGCGGTAGTCGGTTCATCGAGCAATAACAGATCGGGCTTGGACAGCAAGGCCATGGCGATGACGATGCGCTGTTGTTGTCCACCGGATATCTGATGCGGGTAGGCGCTCATGACGCGTGCAGGATCCGGTAGCTTGACCGATTCAAGCATGGCCAGCGACCTTTTATAGGCTTCATCTTTGGAAACCTGTTCATGAATGATCAGCACTTCCATCAGTTGTTTGCCAATCTTCATCGCGGGGTTGAGTGACGCCATTGGCTCCTGATAAATCATGGCGATCTTCGAGCCGCGAATATCGCGAAGTTCCTGCTCCGACATCTCGCCCATGTCTTTGCCGCGGAACTTAATCGTACCGCCGACGATTTTCCCCCGATTGCCCATGTCGCGCATGATACCGAGCGCTACTGTGGATTTGCCGCAGCCGGATTCACCCACCAGCCCCATTGTTTCACCGGGCATGATCTTGCACGAGAAATCCATGACGGCTGGTATTTCTCCGGCACGCACGAAGAAAGAGATATTTAGCTTGTCGATTTCCAGAATCGGTTCAATGCTCATGTTTATGCTCTCTCTTTGCACTAGCAGGATGTTGAAAAACTATTGCGCTAGTGGGGCGTGCGGAAAGGTCGATAACACTTTTCTTCGCCACAGCCGCCATAGCGGCGTTAGAAAAACTCGACGTAGGCCCTGCTATGCCTGCGTTTTTCTGCCTTGCTCTGACGCCTGTGGCTGTGAAAAGTTTGTCACCGAACTTTCCGCACGCCCCACTAGGTCTGAGGGCGTTAAATTCTCCCTCAAAATACTCATTTATAACCCATAAACTGCGCTTTTTCGGAAGAATTTGCCTACTCAGACCGTCGCTCATGGCGTTTTTCAACACCCTGTTAGTCTCGAAGTGACTCTTCACGAAGTCCGTCGGCCAGCAGGTTGAGTCCCAGGACCAGCGTCATCAGTGCAATGGTCGGCGGCAGCGCAGGGTGTGCGTAGACCGCCAGTAGTTTGCGGCCTTCGTTAATCGTCATGCCCCAGTCCGGACTTTCGGGTGTGACACCCAGCCCGAAAAAGCCGAGTGTTCCCAGTAATATGGTGGTGTAGCCAATGCGCAGACAGAAGTCGACGATCAATGGCCCGCGTGCATTGGGTAGTACTTCCCACAGCATGATGTACCACGGAGACTCACCACGTGTTTGAGCTGCAGCTACGTAGTCCCGTGTTTTGATATCAATTGCCAGACCGCGAACAATACGGAATACGGTCGGTGAATTGACAAACACCACGGACACGAAAATATTCAACAGGTTCGGATCCATGTAGAAAACACCGAATGGATCCTTATTAAATGCGAGCCCCGAATAGGCCCACAAGCCGAGCACCAGGGTGATGCCCAGGTAGATATAAAGTTTGCCCGGTTGTTCCCTGAAACGTGAATAGAACAACATCATAAAAAACAGGATAGGAAATAAAAACAATACTCCAGACATAACCAGCGGCACACCCGTTTCCCGTATCTCCGGCGTCACCAGTAAAAAGAACAACAATATCACCGGAAAGGCGAGTACCAGGTTGGCGATAAAACTGAGCACGGTGTCAAACCTGCCACCGTAATATCCCGCCGGTAAACCGAGCGTTATACCCACCATAAAAGCAAACACGGTAGCGGCTGGTGCGATTGCCAGCACGATCTGGCTTCCATAGACCATGCGGCTGAATACATCACGTGCCAGGTTGTCACCGCCCAGCAGGTACCATTGATTCTCCAGGCCACTGACCGGCCAGCCCGGTCCCTTGTTTTTCATTCCGGAGATCTGCGTCAGCGGATCATGGGTGGCGATCAGATCTGCGAAGATCGCTGTCAGTACCCAGAACAATACCAGGGTAAGTCCCGCTGTGCCGATCGTGCTGCCGAACAACTTTCCGTACAACCCGAGTTTTCTGCGGAACAAGAACGACAGCGTCAGTATGACGGCCAGTCCGATCCAGACCGGGGTAAACTGCGCGAGGATACCAACCGTGATTTCAGATGCAGTTAATCTTTCCATGTTGCCTTCCTCAGTTAACCCGAATTCGTGGATTCAGGAAGACATAGCCGATATCGGATATCAGCTGTGTTATCAGTACAACGAACACTGCGACGACAGAGCAGGCGAGCAGTAGTTCTATGTCGTTATTGCCGACCGCCGCGACCAGTGTCCAGCCAAACCCTTTGTAGTTGAATAATGTTTCAACGATAACCACGCCGGTCAGCAGCCAGGGGATTTGCAACATAATCACGGTAAACGGCGCGATCAACGCATTGCGCAGCGCGTGCTTCAATACAACACCTGAAAAGCTCAATCCCTTCAGACGGGCGGTGCGGATGTATTGTTCTGTCATTACCTCGGCCATGGACGCGCGAGTCATACGTGCGATGTAGCCGACACCGTACAGCGCCAGCGTAATAACCGGTAATGTGAAGTTTTCAAACGTGATGTTTTCCATCGCGGTTGCAGCGGTACCTTTAAACCAGCGCAGACCGCCAAGCTTACTGGCAAAAACCACAATGAAAATAACCCCGGACACGTACTCCGGCGTCGATGTGGTAAGGATCGACAAGGCTGACAACCCCCGGTCTGTTTTACTGCCCTCACGCATGCCGGCGATAACGCCGATGATCAGTGCGGTGGGTATCATTACTGCCAGCACACACAGCATGAGCTTGCCGGTCAAGGCCAGTTTTTCGGCGATAATACTTTTGATATCTTCCTTGAACACCAGAGAGAATCCCCAGTCCCCCTGCAGCAGCCCGCAGAACTTTGGCGGGTTGTCCGGATCTTCTGCCCGCTTGACACAGCGGCCTGTCTGCCTGCCTTCGTCGTCGGTGGAGGTCCAGCCGGGTGCAACGCCCAGCCACTCACCGTAGCGTTTGATCAGAGGTTGCCGATAGCCATTCTTTTCAAGCCAGCTCTGCACCTGCACATCTGTCATGCGCATGTTGCCTTCGCTTTTGGTCAGCTTTTCAAGATTGGGTTCAAGGTTAGTTAGAAAGAAAACAATAAAGGTAAGACAAAGCGCCGTTAGTAGCATCACGCCCGAGCGCTTTAGCAGAAAACTGCCCATCAGATCTCCCTTTTGGATTAGGAATGCAAAAAGGGCTGCCAATGGCAGCCCTTTGGGTTTGCATAGTAATACTATGCTTTAAAGTACATGTCCTGCGGACGGTACTCAAAAGTGATGTGATGTTCACATCCGCCTACGTTTTCCTTGGACCAGTTGGTGAGGCTGCGCCAGTACGGCTGTACGATCACTCCCTCATCCTGCATGATCTTTTGAATCTTAGACATGATTTCACGACGCTGTTCGACATCCGGTGTGGCCAGCGCTTCGGCCAGTAAAGTGTCGAATTCGGCATTATCGAAACCCGCCTCATTCCACGCCTCGCCTGAGCGATAGGCCAGTGCCAGAACCTGCACGCCCAGGGGGCGATGGTTCCAGTTGGTTGATGAGTAGGGGTACTTGGCCCAGTCATTCCAGAAAGTCGAACCGGGAAGAACTGTTCTTTTTACTTCGATACCCGCTTTGCGCAGCATGTCTGCAACCGCATCGGTGGTGTCTTTTCTGTAGCCTGAATCAAGGGAGATCAGCTCATGCTCGTAATCACCCATCCCGGCTTCTTCCATCAGTGCCTTCGCACCTGCGGGATCGGACTTGATCGGCTCAAGTTCTGCGTACTCCGGATGCATTGGACCCACGTGATGGTTTTCAGCAACCTCTCCGAGACCACCGACCCCCAGTTCCAGACAAACGTTGTTGTCGACTGCCATCGCGAGTGCCTGACGAACGCGCTTGTCGGCATAGGGTTTCTTGCCATCGATTTCTGCCTGCTGGTTCGGGCGGATAACGACTGTGGCGGCGGTGACGACATCATTCTGGTTCCAGCCGTCGAGCGTAGAGAACAGTTCAACAATTTCTGCTCCACCCTGGTTCGTGTAGACCGCATCCACCTCGTCGGATTCTGCAGCAGCGAAGTGCGCCGCAGGCTCAGTGCCGTAGTCGATGTACTCGATCCGGTCGAGCCACGCGCCGTTGCCTTCGTTCCACCAAGTGTGCTCGGTGTTCTTGACCAGCACGGCTTTCTCGCCCACTTTCAGTGATTCAGGCAGATACGCGCCGGTACCCAGCGGGTTCTCAAGTGCGTTTTCAGGATCGTAGTCTTTGTGGACGATAGCCGCGGGATAGTCGGCCATGCCTGCAATCAGGGAAATATCCGGTGCCGGCAGGTTCAGCTTCACCGTATGGCTATCTGCCACTTCGATTGCGCCTTCGGCGGCCTTGCCGGATTCTTCGTCGATCAGGGCGGCAAAGCGTCCTGCCATGGAGTTACCTTCGACAGATTTGTCACACCAGCCTTCAATATTCCGTGCAACGTCTTCGGCGGTGAAGTCATCACCATTGTTCCACTTGACGCCCTTGCGCACGTTCAGTGTGTAGGTTTTTGCGTCGTCGCTGACTTCCCAGCTTTCGACCAATTTGCCGGTGAACGTCGCGTCGTTGTTGTACTCAACCAGATATTCGAGCCAGCCACGTGAGAAGTTGGCGATTTGCGACCAGTCATAGGTGCGCGGATCTTTCAGCGCGCGCACTTCAGTTTCAAAGCGCAGGGTGCCGCCCATCTGCTTGCCATGGCCGTCGGCTCTGGCGGTGGAAGGGGCAACCAGACCGAGCATGCTGTATGCGGTGGTGGTGCTCGCACCGAAAATACTGGCAATCGCAAGAAATTCGCGGCGGCTGATGCCATCGCCTTCTTTCTTCACGGTTTCTGCCATTTTGCTGACATGAGCAGGCAGTGCCTGACCGTTTTTCTTTCTGAACTTCATTAAAGTCCTCCAAAGTGGATTTAATTATCGAGCGCCGCTCGGGTGCTTAGGGGGCGGCCGGGTTCGAGTAAGTGATATCGGGCGCATCAATATGCTGCGACGATATCGGTTGATATGACATCCATGAGGAAGCCAGCGCGTGCATGGGCGGATTGTCCGATCGTGGCTGCGTCGACCCTATTGCTCTGCTTAACATTTTCGTTGTGCTGCACCAGTTTAACACGGACCGTGAGAGCGCTGGATTTGGCGGAGCCAATTCGTGAACCGAAGTTCGCACTGGCGTAATGACAAACCAGGCAGCACTATCATAACGCAACTGCCAAAGTCTGTTTTTTTCGGTCCGACCAGTAGTTATCGCCGATCGTGGTGTCCTGCGGGCACGGTCCTGACTCTGGCTCGCCCGGCGAAATCAGGTTTGGAAATTGGGCGGCCGGTGTTACGATAATCCGTTGATAAGGCATCTAGTCTGCATTGTTGATGAGGATTCGTCGTCCAGAGGAAATCTCGCTAAGCAGGCCAGTCGATCGTCCGACACCGCGTGAATAATGCAGGCTGGAAGCATGTTGAAAAACTGGTGCGCGTGATCTGCAGCCGTGATGGTACACCCCGAAAATGCGCATTTATAAACCGGAAACTGCGCGTTTTCGTAAGGATTTGCCTGCCCGGACCGTCGGTCATAACGAGTATCAACGCCCTGCCACGGGCAGGCAAGGGATGCAAAAACCGCTCTGCTGTTTTACTGTGAGGGACGTGCCGTGCCGACTACCCAAACGGCCGCTTAAAATGACCTTTCGTCTCTAACTCACCCCGGTTTTAGTTCAATCAGGAGCCCTACATGAACATACCTGACGACCTTCGCTACACACAGTCACATGAATGGGTGCGGCTTGATGACGACGGAAGTCTGGTGGTCGGCATTACCGATCACGCACAGGAACAACTTGGCGATCTGGTGTTTGTGGAAACGCCGGAGATTGACGCAGAAGTAGAAACCGAAGCGGCGGTCGCAGTGGTGGAGTCCGTGAAGGCAGCCTCTGATATCTTCGCACCGGTCAGCGGCTTGATCGCCGATGCGAACCCGGATCTGGCGGAAGAACCTGAACTCGTCAACAGTGATCCTTACGGCAAGGGTTGGTTGTTTAAAATGACGCCGGCGGACGGTACCGAAATAGAGCAACTGCTCGATGCCGAAGCCTACGAGAGTTTTGTTACCGAGCAAAGCTAGCGCAAGCGCGGAACCTGCGGTTACAGTTAATGGCTATTTTTGAATCAATCAGCATTCGTCGCACTGAGCCCGCCGATGCCGGTGCTCTGGTTAAAATATTTGAGAGTGAAAGTGTCTATGCACAGACGCTGCAACTGCCTTATCCGTCGCATAAGTCCTGGTCAGAACGGTTGTCAGCAACCCCGGACAATGTCCACAGCTTTGTTGCGGAAGTGGAGGAGGTTGTCGTCGGCAATATCTCCGTCGCAGTAGAAACCCGGCCCAGGCGACGTCATGTTGCGCTGCTGGGTATGGCGGTACACGCGGAGTACAGCGGCGGTGGTATTGGTCGTTCAATGCTTGCTCACGCTGTCGATTTCTGTGACGGCTGGCTCGGCATACGTAGAATTGAGCTGACTGTTTTCAGCGATAATGAAAGGGCAATTAACCTGTACCGGCAATTTAATTTTATGTGTGAAGGTGAAGCACAAGGTTATGCACTGCGCAACGGGCGCTATGAGAATGTGTTATACATGGCGCGGGTAAGCGGGCAGTAAGCACGCAGACAGTGAGTCCTTGTTCGGTGATTTTTATTTTCTGAATCACGAGCCACGGCAGGTTGGTTAAGTAGCGAGGTACTCATCGTGTTGATGTGGTGCTTAACTGATTTCGAGTTTGATCCCCAGTACACCGAGGTGTTTGACTTCATCGGTAAGGTCTGTAGTCGTCAGTGGGTTGTCGTCCAGCCACTGTTGACTGATTCCCAGTGCCAGCCGATTCTCCGACGTTTGCGGTTTTAAGATCGGTGCATCGCTGTTACCGCGGGTGCGGTGCATCAGAATGGAGAGTCTGAGCAGCGCCAGCAGTCGCTGGTAGACCGTGCGTTCGCTGACCGTCATGGGCTCCATGACTTCCCGCGAGATCTTTCGGCGGTGATTGCGTACCAGCGCGGCAAGCATGGCCTGCTCGCGTCGGGAAAAGCCGAGCATGTCGGCATGTCGCAACAGGTACTCACCGTGCTTGTGATATTGCACATGGGCGACCGATAACCCCACCTCATGCAGCAGGCATGCGGATTCCAGTGTGGTGCGATGTCGTCTGGTCAGCTTCCAAGGCTTTTTGACTTTATCGAACAGATGCATTGCAGTTTGGCTGACGCGCGCGGCCTGATCGACGTCTGCCTGGAAACGTCGCTGCATTTCCACTATGGCATTGTTGCGCACGTTCGTTTGTACGCTGTTGCCGGCCAGATCAACGATCACACCCTCGCGAAGCGCACGGTGACTGACGCGCATGTGGTCGATATCCAGTGCTCTAAAGCCGGCAAGCAGTACACTGATGCCGCCGAGTATCACTGCCTTTCGATCATCTGTAATCGAATTGAACCCGTTCAGTGCAGCGGTACCCTTTTTTTGCAGGGTCTGAACCAGTGCTTCCAGTGCAGCTCTGGGAATGCCGCGGTCGGAAAGCCCAGCTTCAATGAGCACGCGTTCGGTGGCCTTTATTGTGCCCGAGGAACCGACACATTGGTCCCAGCCCCGTTTGACATAGGTTTTGGTCAGCGGCTGTAGTTCGAGTCTGGAGCGTCTTATTGCGCGTTCAAACTGCTTTTCAAGTTTGCTTTGCCTGGAGAACCAGCGCTGCGTTGCACTGACACAACCCATGTTGATGCTTTCCATTAACAGCGGTGTCGATTCCAGACCGATGATGAACTCTGTGCTGCCGCCCCCGATATCAATCACCAGCCGTTGATTTTTATCGCTCAGGCCGTAGGTCACTCCCGCATAAATCAGTCGCGCTTCTTCGCGTCCGGAAATAATTTCTATTGGTATACCCAGTAGTTCCTCAGCGGCATGGTTCAGCACCGCGGCATTTTTTGCGCGGCGCAGTGTATTGGTGCCGACGGCCCTGATTTGGTCTCTCGGTACACCGCGCAGGCGCTGCTGAAAAATCGCCAGGCAATCAAGTGCGCGCGCCAGCGTGTTTGCATTGATGTTGTTGTTCTTGTCGAGTCCTGAACCAAGGCGCACGGGCTGGCGGACTTTATCGATCATCTGCAGGTGAGACGTGGTCGTATTGGCCACGGCCATGTGAAAACTGTTTGATCCCAGATCGATAGCCGCGTAGGTGTTTTCTGCGGAGATTTCTGTGGTCATTTGAAAAGGCTTACTGAATGATCGTGGCCAGAGTAACCCGCTCTCGACACTCTATGTCTCGATGAGTAGTTACCTTATGGAAACCCTGTTCAAGCATCAGTGCCCGTACCTGTGGTCCCTGCGAATGACCATGCTCCATCATCACGGTTGCCGGTTGATCCGTATAGCGTGCGGCCTGTTCGATAATCGTTTTTATCGCTGCCAGTCCGTTGTCTGCTGCCACCAGTGCGGATTGCGGTTCATGTTGCAAACCGTCCAGTTGCAGGTGTTCATCGTCGGCGGCAAGGTAAGGCGGGTTCGAAACAATGAGGCGGTAGTCTCTTTGTGCCACCTGCTCAAACCAGTCCGACAATAAAAAGTTTACTTCTGCCTTGTTTGCCTGTGCGTTGTCACGTGCCACCGCCAGTGCTGCGGCGCTGTGATCAACCGCGTCGACCCGTAAGTGCGGCATCTCACTGGCAATACAAATCGCCACAATTCCGCAACCGGTGCCAAGATCCAGCACCGGGCCCGGGTGCTTGTTGAGTAGGTCGAGTGACAGCTCCACCAGCAGCTCGGTGTCCGGTCTCGGGATCAGCGTATCTTTCGTCACCTGGAAATCCATTGACCAGAATTCACGGCGACCGGTGAGCTGTGCAAGCGGAATTTGCGCTGCTCTACGGACGGTTAGCGTCCTGAAGCATTCCAGTTGAGTATCGCTTAATGATCGGTCGGGCCAGGTAAAGAGATAGCTGCGGTCGCGATCGAGGCAATGAGCCATGATCACTTCCGCATCGAGCCTGGGGCTGGCTGTGGCTGACTTTAACTGATCCGCAGCCTGTGTCAGCAGTGCGGCAATTGTCGCCTGTTCAGTCTTCACTCAACTCTGCGAGCATGTCAGCCTGATGCTCTGCCAGCAACGGATCGATGACCTGTTCCAGTCCGCCGCCCATGACTTCATCCAGCTTGTACAGCGTCAGGTTGATCCGATGATCGGTTACCCGTCCCTGTGGGAAGTTATAAGTTCTGATGCGCTCTGAACGGTCGCCGCTGCCTACCTGCAGCCGTCTTGTTTCAGTCTGCTCTGCGAGTTGTTTTTCCGCTTCATCATTGGCGAGTCGCGCCTGTAGCAAAGCCATGGCTCGTGCTTTGTTCTTGTGTTGTGAGCGCTGATCCTGACATTCGACGACAATACCGGTCGGGATATGCGTTAAACGAATGGCCGAGTCGGTTTTATTGACATGCTGACCACCGGCACCACTGGCTCTGAAGGTATCGATACGCAGTTCTGAGGGATTAATGGTGACTTCTTCCAGCTGCTCTGCTTCCGCGAGTATCGCGACCGTTGCCGCAGAGGTATGAACGCGACCCTGAGATTCAGTTTCCGGCACGCGTTGCACGCGATGTGCACCGGATTCAAACTTGAGTCTGGAGAAAACACCGTTCCCTTCGAGGCGGGCGACCACTTCTTTGTAGCCACCGTGTTCGCCTTCGCGTTCGTTGATCAATTCGACATTCCAGCGCTGTGATTCTGCATAGCGCGAGTACATCTTGAACAGATCACCGGCAAAGATAGCTGCTTCATCGCCACCGGTACCGGCACGTATTTCCAGAAAGACGTTGTTTTCATCTCTGGGGTCGCGCGGCAGTAGCAGCTTCTGCAGCTCTACTGACAGGGTATCGATGGTGTTCTGTGCGCTGGCAATTTCTTCGCGCGCCATCTCCCGCATGTCCGGGTCGGGATCTTCGGCCATTTCATTGGCACTGGCCAGATCATCAGTTGCCGTGTTGTATAGAGAATACGCTTTCACTACCGGTTCAAGCTGTGCGTATTCCTTTGACAGGTCGCGAAAGCGATTCTGATCAGAGATCACCTCGGGTTCGCCCAGCAGTGCGCCGATCTCCTCGTGCCGTTCGGTCAGGCCTTCGAGTTTTTGTTTTATGGAAGCTTTCACTTAATTCTTTTTTTCGGCGTCTGGCGGGGTGGAGTCGGTTGTCGGTTCGATATCGAATAATTGCCGGGCGCTTTCCAGTAGCTCGGCATTACCTTTTTCGCTGGCCGTGCGCAGTTGTTTCGACGGCTCGTGCAGCAGTTTATTGCTGAAGGTATGCGCATAGTACTGCAAGACCTTTTGCGGTGCCTCACCTTTGGCCATCATCGCGAGCGCGCGCTCCATGGTTTGCTGCTGCAGATTGCCCACCTGTGAACGCAGCGCAGCGATGGTCGCGCCGGCATCCATACCGCGCAGCTTGCGCATAAAATCTGTTGCCTGATGTTCGATGATGTGCTCCGCCTTTTCCGCGGCCTGGCGTCGAGCCTGCATACCACGATCAATAATTTCGGACAGGTCATCGACGGTGTAGAGAAATACATCGGACAGGTTGCTCACCTGCGGTTCGATATCCCGCGGGACTGCGATGTCGATCATTGCCATCGGTCGATGCCGGCGCGCTTTCAACGCCTGCTCGACAGCGCCCTTGCCGAGGATCGGCAATTGCGAGGCAGTGGACGAGATGGTGATGTCGGCGCGGTGCAGCAATGCCGGGATATCCGCCAGCGTCGCCGCCTCGCCTGCGCACTGCGCGGCGAGTGCCTCGGCGCGGGCCAGGGTGCGGTTGGCGATGATCACCTGACCAATACCCGAGGACTGCAGGTGTTGCAGCGTCAGCTCGATGGTCTCGCCCGCACCGATCAGCAGCGCGGTGTGGTCGTCGAGTTCGCCGAAAATCTGCTTTGCCAGCGACACCGCGGCAAACGCGACCGATACCGGGCTCGCGCCGACGGCGGTGTCGGTACGCACCTGCTTGGCAACATTGAACGCGCTCTGGAACAGCATCGACAAGTGCTTGCCAACCGTGCCGTGCTCGCCCGCCTCGCGATAGGCGCTTTTGATTTGGCCGAGAATTTGCGGCTCTCCCAGGATCAGGGAATCCAGTCCTGAGCAAACGCGCATCAGATGTTGAACCACCGCCTGGTCAACGCGCGTAAACAGATAAGGTGAAAACGTATCGCTCGGGGCTTCATGGAAGTCGTGCAGCCATTCGACGACGTGACCAGTCTGATGGGTGTCCATGCCGCAATAGATTTCGGTGCGGTTACAGGTAGACACTATCGTTGCTTCCGACACGGCCAGTTGCGTGCGTAGCTCACCCAGCGCATCGGCCATCCGCTCAGGCGCAAAAGTAATGCGCTCGCGCACCTCGACAGGGGCGGTGTGGTGGTTGAGTCCGATAGCGACGAGTGGCATGAGCAAATGGTATCAAAAATGGCTGTCAGGGTCGGATATGCAATGCGCTTTTTCGGCGGGAATACGCTTGCAGGGGCAGAAAGCGTGCTGGGTGGCGAACGACGACGACATGCCGGCGATGACGGATTTTGAACAACTTGCGTGCAGAGGTACCTGTATTTCAGCACCGCTGCTCGCGCTATTATAGGTTGAACATCAGGTTTGAACACGGTAAATGGCGGGCCTAATTTGATGATTTTGACAATATCGGCAGTCCTCGCCTGCAGTTTGGGCGGGTGCACCACGCTGTCGGATTCCATGGCTGGTGATGCCGACGCGGCAGCAGCTTCAGTCGTTGCACAGGCAGATGTTACCGGGTCCTCAATCACCGGGCCTGCCGGCCTGCGGGAGGCGCAGCAATGGCACAACCGCCAGCGCAGCATTGAGGCCGAGGCCGATCTGGTGTTCAAGATTCTGAGCGCTGAGATGGCAGGTCGACGCGGTCGCATCGATATTGCTGCCGAGCAGTATTTTGATGCCGCCCAGGGGACGAATGATCCGCGCGTTGCGGAGCGAGCGGTCAAACTCGCGCTGTACAACCGCGATATCGCCCGCGCAGATGCCGCCGTCGCGTTGTGGGTGGAGCTCGACCCTGAGAACGTCGAGGCATGGCAGCATCGGGCGCAGATATCCCTGCAGCAGAAAAAGGTCACTGACACGACCGACGCTCTATCACAGGTGATCAGTCTGTCAACCGATGCGCCGGCACAGGTAATTCCGGGCGTGGTGGATTCCATTCTCAGTCAGTCTGACGCCGACACCGGCGTTGAAGTGCTGTCCCAGCTGGCTGATCGCTACCCTGACAACGCCGATACGCAATACGGTATTGGTCGCTTTGCCATGTCCAGAGGTGAGCGCGAGGCGGCCATGCGCGCTTTCGACCGCGCACTGCAGATCGATCCGCAAAATGTAGACGCACTTTTATCCCGCGCACGACTGAAGGTGGAGTCCGGTGACGCAGAAGAGGGCATCGCGGAGATTGAAGCTTTTGTTGCTGCGGACACAGCCAATGGTGCAGCGCAACTCGGCCTGGCCCGATTGCTGGTGGAGAGCGGCAACTACGAGGAGGCAGCCAGTCGTTTTGAAGTGATCGCGGCTGAGTTCCCGGAAGATCCCGATTCACTGTTTACCATTGGACTGCTGGCGCTGGAAATAAAGCGTATCAAGCAGGGTGAGGATTACCTGCAGCAAGTGGTTGAGCTCGGGCAGCATCAGGATACGGCCAACTACTATCTGGCGCGCATATCCGATAATCGCAGGGATTACGAAGAAGCGGTGGATCGCTACCAGCGCGTGCAGAACGGCGACAATTTTTTTGATGCACAAATGCGGGCCGCCGAGCTTCTCGGACTGATTGATCGGGTCGATGAGGGGCGCGAGCTGATCGCTCAATTGCGGACCTACACGCAGGAGCGGTCCATCCGTATTGAGCTGATCAACGCAGAGAGCCGCATGCTCAACAGCAGTGATCGCCACGAGGATGCCTACGCGGTTTTAAACGACGGCCTGGAACAGTATCAGGACGACACATCATTGCTCTATGCGCGTGCACTGGTTGCCGAGCGGCTCGATAAGCGTGACATCTTCGAGCGGGACCTGCTGAAAGTCATCTCTCTGCAGCCCGACAATGCATACGCACTGAACGCCATGGGTTACTTTCTGGTTGACCGGGACGAAAGACTCGACGAGGCGGAAGAATATCTGACTCGCGCGCTCGAATTGTTGCCCGATGATCCGGCTGTCATTGACAGCGTCGGGTGGCTCTATTATCGACAAATGCGATACGACGAATCGCTGCAGATGCTGCGACGTGCCTATGCGCTTTTTCCCGACCCGGAAATCGCGGCGCATCTGGGCGAGGTGTTGTGGGTGTCGGGTGATCAGGAGTCCGCCAGTAAGGTCTGGGAAGAGGCCCTGCGCGATGCGCCGGACGACGACCTGCTGAATTCAGTCATGGAGAAGTACCAGCCTTGAATCGATTCGCGGTCCCCTGTTTTCTCCTCGCCGCTGTCCTGCTTGCCGCCTGTCAGACCAATCCGGTGCGCATTGATGACGAGGCCATTGCAAGCCGCGATGCAGAACTCGTCAATCTAAAGCCCTGGCGCGCACTCGGTTCGCTGGTGGTGAATTCGAAGGCGCAGGGGGTCGTCAATGCGACCTTCACGTGGGAAGCGAGTGATGCGGGTTTTGATATTCGACTGATCGGGCCACTGGGCCTTAAAACCTACCGAATCACGGAAAACGCAGCCGGTGCACGGGTCACGGGCGACAATCAGGAGCTCACCGGAAATTCCGCTGAGGCCCTGCTGCTCGAAGCGATTGGTGTGCGTGTTCCGCTCGTCAATATGCAGGACTGGGTGGTGGGTTTGCAGGGTGAGGCCACTGACGCCCAGCGTGACCGTCAGGGGCGCATCCGCAGTATGCGGGTGACCGGTGAAGATCAGCAGCGCTGGGAGGTGAATTTCCAGCGCTATGCCACTGTCGAAGATCTCGAGCTGCCCCGGCAGATTCTGGTCAACGGTACGGATGTCGAGATCAGACTTTCAATCAGGCGCTGGAGTCGTCAACTCGAGGCCGACGATAATCGACTCTCGATACCCACTGCAGGGTTGCGTTGACCGGTCTCGGCTGGAGCGACGGTGCTGCCAGTCGCTGGCCTGCGCCCGCCAAACTGAATCTCTTTTTGCACATCACCGGACGCCGAGCCGATGGTTATCATTTGCTGCAAACGGTTTTTCAGTTGCTCGACTACGGCGATCAACTGGCGTTTGGCAAACGCGATGACCAGCGCATCACACTGACACTCGAGCCGCACAATGAAGCGCTCGATGGTGACGACAATCTGGTCTGCCGCGCCGCTGCTCTGATCGCGCAGGCTGCGGCACAGAAAGGCAGGCCGGTCTGCGGCGTCGATATCACGCTCTATAAGAAGATACCGACCGGTGCTGGACTCGGCGGTGGAAGTTCTGATGCGGCCACCACACTGGTCGCGCTAAACCATCTATGGCAAACCGGCCTGTCTGTTGAATCGCTGGCGCGGCTTGGGTTACAGCTCGGGGCCGATGTCCCGGTTTTTGTGCGAGCAAAATCTGCCTGGGCGGAGGGTGTTGGCGAGTTGCTGCAGCCGATTGCGCTGCCATCGCACTGGTTTGTGGTACTGAATCCTGCAGTTCATGTGGCAACCGCGTCATTGTTCGGCCGGCCGGAATTGACACGTGATTGCGCACCCATCACAATACGCGCCTTTCGCAGTGGCGCGAACACAGGTAACGTGTTCGAACCTCTGGTGTGTCGGCTTCATTCCGAGGTCAGGCACGCGCTAGATGCACTTCGGGCGCATGCGCACCAGGGCGTCCGCCCATCGCGAATGACAGGCACCGGCGCCAGCGTTTTTCTCGAATGTGAGACGCAGGCCGGGGCACAAAAAGTGCTCGACGCAGTCACCGGCAGCTCACAAAGTCTGAACGGCTTTGTCGCTAAGGGTGTTGAACATTCTGCATTGCTGCACTACACATAACTCACTGCATTGCAGTTGAGGCAGTTTTAAAAATTGGGGCGTGGCCAAGCGGTTAAGGCACCGGGTTTTGATCCCGGCATTCGTAGGTTCGAATCCTACCGCCCCAGCCATATTACGACGAGACGGGCGGGTCACTGGTGTCGGAATCGAACATGATGATCTTCTCGGGCAAGGCCAACCCGGCGCTTGCCGAGAGGATAGTGAATCAACTTCGACTGCCCCTCGGTAAAGCATCTGTCACGCAGTTTTCCGACAGTGAAACGGCAGTGGAAATTCTCGAAAATGTCCGCGGCCGCGATATCTTCCTGATTCAAACCACCTGCTCGCCGGCCAACCACAACCTGATGGAACTGCTGATCATGGTGGACGCCTTCAGGCGAGCCTCGGTCGATCGCATTACCGCCGTCATCCCTTATTTCGGTTACGCGCGGCAGGACCGTCGGGTCAGATCGGCCAGAGTAGCCATCTCGGCCAAGCTGGTGGCCAACATGCTCACCGTCGCCGGCGTCGATCGCGTATTGACTGTCGATGTGCATGCCGAGCAGATTCAGGGCTTTTTTGATATCCCGGTGGACAATGTCTACGCCTCACCGCTGCTGATGGGCGACATCTGGCAGCAGAAGTACCAAAACCTGATTGTCGTTTCACCTGATGTGGGTGGTGTGGTGCGTGCCCGTGCCGTAGCCAAACAACTGGACGACGCCGATCTTGCGATTATCGACAAGCGGCGACCCCAGGCGAATATGGCTCAGGTCATGCACATCATCGGTGATGTGAGCGGTAAAACCTGCGTCATCATCGACGACATGGTCGACACCGCCGGCACGCTGTGCAAGGCCGCGGAAGCGCTCAAACAGCATGGCGCGATCAAGGTGGTGGCCTATGCCACGCACGCCGTATTTTCCGGCAATGCGATGCACAACCTGAAAAATTCTGAAATCGACGAGGTGGTGGTCACTGACACCAACCCGTTGTCCGAGGAAGCGATGAACTGCAGCAAAATCCGGCAGCTGTCGGTGGCCAATATGCTGGCTGAGACCATTCGCCGCATCCACGAAGAAGAATCCGTCAGTTCCATCTATATGGATTGACCAACCGCATCTGCGCCCCGCGCAGATACAGTTTCTGGCTTATGCCGGAAACTTTGTTATACTTGATCGGCTTTGTACAGGATTGGTCGCGATCCGTGCGTTTTCAGAGCCAACTGCAATTTTAAACAGGAAATTCCATGAGCCTCGAGTTTACATTGAGCGCGGAAGTACGCAGTGATTATGGTAAGGGTGCGAGCCGCCGACTGCGTCGAACAAACAAGTTCCCGGGCATTATCTACGGTGGCGGTGGCAACCCCACGCCAATATCCCTGAATCACAATGAAGTGATCAACAACCTGCAGCACGAAGCGTTTTTCTCGCACATTTTAACGCTTGATGTCGGTGGTGCTAAAGAACAGGTGATCATCAAGGATATTCAGCGCCACCCCTTCAAGCAGCAAATACTGCATATCGACCTGCAACGCATCGTTGCCGATCAGGCCATCACCGTGAATGTGCCGTTGCACTTCCTCAACGAGGAAACCTGCCACGGTGTCAAAATGGAAGGCGGATCGATCAATCGCGTTGAAACCGAAATCAGTATCAGCTGCCTGCCGAAGGACTTACCCGAGTATATTGAGGTCGATCTGGCCGAACTGAAACTCGGTGAGTCTATTCATCTCTCTGAAGTCAGTCTGCCGCAGGGCGTGACCTCGACTGATCTGTCGCACGGCGATGAAGATCACGATCGGGCGATCGTGGCTGTGCACGCGACGCGTGCAACAGTTGAAGCGGATGAAGCTGACGAGGGCGGGAACGAAGGTGAAGCAGCACCTGCAGAGGGTGGTGGCGACGACTCTTAAGTTTCGTCGCGTCGTACAGGTGGAGACACTGTGTCCGCGGTTAAGTTAATTGTCGGTCTCGGCAACCCCGGTAGTAAGTACGCAGAAACCCGCCACAACGCGGGTTTCTTGCTATTAGATGAAATAGCGCGTGCCTACGGTGCGAGTTTCGTTGCGGAAAAGAAGTTCCGCGGTGAAACCGCCCGGCTAACCATTGCCAATCGGGATGTGCGCCTGCTCAAGCCCGATACGTTCATGAACCTCAGTGGCGAATCGGTACAGCCGATGGCGAGCTTCTACCGTATCGAGGTTGAAGAAATACTGGTCGCTCACGATGAACTCGATATTCCACCCGGTCAGGTAAAGCTCAAACGTGGTGGTGGTCATGGCGGTCACAACGGACTGCGTGACATTATCAAGCACTGCGGACGGGAATTCGTTCGTGTGCGTCTGGGTATCGGTCACCCCGGCAATGCGAAGCAAGTGTCTTCTTTTGTGCTCAAGCGTGCACCGTCATCGGAGCACACACTGCTGCAGAACAGTATTGATGACGTGGTGCGCGAGCTACCGGATATTGTTGCCGGTGATCTCGAAAAGGCGATGCAGGTGTTGCACACCAAATTAAAGCCCGACACCACAGATAAAGATCTGCCGGCGGTAGGGATCAAAGACTAGCAGGTGTTGAAAATCGTTATGAGCGACGGTCTGAGAAGGCAAATTCTCCCGAAAAAGCGCAGTTTATGGGTTATAAATGAGCATTTTGAGGGGGAATTTAACGCCCTCAGACCTAGCGCAATAGTTTTTCAACATCTTGCTAAGAGTATGTATCATGGGATTTAAGTGCGGCATCGTCGGTCTGCCAAATGTTGGCAAATCGACCTTGTTTAATGCGTTGACTCAGGCCGAAATCGCGGCCGAGAACTATCCGTTTTGCACGATAGAGCCGAACGTCGGCATCGTGCCGGTGCCGGACACGCGACTCGACAGTCTGGCCGGTATTGTTAACCCGCAAAAAATACTGCCGACCACGATGGAGTTTGTCGACATTGCAGGGTTAGTTGCCGGTGCTTCGAAGGGCGAAGGCCTCGGCAATAAGTTTCTCGCCAACATTCGTGAAACAGACGCCATCGCCCATGTGGTGCGTTGCTTTGCCAATGACGACGTGGTGCATGTGGCTGGCAAGGTGGACCCTATCGCAGATATCGAAATCATCAATACCGAGTTATTGCTGGCCGATATGGAAACTGCTGAGAAAGCCGCTGTGCGGGTCGGTAAAAACGCCAAGTCCGGAAACAAAACGGCGATCGCTGAAAAAGCACTGCTCGAGCGGGTCGTGAGTCATTTGGATGCCGGTAAACCGGTCCGGTCAATGACGTTTACCGATGCTGAAAAGCCGGTCATAAAACAACTTCAGCTGTTAACCAGCAAGCCGGTGATGTACATCGCCAACGTGGATGAAGAAGGCTTTGAAAACAATCCGCTGCTCGAAAAGGTGAATGACTATGCCGCCGCCGAAGGCGCTGGCGTGGTTGCGGTGTGTGCTGCGATAGAAGCTGAAATTGCATTGCTTGAAGACGACGAAAAAGCGGAGTTTCTGGAAGAACTCGGCCTCGAGGAGCCTGGTCTTAACCGGGTGATCAGAGCAGGCTATGATCTGCTGGAACTGCAGACTTTCTTTACCGCCGGTGAGAAAGAAGTGCGTGCGTGGACAGTGCGGCAGGGCGCCACCGCACCGCAGGGCGCCGGTCGCATCCACACCGACTTTGAAAAAGGATTTATCCGCGCCGAGGTGGTCAGCTATGACGACTACATCGCGCACAGCGGCGAACAGGGCGCCAAAGATGCCGGAAAATGGCGGCTTGAAGGGAAGGAATACCTGATGACCGAAGGCGATGTTGTTCACTTTCGCTTCAACGTGTGACCCGTTCTCCGACAGGCGCCTTGACAGCACCGCACGCAGTCACCAAAATACGCGGTCTCGCTTTGCAATGGCTATGTAGCTCAGTTGGTTAGAGCACAGCATTCATAATGCTGGGGTCGGTGGTTCAAGTCCACCCATAGCCACCATATTGCCACGCCTCCATATTTATC
>CAZOXM010000036.1:0-45740 GCA_964583825.1 uncultured Granulosicoccaceae bacterium
CCTGCGACCCTCTGCTCCCAAAGCAGATGCGCTACCAGGCTGCGCTATGCCCCGATATCAAATATCGTAACCGACACTCAAGACGCGCGAGTGTACTCGCGCAGCATTCCGTCGTCAAACCCGGATGCAATTTACCACCGTAGAATAGACGTTTTTCAGGCCGGTCGCCAACACTCGGGCAGACCACCAGACAGAATATTCATTACGATGGTGTGCAATCTGAGGCGCTAACACGGCTCGAAATGCTCATTTACCACCCGAAATACAGTCATTCAGCGGCCCGCGCCGAACCCCTGCACTACATAGTGCTAGTCGTCTCGCTCCTCGATCCACAGCATCTGGATCGCCTCCAGGATCTTCTCGTTCGACTTTTGCGGATCGTCGTCGAACTCTTCCAACCCCGTAACCCATGCGTGCAAATCGGTGAATCGAATCAACTGCGGATCCACATCGGGATGCGCTTCATCGAGTTGTATCGCGATTTCCAGTGAATCTGTCCATTTAAGTGCCATTGGATATGCTCACAGTTTTCTGGCAACAGGTTGAGAAACCAGTTCGCCGTCGCCCATAACGTTTTAACACGTGCCAGCCTGAATTATTCACAATGCGACTGAGTATATTTGCGCAAATGTCTATTTCCATAGATCTACAACGCCTTTTGGAACCATTCTATCTTTCGCAGTGTATCTATTCACCATCGGTCGAAAATATGGCTTCACATCTCGCATGATCAAGATCGGCGCGTGGCGGGCCACGCTTCTCGCCCGATCAAGCGACCTGTTTTGCCCCCGCAGGCTTATCAATTTGGCCGCTGAATGTCGAATCATCATGAATAATGGAAGTTAGTGATTTTCCGAAACCATATTGATCGTGTATCGCGGTATTTCAACGGTCAGATCCTGGTCCTCGACAATCGCCTGACAACTTAACCGCGACTCTGGATCTACTCCCCACGCTTTATCCAGGTAATCTTCTTCAAGTTCTGTCGCCTCTTCCAGCGAGTCGATGCCCTCACGCACATAGACGTGGCACGTGGTGCAGGCACAGGACTTTTCACACGCGTGTTCGATATGGATGTGCGCACCGAGCAGCGCATCGCAGATGGAAGTACCGCTCGCCACATCAATAGTGGCACCTTGCGGACAGATTTCCTCATGCGGTTGTACAATGATCTTTGGCATCGAAGGGAGGTTCCTGTTTTTATTCGTAGTGACCGATTGTGGTGCCGCGCATCAGATCTCCAACCGTCGCATTCATCCTGCGGGCAACATATTCATGGCTGGCCGATTCAAGCGCTCGCAACGATTGCTTGATGTGTTCGCTGTCGGCGCCGTCACGAGCAACGAGCAATTGGTCGCGGGCGGACAGAATAAGCGCTTTCTCATCACCACTTAAAAATTGTTCAGCATCTTTTTGCATGGCAGCGTCGAGCGCTTCGATCGTTCTGTCCGCTTCGACTCTCTGCTCCTGCAGCATTCGCTGCTGAACATCGACTTCGGCATGCGTCATCGAATCCCTGATCATTGACTCGATCTCTCCGTCGGACAATCCATACGATGGTTTGATATGGACCTCGGCTGCCACACCGCTGGTCTGTTCGATCGCACCGACGGTTAATAATCCGTCTGCATCCACCTGAAAAGTTACTTGTATGCGCGCCTGGCCGGCAACCATTGGAGGTATACCGCGCAGCTCAAAGCGACCGAGCGATCGACAGTCCTGCACCAGATCGCGCTCACCCTGCACAACATGCAGAGCCATCGCCGTCTGGCCGTCTTTATAGGTTGTGAATTCCTGCGCTCTGGCGGCGGGGATGGTCGTGTTGCGCGGGATAATGTGTTCCGTCAGCCCACCCATCGTTTCTATACCAAGCGACAGCGGCACCACATCGAGCAACAGCAGATCACTGTCGGGTTTGTTGCCAACCAGAATATCTGCCTGCAGAGCTGCACCGATTGCAACGACCTCGTCCGGGTCGATACTTGTCAGCACCTCTCTGCCAAAATATTCACTTATTTTATCCCGCACCATCGGTACGCGCGTGGAGCCGCCTACCATCACCACTTCATCGATTTCGGCAGTGCTCAACGCAGCATCCTGCAAAGCACCTTTGCACGCATGCAGCGTACGCTCAACCAGCGGAGTAATCAGTATATCGAATTGCTCGCGCGACAATTCACCGGACCAAGACACCGCATCGGATTCAATAGATATCGGGGCGCTTGCGCTATGACTCAGCTGATGCTTGGCCTCTCTTGCCACATCAAGCAGCAGCCTTTGTAATCCGGCATCATCGTCAACGGCAAGGCCCGACCGATCAAGTATCCAGCGCACAATCGCAGCATCGAGATCGTCTCCACCCAATGCGGTATCGCCTGCAGTTGCAAGCACCTGAAACACACCGCGCTCCAGCTTGAGTAGCGAGATATCGAAGGTGCCACCACCCAGATCGTAGACGGCGATGGTGGTATCACTGTCCTGCCTGTCTATTCCGTAGGCAATTGCAGCCGCTGTCGGCTCATTGATCAGCCTGAGCACTTTCAACCCGGCGAGCTGCGCCGCATCTTTAGTGGCCTGACGCTGACTGTCGTCAAAGTAGGCAGGCACGGTAATGACCACGCCTGAAAGCTCCCCGCCAAGTGATTGCTCTGCTCGGTCGCGCAACGTAGATAAAATCTGTGCAGACACTTCAATCGCGGTTTTGCCCCCGGCTTCTGTCCTGATGCGTGGCACCGAATCTTCCGTCGGCTCCAACCGGACAAACGGATAATCGGCGGCAATTTCCGCCTCGCTCAAACCGATCAGTCGCTTAACCGAGCTGATGGTATTGTGCGGGTTGCGGGCCGCCTGATCCCGAGCTTCAACCCCCACAGACTGCACGCCGGAGCGGTCGTAGCACACAACAGACGGCAACATGGACTGCCCTGTGGCATCCTGCAGCGTTTTCGCCTGCCCGCTCCGTACTGTCGCAACCAGTGAATTGGTGGTGCCCAGATCAATGCCGACTGCCAGCCGGTGCTGATGCGGCGCCGTGGATTGTCCGGGCTCTGAGATTTGCAGCAGTGCCACGTTCAGTGTCTCTCAAGTTGCATGTTGGCGAAGTCTGGTAACGATTGGTACTACAAGCGGTCCACTAGCTATCGAGCCTGACGAATACGGATTGTGCTTCTTTGTCAATTTTCACCAGAAATTGCCATTTGCGCACCAGCTCCCTCGCCGCATCGTGTTCCCCGGAATCAAGCCGGGTCGCTGTCTCCTCTGCCACGACCTCAATAGCACTCCTAATGCGTGTACGCAGGGAAGCAAGCTCAGCCGCAGCATTATCACCGGACGCAGGCAGCTCTTCCAGAGACTCTCGCCACTCCATTTGTTCCATCAAAAAAGCCGGGTCCATCGTCGTGTCGGATTCGTTGCCAACATCCACGCCGACCAGCAGCAGACAATACTCTGCGCACTTCAAAGGATTTGAGAGTGTTTGATTGGCTTCATTAACACGGGCGGCGATTTGCGCCGCCACACGGCGATGCTGATCATCCGCAGCGGCAAAGCGGTCGGGGTGGAACTGTCGCTGCAAAGTCATGTATTTTGAGCGCAGCGCGGCCTGATCCACCTTACAACTCACCGGAAGCTCAAACAACTCGAAGAAGTTCTGGCGGATATCTGGTGCTGGAGTAGTCACGCCGCGTACGAGGCATGATGAATAATCAAAACACGCTCCGCTAAGACTGTCGATTCACTGATCACTGGCGGACAAGTCATCGGCACAACTCAGACGTTAAAGCTTTCACCACAACCGCATTCATCTTTAACGTTGGGGTTTTTAAACTTAAACCCCTCATTCAGCCCCTCTTTACCGAAATCGAGTTCAGTGCCGTCCAGATACACCAGACTTTTGGGATCAACAATGACCTTTACTTCGTTGTCCTCAAACACCACATCACTCTCATCCAGCTCGTCAGCAAACTCAAGCACATAGGCCATTCCCGAGCAGCCTGTCGTACGCACACCCAGCCGCAGCCCGATTCCTTTACCGCGATTTTCGATAAAAGTTTTTACCCGGTCTGCTGCTGCGTCAGTGAGCGTGATCGCCATCGGTAGTTCTGCTATGCCTACGATTAAATGCCGGAATTCAAGCCGCGCTTTCTGCGCCAGCAGTTTCTCCGCGCTTTTCGCGTAAATCTGCAATAGCCGCAGCGATTGCATCTTCAGCCAGCACAGAGCAGTGTATCTTCACGGGCGGCAGGGCCAGCTCTTCCACAATTTCCATGTTCTTGATCGCTGCTGCTTCGTCCAGCGTCTTACCCTTCACCATCTCAGTAACCAGCGATGATGAAGCGATTGCGGAACCGCAACCGTAAGTCTTAAACTTTGCGTCCTCGATGACTCCGTCATCATTCACTTTGATTTGCAGTCTCATCACGTCGCCACAAGCCGGCGCACCAACCATTCCGGTACCGACGTTATCGTCGCCGGCATCAAGTTTGCCGACGTTTCGAGGATTCTCGTAGTGATCAATTACTTTGTCGCTGTAAGCCATGTTGATTTTCCTGTCGTAGTTTCGAAGTTCTTGCTGAGTTTAGTGAGCTGCCCACTGCACAGTATCCAGATCAACACCGTCTTTGTACATATCCCAAAGCGGTGAAAGCTCGCGGAGTTTTTCCACCGCCTTGCGCACCTCGGCAATGGTGAAGTCCACTTCTTCTTCTGTCGTGAATCGACCAAGCGTGAACCGCAGTGAACTGTGCGCCAACTCGTCATTTCGTCCGAGCGCACGCAGTACGTAGGAAGGCTCGAGACTGTCGCTCGTGCAGGCGGAGCCGCTCGATACCGCGATGTCTTTCAGGGACATCATCAGGCTCTCGCCTTCCACATAGTTAAAACTGATGTTTAAGTTGCCGGGAATGCGCTGCTCCAGGTCACCATTCACGTACACTTCTTCCATGTCCTTCAGCCCATTATAAAGGCGATCACGCAGCGCCTCTATTCTTGCGCACTCCTCAACCATCTCTTCCCGCGCCAGTCGGAAGGACTCGCCCATACCGACGATCTGGTGCGTTGCCAGCGTACCGGAGCGCATGCCGCGCTCGTGTCCGCCCCCGTGTATCTGCGCCTCAATACGCACTCTCGGCTTGCGTCTGACGTAGAGCGCACCGATGCCTTTGGGCCCGTACACTTTGTGAGCGCACAGCGATAGCAGGTCGATGTTCATTGCGTCGACGTCGATTGGCACCTTGCCGGGGCTCTGCGCACCGTCCACATGAAATATGATCCCTTTAGAGCGCGTCAGCGCGCCTATCGCTGAAACATCCTGAATCACGCCGATTTCGTTGTTCACATGCATGATAGACACAAGCGTTGTGTCGTCGCGAATCGCCGCTGCGAGTTTGTTGATATCGAGCAGACCATTGTCTTCAGGGTCAAGATAGGTGACCTCAAAGCCCTCCCGCTCCAACTGCCGGCAAGTGTCGAGCACCGCTTTATGCTCGGTTTTCAGCGTGATGATGTGCTTGCCTTTGCGCACGTTGAAATGTGCTGCGCCCTTGATCGCCAGGTTGTCTGATTCAGTCGCTCCCGAAGTCCAGATAATCTCCTTTGGACTAGAGCCGATCAGATCAGCGACATTTTTTCTTGCCTGAGTCACCGCATCTTCGGCCTTCCAGCCGAACACATGCGAGCGCGATGCGGGGTTGCCAAAATTTCCCTGCAGCGTCAGACAGTCAGCCATCGCTTTGGCGACACGCTCATCGACAGGGGTGGTAGCCGAATAATCCAGGTAGACAGGAATATTTAAAGTTGACACGTTCGTTTCCTTTATCTCGGAGCTGCTATGTTGATTACGTTGAACGATGTTCCGATACGCTGCTGCTATCGAGAAACACCACACGATGGTTTTGTTTCTCGGCAACCTCACGCACCGGCTCGCAATTAATTAGATCGTGGAGCGAGATGCCGCGCAGAAATTCTTCCACCTGCTGGCTTAAGCTCTCCCACAAATCGTGTGTCAGACACCGCCCGTGCTGATGGCAGTTCTTCTGACCGCTACACTGCGTAGCATCCACTGACTCGTTCACAGCGAGCACAATGTCTGCAACGGCCACCTCGGCCAGAGGCCTCGCCACTACGTAGCCACCGCCCGGCCCCCGCGTGCTGGAGACAAGTTCGTTGCGCCGCAGTCGTGAAAACAACTGCTCGAGATAGGAGAGTGAAATCTCCTGACGGCTCGAAATGTCAGCCAGCGATACCGGACCTTCTTCGCAATGAAGCGCCAGATCCAGCATTGCCGTTACCGCATATCTACCACGTGTTGTGAGCTTCATCGAACACCCCAGTCAACCGCGCCAGTGTACCTATATCCTACGAAATCAGTCAAGAATAGATCACTGCTAACCGGTTGCACCGGCAGACTTTTCTGATTCACCCAACGACGATTTCCCGTCGCCAGGTACTTTTTCCGCATCCTGCCGACACTGCTCGAGGAATTCGCTCATTTCAAGCGGCCTGACCGAATCGACGTGTTCGCCGAGTTTCTTCAGCGCGCACCGCATTTCTTCAAAACGTTTGTCGGTTTCATGGATGTGGTCAAGCAACTGATTCACAGCCTCCGCCATCGGGTCAGGCATATCTTCCGTAACACCGTACGCATCAAACCCGATTTTGGATGCCGTCTGCCGTCGCTGCTGCTCCACCGCCGATTGCTTGCGTCTGACCTCACGCGCTGGAATGCCGACCATTGTGGCGCCGGGAGTGACATCCTTGAGTACCACCGCATTCGACCCGATTCGCGCATCCTTACCCACCGTCAGAGGTCCGAGAATTTTCGCACCAGCCCCGACCACCACATTGTCACTCAGCGTCGGATGCCGTTTGCCTTTGCGCCAGGTTGTGCCACCGAGCGTGACACCGTGGTACAGCGTAACGTCGTCACCAATTTCGGCCGTTTCGCCAATAACCACTCCAGTGCCGTGGTCGATAAAAAAACGCCGGCCGATCGTCGCCCCCGGGTGTATTTCAATCCCGGTAAACCATCGCCCCGCATAGGACAGCGCGCGAGCCAGCCATTTGAGGTTTTTGCCCCACAGCCAGTGAGCCAGCCGATATACCAGCAACGCATGGGTGCCCGGGTACGTTGTGACAATCTCAAACACCGTACGAGAAGCAGGATCGCGGTCAAAAACGCAGTAGATGTCCTCCTTTATCGTGTCGAGCATCGCTCTAATCCTGATCAATTTACTGGGTTATTATAAGGACTGCAGCCGGAAATCAAACCACCGGCCGGTCAAATGTTAACGCCGGTGCGACTGATCACCCAGCAAACCCGCCCGGTCAGCCCGGCAGCGACTTCTGCACCGCCGAAAGAAACCCTCTCAATACCTGTAGCTCGGAAACACTGAGGTGCGCCCGGTTAAACAGTCGGCGCACCCGCAACGGCAGATGCCTCGGATTGGCCGGGTCAAAATAACCGACGTCCTCCAGCACAGAGAAAAAGTGCTCGTAAAACTGCTCCAGCGCCACCTGCTCCGCCGGCACTTCTGCATCCTGAGCCGGCACTGGCTGCTCCCGCGATGCACAAAGTAACTCGTAGGCCACAACCTGCACCGCCGCAGCGACGTTGAGCGAACTAAAATTATCTGCGGTGGGAATGTTCAGCAGCACCGAGCAAAGCGCGAGTTCGTCGTTGGTCAATCCGGATCGCTCGCGCCCGAACACAATACTGACCGGACCACGCTGTGTGTGCTCAGCCATCATTGGTGCACACTCCCTGGGGCTCAACTGCGGCCAGGCGAGAGAACGCAGCCTCGCACTGGTACCCACCACCAGCGTTGACTCCGAAATCGCCGATTTAAGGTCGTCGCACACCATCGCATTGTCGACAATGTCCTCGGCCCCCGATGCTCTGGCGTAGCAATCGTAAACCTGATGCTCGCAGGGCTCCACCAATGCAAGCTTGTGCAAACCCATGTTCTTCATCGCCCGGGCCGCAGCTCCGATATTGCCGGGGTGGGAGGTTTCCACCAGTACGATTTGACAGTCTGCGATCTTCACTGAAGTTATTCCGTTTGCAGGTCGGGAAATGAGCGTCAAAGACACCTGTGCCGGGAGCGCGTTAGACAGCTTTACACCACAACCGCCCGCACTCATGAGAAACCGGCCACTGACAACCGCCGGTCAGATGGTATCCTACGCGACTTTGCTCCGAGACCCTCCGACCATGCACCCCATGCTCAACATTGCTGTGCGCGCTGCGCGCGCCGGCGGACGTGTTCTGACCAAGCACATGGATCGGCTGGACTCGATCAAGGTGGAAACAAAAGGACCCAAGGATCTGGTTTCGGAAGTCGACAGATTAACCGAAAACGAGATTGTACAAACCCTCACGCGCTCTTACCCGGACCACGCATTCATTTGTGAGGAAAGCGGTGTCAGTGGCAACCCGGAAGCGGAGATCAAGTGGTACATCGATCCACTCGATGGCACCAAGAACTATCTCCACGGTTACCCGGCATTCTGCATATCAATCGCCGCCGCGCAAAACAATCGAATTGAGCAGGCGGTGATCTACAACCCGGTCAGTCAGGAACTTTTCACCGCGACACGCGGCTCCGGGGCGACACTCGATGGCAGACGCCTGCGGGTGGCCAGGCGCCACGCGCTCGACACGGCTTTACTTGGTACCGGCTTCGGTCACTCAGACCCGGACAACTATCGGAAATATCGCAGGACTCTGGATGCGTTCAACACCAGCGCCTCCGGAATTCGCAGACAGGGAAGTGCCGCACTGGAACTGGCGTTCGTCGCTGCCGGCAGACTGGATGGCTACTGGCAGTTTGGCCTGAAACCCTGGGATATCGCCGCCGGCGCTCTGATTGTACGCGAGGCCGGCGGTCTGATCGGTGATATGAAGGGAGAAGACAGCTGGCTAGAAAGCGGCAATGTGGTCGCGGCGTCACCGAAAATCTTTGATCCGATGATTCGCACTTTTCAGCGACTCGGTATTACCGAACTCAACTAAGACAAGCTACGGAATATCGTCCAGTTCTGAACCTTCCTTTTCCACCGGCAGCATGTCTTCCCGCTGCAGACCGAGAGAAATAACACTGGAACTCGCCACGTAAATCGAAGAATAGGTGCCGACAATCACGCCCACGATCAGTGCAACAGAAAAACTCTTGATCGCCTCACCACCGATAAAAAACAACGCAAACAATACCAGCAGGGTGGTAAATGACGTGATGATCGTGCGCGACAATGTCTGATTGATCGATACATTGATGGTATCGACAGTGTCGCTTTTGCGCAGCGTCAGGAAGTTCTCGCGAATACGATCAAACACCACAATCGTATCGTTCAGCGAGTAGCCGATCACGGCCAGCAACGCCGCCAGCACGCTCAGGTCAAACTCGATTTGAGTGAGGGCAAACATGCCCAGCGTAATAACCACATCGTGCACCAGTGCAGCAACGGCACCGACCGAAAATTTCTTTTCAAAACGAAGCCAGATGTATATCACAATCGCACCGAGAGCGAGTAACACAGACAAGCCCCCCTGCTCGCGCAACTCTTCACCGACCTGCGGACCAACAAATTCTACCCGTCGCAGATCAACCGCCCCCTGACCGGCACCGGCGAGTACGCTATTCACCTGCGTATTGATCTCGGCACCACTCAGCCCTTCGCGCGGCGCCAGCCTAACCATCACTTCACTTTGAGTGCCGAAAAACTGCACCACGGCATCGTCGAAGCCATTCTCGGCAAGGCTTGCGCGAATGGCACTGAGGTCCGCCGGTTGCTCAAACCCGGCCTCGACAACATAGCCCCCGGTAAAATCAATACCGAAGTTCAACCCCCGCAGTGCGAGCGCGATCACTGAAAGAATCAATAGAGCCAGCGACAAATACATTGCCAGCTTTCGATAGCCCATGATGTCAAAGCGGGCTTCTGCGAGGTTTTTTAGTCTTGCCATGGATTTATGCTGCGAGTTCCGTTGTTAAAAGGCGCGTGGCGTCAGATCGGTAGTGCTTTGAGCCCACGCTTGCCTCCGTACAACCAATTGACGATGGCACGGGTACCGAATATAGCGGTGAACATAGAGGTGACAATGCCAATACTCAGGGTGACGGCAAATCCCTTGATCGGACCGGTGCCAAACACAAACAGCACAACTGCAGCAATCAGGGTGGTGATGTTTGCATCGGCAATCGTTGAAAATGCCTTTTCGTACCCGGAATTTATTGCAGCCTGAATCGCACTGCCGGAACGCAACTCCTCTCTAATGCGTTCAAAGATGAGTACGTTGGCATCGACTGCCATCCCCACCGTCAGCACAATGCCGGCAATACCGGGCAGAGTCAGCGTGGTCGGCAGCGCAGACAACACAGCCATTATCAGCACCAGGTTAGCGACCAGAGCGCAGTCGGCTATCAGGCCGAAGACGCGGTAGTAGTACGCCATAAACACCAGAACCAGCGCCAGACCAACCATGACTGACAGGCGGCCACGATCGATATTGTCCTGCCCAAGGCTCGGCCCTACCGTCCGCTCTTCCACAATTTCTACCGGTGCTTTCAGTGCCCCTGCGCGCAACAGCAGGGAAAGGTCTCGTGCCTCCTCGGTTTCCAGCCCGGTGGTTTGAAAGCGATGGCTCAATACATCGCGAATGGTGGCGACATTAATAACCTCCTCCACCCGCTCGCGGTCGCGAACAATCTCCCCGTCAACCTCCCGGGTAGTGACCCGGTTTTCAATAAAGACAACGGCCATCGGGTTACCGATGTTGTTCGCGCTCACTTCCTGCATCCGCTTGGCGCCCGCTCCGTCGAGGGAAATGAAGACCGCGGGCGATCCTGACTGGGTATCGATACCGGATGACGCGTCCTTGATCTGATCACCGGTGACAATCACTTTTCTATCCAGCAAAACCGGTCCGCCGCTCTCACGGTTGGTATACAACTTGGCGTTGGGAGGCACGCGGCCGGACTGCTGCGCATCAGACCAGTCGTTAAAAGTGCCGTAAACCATCCGGTACTCAAGTGTCGCCGTGGCACCCAAAATTTCTTTCGCCTGAGCGGTGTCCTGCACGCCCGGCAGCTGTACCAAAATACGCTCACGCCCCTGCTGCTGAATAATCGGTTCCGCAACGCCAAGTTCGTTTACCCGGTTGCGCAGCGTCACGATGTTCTGCTGCAGCGCAGAGCGTCGTTCTGTTTCTCTGGCTTCATCGGAGAGCCGGGCATGAAGGTGGAACTCATCGCCCTCGTCGCTCCCTTCAAACACCAGATCGCGGTATTGCGGCCGCAGCAGCGACTCGGCGTTCTCGCGCGACAGCGCATCGGCAAATCGAATAGTCACGCCGCGCTCGCCGTAGGACGGACTGCGGAAACGGATATTATTTTCACGCATGAGACTACGAAATTCGTCGACGTAGCGCTGTTCCGCAGAGGTGATGGCGGATTCCATATCCACCTCCATCAGAAAGTGCACACCGCCGCGCAAATCGAGCCCGAGACTGATAGGTTTGGCAAACTTTCGCAGCCAGCCGGGGGTGGCTGGCACCAGATTCAGTGCCGTGGTGTGACGCCCGCCGTGAGCCAGATCGATGGCGCCGTGCGCACTGGCCTGCGTCTCTCCATCCGGCAGGATCACCATCAGCCGGTTCTGATCGCTGCGAAAGGAGTAGTCGCTGATTCCGGCCTCATCCAGCGTTTGAGCAACCTGCGCTTCCAGGTCGGGGCTGACATCACCCGATCTGGGAGAAATCTGCACCGCGGGGTGGTCTCCATAGAGATTGGGCAACGCGAACAACACACCACAGGCGAGCACCAGTGCCAGCAGCAAGTACTTCCAGAGGGGATATTTATTGATCATGAAATTGACCGGATGGGAATCAAAAAAGTGTAGCCAGTAAATTCACATTCACCAGCTCGCCCCGAGAAAACAAGCTATGTCCGAAATCCACATTTGAAAGTCTCGGCGAGCGGCTGCGCCCCCGAGTGCAGAAAATTGCGGACGACAGCCGCTCCGGAATGGCCTGACCAGGCGGGTCAGGCTTTCTTCAGCGTCCCTTTGGGCAGCAGCGAGGCAATCGAATTTTGCTGCACCGTCACTTCGACATTGTTTGCGACTTCTACCTGCACAAAGCCGTCACCTACCTTGGTAATTGTGCCGCCAAGGCCACCGTTCGTGAGCACTTCATCGCCCTTCTTCAGCGCTTCCACCATCGCCTTGTGTTCTTTGACGCGCTTCTGCTGCGGGCGAATCATCAGAAAGTAGAACACAGCGAGCAGAATAAACGGCAGCGCAAGACTGATAACAGATGAAGGACCACCGGCGGCGGCCTGCGCATGAGCGTCAGAAATAAAGAAAGACATGGTGAAACTCCGGTTAGTTGTTTGGTTTGAATGGCACCAGACCGCGAATTATGCCACAGGCAGATTGCAACGGGTCGCGCTTGCAAATTCAGATGCTACCCCTGCTGATCGTGGTGCCCCGCTGATGGCGAGCGCAGAGTGGCCGCCGGCGGTTGAAACGCTAAACACCTCGCGCCTGCTCATCATAGAACCGGGCCGCAAACTGATCGAACTCCCCCCGCTCGATGGCCTCTCGAATCCGCTCCATCAGGCGCAGATAAAAACGCACGTTGTGCTCTGTGTTCAGACGAGTGCCGAGTATTTCGCCACACTTGCTGAGGTGGTACAAATAGGCACGCGAGTAATTTTTACAGGTGTAGCAATCGCACGCCTCGTCAATCGGCCCGGTATCGGTGCGATGACGTGCGTTGCGCAGTTTCAGCACACCGCGACTGGTAAATAAGGTGTTATTGCGCGCGTTGCGGGTGGGCATGACACAATCGAACATGTCGACGCCACGACGTACTGCTTCGATGATATCTTCGGGCTTGCCGACTCCCATGAGATAACGTGGCGCATCACGCGGCAACATCGACACGCTTTCTTCCAGCACGCGCTCGCGCTCCTCCTTCGGCTCACCCACCGCGAGCCCGCCAATCGCATAGCCATCGAAACCGATTTGTGTCAGCGCATCCGATGATGCCTGCCTGAGCGATTTATAAACGCCGCCCTGCACTATGCCGAAAAGGGCGTTGGTATTGCCGAGCGCATCGTGCGCGTCGCGACAGCGACACGCCCAGCGCATGGACAGTTCCATCGATTCACGCGCCTGTGCTTCCGTTGCCGGATATGGCGTGCACTCATCAAAGCACATCACCACATCAGAACCGAGGTCACGCTGCACCCTCATGGACACTTCCGGATCGAGCCAGACATCGCTGCCATCGATCGGGCTCTTAAACGATACCCCCTGCTCCGATATCTTGCGCATCTTCGCGAGACTGAATACCTGAAAGCCGCCCGAATCGGTCAGGATCGGCTTTTGCCAGTGCATAAAGTCGTGCAGGTCGCCGTGCAGACGAATGATCTCGGTCCCGGGCCGCAGCATCAAATGAAAGGTATTACCGAGGATGATCTGCGCTTTCGCCTGCTCCAGTTCCTCGGGGGCCAGCGCCTTCACCGTGCCATAGGTACCCACCGGCATAAATACCGGTGTTTGTATCACACCATGCGCGGTGGTCAGCGCGGCGCGCCGGGCGGCACCATCTGTACACTGCAGGTTAAAATTCATGACTCACACTCACCAGCCGCTTCGGGAAACACCAGCATCGCATCACCGTAACTGAAAAAACGATAGCTTTTTTCAACCGCCTCACGGTAGGCGCTCATCACCCGATCATAGCCTGCAAACGCACAAACCAGCATCAGCAAGGTCGACTTCGGCAAATGGAAATTGGTGATCAGACCATCGATCACATTGAATTTGTCACCCGGCTTCAAAAAAAGACGGGTGTCACCTTCGTATGATTGCAGAACACCGCTTTGCGCAGCTGTTTCCAGGGCCCGCACCACGGTAGTACCGACGGCGATAACGCGCCCGCCTGCCGCTTTGGTAGCGTGGATGCGCTCACACAGTGCATCGGATACCGCCAGATGTTCGCTGTGAAGTTTGTGGTTGTGTACATGCGCTTCGCGCACCGGCTGAAACGTACCTGCACCGACATGCAAGGTCAGAAAGTCACGGGTGATGGAAGCTTGCTGACACGCACTCAGCAATGCGTCATCAAAGTGCAGTCCCGCCGTCGGGGCGGCGACAGCTCCCACCTTCGACGCAAACACGGTCTGGTAACGCTGTTTATCTGCGGCCTCCACGGCGCGCTCAATGTACGGCGGCAGCGGTAGTTCCCCCGCCTGCTCTAAATAGTCGAGCAGGGGTCCGTTTACTTCAAAGGTCACTTTATAGAAATCGTCTTCACGCCCGAGTACGGTGGCGGTGCCCCCCCGAGGCAATTCGACCCGCGTACCGGGCCGCGGGGATTTACTGGCACGGCACAGGCACAACGCGGTGTGTGCATCGATGATGCGCTCGACGAAGATTTCCACCTTGCCACCGGTTTGCTTGCGTCCGGAGAGTCGTGCGGGATAGACCCTGGTATCGTTCATCACCAGCAGATCACCGGCTCGCAGCAGAGCCGGCAGGTCAGTAACCATCCGGTGTTGCGGCGTTTTTGCATCAAGGACCAGCAGTCTGCCGCCGCTGCGCTGTTCCGGTGGCTCCTGTGCAATCAGTTCCGTTGGCAGCGGGTAGTCGAAGTCGGTTAGTTTCATGGCGGGTTTTTTAGCTTAACGGCCCTGCCGGTAGCGCTGCCAGATTTCGCAGAAGCCACTGGTCAGCATTTGCTCAGCCGGCGACGCAATCGACAGGGTTTGTGTAACCCACTGATCAGTTCTTTTTTCACTGAACCACGCCACCTCATCAATTTCATCTTCAGCGAACACAAAAGGCCCGTCATGTACCGCGCGATACACCATCGCGAATTCCAGCCCGTTGCGCTGCGTGGCCGGCATCTTGAACATCGGCTCCAGCGCCGAATCGATTTGCACCCCGAGTTCTTCAAGCAACTCGCGTGGTGCAGTATCATCATAAGTCTGCCCGGCCTCAACGTGACCGGCACAGGAAGAGTCCCACATACCCTGACATTCATCCTTCTGCATAGAGCGTTTTTGCAACAACAGGTCACCGCCCTTGCTGAACACCAGCACATGGATTGAGCGATGCATTAATCGCAACCGATGAATCTCACCGCGCTGACGCGTACCTGTCACCCGGTCATTCGCATCGACCACATCGAGGAGTTCAGAGCTCAGTGTCTCTGCCAACAGAATCACCAGACCATTTGACGAGGCGCGATTCTACCGTGTTAGTCCTGCTCTGTCGCACCGATATGGTCACGTCATACCCGGCAGTTGAGCTCCATGAAGGCCACTCCTGCACCCGGTGATCACTGCGGAGGTAAACAACGGCGATCAGCACGCCCGGCTTGCCGATGAGTAAATGTTAGCGGTAACATGCGCGTGCAGCCCGAATGCTGCCGGCCACAAGCACCGCCGGCGGCTACGAGCCTGAAGCCCCGGATCCCCCCGCGGCGCATCGAGCCCGCAGTAACTTCCAAGGTAAAAGACACATGCGAGCAATTGTCGCGCACGGCGCTAAAGATCTACGACTGGAGTCCTGCGAGCCGCAGTCTGTCGGCAACGACCAGGTGGTGGTGCGACTGGCACACGGCGGCATTTGCGGTTCTGACCTGCACTACTACAACCACGGCGGTTTCGGCACGGTCGTGCTTAAAGAGCCCATGATACTGGGTCATGAAGTGTCCGGTGTCATCGAATCCATTGGTGAAGACGTGCAAGATCTGAAGGTGGGGCAGCTGGTTGCCGTCTCTCCGTCCCGCCCGTGCGGTCGATGCGACTACTGCCGGCGGGGACACCCCAACCACTGTCTGCACATGCGATTCTACGGCTCGGCGATGCCCTTCCCGCACATTCAGGGCGCTTTCAGAGAAAAACTCGTGGCAGACAGTCACCAGTGCGTTGACGCATCCGGACTGACTTCCGCCCAGGCCGCCATGGCTGAACCGCTTGCAGTGGCAATACATGCCGTAAAGCAAGCCGGTGATCTTGTTGGCAAACGAATTATGGTGACAGGATGCGGCCCTATCGGGCTGTTGTGTATCCTCGCCGCAAGGCGAGCTGGCGCTGCAGAAATTATCGCCACCGACATTGAATCGCTGCCACTTGAACTTGCCAGCAAAATCGGAGCAGACAGCACTTATCATCCACAAAACGATCATCAGACCCTGGATAAATTCTCTGCCAGCAAAGGGTATTTCGATGTGCTCTTTGAATGCAGCGGCGTGCAGGCAGCACTCAGCGCGGCGATTCCACTCATCACCCCGCGCGGCAAGGTCATTCAACTCGGTCTCGGCGGTGATATGACACTGCCGATGCAGGCTATTACTGCAAAGGAACTTCAACTCTGCGGCTCATTTCGCTTTCATCAGGAATTCAATGTGGCGGTGGAATGGATGCAAAAGGGACTGGTCACGGTAGACCCTCTAATCACCTCCGAGCTACCGATGGAAGACTTCCGACAGGCGTTTGAGTCGGCGAGTGACAAGTCACAATCCGTCAAAGTGCAAATTCGTTTTAATCCGGCGTCAGCGCCGGCGTAGCGATACGGTTTTTATTAACCTGATCAAAACCGCTCGCACCTATTCTTAAATTTAAAACCATTCATCACCGGCCCGAGCGGCCGGTGCAGTAAAAGGATACTTAATCATGGCACAAGTAGCGGTAGTGACAGGCGGTGGAGGCGGTATAGGCAAGGCGGCGGCACTGGCGCTCAGCGAAGCCGGCTGGACCGTCGTTGTTGCAGGGCGCACTCAAAGCACCCTAGAGGAGACGGTCAAAGCACTGCCCAACCCGGGCCTCGCGATCGTTTGCGATGTCAGTGACGAGGCACAGGTCGACAATTTGTTTAATACTGCGGTGACTGAATTTGGCAGTGTTGATTTCCTGTTTAACAATGCCGGCATTGCCGCACCGGCCGTGCCCATCGACGAGCTCGATGTGCAGGCGTGGCAAAAGCTGATAAACATCAACCTGACCGGTGCGTTCCTGTGCGCACGCGCTGCCTTTCGCCAAATGCGCAAACAGGGTGGCGGGCGCATCGTGAACAATGGCTCGGTCTCCGCGACCACGCCGAGGCTGTTCTCCGCCCCCTATACCAGTTCAAAGCACGCCATCACTGGCCTGACTAAGTCACTGGCACTGGACGGCCGACGCTACGGCATATGCTGTGGACAAATCGATCTTGGCAATATCAGCTCCAGCATGGGCGATGCGATGGCACAGGGCGTATTACAGGCAGATGGATCATTGCTCGAGGAGCCAGTCATCGGAGTGAAGCCCGTGTGCGATGCGCTGGTCTACATGGCGCAACTGCCGGCAGATGTGAACATCCTTAATATGAATGTAATGGCGAACGGCATGCCGTTTGTCGGCAGAGGCTAACCCCGCCGCAAGGGATCGCCGGGTAAAATACTTTGCGCGGCGATGGCTGACTGACGATCAGGCAGCCAGCCGCATTGTCTGCCAGAATTACTTCTTAAAATGCACATGATTTGCAGCCGGATTGCGTGCTAACTCCATCCGGATCGCGTGGCTGAACCTGTGCCTGAGCCAGCAAGGGCGCGACTGCAAACGTTGCAGCAATTAACAGGGTGTTGAAAAACGTGATGAGCGACGGTCTGAGTAGGCAAATTTCCCCGAAAAAGCGCAGTTTATGGGGTATAAATGAGCATTTTGAGGGGGAATTTAACGCCCTCAGACCTAGCGCAATAGTTTTTCAACATCCTGTTAAGCCGTACCGCAAACCAAATAATAGGACGTGCCGCGACGGGACTCAGCTCAATGCAGGAGCAATTTGACGCCGACTATCGGAATCAGCAATGCCGTCAGGATGTAAACAAGCCTTAGCACCCGGACGTAGATGGTTTTTCTGAGTAGCGCTTCGTGCGCCTGCACTAATCTCATTTCCGCGGCATCACTGGGCAAGTCGTTAAGCGGTGGACCGGTCATATCGAGACAGCGAAGCAGTACCAGCGCCGCAAATATATAGGCGAGAAACTCGACTGCCAGCAGTACACGCAGAAAAATATTTTCTGCATCGGCCGCCAAAAAACCCAGCACCACAAACATCACTGAGATATGCGTTAACAAACCGCTGCTTTTGGCATCGATAGAGCGCAGATCATTCCATATCCTGTCGATACCTTCTGCCGATTCCAGCTTATCGTAGTAGGCTGCCGGATCCGTGACCGACCCGGCCGCGCACTTCCTGAGCATCGGATCAAGCGTTCTGAACACACTGTCTATCAGCACGGCAGCCCCACATTACGGTTCGAAGTGCGCGTCAATATAAGGCAGGCTATTACCTGCTACAAGTGAACGAATCCGACCATTGCACTTGATCCAACATGCGTTAATCGAGGTTGACACGCGCCAACCCGGGCTCGCTGGCAAATTGGACTATGCGTCAAGCGCCTTTTGCCGGGTTATTTCCACACGTCGGTTTGAACGCTGACCTGCCTCGTTTGCATTGTCCGCGACCGGCTTAGTCTCGCCGTTTCTTTTTATATGTGTCACATTTAATCACGGTGCAGGGAATCGTCAGCAATTCCAAATTATTAAGTTGCACGCGCAATAACTGAATCCATTGGCTGCACAAGAAGAATCGGATCGAACCACACAACAGCGCCCATCGACCACAGTCAGTGTTAGAATCCGCCCCCTTTACCTGCACGACTTGCACAAGGACATCCGTTGCCTCGAATCAACCGAAGAATATTTCTGGGCTGCGCACTTGCCCTTTCTACCGGTAAGGGTTCCACACAAACTGACCGATGGCAGGAAGTGCTGAACAAAGCCAGTGCATTAGATCAGTGCCGTACGATCACTATCTATCGCAACGGTATACCACTTGTCGCTGAACGTTTCCGTGGTCCCGCACTGAACGAAGTGATACCGATAAAATCTGTATCCAAGACAATCGTGGCCGCACTCGCTGGTGTCGCCGTTGATCGCGGGGAAATACCCTCTGTCAACACAACCGTCGGCAGTCTGATACCGCATCTCATTCCTGCCGCCGCCGACCCGGCGGTAGCGAACATCACTGTCGAAAATCTGCTGACTATGCAGGCGGGCCTTGAGCGAACTTCCGGTCCGGGTTACAACCGCTGGATTGGTAGCAGTAACTGGCTGGACAATGCCCTGTCCCGTCCGATGGTGGCAGAACCGGGCACCACCATGCTTTATTCCACCGGTTCCTATCACATACTCGGCACCATTCTGTCCGAAGTGACTGGCACCAGTCTGCTGACGCTGGCTCGCTATCGGATCGGACGGCCACTCGGTATCAATATCCCCGGATGGACGCGTGATCCACAGGGCCGCTACCTCGGTGGCAATGAGATGGCGATGACCGTCAAAGCCATGGTTCGTTTTGGGGAGCTGTACCGCAATCAAGGACGAGTCGGAAAGGAGCAGGTTCTGAGTAAAGAATGGGTGAAACGGTCACTACAGCCAGCCACCCGATCGATGTTTTCCGGCCTCGGGTACGGATACGGCTGGTTTCTCGGATCGCACCGCGGCACCCGCTATGCACTCGCACGCGGCTACGGCGGACAAATCATCTGCATTGTGCCGGCACTCGACCTGACAATCGCAATTACTTCCGACCCGATGCAACCGGCTCGCAGTGGAGGTTATTTCGGCTACCTGCTAAGACTGATAGAGAACAACATCATCCCGATAGCCGCCGACAGCACTTAAAAATGCGGGTAACTCCTGCCTATCCACAATGTGCCAGATGATCCAGAAACACAGATCAAACCAAGCTCAATCACCAATGCAGACCGGCGCGGTAACCCAGCACCACTGCACTCAACAATCCGTTACCCGATAGATACCCCGCATCAACGCTCCCCGAAACACCGCACGCCGCCCCGCCACCGGCGTATAGATTTTCAAACTTTTCACCGTCATCACCCACCACCCGGCCCTGCGCATCAACCTGCAGACCACCCTGCGTGTGAAACAGAGCACCAGTCACACGAACAGCATAAAAAGGGGCCTGCAATTGGGTACTATTGAATTGGCACCCGAAAGCATCGACACCCTCTGAAGGGATCTCTGACCTGAACACCGCCCTCCATAATGGCCGCCCAGCTAATTAACCATCACTTACTTGACACAAACCGGGCTACGCTATATCCCTGACAGTCAGCCACCTCACAACACACGTCGGAGCATGTGATGCCTATCACCGTATCTGAACTGGCCGCCAATTGTCGCGAAAAGTTGCTGGCAAGCCCGGGCCGTGAAGGACGCGCCCAAGTCGCCGGCCTGTTGTCCGAACTACTGACAGACCCGGTTAATGTAGACGTATTAATCCCACCGGAAACCGGTGAGCGCGACAAATTGTATGAAGATCCGGACCTCGGGTTTTGTATCTTTGCGCACCAGTATCGCGAAGCGAAACGATCCCTGCCGCACGATCACGGCCCGTCGTGGGCGATCTATGCACAGGCGCGCGGAAAGACTGAAATGACCGACTATGAGTGGGCCATACCCGACACCGAAGCGGTACCGGGTAAAGTACGCGCCACGCGCACCTATGAGTTGCAACCGGGTGATGCCCACGTCTACAACGAGGGCGACTTACATGCACCGGTTCGCACCGGCCCCACCAGTCTGGTGCGCATTGAAGGCATGGACATGAGCACTATAAAACGGCGGCGATACGAAACGGTATAACTGTACAATTCACCTCAGGGAATGTGAGCTTGAGCCAGACCATCTTTACTTCGCTGTACGAGCGTGGCGAGCCATTTGCGCTGATCGATACCCGTGAACGACGCGAACAGGTGAATGGCCACTGGTTCGGCAGCACCCATGTGCCGCTGTCCGCACTGACCTCAACCATCATCCGCCTGGTGCCGGATCGGCACTTTCCAATCCACCTGCTCGACTGGCAGAACCACGCCAGCGACGCCGCCGCGCAGCAATTGTCACAACTGGGTTATCAGAAAGTCACACGCCATCGGACCAGCACGCCGGACAACTTCGGTCAGGGCTTCGTTCAGGGTGAGTATGTCTGGTCCAAGGCCTTTGGCGAGGTAGTGGCGCACACCTGTGCTCTGCCGGAGATCACACCGGCGGACTACCTCGCCCACCACAGGGACGCACGCCTCTTTGACGTGCGGCCAACAGCAGAGTACGCGCAGTTCACCATACCGGCCTCACAAAGCCTGCCGAACAGTTTGCTACTGGCCAATATGGAAGCACTGGAGCAAACCGGCGCGATGGCACTGCTGCACTGTGCCGGTCGCACCCGGTCGATCATCGGCGCGTGCACACTAAAAGCGGCGGGATATCGCGGACCTTATGCAATTTTTAAGGGTGGCACTCAGGCATGGCAGCTCGACGGTTTTGAGCGCGAATTCAACGCAACACGCCTGTTTGCCAAAGAAACCGATCAGGTCAAACCGGTGAAAGATTTCCTCACGAAATGGCATATCCACCACCAGCCATTGGAAAGTGCTGACCTCGCCGACTTCGTCAACACAAACGCCGATGCACTGCTGTTTGATGTATCCGACGATGCAGCCACCGGACAACCGGCACAACACAATATCGTTAAAATATCCGGCACCAACCTGGTACAGCAAACGGACCGGTCCATCGCCCGCTATCATGTGCCGGTCATCCTGTTTGATCACGGCTCGGGCAGCCGTGCCGCTTTTGCCGCCTACTGGCTCACCGCGATGGGCTTCACTGTTAGCGTGGCAGACCTGAGTGACAGGCTTGCGAACATTGAGACTGAAAGTCGCGCGGTACACAACCCGCCGCAGTACCGTGCACTGACAACAACACAATTGCTGCAACACCGCGACGCCGGTGGCAGAGTACTGGATTTTCGATCATCGCAGGAATTTACAAGCGCTCATCTGGCAGGCAGCCAATGGGCCAATATCAGTGAATTACTCACTGGCGAAAAAGCCACCCCCGAACCGGTCGCAGTCACCGGCCACAGCATCGCACAGGCAAGTGATACTGCAGACCTGCTGGACTCATACGGATGGCAAATTGCCGGCCTTTACCACTGGCAGGCTGAAGCGTTAAAACAGGGTGATGTGCAAACAGGCAACCTCGCCACACCGATTGACGAGTGCGCCCTCTTTGCCGGACGTCACCACGGCAATATGCAGGACTCACGCGATTACCTGGCCTGGGAAGAGGCGCTGCCTGAGCAAATTGACGCACATATACGTAATCAGTGGCATCACCTGCTCGACAGAAACCAAGCCTGAACCCGATGGGGCCATTCACACACAAAACTGCCTGCAAGATGATGCTCAGAAAGCATACCTGCGAAAACTGCCATCGACCGGAATCACAACCCCGGTGATATAACGCGCCAGCGGCGAGCATAAAAACGTCGCCAGTACTGCCATGTCGTCGGGCTCACCGAGGTAGCCAATCGGAATCTCTTCCTCCGCGTACTGCCGCAGTCGCTCCTCGCTGTAATTCGTGCGTATCTGCTCGCTTAAGATTTTACCGGGCCCCAGACAGTTAACGGTAACTCCGTGCCGCGCAACCTCGTTCGACAAGCCTTTGGACCAGGCGTGAATCGCAGCTTTTGCAGACATCGCCACATTGATTTTACCCGGGTGCTGTTCCGGCTCATGCTTACCGCTGATAGTAATAATACGGCCCCATCCGCGCTCGATCATTGGTGGTAACAAGGCATGGCTCAGGCGGCGCTGTGTATTGAAGTTCATATTCATGCCTTCCTCCCAGGATTCGGCATCTGCATACAAATCGACCTTGCGGCTGCCACCTGCTGAATTAATGAGTATGTCGATATGACCAAGCGCCTCAAGCGCTTTGGCACCCAATCGCTCCGATCCTTCCTCAGACAAGATATCGTGCGCGATTACGATCGGCCGCGGATGACCTCTGGCTGCAATCTGATCGGCAACTTCCTGCAGCAATTCTCCACGCCGGGCAGCAATGGCAGTGCGCACCCCTTCGGCCGCCAGTGATTCGGCAGTTGCGCGTCCGATCCCCTGACTCGCACCAGTGATCAGCGCCGTTTTATTATCCAGTTGCAAGTCCATTGTATCTCCTCAGGCCATGCCGCCCGTCGTGCGGCTGACACCGGTATGTTTCAAATGTGCTGCTGTTATTGTGACTGCATCGGCGCAACAGTGTATCCGTGTTGCCGCCAAGATCGAAGCGGGTACCGCGTATGGAAAGTCGGTGACAAACGTTTCAAAGCCATAGTCGTCAGAGCAAGGCAGAAAAACGCAGGCATAGCAGGCCTGCGTCGATAACGACCATCTTTAAATACGACAACAACGGCTCGTATCGCCATGACCGTTGCCCTGTTCAATCACCGGGCGGGGCTTTGGGGCGCGAGGGATGGCTGCTTCGACGCAGCAGGCGACCGAGTATAAAACTGGTGCGCGGCAGGTATCGGTAAGGGCGACGTGCCACTGCCTTTGGCCCGGCCATCATCCGATAGAACCCAAACACAGCGAGCCCAAGGTGCGCACACGCAATCATCACAAACAGCATGGCGGGACCACCCTTTTGCATCAGGTAGGATGAAAAAAGCGGGCTCGCGATTGCACCAATGCCATAGATAAACATCAACGACGCACTGAGCTCTACCGCCCTTCCGGGTGCTGCAAAATCGTTTGCATGCGCTGCCGACAGGGAAAATACCGGGTAGGTTACCAGCCCGAACAGCAGTGCCGACACATACACCGACGTCCGCGAGTCATTGCCGAACATAACGGTGCCTGCGCAGGCGAACACCGAAAGTATGGATACGATAATCAATACCCAGCGCCGATCAAAGCGATCCGCCAGCCAGCCGACCGGCACCTGAGCCAGGGCACCGCCCAACACGAAGGCCGCCAGAAAATAGGCAACTTCGGTGGCTCCCAGACCAACCTGTTGTCCATAGACCGGCCCCACCATTCTAAACGACGCGGCGGTCACGCCGGCAACAATCACACCCAGGGCGCCGAGCGGTGAGACGCTAAACGTTCTGATCGGATTTAGTCTGGGTGCCTCTGATATCTCCGGTGGCTGTACCCTGGTAACCACCAGCGGGAGCAGCGAAGCGCAACACAGGATAGTGAGGACGTTGTAGGCGACATAGTGCGCGGGCTCCAGCACACTGATTAAAAGCTGTGCCATCAGCGATGCGCCAAGATCAACAGAGCGGTAAACACCCAAAACACTACCTCGGTTACCGTTGTTCACACGGGCCTGCAGCCATGCTTCAATCACGGTGTAGCAACCAGCGACACAAAACCCGGTTAACAGCCTCAGTGCGGCCCACACCCACGGATCCATAAAAAGGGGGTGGCCCGCTGCACCGATAGCCCCGCAGGCAGCAAAAGTGGCGAATGTACGGGAATGCCCCACCACACCAATCAGGCGAGGCGCCAGCCAGCAACCGACAAAAAATCCCAAAAAGTGAGCAGACCCAAGCAGTCCAACTTCGGTAGTGGAAAACCCGATTTTCAAACCACCGAGCGCATCGAGGGGTGAGATCGCACCACTGCTCAACTGCAGCAGGGCAACGGACAGGAAAAGTGCTGCAAAAGAAATGAGGGTGCGCATCGGACTGCACTGCACGCTGGTAGAAGCGGCTACCCTACCTCGATTGCGCCATCAGCAGGGTGTTGAAAACGTCATGTTAGCTGCAATACCTGCACTTAATACTCGGCACCACTTTAACAGAGGCCGGATGCCGCTCTGCCAACTGTTAATGGCAGCGACACCGAAACAGTGAGCAGAGGATGCCGGTTCAGGAGTCCGCCAGAAACGCCAGCACCTCAGCGGTAAATAATTCGGGCACTTCCTCCATCAGACTATGCGCACAGGGCAGCGCTTTGCCACGCAAATCCAAAGCTTTTTCGCGCCATGTTTCAAGCACATCATACAGCTCACCCACCGTGCCATACTCACCCCACAGCGCCAGCAGCGGTGCTTTTACTTTTGTCTGGCTATCAAGTGCATCATGCTGTAAATCGATGGTTGCGGCAGCACGATAATCCTCACAGATTGCCGCAATGGTTTCCGGCTTGTTGTAGCAGCGGAAATACTCATTAAACACGGCCTCGTCAACATGCCCCGCAGCAGGATCGGCCAGTTGCCCGTTAATATGTCTGCGCAGAAAAAACTCCGGGTCATTCGCGATGAGTCTTTCGGGAAACGGTGCCGGCTGTATAAGAAAGAACCACCAGAAGTAGCGCCTGGCAAACTCCATATCCGTTCTGGCGTACATGGTCGCCGTCGGCGCGATATCAATCACCGCGATGCGTTGCACCGCATCGGAGTGATCCAGCGCCATACGATGCGCCACCCGCCCGCCTCTGTCATGACCGATCACGGTAAACTCGCTATGACCGAGCTTGCGCATCAGGTCTACCTGATCCTGAGCCATCACGCGCTTGGCGTAGTTACTATGGTTGTCACCACCCTCGGGTTTGGTTGAATCACCATAACCGCGCAGGTCGGCAGCAATGACCGAGTAGCCGGCATCGATAAAAGCGGGCGCTACTTTTCGCCAGACCACTTTATTTTGCGGGTGGCCGTGCAACAGCAGTAACGGCGGCCCCTCGCCCGCGGTAAGACAGCTGATCTCGATACCATTTGCGCGAATCACCCGTTGCTCAAAACCAGGCATTAACTCGCTTAATGCACTCAAGAAGAAGCGCCCCCAAGCACCTCTGCGATCGCCGTACCGCATGTCCGGGTGTCGGCTGATCCACCCAGATCTGCCGTTCTTTTTTCTTTATCTGCCAGCACAGTTTCTACAGCGGATACCATCGCAGCGGCGGCCTCCGGTTGGCCGAGATGTTCCAGCATCATGGCACCGGCCCAGATCTGCCCCACCGGATTGGCGATGTATTTACCGGCAATGTCAGGTGCTGACCCATGCACCGGCTCAAACAATGACGGAAACCGTCCCTCCGGATTAATATTGCCGGACGGCGCGATACCGATGGTGCCGGTACAGGCCGGGCCTAGGTCCGAGAGTATGTCGCCAAATAAGTTGGTGGCGACCACCACATCAAACCAGTCCGGATGCAAAACAAACTGCGCCACCAGAATATCAATATGGTACTTGTCGACCTCGACATCCGGATAGCGTTCGGCCATCGCCTCCACCCGTTCATCCCAGTAGGGCATCGTAATAGCGATACCGTTTGACTTGGTAGCAGAGGTGAGATGCCCACCCCGCTTTCGAGCCAGTTCAAAAGCATATTTTAATATGCGATCCACACCGTGCCGGCTCATGACGGTTTCCTGTACCACGACTTCGCGGTCGGTATCTGCAAACATCTTTCCGCCAATTGCCGAATATTCGCCTTCGGTGTTCTCACGCACAATCATCATGTCGATATCACCCGGCCCTCGCCCCACCAGCGGCGTCGGTACGCCGGGCATCGACCGAGCCGGTCGCAAATTCACGTATTGATCAAAATCACGCCGGAATCTGATCAACGATTGCCACAGGGAGATATGGTCAGGTACCACTTGCGGCCAGCCCACTGCACCGAAGAAAATCGCATCAGATTGACCCACCTGCGCTTTCCAGTCATCCGGCATCATCTGACCGTGCGCACTGTAATACTCGGCCGAAGCAAAATCGTGGTGGGTATAATTCAACTCAAGATCAAAGCGTTCAGCAACAACATCGAGCACTTTGATTCCCTCCGGCACGACTTCCCGGCCAATGCCGTCACCAGGGATTACCGCAATTTCATAACGGTTTGACTTCATTTTCATCCAGCGTTAACTGTTTGTACCATTGGAATTGTATTGCAACCCGCAAGCACATGCTGCAGAACTTACAACCGCCTGCCACAGAGCGACAGTACGCAATGAAAAAACCTTCGCGAAAACCACTGACTCCATCTCAGGTCGGCCTGCTCGGCGTACTTGCCGTCGTGGCGGTATCAGTGCTTTTTATGTGCTTACGTCTGTGGCCACAGTTATCCGGTTAGTGCCGTCCCGGAACCCGGGAATTTTATTCGAATTCACAGTATCATCGACCCGTAAACATCGAATGCAAGCAGGGAAACCATGAGCATCGACCTCAATGCGATTTACCCGGGTCTCTCAGCCAGCACAGAGATTGTGGTCGGCACCAGAGATACCGCACACCATGTCGGCAGCGGCAAGATCAAGGTATTCGCCACTCCGGTCATGGTGACGTTGCTTGAAGAGGCGGCACTGCTGGCCGTCGAGGGATTGCTGCCATCCGGATTTCAGAGTGTAGGTACGAAACTTAATGTCACCCATATTGCTGCTACCCCGGTGGGCAGCAGGGTAACCGCACATGCAGAAGTCACCGAAGTAGACGGCCGCACCATCAGCTTTACGGTTCGCGCCAGAGACGAACATGAACTCATCGGCGAGGGCACGCACGAACGGGTGGTGGTTGAACTGGCCCGTTTCGACGAACGGGTCAAGAAAAAAGTCAGGTGATTAAAAGCAGCGGTGAGGACGCCTAAAAGTAGTTACGGTACCGCGAAAGTCAGCGATGCCCACAGCGTCTCCCACACAACCGATTTTCCCAACGCCAGACGTTTAGAAGGCTCTCGCAATACCACCATATCGACCAGATAGCGATGCGCGGGTTTAACCGGCAGCACCACCATTCCCTGATCATTCGTGCGGTGGACTGTCACACTCACCTCATCGTCGCGGGCCTTCTCATAGAGTTCTATCTGAGCATTCGCACGCGCTTCATTCAAATAATAAGCCTTTATCGTAATCCCCTCGCGGAGGTCATCCACATAGGGGTTCTGTAGTGCCACCAGTTCAATATCAAGGCCGGTAAACCGATCTTCACCTTCTCCCCCGCCAACCGCAACCAAAGATTTTGAATACCGACTGTAGGCCTCCCGAAACCGGTCCTGCGGTAGCGAGCGGGCCAGGTGACGGGTCAGTACATCAGGGAAGTCCTTGTGATCGGCGAAGCGCTGAAATTTATCCCAGTTGTTATATGAAATTACCGACGTATCACTCTGGTGGACCACAATATTCAGCCCCGCTTGCAGTGCCTGCATTTTTAATGCAGGGTTATCACCAAGTCGAGCGACCACCGGATCTGCTCGACCGGTGGTGAGGAGTTCGAATCGAGGTGTTCGCGATGGCAGATAAACACTGGCCGAGCCCGTAAAATACTCACCGTTGCGAAGATACGCCTCTACAACACCGTCTTTTTCAATCTGGTATTGGGTGGGTTCAATCCAGAACTCGTGAGAAAACGCAGGAAAGCTAATCAGCGCAGCCAACCCAAAGCACAGTCGATGCTGATTAAGGATACCTTTTAATAACCTAATACACATGATCACAACATCTCTACTTGATTGCTCAACCGAACGCCACCTTTTTAAACGCGTACTAATAACCATAGCATGCTTCGGTGTGTTACTACTGGCACGGCCACTGCCCGCCCATGAAGTCTCACCTTCGCTTGCCGACCTGGTCATCGATAATGGCGAGGTGACTATGGATGTACGGTTAGCTCTTGAAGCGTTCGTGGCGCGCATCGACCTCCAGTCGCTGACTGATACCAACGACTCAGACGCCTCCGACGACTATGACCGGTTTCGCGCCATGCCGCCGGATCAGCTTGAAGCAGCATTTCAGAGTGTCTGGCCCGATATGGCAGAGCGCCTGACCATCAACGCCCCTGACCCACTGCCGCTGACACTGCGCCAGGTTTCGATACCCGAGCCCGGCAACACCGCGCTGCCACGGGAATCTACTATCAGTATAACCACGACATTGCCCACTGGCTCACCCGGTGTCACCGTCGGCTGGCCTGCTGAGTACGGCTTGCTGATTATCCGCCAGCACGAAGTGGAAAAGCCATTCACCGGCACCATCCAAAACGGTGGTGTCACCCCACTGATTCCCACAGCCGGTGGTACAGAAAAAACGGCGTGGCAAACCTTCGTCGAATATATCCCAGTGGGGTTTGACCACATCCTGCCCAAGGGGCTCGACCACATTCTGTTTGTCCTGGGGCTGTTTTTCCTGACAGTTCGACTAAAACCACTGGTCTGGCAGATCAGCGTTTTCACTGTGGCCCACACCGTCACCCTCGCACTCGGGTCACTGGGCTGGATCTCAATCCCTGCATCCATCGTGGAACCGCTCATCGCAGCGTCAATTGTCTATGTGGCGGTAGAGAACATTTTCACCGATGCACTGCGTCCTTCACGCACATTGGTAATTTTCGGCTTCGGCTTGTTACACGGGCTCGGCTTTGCCAGCGTGCTCGGTGAATTCGGACTCCCCGGCAACAGCTTCGCCCCGGCGCTGTTGGGGTTTAACATCGGTGTCGAACTCGGCCAGTTAACCGTGGTGGCGATCGCTTTTTTTGCGATCGCACTGTGGTGCCGAAACCATCCGGACTATCGCCGATGGATTGCGGTGCCGGCCTCGGTGATTATCGGGCTGATCGGTGCCTGGTGGTTTTTTGAACGAGTGTTTCTCGGGTAACACCGGCCGGGCTGCAAGGCTCCAAACAACGAGTGGTGGTACTGAAACAGTACCGCCGCCGTCCTGAGGATCGAGCCGTTAGCGTCTGCGGTACCCTTCTTCCAGTTCAAGCGCCCGCAACGGGAGCCGGGTACTGTCACCGGGACCGTCGAGCGGGTTGAAACCAAAATAGAGTGTGTCTTCCGACAACGCGATGATATTTTCAAAAACAGCGCCGGTATCGGTTGCCTGAACCACCAGCGGACGGGCAATTAAACCGGTTTCGGTCGTAAACGCTTCGCCCAGGGTATACGTGCCCTGCTCGAACAGCGGACTACGGACAAACAACTCGTCAGCCGGTGTCACGCAATCGCTGTCCATGAAAATAGCTGCGCTCAGCACTATAAGATCAGCCGTAATCTCGACAAGATCGTGGTAGTAGACAGGCCCGAGCGTGGGAACCAGAGAGGTATCCGCCTCCTTGCAGACCCCCGCCCAGTTACCGGTGTAGTCGGCCGGCACCGGCTCGCTGACAATGTTCGAGCCACCACCACAGCCAGCAAGTAAAAGCGCCAGCAGTATCGACGCGCTAAATCGGAACCAATCAGCCATATTTTTATCCCCTGTATAAAACTCAACTTCCCGGCCGTGCACCGGTTAAGTCTCCACCACAATCAACATCATACATTTAGTTGATATGTCACGGCTGATGAATCCCGTTACAGATGCATCTCCAATTACGGCTGCTAAGCGGTCAATAATTCACCGGGATGCTGCGCGGCTGTTCGCCCGCCGGCGGATGTAGCCGGCAATTCGCGAGGATATATTCATCTCCAGTCCTAATTAATAGGATTATTTTCCTATTTATTGTGTTTAGGATTATTTTCCTATATTCTGAAAATTCATTTTTCACGGTTGAATAAAATGTCCCTGCTGCTACGAGTCTTTCTTTGCTCCATCTTTGCGTTTCTCATCAGCTGTGCAGGCGAGTCCGATGGGCCACTCTCGACACTCCAGCAATCCGATGGCCCCAACACGGCAGCCGCTGGCAGCCTCATGATTCGCGGTCCGCTGCAGTCAATCAGCGATAACCAGCTTGCGGTAATGGGGCAAAAAGTCGCAATAAACGATGCCACTCGCGTAATTGGCAAAACTTATACGAATCTAACTGCTGGCGATGTACTGTCGATCTACGGTACGCGACAAGGCGGCATCATTGTCTCTGTTGAAATAAGAGTTGAGACAGATGTGAAGTCACATATCGTAGTGGGTACACCGGAGATGAATGAACAGGGACAATATGTTATCGGCAACCTGACGCTGAATTTTTCCAGCGAAACAACACTCGATGCAGGCGAAAGACACCAATACCTGATTGAAGGACGGTTTGATGATGCGCTGAATCACCTCGATATCGTTAAAGTCACAGAACACTTAACAGACACCGACCAGTCCACCACGGCTGAATCGGGAGATACATTGTCCCTCGACCTCGAAGGCGATTCTGCCTGTGCATCAACCGGCCAGGTGCTGATCTATCGCCTGTCGAGCATTGACCTCAACGCGGATCTTGAAATCGTGACCCGTGATATCAGCACAGAAGCGGAAATAATGCCGTACACAGACGGTATCACTGTTGACAGCATTAGCGATCAGGGCATCGGTCTGCGCCTTCTAACACAAGGCATAACCGAGGTAGGTTTCGAGCACAACGGTACAGAGATCACGCGCTACTTTGCAGCGCTGGATGCGGAATTTGCACGACCCGCACTACTTCAGTTGACCAACAAAGACGGCTGCGCGTTCGCCTATTTCCCCGTCAACAGCAGCGACTGCGCGATCGCAGTCAGCGGTACCGGTCAGACCAACAGCGTATTTGTCAGTGCAAGCAGCGGTGGAGACGGTAGCTATGACAGAGCAGGGACTGCCGCACAGGACGGTATCAGCGTGGTGAACAATAACGGAACCATACAGTTCGGGGATGAAGTTTTTATCGATAGTTGTAAAGTCCAATCTGCCAATGGTGTGCCGGTTATCTCCGTCCAATCTCAGTAAGCAGCGATATACGCGTACATCAGAGAAGTTAATCACAATAATGAACCGACTAACACGCCTGATATACTCGTAAGAAATGTCCCGGGGTCGCATACGGTGAATCCCGGGAGCGTTTCCTGAAAACGCGGGCGCAGCCCGCATTATCAGATGGACACCAGCTATCCATGCGCAACGACGAAAGCGCCCCGAGTGTATTGCGCTCGGCACTATTCACCATCTTCAAGTCACTCGCGAAGACTGCGCTGCGCTACGGTGTTTCCGCAGGCACCGCCGAAGCACTCATACGCCGTGCCTGGGTAGAGGCCGCCGTCGAATCCCTGCAGAGCCAGGGCAAAAAACCGATGTCATCGAAAATTTGTGCGGTGACAGGCCTGTATAGAAAGGAGGTTGTACGCCTGCGATCTCTGCCGCCACTGGATGTCGGTGAAAAGGAAGACAAATACAACCGCCCTGCCCGAGTCGTTACCGGCTGGCTGCGCGACGAACGTTTTCTCACCAGTAAGCGCAGACCTGCAGTGCTGCGACTGGAGGGAGAGCGGAGCTTTCAAGAGCTGGTGAGACTGTACAGCGGTGACATGTCCCCGCGTGCCATGCTCGACGAGCTCTTGCGAACAAAGTCTGTTGAGATCGGCCGGGCCAATACGGTTCGCCTGCTAAGCCGCGGTTTCATCGCACCCAAGTCAGGAATAGAGGGATTGCAAATCCTGGGCGACGATGTGTCCGATCTGATCGATACCATCGATCATAACCTCGACGCTGAGCCGGATCACAGACGCCTGCAAAGGAAGGTATCGTACCGACATATTCCACAACGCCACCTGCCCGCTTTCGAACAATACGCGGCTAGACACAGCCAGGCACTACTGGAAAAGTTTGACCTGTGGCTGGCAAAGCACGATACCGAAGAAATTGAAGAGGGCACACCGGGGTCACGTGTCGGTGTGGGGATCTACCTGATCAGCAACGAAAACAATTCCTCAGATTCAGATGGTAAACAAACATGATAAGGGTCCTTGTTTTACTTTTGGCGCTGACACTGCTGACAGCCTGCGGGGGATCCGGCGGCAGCATCAGCGGAACCGGCGTGAAACCGATAGGCGGCGATGTCGTGATCGGCACCATAGAAGGCTTTGGCAGCGTCGTTGTTAACCGGCGCCGCCTGGAGAGCGACAACGCCGCAATCACGGTCAACGGTATACCTTCAGGTCAGGCTGATTTGCGTGTTGGCATGCAGGTACAGGTAATGGCTGACCTGCGCACGCTCACCGCTACACGTATCGACTATGTACCCCTGGTTGTAGGACCTGTGCGCGATATCGACCGGGTTAGTCGCACACTGCGAATACTCGGCCATACCATTGGCATTACCGGCAACACCCGTTTTGACGGTATCGATGAGGCATCTGTCGGCATCGGCAGTGTGCTGGAGATCAGCGGTCTGGTAAATGCAAACCGACAGATCGTTGCAACCCTTATTCGCGCGGAATCTGACACAGACGAGTACCAGGTAATTGCAACCATCAACACGCTGCAACAGGGCTTTGACATCTCACTGGCGCTGTCCGATTTTGAGTTTGGTATAGAGCAACTGGAACAACAGCTGCAACTGATTGAAGACCCGGATGCGTTCGACGTTTTCACTTCGCGCCGCGCGGTCGTCACCCTGGCAGAGGATGGCAATAACTCCAGCCCCACACTCACCTACCTGCTGCCGCAGGATCAATTTGTCGAAGGGGCTGCAATCGACCTGCTGCAGGCTGTAACCAGTGTAAGCGGTGACGGTGTATTCGACACCGACAACTTTCTCATCCTTGCTCAGACAGACACCGTTATTGTGTTTAGTAATGGCGCAGCTGCAACCGTTTCAGATGTACAACCCAATAGCATCATCCGGGTCACAGGCAGATTTTCCGACAACAGCGGAACCATCCTCGCCGATATCATTGAAATAGAAACGCCTGACTAACCTGTTCTATTTAACAAGCGACAATTTGTTCCCCTACGCATTAGGCTCATACGCACTGCAGACTAACTGCGCAGCTGCCATGCCCGCCTGCGGCGCAAGTAATTCCCTTGCGTTACAATCGCGGCAAGGGCTTGGTCACCGGATCGCGACAATTCAACGACCGTGGCACGAGCACCCCGGCCTTTCTTGCCCATCGGGCTCAGGTGGAGCAAATCAGTATGAGGTCAGGCGACTCTTCAAAAGTATGCCGGATTTATCCAGAATCGGATAACCGATGGTCGAGAAACACGTGTTTACGTGCTTAAGTGTGCGCAGTGTTTCCTGATGAATATTACTGGTCTCTATACTTTCTTTCAGCCCTTCCTGCAGACGCCCCAAATGCTGTCGTTGCAGCTTTTGTTCTACCCGGCTGACCTTTTCCTTTGCTTCGACCAGTTCACGTGCTTCCCCCGGATTCTGGTTCATCAGGACATTTAGAGCCAGTTGCACATTGCCCAGCACACGGTCGGCGAAGTCCTGAACCTCTGTACGCCCCTGTGTTGAAAACTGCAGTCCCTGAGCATCAAGCCGTTTTGCCAGCTGCAACAGCACGCGCGAGATCGCGTCGGACGCAGCATCAAGATTCGACGAGATAAGCGCTACTTCCATGGAACGACGACTTAGTTGTTCATCGAGCTCCTGTTCCCCCAGCCGCGCAATGTACAGTTTTGTGTCGAGCAGTGACTTTTTAACCGCCTTATCCTCAGCCACAACCGCTTTGGCAGTTATGTTGTTCCAGCTGTCATAGAGGGGGCCGATTTCGACCAGCATACGTTCGATCTTCTGCCCTGCCGTCAGCAGTTCCCGAGTGGCACAATCCAGCGCCCGCTGCGGTTTCGACAAAGCTGCCGTATCAAGTGCACTTGCTGGCTCCAAACCGGCACCGATGCCAGACTGGTCAATCATAATTCTGCCAAGCAAAGAAGTTACCGGCCGCACAAAGGGAAGCGCTACCACTGCCAGAACCACGTTGAACGACAGATGCAGGTTTATCGCCTGCTGCTCCGGGCTGCTGCCCAGCATTGCAAGGCTCCCGGGGCTTCGCGCCACCAGCAGCGCGGCAACTGCGGCCCCGCCTCCTCGCAGCAGCAGATTCGCAACCACCATGCGGCGTGCCGTGTCAGGCGCAGACAGCGTGAGCAGATGCGCGATCATCGCACCACCGAGATTCGCGCCCAGCACCATCGCAGCGGCGGTGGGTACACCGATGACTCCCTGACCGACCAGCGTCACAAACAGCAACACGGCAGCCACGCTGGAATGTACCAGCCAGGCAAATCCGGCACCGATGATAAAGGCCGCCAGTAAATCCTGCCCAAGGTATCCCATGACCGTACTTGTCGCAGGATTTTCTATCATTGGACCGGTTGCAGCGCGCAACATATCGAGCGACGCGAATATCAGCGCCAGACCGATGACGATACGCCCGGTTTGGCGGAAGCCGCCGTTTTTGGCGCGCAAAAACAAGGTGACACCAACCAGTAAGAACAGCGGAATCAGCCACGGTTGTCTGCTGACCAGCAACTGTGTCACCACCGCTGACCCGACATCGGCCCCCAGTAACATGGCAAAACCTACCGCTGCAGTGAGTCCACCGTGCTTGCTCACGAATTGAGATATCAGCATTGCCACTGCTGTGGAACTTTGCAGGAAAATGGCGACCGCCATACCGGAGCCCGCAGCCAGAAAGCGGTTGCGTGTGGAATGTCGTATCCAGCGTCTAAGGGCATTCGAGAAGGCTCTTTCGACGCCGGTTCGAACAAGTCGAACACTCCAGATCAGCAAGGCAGCAGCGCCACCAATGTTGATGAGATAGAAGATGTAGTGGGGTTCTGTCAATTCCGCTACCTTATTGAGAAGGCCTCCCGGGGCTCAGTGGGTAAGTAGTGTCACCATAATAAAGAATAAAGCCTGTTTCCCTGCGTGTAATTTAACTGACCGGGGGAACGACTAGCCAGTTAACTACCCGGTTAATAGAGTAGCCGTTCTTAGTCAGCACGCACTGAAATGTCGGCGCTTTCGCCCTGCTCTGTCGCCTGAAAGGGTTACTTGCCAGCTTAACTTATCGGGCCGCCCGCTAAACAGGAAAGGGGCCGGCGCCGGTACGCGCGCCAATCACGTGTGTACTGAATCCTGACGACCATCGATGAAGCAGGCAACCATCGGGCCTGTCGTAAAAACCAACCGGTGCACCCGCGCGAAGATCAAGCTCAAAGGAACTGCAGGTGGAGGGCGCGGAGATCGCGACCTGACCACCAACACCGTTAATCGCCAAACTGTGAATATGGCCACATACCACTCGGACCTCAGCCGTCGCAGCAGCGATCGCTTTTGCGGACTCGTCCGCATTCACCAGACCGATGGCATCCATGAATTCCACCCCCGTCTGGATCCGGGTAATTCTACACACCTGATTTTTTGCCTGCTGGTCATGGAATGCGATGAGAATCACGACAAAACTACACCCACACATACCAAAACAACCGTTTCCCTCAGTGCTTACAACAAGAACAACAGTTATAGTCTAAATTCTGTTAATTTTTCGTCGCAAGTTGTTCATATGAAAATGCAATTACTCAGAATTTCGGACGTTTCGCGAGAGCTGAGCAATTGACAGACTATATGGGTGAATCTCCGATGATGACCGCGCCAGCAATATTCGAGCGCTACCAGCAAGTCAGACATCGCATTCCCGACGCGCAAACGCCTGACATCACAAAAGACATCGACACCATTCTTAAGGTAACCGGGGAGGTGTCAGCGTTTGTCTTTGACGCCTTTGGTGTGCTCAATGTCGGTGACAAATTGATCGACGGCGCCGACGAACGACTGCAACAACTGCGTGACGGGGGCAGCCTTATTCGAGTGCTCACCAACGCGGCCAGTTACGATAGAGATGGCGCTATCGAAAAGTTCAGCCGACTGGGGCTTCCCCTTTTGGATAACGAAATTATCACCAGCCGGCAAGCGGCAGTCGCATCATTGACAGAACACCGCTGGGGGGTGATTGCCACCCGCGCAGACACGCTGGGTGATCTGGGCGTCGAATGGATTCGACTGGCTGATACGCAACGTGACTATGATCGCGTGGAAGGTTTCCTGTTTTTATCATCAGCCGAATGGAACACCGAACGACAGGCCATCCTGACCCGATCACTGCTGCAGCAACCGCGACCGGTTGTGATTGCCAATGCAGATCTGGTAGCGCCGCGTGGCGACAGCTTTTCACTGGAACCCGGTCACTATGGTCACCTGCTGGTCGACAGCGGTGTAAGCACCGTACGATTTTTCGGCAAGCCATTTCCGGAAGTCTATGAGTTAGTCGAACGGACGTTACCCGATGTTGCAACACACAGGATCGCGATGTGTGGAGATACGCTGCACACCGACATTATCGGCGCGGCAGCCAGAGGGTGGCGCACTGTGCTGGTGACGCGGGACGGATTGTTTGCCGGCCATGACACCCAAACGTTTTGCGAGCAGGCTGCGTTGTTTCCTACCTGGCGCACCCCTCGTATTTAGTTAGCGTCATGAATGTACTGACTGCAGATTAAACGGCCCGGTACACGGTCAGCTACGCGGTAAAACGTTCCGGCGCGTACGGAGTCATATCCATATTTGGCATCTGCCCGTCTATGAGTTGAGCGATAAGCCGGCCGGTCTTCGGGCCCGCTGTGAGACCGATGTGCTGATGACCGAAACCGGTGAAGATACCAGTGCTGCCTATTTCACCAATCAGTGGCGTACTGTCCGCAGGCGTCGGACGGCAACCCATCCACTCACTGACCCCGGAGTACCGTAAACCGGGAAAGGCTCGACCCGCCTGTGCCCGCAGGAGTTTAATCGGTGCCTTACCGGGTGGTGCGAGATGACTGCCCAGTTCGACCGTACCCGCACAGCGCAGACCCATATCCATCGGGGTGACGCCAAATTTGCCGGCGGTGATGATCATCGGGTTGCGCGGCAGTTCAGACGGGTTTTCAAACACCACGTGGTAACCTCGTTCTGTCTCCATCGGAATTTTCAGACCGAGTTTGCGTATCAGTGATTTTGACCAGATGCCCGCGGTGATCACCGCATGGCTGCACCGGATACTGTCATTGGCAGTCCGCACCTCGGTAACACGGCCGTTCGTTTTTTTGATATCCACAACTTCACCCTGTACGAATCTGCCACCCGCCGCTACAAAATGATTGCAAAGCTCGACGACATACCGACCGGGATCAGTGATGTGGCCCTGCCCCTCCAGTACAGCGAGGCATTGTATAGTGGGCCCGAGTATCGGCTCTGCCTGTCGCACCTCATCTGCCGAAAGCATGACAGGCTCCAGTCCGGCTTTGCGTCTGATACCCCAACCGTAGGCGTCGGCATTAAATGCACTCAGGTCACGATAGGCATAACTGAACTTACTGTCTGCGATCCATTTTTGAACAGGCGTATTACCTGCCAGTGATTTGTGTTGCTCAACCGTGTCGTACAGGATTGCATCAAGATTTTGCGCAATACGGTTCGCCTTTGCATCGGTTGCATTGGACATGAAGCGGATTAACCAGGGCAGCATTTCAGGCAGCCGGCTCCACTGAATAAAAAGCGGCCCGTCAGGATTAAATAAGTACCTGGCTGCGTCTCGCCACAAACCGGGTGTGGTGACTGGCACCATCGCCCAATGCGCCAGCAGTCCCGCATTACCGAAAGACGCACCGGCTGCCGGGGCAGCTTTATCTATCAACACCACATCCCGACCCGAACGCTGCAGCCAGATCGCGGTTGAGACACCGCAGATACCTGCGCCGATGACAACGACCGAGTGGTTCAATGTGTGTTTCCAATAATGATAAAAGTTACAGCAGCGACGCTGGGAAGGCTCGCTCGCAGTATGTGGGACTGGTGGGCTCATGATCAATCATAACTTCTGAAAACGGTATTTTGACTTGCACTACAGTAATAAATACATTTATGGATCCGCTGCATAAATGGGGTACCACGTGAAGGCTCAAATCCATACCCGACAGAGAAACCAAGCGTTCGCTCAGGCAACCATTGCAATAATACTAATCCGAAAACCGTTGTTGCCGGTAGTAATCCATAACCTGCCGACTCAAGGCCACAGCGCCTGCCACGACACTGATGAGCTATATGAAAATATCGGGTAAAAACTGTAGAAAAAATTCGCCTGTCTTCAAACGCTCCCGGCAACAATCTCGCAGTCGTCACCATCTCGCACCCCCTTCGGCAACAGCACAGCGAGGTTCCGGAAAAATAGTCACCGCATCAATACTGGCGGTGTTTGTCGGGGTGCTGGCAATCGCGGTCATGCTGCTGCCGCGCGGGTTTAAAGACGACCTCACCCTGATCGGACAGGGCACACCCGCCATTGTCCTGACCCACGATAAGAATCTGGTTAGCAGCACCCAAGCGATGGAATTGCTTAATAGAGTGAGACCCGACTACAAAGGGCAAATACAATTTCTGGCGGTGGATGTGGTAACACCGACCGGTATCAACTTTAGCAGGGGTCAACAGGTTGGCCCGGTCCAACTGGTGATGTTCAATGGCAGAGGGGATCGGCAGCAGGTACTCAGCGGGCGACTCGGTGAAGCGCAACTTCGCAACGCGCTCGATCAGTTGCTTATGCAATAGCTGATCGCAGCTTGTAAGTGCCCTGCTTCAACGATAATTCCACGGCGCTATCGCGTTGCCTGACGCCCACAGGCCTCTGCGATTTTGTCTGGCAGTAATCTCCGCATTGGCATAGGCAATCCGATCAGACGCTGTCTGTTCATTCTGATAGGCCTTGTAGTGCCAGGCACTACCCAGCCGGATCTGCTCAATATTCATATCCACCCCATTGCGATAGATAACACAGATGTTTCTATCATAACGATCCACTCCGCTACACAACGCGTCTACCCGATGACCCAAAATTCGATCTCTGAGCGAATCACCCGCCTCCGCACCATAGTCCTGTGCAAGCTCAGGACTGTCTATCCCCTGCAGTCTGACAACAAACCGGCCGACACCAGCAACGTCAAGCCAGGTGGAATCGCCATCGTGCACTTTTGTCACCTCTCCACTGACAGCCAGCCCGCCATAATACCTGCCACTTGTCGTCGCAGAAGCAGAGTGGTTGTCTCCCGGGCCTGGCTGGGCGTGCGGAGAGTACGATTGATTATTGAGTGAAGAGCCATCGGGTGCACGCGCATCACACCCGACAATCGCAAGACACATAGAAACCAAAGCAGGCAGACACAACAAACGCATGACAGACAGACTTACAACTGAATGGAATGCCTTCTATATCGACAGCGACTAGTGGGATTTTAACCACAACCACGACGTAAACCGCCCTTCTACACAACGATTTTACCCGCCTGTCGATAGTGGTTTCTCATATGTCAGCGGCTTCCATTGAACAGATGGAATAGGTTCACAAAACGCTTCAAATCTGAGAAGTGTGCACGGTTGACTGGTGTCGCAAATGCAAGCTGAAAGCAAGTACGATTCTACTCTGTTTAACCACTCAGGGACCGAGTTCATGCAACCATCAAAACAAGCCACTATCACGCCTGTAGACACCGGGTCCACAGCACACAATGATTCACTGACCCCTGCGGTCACACAAACCGCCGCACTCACTCAGTATATCGAGGATCATAAGTTGCCCGGCCATGCAGCGAATGACCCACACCGGCTGGCATTGGCGGATTTCCTGTTTGAACATATGAAACAGCGTGCCAATGCCGAGCCGGACTAAACGTACGACGGTGCACCGTGCTCCTGATGCAGGCACCTGGTAATTACGTCCTGCATGTTGTCCGGCACCTGGTAAAAACCGGGCTGTCAAACTGATTCCGCTACTGCGCAGGGAAGTTTTCAGCCAGCCAGTCCAGAGCCAGTGAAAATGCACTGTTACTCGGAGTTCCGTGACCTCCGCCGGGAATGACTTCATAAGTTACCTCGGTGCCCGCAGCGCGTTGTCGGGAAACAAAAGTATCTGTCGCTGTTACCGGTACCTGCTGATCATCTTCGCCCTGCACAATAAGCAAGGGTGCGGCTTGCGCTTCGTCGGCCATTTCTGCATTTTTTAACACCCCTTCCAGCAGTGGATCGGTATACCAATCCCTTTTCAAACCACGGAAACCATCGACTGTGGAGTCGTTGGCAATGAAGTGCTGCTGCAACGCAGAAGCGACACGATCTGCATAGTCACCACAGTCGGTTTCATCGAGTGCAATATCAATCAGTGGCGCGATGTCTTCATCAAAAATGCCTGCCGGCTCAAAACCATCCACGATTAAACTATGCGAGTGGGCAACATAAGCCGCATAGGCATTCAGGTAAAAGAGACGGTTGGCCGACAGAATAACTTCACCGGCTGCAGTCAGATCATCAAAAGTCTGAAACTGCTCGTTACTGATTAACACCAGATCTGTGCCCGGCGCTAATGCCACTACCGCCTCCAGCGGATAAGCAGGTAACTGAGTCGCCCTTGCAGCAGCCAGCGCGACATGTCCACCCTGGGAGTTGCCAACGACCACCCACGCGTCTGTGACCTGCACATCGTCAAGTGCATGCAAGGCGACAACCGCATTAAGTACAGACGCCGCATGGCTTGAGCGCACGTAGTACGGATGGATGCCACCGGTGCCAAAACCTTCGTAATCCGGGGCGGCGACCGCATAGCCGGCATCAAGCAGATTGTTTATCGGAGATAGACTGTAAAACTCCGGAAAATTACTACTGGGTGCGCACGACTCTGCGATGCCGGTGGTTCCATGCGCCCATACGATCAGCGGATAACCCCCTTCCGGCATAGCACTCACAGGTCTAAGGTATAGAGACCGGGCGGTAACCAACCCGCCCTGCACACCGGGCATCGCGTAGTCATACTGTATAACCGCCGAAGCATTAACCCCTTCCGGCACATTAACCACCCGGGAAGCCAGCAGCTCGCCTGCCATCCGGGAATCACTGCCTGCAACGATGCCGTCGTCACTGCCTCCGCAGCCCAGCGTCGAAAAACTCAGCGCAACGATAAACAACAGTTTCCAATGCTTCTTATTGATTCGCATTACCGTAAAAGACCATGAGTTAGATAATGGCGCGGCGCACCAGTGCCGATACCCATTCACTGATAATGACCGCAATAAATATAACGATCAGAATGAGCGCAACCTGCGGCCAGGCCAGTGTATTCAAAGAACCTTGCAGCTGCAGACCTATGCCACCAGCGCCGACCAGCCCCAACACGGTGGATTCGCGGATATTGATATCCCAACGAAACACTGTGATACCGGCAAAAGCGGGCAATATTTGCGGCACAATGCCGTAGCTCATGATCTGCGATCCTCTGGCGCCCGTGGCTGTAATCGCTTCCACCTGGTTCACATCGATCTCTTCGATCGCCTCATACAACAACTTGGCACAAAAACCCACAGACCGCAGCGCGATGGCGACCGTCCCCGCGAGTATGCCCGGGCCGATAATCGCGACAAGCAACAAGGCCCAGATTAACGAATTAATCGAACGGGACGAGACAATAACCAGCAACGCAATCGGTCTGATGAATGTGGTGCTCGGCGTGGTATTGCGGGCGGCGAGAAACGCGATCGGCACGGCAAACAAAAGCGACAGCGCCGTACCCAGTGTTGCCACATTGACTGTATCCCACAGCGGCTTCCACAGTTGCTCCATATAAGGCCACCGCGGCGGAGTCGCTCGACCCAGGATATCCCCTGCGATTCTCGGTGCATCATAGACAAAAAACCACTCGGTTCGCGCCGAGATATACATCCAGCACCAGACGAATACGGCAACGCCAGCCAGCCAGGCAAACCAGATGGCCAGTTGTGCTTTACTGGTACGTCTGCGCCATACAGGCAACGCTGCATCCTGCGGCCCTGTACGGGTGGACACCGGCACTATTGGATCCTCGCTCTGATAATACTGGACAAATACTCCAATGCCATAACAATCACAATGATAGTGATAATAATGGCGGCCGCTGTATCAAACTCATAGCGATCAAACGCCGTGTTCAGTGTCGCACCGATACCGCCGGCACCCACCAGACCCAACACCGCAGATTCGCGAAAGTTGATATCGAGCCGGTAAATGGACAGACCAATGAGCCTTGGCATTACCTGCGGCTGAACCGCATAATTTATCCATTGCAGCCAACCGGCCCCTGTTGCCTGAATCGCCTCAGCCTGCGACTTGTCCATGGCTTCAATATCTTCAGCCAGCAGTTTTGCAAGAAATCCAATGGTGGCAAAAGAAAGTGTGATAAAACCTGCCAGCGGCCCGAAGCCGAAGATGGCCACCATCAAAATGGCAACAATAATCTCGTGCAGGGCGCGAGACAGCGCGATGATCGCGCGACAAAATATATAAACCGGCAGCGGCGCCAGGTTACTTGCCGCACCAAGCGCGATAGGAATCGAGATCAATATACCCACCACCGTCGACGTAATAGTCATGATGATGCTTTCGGTCATTCCTTCGATAAAGTCACTCTTGCGTGACACAAAATCCGGACTGGCGAATGCCTTGACAAACTGCCAGCCTCTATCCAGTCCTTCAGCCACTCTGCCCCAGTTGACATCGTAGGAACCCACCGCAAAAAACAGGTACACCAGCGTCCCGACCAACAAGCCATAGCGAAGCCAGGGACGTTCAATCGCCGGCGGCTTGCGCCACCGTCTCATCTCTACAGAGTCGGCCGTCGCATTACTCACGGTATGGACGTCTCGACGTCGTCATCTTCGTCGTCTACTCTCTCAATAGTCGCTTCCCAGTCCTCTTCGCCATAAATCTGTGTCAGCACAGAGCCATCCAGGTCCGAAGGTTTACCGTCATAGACAATGCTGCCGAGTTGCAGGCCGACAATTCTTTGCACGAACATTCTGGCCAGCGCGACATCGTGAATATTGATAATGGCAGACAGGTTGCGCTCCTCACAAAGCTCGCAGATAAGGCGCATGATTTGTCTTGAAGTTTTCGGATCGAGTGAGGCGGTCGGCTCATCGACCAACAGCAGCTCCGGATCCTGAATAAGCGCCCTGGCGATACCCACACGCTGACGCTGGCCGCCAGAGAGTTCATCGGCGCGCTTATCAACCATATGCGCCAGCCCCACTCTGTCGAGCAGCCGGAACGCTTCGGTGACATCGCTTTGCGGAAAACGACGAAACCAGCTTGACCAGAACCCCACGTAGCCCAGCCGACCGGACAACACATTTTCCATCACAGACAAGCGTTCAACCAGCGCGTATTCCTGAAAAATCATACCGATCTTTCTGCGCGCTTTGCGCAGCCTGCGACTGCCGAGCTGTGTTAACTCAACGTCGTTAAGCATCACACTGCCCGAAGTTGGCTCGACCAACCGGTTAATACAACGAATCAGTGTGCTCTTACCGGCACCGCTTGGGCCGATAAGTCCGAGTACCTGACCATTCGGCACCTCGAGGCTTACCTGCTTCAGGGCCTCGTCACCGGTTTTATAGCGTTTCGAAAGAGAAGTGAGTTTTAGCACGGCAGTCGATTAGAGTCCGTAAGGTCGAAACGGCAGCGAACGCACCAATCTCCCCCGGGGTGAACTGCTGCCCGGGGGAAGCGCGATTGGTACGTTTTTCGGAAGACCCTGACACGGGTCAGTTTAATTACAGCTGTAGGACACACCGTTAGCTGCATCGATCTTACGAATCACGTCCCAGTGAGTCTTATACGTAATGGGGAGGAACTTACCCTCTTTCGATTTTTCAAACTCCTTTTTGAGCGAGGTTGGCGTTCCATCTTCTTTTATCCACTTAAATGTAAAGAATGACTCTTCGATCTTTTTTTGCAAATCGGGGTGCAGATTATGAACCACGCCGAAACCGGTGGTCGGGAAGGTTTGGGATTTGTAAATAGTGGTGACCTGCTCCGGCTTAATAACATCGCGCGCGATCATGCGGGCTTTCACCGAGTTGGCAATCGAGGCTGCCGGATAGTCTTTGTTTGCAACACCCAGTATTGAGTTATCGTGTTTTCCGGAAAACTCTGGCGTAAAGTCAGTTTCGGCAACCATACCGAACTCACCTTTCAAAATTGCAGAGGGTGCCTTGAAACCCGAATTTGAGGTGGGCGATGTGAACGCCAGCGTCTTGCCTTTGATATCCTCAACCTTCTCTATACCACTACCGGGGTAAGTAATAATTTCCATCTCATAGCCGAACGTGTCATCTTCTCTCGCCATGATCGTAAATGATCGGAACCCGGCACAATTAACGGCAAGTGGATTGGAGCCGGTGTTAAAGCCGGCTACATGGAGTCGCCCGGAGCGCATTGCTTCTATTTGCGCTGCATTGCTTTGCACCGGGAAGAATGTCACCTTTTTACCGGTAACCGCTTCCATGTGAGTGAGAAAATCAGACCACGCTTCCTTGTAAACAGCCGGATCCTCGACCGGAGTATAAGCAAAGATAAGCGTTTTAGGATCGATCCAGTCAGCCGAATCCTCGGGCACATCGGCGACCAGATCGCCATCTTTGTCGCAGTAACGTTCATCCAAATCGCCCCGCGGACAGTCCTGCGCAAACGCCTGCGTGCTGAATGCAACCGCCAGGATTGTGCCCGCGATTGATTTAAGCAAACTCCTGTTCATTGGGTTATCCACAGATAATAGCTTCTTCAAAAGATCTTCCTCCAAGTCCGGATTAATTGCGGGCGCATTACATAAAGCGTTGATTTCCGTCAACATGAACACCGCCGTGCCATGCAATATACAGGTATGGACTGTGGGTGACAACGCTGTTGAATCCGTCGGGTACCACCGCAACAATCATTGTGGAAAATGCCGTTGTGTCCCACTGTAAAAGTAACTTCCTATGCAGCCACAAGAAAACAATCGTCTTCTTTATCGCCATGCACTGCTGCATCTCGCCCCCGGTATGCTGCTTTAAGCTTCTTTAACCATCGGGCGTATGGATGTGCAAAACACTTGCGATCATGGCTTCTGATTCAATCCGCCAGTCAGCACTATTAATAAGGATTCGCCCTCCTGGACATGGTGCAGAGCGAGCCCACTGTTCACACCCGATAACTCAGCGCCAGTGGTCTAGCCTGAGGCTGTATGCATAGTGATTCCGGAGACACACTAGTATCAGGCGAAATCACCAGGTGCCAGCGGACGGCCATACTTACAAAGA
>CAZOXM010000037.1:0-7468 GCA_964583825.1 uncultured Granulosicoccaceae bacterium
GCGCCAGTCGCGCCGGTGTCGCCCTTAGCGCCTTTTGCACCTGTCGCACCAGTATCACCCTTAGGGCCCTGTGGGCCTTCAGGTCCTACTTTTGACTTGCGACCCTTGAAGGCTTCCATGTCCTTCTTATACAACGAACCATCTGATGAATCAGATGCACCTTTGTTATCCGCTCTGGAGGATTTTCCACCTTTGCCACTGTCCATTTGACTCGCTTTGGAGCCGGAGTCTGACTTAAACGATTGTTGAGGCCGACTATTCGACCCTGTTACTTTCATTCCCATGCGCTTGTTGCTCTCATAATTTGTTTAAAAAAGACTTTCACCTGAAGTGAACAGGCAGTTTATGAGGCAGACAGGGAATGTATAAGTTGGGAATCCTACGTAGTAGTGCGGGTAACTACTTATATGCTTAGCGCAACAGGTAAGACCGGGGAGCCGTCGCCGGCATAAGGTAAGCCCAAAAAAAAGCCCCGCTTCAAAAAAGCGGGGCGATGACAACCACTGTACAACAATAAAATTGGGAGTAATTTGTATAAAATTACCGGGTATTCTAATTACTGTTTTCTGGCAACAGAAGCCATGCCTTCACCGATACTTTTGATCATGGTGCCGATCGCTTCCTGGAACATCTTGAATATCTGAGCCTCAGCCTGGAATTCCGCCTGAATCTTTGCGAACTCTTCAGGATTCTCTTTGCTGTCGATACCGCCCAGCTTGTTACCCAGATCGGTCATCGCTTTCAGGTGCTTACCTGCAGTCTGACCCATCGCACGCGCGAGGACTGCAAGCCAGTTACCAGTACCGCCACCACCAGATCCGCTGCTGCTCTTACTGGCACCTTCAGTCTCATCCTGCATGCTCTGGCGGAGCATGTCCATCATGCCGCTCATTTCATTACCGGCACGCGAAGAGCCACCGCCTGCAGAACCGGAAGAAGCGCCACCGCCAGAAGAACCGGACCCTGATTGATCATCCCGACCGGATTTACCGAGTACCTGGTCAACGCCTTCCTGCGCACCCTGAGGCGTATCCGCAAGGAAACTGTTGCCAATGCTTTCGATCTGTTTCATGGCATCGTCCTTCATGAACTGAGGCATACCCATGTTTTCGATCATGGCTGACAATTCTTTCTTGACGAAATCCACTGCCGCGTTAGTTACCGCCTGCAGAACATTCTGGACCCCGTACTGCTGAAACAGCTGGTCAGCCATTTCATTTGTACTGGACTGCTTGCAATTGCAGTCTTTGAACATCTGCTGCTGGATTTGGTTATTCTGGCTGTTAGCCGATAGTGCTGCTTCACTCATTAAATTCACCTTAAAACGTAAATGTGGTTAAGAACTGGTTTTTAGATCAACTGTTGAAGATTTGCTTTTAAGGGCAGTCCTTTCTCAAAGTCCACGCTATTTCACCGCATTCAATTTCCCGTGTACATACCAGAAACCACTATTAGTAAAACTACTTACACATGCACTAACGAACAAATAACCATCTGTAATTACTGACAATAATTTGAAGTTGCTCGGTGGTTTTCCAGTCACCCAAACTACCCGAATAATGTTTAACAATTCATACTTTAAAAACTAAAGTATCTAACGATAAATCAGTTCTGTTGGCGTTCCGGCTGACCCTCTGATTCCGGACGACTGTCGATCACACTGATACGATCTGAAGTGACAGCCAGAAAGTAATCACTGCCTCGGAAATTAACAACATAGAGATGCTGCTTTACCCCGAGTGAATAGGCGGACTGCACACTGATCTCGCCATTGGCTACCCTGCTCTTGTAAGCCGCTGACATTGCGCGTAGCACGCCCCAGGCAATTACCAGCGTCAGGATCAATGCAAAGATCCCAAAAAAAACTGTGCCGGGAAGTCCGGTAAGAAACTCAAAGCTCATAGATCCAAATCCATTACTATCGCAAATACTGATAATTTGTCATGTCTTCACCGGGAGCCTGCAGTTGGTCCGGTGCACTGCGATCAGAGAGCTCACTCCCTCGCTCCTTTACCGCCTGCGCCCAGACAATCACTTCCGCGATAATGGTAAAGAGTGATTTGGGCACGTAATTGCCCTCTGTTCGATCTGCGAGCAGTGCACGAGCGAGTTGTTCGTTTCTAAGGACCGGCACACCGGCGTGGGCAGCTGCCCGACGCATGTCCATCGCCACATCATCAACCCCCTTACCGGTCACCAGTGGAATTTTGGTGGTCTCCCGGTTGTACACAATGGCTATTGCCACGTGAGTCGGATTAACAACGAGTACATTTGCCTGAGCAGCAGCTTCCGATGGCGGCGCCTGCGACCACTCCTGCCCGATATCTCTTCTGGCACCCTTCACCAGGGGATCGCCTTCGGACTCCTTGAGCTCATCGCGAATATCCCGGATGCTCATTTTCATTTTCTTTATAAAGGCTTGTTTCTGATAGATAGTGTCAAAAAACATTACCAGCAGAAAAGCGGCGGAGGTATATCCGAAAATTCTGACACCCAGATACCACATTGCACTGAGAATATGCTCCTCGTCGGACATGGGTAACAGCAGTAATTCCGACCCGAGCAGTCTGATGGTGGCGTAAAAACAGATTACCAGTATTGCCGTTTTTGCCACTGACTTGATCAATTCAACCAGGTTGTCCACTCCAAACATTTTTTTGAGTCCTTCAGCAGGATTCAAATTGGACATTTTCGGTTTAAATTTTTCGGCCGTTAGCACCGGACCGACGACAAGAAACTCAACCACCACGCTCACCAGTGCCAACGGCACCACTATCAGCACGCTGACACCGATAAACACGCGCAGTCCGGTTTGCCCGAGCGTAGCGAGAGTCGTGGTAAAGGGCTGCGTCGGAGACGCAACAGCTATCTCAAACAGTGTTACAAATCCCTCCCATGTATAAGGAACCATCAGCCAGATCAGGAGAATCGCGAATATAAAGCCGAATGTCAGGCTTACCTCGGCGGCCTTGGCAACATCACCCTTTTTGCGCGCTTCCTTTAGCTTTTTCTCCGTAGGCAGTTCGGTTTTACTGCCCTGATCTTTGTCAGCCATTGACAACTTGATCCGCAGCGGGGTTCAGTTCTACCCGTGACAGGATATTGAGCGAGAACGGTTTTACTATTTCCGCATAAGAAAGTACCGGTATTTCGAAACAACTGTCTGCGATCAACCCTCTCAGCTGTCGCCGCAAGACTACCGGCGCCACAATCACGGCCGGCTCAAGTGTGTCTATTGCATCTTTTAATGCACTGGTTACCAACTCGGCGAATTGAGGGCTGGCGCCCAGTTCTGCCTTGCCGCCATTGTCACGCATCAGGTTCAACAATTCTTCCTCCAGCGTCAGGGACAAACCGATCGCCTCAACCACACCATCGACGGCGTATTTATGGCTCAGCTGCCGGCCAAGTGAGATACGGGCGTACTCTGTCAGATTTTGTAAATCCTTTTCGTTTACACTCGCGGCGGCGATCGCCTCAAGCGCTCCATTAATATTCTTGATGGGCACTTCTTCCTCCACCAGGTTTCGAAGAATGGCGGAAATCGCCTGAAGCGATAAACCGCGCTGCACCTCCTTTACTACCTCTGGCGAGCTATCACTTGCCTGGTTTAACAGTCGGTTCGTTTGCTCCATCCCGAAGAATAGATTGATGTTCCTTCTGACCGCCAGCATTCCCTCCCTGGCTATTCTGTCTATATCGTCCGACGACTCCACGGTGCCGGACACAACCGGGACATCAAAAACCTCAAGCGCCCACTTTTCCGCTCCATCGGTACGCCATACGAAAGAAAGCCGCGGCAACGCCACCCCGGTTTGTTCACGATGAGTACTCAACAGTTCCTGCATCTGTTGCTGAAGAATCACATCTCCGCCATCCCTTGACAGGAAATGCGGTACTTTCATGGTGAACGGTGACGTGTCCTCAAGCGCGACATCGGCTGTATTTTGCACTGCACTGGGTCTGGAGCCCGCTTGTCTTTGGAATACGGTATCGAACGCCGGCGTCGAATAAGATCGCAACACCAGTCGGAAGGCGGGGATTAACATGGCGCCGGCCAGCACCAGCAGAAACCCGAGCACCAGGAAAATGCCCGTTGGAAAGCCAGGTACGAAGGCAAAGAAAAAACACAGAAACCCCGCCACAAGAGAGACCTTGGGTATAGAGGAAAACTGTGACTGAATAGCATCACCCAGATGCTCTTCACTATCAGTGTCGCTGACTCTGGTTACTATCAAACCAGCAGCCATTGCACCGAAAAGTGCTGGAATCTGCGCTACCAGACCGTCCCCAATTGTCAGGATAGAATACTTGTTTATTGCATCACCAGTTGACATCCCAAGCTGAAAAATACCCACAGCCAGTCCGCCGAGAAGGTTAATAATGATGACCACAATCCCGGCAATCGCATCACCCTTTACAAACTTCATTGCCCCGTCAAGGCTTCCGTGTAACTGACTCTCTTTCTCGAGATCGTGGCGCTTTCGCCTGGCTTCAGTTTTATCGATCAGACCGGACCGTAAATCGGAGTCAATGGAAAGCTGCTTACCGGGCATCGCATCCAGCGTGAAGCGCGCGCTGACTTCCGCCACACGCTCGGATCCTTTAGCGATCACCAGGAACTGCACCAGGGTAATAATAAGAAAAACGACCAACCCGACAACGACGTTACCACCGGCGACCATCTGCCCGAACGTGTCGATTATGTTGCCGGCGTCTCCCTCCAGAAGGATCAGCCGCGTTGTTCCGATGGATAGCGCAAGCCTGAACAAGGTAGAAATCAGCAATACGCTCGGGAACGAAGAAAACTGTAGTGCAGAGCTAACATAGATCGCCATCAGCACAAGCATAATACCCAGAGCAATATTCATAGCTACCAGTGCATCTATCAGCAGCAGAGGCAAAGGAAGAATCATTAACCCGATGATCGCAATCATAAGACAAGCAAGCGCGACATCGCTGCTGCCGGTTGTGATCCGGTTTAGTTGCCTTAAAAATATGCGGAGAAAGCTGTCACCATTGCCGGAAACAGACCTTTCAGTAGTTTTGGAAGTAACCATTTATCTTCTCATGTATCCGGAAGACAGATTTATATTAAATCGAGTGGGAGATATATCAGCATGTTGGTTCAACTTATCAAACTCTTATCTGTAAATTCCGCGAAAGTAAGTAGAACCACTAATGTGTTGATGACGGAGGTATTAGCTAACATTCCTTATCGACTTAATTCTACAGACATGAGGCCCACCAAAAAACCAACATCGTGTGATCAGATCATCAATAGAGTAACAAAAAGGAATTTTTTTCTTTTTTCAATTATTCACTCCTGTCGGGATAACCATTCCGGTTAAGCTGCGCAGCACGAAAAAATGCAAAACTGATTTTTCCTGGCAACTAAATATCGTTTTGCCGGAAGCGCTGAAGGGTGATTTTCGGGAGGTTTTATAAAAAGGAATATTTTTCTTTTTGGGCCAGCACACAACTGCGGACTGCCCGGGGACTTGCACTGTGAACCAACCTGCAATAAAGCACGAAAAGGGATTTTTTTCCTTTTTTGCATCGTACAATACCGGCACTCTGGCACCGAACAAAATGTTGATCAGTTATGAATGAAATACCCACCCCCTCAAAGGTCAGCACACTTGAGCCGCACGGGTCACGCAGTACTTACGCATGTACGCTGTTCTTTCTTCTAGTTATTTTTCTATTTAGCAGTACGGTCATTGCTGACAACGTACCGAATTTCGACAGGCCCGTCAGTTTTAACGTTCGGGAACAAAACATTAATGTTTTTCTTAACGCTCTGTTTCAGGAAGTTAACGCACCCATTTCAATCAACTCCGAACTTGAGGGCACGGTTAACGGTAAGTTCAACGACACTGCGCGTAACGTTTTCAAAGAGATCGCTAACGCATTCAACCTGATCATCTACTACGACGGCGCGGTGGTGCAGGCGTATCTAAAAAATGAAGTAGAGCGCAAACTGATACCGACGACCCTTTCCAGGGCGAGGAAAATTGTCGGCAGAGCAGAAAAAATGAACCTGCCAGATGAAAACAATACAGTCGTCGCACAGAGCGACGGGGTTGTCGTGTCGGGCACCAGGCGCTTTATCGCTCAAATCGAAGAACTGATGGCTTCCACAAAGCCCGAGCCAAGGCCGGCACCCGCTCCAAAGATTGTAGAAGTGGAGAAGCTGGTTCCGATTTCCGACGAATCACCCATGGTGTATCAGGTCTTTAAGCTCAAACATGCCTGGGCGACAGACACACAGTTCCCGGTCGGCGGAACATCGGTCACGGTGCCAGGAGTAGCGACACTGCTCAAAAGCCTTTTAGAAGGCACGCCCCCGAGTTCAGCCGGGATTATAGAAAATGAGAACACGCTGCCGGGCCTGAAGGGCAAAGGATTAGCCGCAACACCCGGATCAACTCCCGGCAGTGAAATCAACACAGCCACCGAGGAAGCGACGAGAATAGTCGCCGACACCAGATTAAATGCGATCATTATTCGCGACAAACAGTCACAAATGGACTCCTACCGACGTTTGATAGAGAGCCTGGACGTAGAGTCCGGCATGGTTGAAATCGAAGCGACAATTATCGACATCAACACAGACAAATCGCGTGAGCTGGGCATTAACTGGCGATACCAGGACGACAATGTCGATGTACTACTGGGTCGCGGAGACGCCAGTGATCAGTCACTGGTGCCAGGTGGATCCCTGCTTGGTACCGGCCAGGGCGGAGTTTTATCCTTTAGCCTGGGAGAGCCCGCAAGGTTCCTCTCCCGCATACGAGCACTCGAACAAAAAGGCGCGGCGAAGGTTATTTCAAAACCACACGTGATTACGCTTTCTGACGTAGAAGCCGTTCTGGCTGCCACCACCGAATTTTTTGTGCGGGTCGCTGGTGAAAGCGAGGTCGATCTTTTTAATGTCCCAGTGGGTACCACGCTCAGGGTGACTCCCCACATCTTCCAGGACAACGCCCAGGTAAACAAAATAAAGCTTCTGGTCAATATTGAGGATGGGACACAGGCAAACTCCTCTGTGGATAACATCCCGGTAGTGGAGCGATCCAATATCAGCACCCAGGCTGTGGTCACAGAAGGTGACAGCCTGTTGGTAGGCGGACTGGTGCGTGAGACCTTCCGCAACACTCGAAACCAGGTACCGGTGCTCGGCAGCATGCCGCTGGTTGGGTCGCTGTTCCGTTCTGAAACGCGACAAGTCAACCGCATCGAACGGCTGTTCATGATCACACCCCGACTCGCCAACGGCCTGGGTTTTAACCGAAGCGGCTCGCTCCCGGGACTTAACGGCGAAGAAAGCGACATTATCCGGGATGCCGATATGCGAATTCCTGCAGCTGTTGATCCGGCCAGGCGTCAGATGGATTACTGGTCAAACGAGACTCGCAATAATCGAACGGTCTCCAGCGAAAAAGCCATTGCCACAACCGCTGAG
>CAZOXM010000037.1:7568-44741 GCA_964583825.1 uncultured Granulosicoccaceae bacterium
GCCACAACCGCTGAGACCACAACAAGGCCGACTCAATTGAAACCCGTATTCGCAGTAATCAGGAACAATGAGTTTTTTAGTCCATTCACTGTAGAGAACCTGCCCGCTGCCAGCCAATAGCAAGACTGCATCGAATGACTACACATCAAGCACTACGAGATCACATGACTTTAGATACGTGTTACGTCAGCACTACCGGGGGTGCACAGTTCGAACTGCCGTTGAACAGCAGAAAAACTGCGGGTAACGGATTGCACAATGACATTGTGCTTGGTAATCCGGCTAGCGATCACTGGGGAATACTGCTTGAATGCTCCGGCCGCGATGTAACGGTGACGTGCCTGACCGGGGAAATCGACTGCAATGAAAACAAGCTACCACCCAATGCCAGAATCACGACGACGAACCAGCTCGATTGCCGGGCGGGAGACGTTGAGTTTACTGTCGGGTTCCCTGAAAGGGCCACGCATGAGTCACATTCGAGTAACAACCCGGACTCAACGATATTAAGCAGAACCGGCAATAACGAAATCACCATCGAGAATGATCTTACCGCAGCCAATACCGCTCCCTCAAACGCCATTGACGATAACAACGCACCCGGTATCCAATCGTTATCTTCCCGTATACCGTTCACTTTTAACCACGTTATGTTCGGTGTATCAGCACTGTGCGTCGTGATCGGGACGCTTTCTGCCATTTACGCTGTGACAGGGAGTGTATTCCTCGCAAATGCGGATACCGAATCCGGCTTTAGCCAGTTCGCAGCCAAACTCAATGAACCGGAATTCAAGACACTGACGCACAAAGTTGCAGAAGACGGAAGCACCCATATCATAGAAGGGACTATTGATTCCCGGGATCAGCATACCGAACTGCTGGAAGCGGCGCGCAAAACCGGCACAAAGGTAAAGCTTAACCTTAAACTAAATCACGAACTCATCGAGACGGTTGAAGACATTTATCGGGTCAATGGTGTTTCAGCCAAGGCAGAAGTCACTGCCCCGGGAAGCCTCAGCGTTACCACGCACACTGCCGATCTCGATCAGCTTGAGCTCATTGGGTTGCTGGTCAAAAGTGACTTGCCCTCGATAACCAAACTACAGGTGATAAATACCGTACCCAAGTCGGCACCGGTCAAAAGACCAAAGTACGTCCCAACACCGGAAAAACGAATCACCTTGATTTCAGCAGGCACCAACGCCTACATCATGACCGAAGACAACTCGCGTTACTTCGTAGGTGCAACACTACCGTCCGGCCACCTGGTCGAGCGAATAGAAAATGGAAAAGTGATTGTAAGCAAGGACGGCAACCAGCAAACCATGACGTACTAAAACACTAACCAACTACTATCCGGAGAAAATCTATGTCTGAAGTATCAATGTCACAAGTTACAGCCATGCTGTCCGCACAAACAACAAGCAAGAAAAATCCAAACAGCTGGTTTGAAGAAATGGCCGATGCCTGGGGCAGCGCCCTGAACGCGCAGGCTGAAAGAATCGTCGAGCAGGCAGACGAAGTGTCAAACGGATTCGATACGCCGGCTGAAATTACCGCGCTTACCGCAGAGTCTCTCCGTATGAATTTCATCTCAAACAGCTCTCACACCTCACTGACCAGCGTCGGATCTGCTCTGGAAACACTCGCCAGAAAGCAATAATTGGCATCCTCAGGTTTCCCGAAAAATAGAGAGAATCATGATATCGTCATCAACAGTTACAGATAACGCAGTGCAAACGATTCACTCATCTAACGAGGAGTTGCGCCTTGGCTACGGCGCTTCTTTCTCAGCAGATGAGCAAGCGTTCGAAGCGAGCCTGGAAGCGGCTCAGACCCGGCTAGAAATCGAGACGGAATCAAGCAGCGAACTTGCAAAAGCCGCTGTAAAACCGCTCGACTATATTGACCGGGAAGCCCGGTCTTTAGGCGACTATGCAAACACGGCGCTTGCGACGGACAATGAGCTTACCCCCGCCGAGATTGTTAATCTGACTGTGCAGAGCCATAAATTCATGTTCCACAGCCAGCTCACGGCTAATGTGGCAAATCGCTCAGCAGACGGAATTCAACAACTATTCAGGCAACAGGGGTAACGCAGTGATACGAAAGCTTACACTCGCCCTGATCGCACTGTTTCTCTTTGGATGTGAATCTCAGGAGCTATTCTCCGATCTCACCGAGACTGAAGCGAACGAGATAGTCGCAGTACTTTACTCTGCGGATTTATCCGCAGATAAGTCCGCTGAAAAAGGCAGCGACAAATATCGCGTTTTTACCAGCAAATCATCATTTTCGGAGGCGGTGACACTCCTGAGGGCAAAAGGACTCCCTCGAGAGCGATTCGAAAGCGTCGGGGATGTATTCCAGAAAGACGGGTTTGTCTCCTCGCCGCTGGAGGAAAGGGCGCGACTTAACTACGCAATGAGCCAGGAGTTATCACGTACTATTTCCAATATCGATGGCGTCATCATGGCGCGAGTCCATCTGGCGGTCCCGAAAAAGGCCCACCTTGCAGAAGCGGTTGAACCCTCAAGCGCGTCAGTGTTTGTCAAACACCAGGCGGATGTCGACCTGTCGCCCAATATTGGAAAAATCAAATCTCTGGTGGTTAACGGACTTGAAAACCTTCCCTATGACAACGTCACTGTCGCGCTATTTCCTGCAGAGCTTAGGTCACCCTCCCTTCCAGAGAACCAGATGAAGGTATACAAGGCATCTGTTGGTGAGTTCAGTCCCGCGACGGTCTTTGCAGCGCTAACCGTATTTCTTCTGTCACTGGTAGGGCTCGGCACGGTTGCTTTCTTTAGAAAGAAACTTCTGCACAAGCCAGGCTCGAGCAGAGACTGATGAACGAAAATGCGATGAAGGCGGACATCCGTTCCGCCAGAGAGAGGCGCAATCACGCCAGTCGGGTCGCCGCACGTGTAAGCCAGCTTAGTGCCATACACAAGGTTAACGTGGGGACAGTCGACTGGGATAGTCTGCCTTCAATTCCGGCATGGTGCCTGTCCACAACGGATCAACAACATATTATTCGAAAAACCTGCGGTGCGTTTTACCTGGCAGGCACCATTAAAAATGCGATCGACGGCAAAATACTGCGCGAACTAAATCATTTCCTGGGAGATCAACTTTTTCAGTATGTTCGCACTGAATACCCGAGCGTTATCTCTGACGACACAGCGGGATTCACCTCCCGGCCGGAACAACAGTTAACCGCGACAGGAGCTGCTGTCTTGCTGAATACATTGCCAGAGCCGCCACTGATCGATCTGTTTCGAAAAGTCATCGGCCCTCCCGTCAGTAAATTTGATCAAAAAATGGCAGTTCGCAGCTATAACAGTGCAGTCGCCTATGTTGCCCGTACTACCGGTGCTACAAGTTTGGATACGGCTCTCCTGCAGCAAGCAAACAGCTCCGCCCAGAGATAACGAGCGAGTTACCAGACATGGCGCTAATTACATTTTTAAATTCCGAACGGCTGACGGTAGCAACCAGGAAGACCGTATTCGAACCGGGCGAAATCGACTCGCTGACCAGCGTACTTGATCAGGCGGAACGGCTGCAGACGCTGTATAACGAAGAAGAAAAGCGGATTGAAGATGCTGCCGCGAGCGGGCATGATGCCGGGTTCGAGGAAGGCCAGGGAAAGGGCTACGAGGCCGCCCTCCAGCATATCGCTGTCAAATTGGTCGTTCTAACCAAAGAAGCAAACGCCACACGGGCATCACTTGAGCACGACACTGCAAATCTCGCAATAAAGATTGTTGAGCGGATCGCCTCAGAGCTGGGACCACAAAAGACGATCGCCGCTCTGGCAAAAACCGCTGCCTCTGACCTGGTGCAAAAAGAACCTATTGTGTTAAGGGTGCACCCGGCCAATCTCGCCTACATGAAGGAAGAGGTCGTCGATACGGAATCACCCTACGCTCGAATTGTTGAAGTACTGGCGGACACCACACTCAGTGAAGACGACTGCGTGCTGGAGACCGAATTTGGTCAAATAAATGCCGGCCTGCAAACACAACTCAGTGTGTTGAGAGAGAAGCTGTATGCAAGCCACTGATACAGACGCCGCATCGGCAGGTGTGCTGATAGATTCCTACAAGAGCGCAGGCGACGATCTGCCAGAGCCTCCCCCTGCAGAGGATCAGACAGGACTGGTACATCTTCTCGAGCACAGCGGCAAATCAGTCAAGGAGATAGGCCGTATTGTTAAAGCCTACGGCACCACGGTGCATGTATCGGGCATTACTGCCGGAGTCGGACAGCGATGCGAGATTACGGACCGGGAGAACGGCAGGACTACGCACGGCGATGTCGTTGGACTCAATGATAAATACGTGACTTTATACCTTCTTGGTTCATTAGAAGGTATATCAAGTCGCTCAGAGGTTCGAGTGGTTGAAAACGGAAAAAATGTGCCGTTTTCAGAGTCCCTGAAAGGCTGCATTCTGGACGGCACCGGCAGGTTGATTTACCAGCCGCACGAGCTGACCAACACAACGAGTGTGCCGATCGACAGGCCCGCACCAGACCCACTCACACGGCACGTTATATCGAGCGTGTTTTCTACAGGTGTTAAAGTGCTGGACACCATGACTACCGTTGGCGAAGGCCAGCGTATGGGTATTTTTGCAGCAGCGGGAGTGGGTAAATCCACATTGCTAAGCATGCTTGCGAAACACTCAGATGCAGATGCAATTGTTATCGGCCTTATCGGAGAACGCGGACGCGAAGTCAGGGAATTTATCGAACACAATCTCGGCGCAGAAGGGCTGGCGAAGTCTGTTATGGTTGTATCAACATCCGACCGCCCTGCACTGGAGCGCGTGTCGGCGGCAAAAATTGCCACCACGATCGCGGAGGGTTTTCGCGCTCATGGACAAAGAGTATTGCTGCTGCTCGACTCTGTTACGCGTTACGCCCGAGCAATGCGGGAAATAGGACTGTCTGTTGGAGAACCACCAACGCGACGCGGATACCCACCTTCAGTTTTTGCAGAACTTCCAAAGCTTTTGGAAAGAACCGGAAACGACGATGTAGGTTCAATCACTGCCTTCTATACGGTACTGGAAGAGGACGAAGACACGAGCGACCCGATTGCAGAGGAAGTGAAGTCCATCCTCGATGGACATATTGTACTATCGCGCGCGGTTGCAGAATCCGGCCAATACCCACCCGTTGATGTTTTACCCAGCACAAGCCGTGTATTTAGAAGCATTGCGGACGAAAATCACATCAATGCCGCTCAATCACTACGGACACTGCTGGCAAAGTACAAAGAGAATGAGCTACTCCTATCGATGGGAGAATACCAGGAAGGGTCAGATCCCATCATGGACCAGGCCATCCGGAACAAACCGCTTATCGATAACCTGCTCCGACAGTCACCCGAACAAAGCTACTCGTTTGTGTCCTCGGTTGAGCTTTTGGAGGCGGCAGTCTCGTGATGCAAACAATTAGTGCAGCGCAAGGCAAAAATCTTCAACTTATATTCAGTTACAAGCTCAAAATTGCCAGGCGGGCACACGCAGAACAGATGCGTGTCGTCAATGAAGGCGTCGAGGCACTTGCCCGGGAAGTTGCAGAACTGAACAAACTTAAAAACACCCTGGCCGTAAACAGCGAGTACATGCAACAGGATGATGTGTCATCACACCCCGACAAAATGCTACGTGCAATAAAATACAAAGAGCAAATTGACTACGACATAGAAAGACAGTCTTTCTATACCTCAATGGCTCAAGATGAGTTAGCTAATCAAAACTCGATACTTTCACAACGATTAGCCGCGATTCAGAAGTTGGAAGCCAAGTTGGAAAACATTACTCGTTTAACTAAACGTTCTTTGAGCTATAAAGAACTTATTGAGGAAGCTGAACTTGAAGAATCATTTTCACTTTCCCATAACAGACTAGACAACGGGATCAGCTACTCATGATCAACCGATCGGGCAGAAGCAAAACGACAGACCCTGTCAACAAGACGCCTGAAGCAGGTCACGCCCGGTCTGGCACCGCTGCGAAACAGGCAGACGTTGAAGCGTTCGGCCGACTCGTTGGGGAATTAAAGCGTATTAACTCCAGACTAAACGACGACGCACGAGACAAAAACCACGAAGTAAAACTAGCGAGCGAAGAGCATCACCCGCGACCCTCTGTACGAACCAATGCTGAACCCACATCGGCAGGACCCCGCTCTCTCACTGATCTTTCATCGCCCTCACTACAATTCAGCGCTCAATCAGCCTCTGTTCCGGTCGGCAAAACCACCTCTTTCGATATAAATTTGAATGAGACGCACGCCAGCGACGATATCACTTCTACTCGATTAAAAGCTATCGAGAAAATATCAGAAATAGTGGATCGAATCATTGATAAGTGCACTGCACCAGAACCTCGCACCTGGGTACTCCAGCTAAAAGTTGAGGGATTCAGAACGACAGAAATTGCGATTGAATACAGCGGTGATAACCAATGGGCATTTGGTCTTTTTGACAGTGACAGCAGGCAGGATGAACAATCACTGTTTGGTCATTCAAAAGATGAGATTTTTCTGGAAATCCGTAACCGCATCTCTGAAAAGCAACCTGGAATCTCTTTATCCGAACTCTCCGCGAACACCGGGGCAGCCTGATGGCCAGAGGTGAGTTCCAGTTCGATTTCAGTCAGACAGAAGGCGAGAGTTTCAACACCAGCACGCCTCTTAATCAGGTTGAAAGCGTTTCAGTGGCCGATTTGGAAGGCGTGCTGGATATTATCGATGAAGAAATTGTTCTAATACAAAGATCCACCGGAAAAATACTTTGGATGTCAAGCGTATGTAAGGGAATTACCCACAAGCTTGGCGCCACTGAAAACATTGACGAGTTTCCGCAACTTTTAAAACTGATAAACGAAAACATACCCGACACACAGGGGGTGAGGCATCAGGCGCGCTGGCACACTGCCGACAGCGAATGGAATCAATATATTGGTGACAACTCCAAATCATCAGTCTCGGTGCTTGTACGCCCGGAGAACAATGATCAACTGTGGTTGCGCTTTAAGCGAAGCAGTGAAAAAGAAAACTACATCAGACAAGCGCTGGCGTACCACGAAGAGCTGTTCAGCACTTCAAAAGCAATATCTGTCAGCGAGATGGTGACAACACTGGCTCATGAACTCAATCAGCCACTAGGCACTCTTGTTAACTTGATGAATGGCATACAGACAAGATTAAACGACAAAGAACCCAGAGATGAAGATGTATTCGAAGCGCTTGCGCTCGCACAGAAACAGGGACAATTTGCATCGGACATCCTTTCACGACTGAGGGACTTTGCGCAATCCAAGAAACCTGCAAGTGACAAATGCGACATCATTGTTCTGGTACAGGAAACAATCTCCCTGCTCGACTGGGCGTTTGACTCCGAGGGAGTGAATGTCAGTTACAACGCGAACCGACCTGAAATTTTTCTACAGGGTGACTCCACTCTGCTGCAACAGGTATTGGTCAACCTGCTTCGAAATTCGGTCGATGCGATGAGTGAAAACGATAAAGGTGAAAAACGTATTGCCATCAACGTATCCGAGAACACCGACGATGTGAAAATTGAAATATCTGACAATGGACACGGGATTGACGACAACCATGAAGATTCCATGTTCACCCCTTTTATTTCCACGAAAACTCACGGCATGGGTGTCGGCCTCAATATCTGCAGATCATTCATAGAATTGCACGAAGGACAGTTCTGGCTAAGTCAGAATAAGGATGGGGGTTGTTCCGCACATATTGTACTGCCTGGCAGGATGAAGTATGCAAGCTAAGAAAATGGTATTTGTTGTAGATGACAACGATGACTTTAGAAGCTCTGTCGCATGGATGCTCAGAGGAGAAGGGTACTCGACTATAGAGTTTTCATGTGGCTTGAAAGCCATTACCGCTCTGCAGGCTTCAGATAAAAGTGATCTGTCAAATTGTTGCCTGCTTCTCGATGTAAGAATGCCAAGAATGAGCGGACTGGAATTTCACGAAGCATTGAACAGTTCGGATATTAAGATTCCGGTAATCTATATGACCGGTCACGGCGACATTCCATTAACTGTGGAAGCCATGAAAAAGGGCGCCTATACCTTACTGGAGAAGCCGCTGGATCCGGAACAGTTAACCAATGCCATAGAGAACTCGATTTCCACTCACACTTCGGCGAACAATGGCTCATTCGTTGACACTAATCTCGACAGCGAAAAACGGAAGAACTTTCTCGAGAGAATGGAACTGTTAACACCGAGAGAGAGGGATGTTCTCAATGGACTTGTGGATGGACAGGTAAACAAGTTAATTGCAAACAATCTCGGTATCAGTGTCAGAACTGTCGAGGTACACCGGGCAAGACTGATGAAAAAGCTGGATATAAAAACAGCTTCAGAAGCTGTGAGAATGGTCTTGTTGTCTCAGATGAACAATTAGAAAAAGATATGAATAGTAGTAATTCCCTTTCAAACAATTTGCATATTCGCAGCCAGCTACCCGAGACATCTGCGCCGCACAAAATCCATTTCTCTGCGCAAACAGAAAAAGGAATGGTCAGTTTGTCGATTGTTTTTACCAGGCACATACAACAGAATATTCACTCGATCGAAAGCCAGCTTGTGCTCAGTAAAATTGAGCGACAGATACGGTTGGTAGAAGATTGGCTCGGCGTCCCTTTAGAACTGCGCTGGTCAGAATTACCCCCCGACGCACGCCCTGTAGCAACGCTGATTGATCATTCCAAAACCGATTTTTGCGTTGAGATCTACTTGCCGATCGAGTGTTTCAACGATACGGTTGATTTTACGTTCCCGGAGCACCTTCCTGAATTCGAACTCGATTGGTTGCCTTTCTCCGCGAAACTCTCGCTCGGAAAAACCAAAATACCCGATAACGAAAGAGCCAGCCTGACGGTAGGTGCAACTGTACTGATCCCGGAATCCTACTCGGAACAATGGGATACCTATTTGTACCTGCCCGGTCCCCGTGTACAGACCGTCGGTACGCTGAGTGTTAATGAGATGAGCTGGCATAGAACCGGTGAATTTCAGCCACATCAAAGCTCACACGTAGGACCAGAGGCGCATGAATTTGCCATTTATTGTCATTTCACACTGGATCTACTACTGAGAGAAAGCGTTCAACTTAACGAATCGCTTACAGCTATCCTTGCGGAAAAGGAAGCCACCTTTCATTTTCAGGATGATATGTCCGCCAGCGGTTTTCTGGTCCCTGTCGGTGGCGGTATGGGGTTTCGAATCGAGAGACTGAATACCCCGGTTTTGACAGCAGAGCAATAGCATGGACTTAACTACATTTACTCCTTCGTCGGCACTGCTGACGGTAGTCCTGCTCGCGCTCGCACCGTTTGTTGCAGTAATGGTAACTTCTTTTACCAAGATCGTGGTCGTCTTCTCGCTATTAAGAAATGCCCTTGGTGTACAACAAGTCCCTCCAAACCTCGTGCTAAACGGGCTTGCGATGATTCTTACTATTTATGTCATGTACCCGGTTGGAAACCAGATTATGAGTTCAGTTTCCGAGGTGGATCAATCTGTAGAATCCACTGAGGGTTTGCTTGCCATGGCAGATGTAGCAAAAGAACCTGTGCGTGAGTTTTTGATCGCTCACTCGAATGAACTTGAGGTCGCATTTTTTTACAATACAGTACAGAAAATGGTGACAAACACAGACACAGAAGTGCCTGATATATCCCCCACAGATTTCGTTGTGTTGCTGCCAGCATTTACCATTAGTGAGTTATCTGAGGCGTTCCAGATTGGGTTCCTGATCTACCTGCCATTCATCATTATTGATTTGGTGGTCTCCAATATTCTGATGGCGCTCGGTATGATGATGCTTTCACCCACACTTGTATCTCTCCCATTCAAGCTACTGTTATTTGTAATGGTGGATGGCTGGGCCAAACTGGCACATGGCTTAGTAATGTCATACTTTACCTGAATATACACCATGTTAAGTTCTGACATTATACAACTCACCCAACAGGCCCTGTGGATGGTTTTATACCTGGCTGGTCCACCGGTGCTCGCTGGCGCACTTTTCGGTTTATTGGTTTCTTTCATTCAGGCCGCCACGCAACTCCAGGAACAGACGGTTCAGTTCGCGGTAAAACTGTTCGCTATTATGCTCACTATTGTGTTCACAGCAGCACTAATGGCGACAACGCTCTTCCAATACACTGACCGAATATTTACCGAGTTCCCCAGCATGGTTTCGGGTGGTTGAATAAAAGCCATGGAAAATCTGGAACTATATAACCAACTCGCGGACAAGGTACTGGTACTCGCCTCCTCCACAATCAGGATCGCTGTGGCATTCCTGATAATGCCAATATTTTCGGACGAAATTGTCCCAGCGCTTATCAGGAATTCACTGTTCATTGCGCTTGCAATTATTGTGGTCTACCTGCAATCGGATTTCGACGTTGACACACTGACCACGGGCGGCTGGATCGGATTATTCGCAAAGGAAATATTTGTTGGTGTGGTAATCGGCTTTTTTTTCGGACTTTTCCTTTGGGCATTCGAAGCAGCAGGAACGATTATAGACACGCAAATCGGTGCTTCGATGGCGATGGTATACGACCCGCTTTCCGGGCATGAAGTCACTCTGTACGGTGATTTTCTGGGTCGGTGGGTGAACTTTGTGTTTATCGCAGCTGGCGGACTACTATTTCTGGTGCTCGCCATCTTTGAAAGCTACGTCATCTGGCCGGTCTCTGAACCCATCCCGGATCTGAAACAAGCTTCCGTTGCACTTGTGCAGGATCAGTTCGGCAAGTTTGTAAAACTTATCTTATTGATTGCATCACCAATCATGGTGGTGATTTTTATGATCGACCTGTCCATGGGCATGATAAACAGGTTCGCTAAAAGAATGGACATTTTGTTTATTTCACTCGCCATTAAGGGCCTTGCGGCACTGTTGATGCTCATCGTTATGGTGCCGGTAATGGTGGAACTACTACTTACCCAGCTCGATCTGCACAAGAATGGGCTGGAAGAGGTTACCAGCAAGATCATCGGAGCCGGTTAAGAGGCGAAACTTGCATACGATATCGAATTGACGAATACACAGAGATACGCTATGAAATTATCCAGTTCGCACACGCTAGCAGCCATTAGCATGGCAGCATTTCTCCAATCCTGCGCAACTACAGCGGTAACACCGACAACCCCGACAGCACCGGATAACCAGCAGGCACCAGGTGAGTTAGCACAGGCATCACAGCAGGTGGAGCTTGGGCGAGTCGTTGATCAGCCACTTTCTCTTATCGCCAGTGATCTGACCAATGCCCTGACTCAGGTAATGGCCAACAACGAAAATTCCGACAAAGTTAAAGTCCCCCCGGTAAATTCGAAATTCGGAGTCGCGGTAAAACAGGCACTGACCTCGAGGGGCATAGAGGTTGTCAATGTCAATTTCATCAAGGGGCGGGATGTGGTCAGAACCGGAACTGCCCCGATGGACAATCCGGATACTCAGACCTACACGGTATACCTGGGGGAGGTTTCAATTACACGTGCGTATTCAATCGAAAACAATAAAGTTACTCCCCGTTCCTCCCTGTACATTGGTGGATTCAATGCCGGAAATATACTGCTGGACGATAGAATTTTTCTGCCTGAAAAAGCCAGAATGAAGGCGACCATCGGGGATACGTACCTTTGCACACCGGAAGGGAAAGGCAAAGGTACTGATGGTTGGGTGTGCAGCGAGGAACGAGCGGGTAAGCAATGGATCGACGCCAGACTGCACGCCTCGCTGATCGAGAAAGGGATGCCGGTAGTGCTCGTCGACTGGGAAGATTTAATGAGCAAGCCAGACGCCACGATTCTCACCAATGTACAGATATTCAACGATTTAACCGCGTCCTTACCCAAGGGTACACTTTATCTATGCACGCCTGAAGGCAAGGGAGCTGGCACGGACGGCTGGCTGTGTCGCGCCGGACAGTCCGGCAAACAATGGGTAAGCATTCAAAATCGCAACCGGTTTGTTCAACAGGGGGTCCTGGAAGCGCCGATTGCATGGGACTCACTCATGGCGATGAGCAATGTAGAGTGGGTGCCCGAATAATCCATCGGTGCACTGATCCATCAAAAACCAACAGCTGGCAGCGATGTTTTCAGTCATCGCTCGAGCTGATTGACCGGGAAGTCAACAATTGGCGTAGCGACATTATCCGCCCGCACGCGTACGAGTATCCGTTGCGTGCTTTCGGCCGTTGCGTCAGCAGTCGATGTGATCACGGCATAGCCCTCAGTCACACCATGGAACATATCGACCGCGAGCACATTAATTCTGGCATTCGGTGTGGCCGCCAGACCAAAGGTCGGCAAGGTCAGGCCAAAGCTGTCGTGGTCGGTCGCAATGGAATTAAAAAACACCTGAACACGGTATTGAGCGGACTCCTCACCTGAATCTGACACGCGCAATATACGACTTTTCGTCAACAGCCGATGGCGCAGAAGTTCGGAGGCGTAGTCCAATAGGTTGTGATCATTCAGAAAATGGATATCCAGCTGAACATGATTGCCGCCAACCCGCTGGAATTCCGGCTGATCAACCAGTTCTTCGACGAAACGCTCAAGGCTGTAAGTAACCAATCGCTGCGAGGTCGATCCATGCAACGATTCCGAAACCTGCCTTGTGGCACAGCCGGACAGCATGCCCAGCCAAATCAGTAGTAAAAGCAATGTGGCTCCGCGCCTGATCGGCGCACCATCACAGGGATGTAGCATAGGTATTAGTGCCTGACTAAATGACGAGAGTCTGTGTGTTCCACTATATGTATCGCTCACCCGTTGTATGGCTGACCCGATTTAAAAAACATAGCCGTCGTTATTCAAGGCCGCAGCCCCGTCGTCGCCGTGCTATGCCCGCAGGCCGGCTCTCTGAACCACCGACCTGTAAAAGTCACTACATCGTACTTACAGGTTCCCTCCTGCAGCGCTGGATAACAGCACGATCCTTGACACCCAGGTGACAAAAGTTCGTCACATCCTTCCCTGGCTGTGCCCAGATACCCCTCAAGAAATGTAAAACACTGGGTCTTTGTTTGTAACCACCGAGCGTCTCACAACATGCAATTGAGGGACCGGGAAAAGCGGCTTATCAGTAAAAGCACGGTGTTCACAGGTTCACAGTGTTTGGAGACTGAATTCACACTAACCGCACCAAACCGTGACGTTTATAACACAGAGGCATAGTTGCTGCTCATTCCCGGCATCATCGCGCGAAGGTGGAAATGCGCGACTGTGCATAGCGACGCTGCTCTCGAAGGCGTCGCTGTGCAAGGGACAACAGTCATCCGTGACTGGCACAGGGAGTTATCTGCACGCTGTCAAACGCCAGTGATTTCTGTTGTTTTAGTAGGAGTTGTTTCTAAATGCGTCGTTTTCTACCGTGGCTGTCCCTCGCCGCTGTGTCGCTATTCTCCAGCCCGCTCCACGCTCTCAGTATTTCGCTGGACGGATCACGGACTGTTCTCTCTGGTACCGACTGCGATATAGCAACCTACGCTTTTGGTATCAATGAAACCTGGCAGGGGCAGGCACTCGACCTTCATGTCGAGGTGCTCGAGCAGGACAACGAGAACACCGCCACCGACTGTATCGGGATAAACGGTGGCATTTTCACTGTCGATCTGCGAGACAAGGATGCGGGTGACAACGTCGCGTACGCCGACGTGCTGATGACAATCGTACAGCGCGGTACCACCACACCGGTATTCGTTGACCGTATTACTGCCACCGGGTTTGACCTCGACAATGTCGTGAACGGCGGCAACCCTACCACCGGCACAGACGATATTTATCTCACCGCAGTGGAAGCGCCCTATCTCTCGGACCTCAGTGATGTCATCTATTCAACCGGCACTTTCGCTGGCGGACATGACTTCAAGTTTCAGGGTAAGGAAGACGGCAACTGTGCGGATACGCCGGGGACACCAGTGCCCGAATGTCGCGCCGCTGCGAGCTGGGTAGGCGGTGCCAACAACCAGATTTCATCAATTCGCGTCCGCTTTCAAAACGACGATGCCTACGGTACTTCAACCAGTAACACGGCACTGCGCCGGCTGCAGTTGTCGCTTGAGGTCGGTCACGCCGAGGAAGTGATATCGGATACACGCGACCGCGGTGACGCACCAGCCAGCTATGGCGATGCCGTCCACCCGATTACATCCCTGACCACGCTGCTCAGTAACGGCCTGGCTCCGGATAACGACCCGAACACCCAGTACAGTAATAACGCAGGCACTGACGACGACGATGCCGGCAACACCGGCACCACCGGTATCGCAAAATATAACGACGAAGACTCGGTGCTGCGCAACGGCCTGCCGCTGCGCGACCAGACTCTGGACGCCGGTGCCACCGAGAACTTTTCAGTACTGACTTTCGGTAACGGTTATCTGTCCGCATGGATCGATCTGAACATCGACGGCGACTTCAATGATGGTGGCGAGAAAATTCTCGACGATGTATTCATCAACAACAGCACCGTGGCCACTACCCCGGTCAGTGTGAACATCCCGCAGGATGCCTCCGGTGGCAACACCTATGTGCGATTTCGTTTCAACAACAATCCGGGACTCGGCCCCTCCGGTACCGGTGTAGACGGTGAGGTGGAGGACTATCGTGTCGTAATCGCCGCGATGGATCCGACCTTTAACATGGTTAAGTCGGCATCACCGGCGACGATCACTGCAGCGGGCGTCCTCACCTACACATTCCAGTTCAACAATACCGGCAATGCCGTGCTGTCGAACCTGAATGTCACCGATCCGGATATCGACTCGGGCACACTGAGTGGTTGCCCGATCGCTACATTGAACCCGGGCGACACGGCCAGTTGTACGGCCACCCGCACCATCTCACAGGCACAGGTTGATAACGGCGCCGCGATAAACAATACGGCAACCACCTCTGGCACGAATCCGCTCGGTGGCGCCGCAATAGAAACCACCACCGCTGATAACACCGTCTCCACGCCAATTGTGCCCGTATTCACGCTGGGTATTGATAAACAGGCCCCGGTTAATACAGATGCCGATGGCAGTGGTGATATCAGTGCCGGCGACACTTTGACATATACCATTAACGCCACCAACACGGGCACTGCAACGGTTACTAATCTGGTCGTGTCTGACCCGATGCTGACACCATCGTCGAGCAACTGTGCCAGCGTCGCTCCAGGAGGCACGTGTACGTTAACCGGCACCTATACGGTTACCAGTGGCGACCTCGGTGCGCCGCTCAACAACACCGCTACTGCAGACTCAGACCAGACCGCGTCGGTCAGTGACACAGAATCTGTTACACCGCCACAGCCATCAATCACTCTGGTGAAATCAACACCGTCCAATGCAGACGAGGACGGCAGCAGCGATGTCAGCACCGGCGACACACTCACCTACACCGTCACTGCGACCAATAACGGCACGGCGAATCTGACTAATGTTGTAGTAGAAGACGTCATGCTGAGCCCGACCACACAGACTTGTGCGATGCTCACAGCAGGCCAGACCTGTGTACTGACAGGCACTCATGTGGTTACTGCCGCCAATGTTACTGCGGGTTCCATTGATAACACCGCAACCGTCGATACCGACCAGACCGCGCAGGTATCTGACAATGTCACGGTAACAGTACCAACACCTGCCCTGTCACTCGACAAGACAGCCCCTGTCAGTGCCGACAACGACAGCAGCGGTGATATCAGCGCGGGCGATGTACTGACCTACACCATTACCGCAACCAATACTGGCACATCTGTACTGACCAACGTCACGGTTAACGACCCGCTGATTACGCCATCATCAGCCAATTGTGCCTCACTGGCGGTCGGTGCGAACTGTACATTGACCGGCAACTATACGGTCAGCAGTGCCGATGTCAGCGCGGGTCAGATAGACAACACCGCCACTGCAGACTCTAATCAGACCGCCTCGGTTTCCGACACCGAAACTGTTCCGCTGCCCGCACCGGCACTGTCCCTCGACAAGCAGGCTCCGGTCAACGCCGACAAAGACAGCAGTGGTGATATAAGCGAAGGCGACGAGCTGACGTATACCATCGTCGCCACCAACAGTGGTGCCGCCACGCTGACCAGTGTCACTGTGGACGATGCGTTGCTGACGCCAAACGCCACCAGCTGCGCGACACTCACTGCAGGTCAGACCTGTACGCTCACTGGCACCTATACCGTCACTGCCGCCGATGTTACCGCAGGTTCCATCAGCAACACGGCCACTGCTGATTCCGACCAAACCACATCTACGGACGACACCGAAACGGTTGCGGTGCCGTCCCCGGCGCTATCACTGGACAAAACCGCACCGACCAATGCCGACAACGACAGCAGCACGGATATCAGCGCCGGTGACGTATTAACCTATACCGTCACCGCCACCAACAGTGGCACAGCAGTGCTGACCAATGTCGTTGTCGATGACCCGATGCTGACCCCGTCGAATACAAATTGTGCTACGCTCGCTATCGGTGCGACCTGTGTGTTAACCGGAAGTTATACGGTAACCGGCGTAGATGTCACCAACACCAGCATTACCAATATCGCCACCACCAACTCGGATCAGACCGCGCAACTATCTGACACCGAAGTCGTCGCGGTGCCGACCCCGGAACTCGCGCTGAACAAACCGGCGCCTGCGAATGCCGATGAGGACAGCAGCGGTGATATCAGTATCGGCGACACCCTCACCTATACCATAACCGCTACCAACAACGGCACTGCGGTACTGACCAATGTGACCGTCAGCGACCCGCTTATCACACCCGATACAGCAACCTGTGCCAGTGTCGCAACCGGTGCCACCTGTGTTTTAAGCGGCACCTACAGTGTCACAGCCGCTGATGTCAGCGCAGGCACGATCGATAACACCGCAACCGCTGACAGCGATCAAACCGGCGCTCTGACTGCAACTCAGAATGTCACACTCGGTCTGCCAAATCTGGCAATAAGCAAACCCGCACCGGGCAATGCCGATGAAGATGGCAGCGGCGATATCAGTGTTGGCGACACACTCACCTACACCGTCACCGCCACCAACAGCGGCGCGAGTAACCTCACCAACGTGGTAGTGACCGACCCGCTGCTGACACCAAACAGCAACACCTGCGGCCTGCTCGCACCGGGTGCGACCTGTGTGCTGAGCGGTACTTACACCGTGACAGGCAGCGATGTCAGCGCCGGTGTGATCGACAACACCGCATCGGCGATATCCGACCAGACCACTGCTGTGGATGCGACGCAAACGGTTAATCCACCAACGCCAACCCTGGCGCTCAGCAAGCCGCAACCCGCCAATGCCGATGAAGACGGCAGCGGTGACATCAGTGCGGGCGACACACTCACCTACACAATCACCGCCACCAACACCGGCACCGCCACACTGACTGGCGTCACCATTGATGATCCGTTAATTTCACCGGCCAATCAGATTTGCGCCACCGTGTCCGCCGGTAACACCTGTGTGCTCACTGGCACCTACCAGATCACCACAGCCGATGTGGCGAACGGATCCGTTGTGAATATTGCCAGTGGTGTGTCCGATCAGACACCGGGGCTCGACGCGACTCAAACCGTGGTCATCCCCAACCCGCAGCATGTGCTGGACAAAGCAGCACCGGTTAATACTGACAATGACAGCAGCACTGACATCAGTGCAGGCGATACGCTGACCTACACGATCACTGCCACCAACACCGGTTCCGCCACCCTGACGAATCTGACGGTGACCGATCCGATGCTGACGCCGGACACCACGAGTTGCGCCAGTGTACTCGCCGGCGGCACTTGTGTGCTGACGGGCACTTACACGGTAACCGCGGCTGACGTCAGTGCCGGCACTATTGTAAATACTGCCAGCAGCCAGTCCGATCAGACCGCATCGATTGACGATACTGAAACTGTCACGCTTCCGAGCCCGGGCTTAATCATCGCCAAACCGGATCCGGCCAATGCCGATGAAGATGGCACCGGTGACATCAGTGCCGGTGACACACTGACCTACACCGTGACAGCCACCAACAACGGCACAGCAGTACTGACTAATGTCACAGTGACAGACAATCTGATCACACCGGCCAGCCAGACCTGTGCAACCGTAGCACCGGGTGCAACCTGCGTGCTGGGCGGTACCTATTCAGTAACCGCAGCTGATGTTGCAAACGGCACCATAGACAACACCGCCAGCGCTAACGCCGATCAAACCGGCCCTGTGAATGCAGGCAATACCATTAACCTGCTGGTACCGGCACTGGCCCTGGACAAATCCGCACCCACCAATGCCGATGAAGACAGTAGTGGTGATATCAGCGTGGGCGATACACTGACCTATACCATTACCGCCACCAACAATGGTTCAGCAACACTGACCAATGTCGTGATCAGCGACCCGTTGATCACACCCGACACCAACACCTGTGCCAGCGTCGTTGCTACGGCTACCTGTGTTTTGAGCGGTACGTATGTGGTCACCGCTGCGGATGTGGCGAACGGCCAGATCGACAATACGGCAACCGCAGATTCTGATCAGACCGCACAGGTCGATGACAGCCAGACCGTGCCGGTAATGACACCGCAATTATCCCTGAATAAACCGGCACCGGCCAACGGCGACCAGGACAGCAGCGGCGATGTGAGTGTGGGTGATGTACTGACTTACACCGTAACCGCAACCAACAGCGGCTCCACCGCCCTGACCAACGTCAGCGTCGATGACCCGATGCTGACTCCCGCCAATGCCACTTGTGCACTGGTTGCAACCGGCGGCACCTGCGTGCTGATCGGCACCTACACAGTCACCGCCGCCGATGTCAGTGCCGGCACTATCGACAATACCGCAGGTGCGAACTCGGATCAGACACCATCGATAACCGACCAGCACAGTGTTGTCCTCGGCACGCCGTCGCACACACTCGATAAAGCAGCCCCCACCAATGCAGACGAAGACAGCAGTGGTGATATCAGTGCCGGTGACACCCTCACCTACACCATTACAGCGACCAACAATGGTGCTGCCAATCTGACCAACATGGTGGTCAGCGACCCGATGCTTAATCCGGACACCGCCACCTGCGCCAATGTTGCTGTGGGCAATACCTGTGTGCTGACCGGCACATACGTGGTGACCGCCGCGGATGTTGCCGACGGCACTATTGTTAATACGGCCACCAGCGACACCGACCAGACCGGTCCGCAGACCGATACTGAAACTGTCACGCTTAACACACCCTCACTGGCACTCGATAAAACCGCACCGACCAATGCCGATGAAGACGGCAGCGGTGACATCAGTGTCGGCGACACGTTGACCTACACCGTGACGGCGACCAACTCAGGCACTGCCACTCTGACCAACGTAGTGGTCAACGATGCGATGCTCACACCTGACACCAGCACGTGTGCGAACGTCAGTGCCGGCGCTACCTGCGTGCTGAGCGGCACCTATGTGGTCACCACCGCCGACCTTACCACCGGGTCAATTACCAATACTGCCAGCGCCGATTCGGATCAGACCGCTCAGGTGGACGATACAGAAGTGGTCACCCTGCTGGCACCGTTTCATATGCTCGATAAGGCCGCACCGGTTAATGCCGATGAAGACGGCAGCACCGATATCAGCGTCAATGACACGCTGACCTACACCATTACTGCCACCAACGACGGCAGCGCCACACTTACCAACCTGGTAGTCAGTGATCCGATGCTGACTCCCGACACCATTACTTGTGCCACGGTGGTTGCCGGCGACACTTGTGTATTGACAGGTACTTATAGCGTCAGCAGTGCTGATGTCAGCGTCGGTACCATCAGCAACACCGCGAGTTCCATTTCGGATCAGACCGGCCAGGTCGACGACACCGAAACCGTCGCGCTGCCGACACCGGCCATGACGCTCAGCAAAGCGGCACCGACCAATGCCGACCAGGATGGCAGCAGCGACATCAGTGCAGGCGATGTATTGACATACACAGTCACCGCCACCAACAGTGGCACTGCGGTGCTAACCAGCGTGCAGGTCAACGACCCGCTACTCACCCCGTCTGTTGAAAACTGCTCGACGCTGTTACCAGGCGATACCTGTGTGCTGACCGGCAGCTACACCGTAACGTCAGCCGACGTCTCGAATGGCGTCATCGACAATACCGCCACTGCGCAGAGTACGCAGACACCGGTCATCGACGACACTCACTCACTGCCAATTGCACAACCCGCACTGGCACTGGTTAAAGATGCGCCGGTCAATACAGACAACGACAGCACCGGTGATATCAGTGTCGGCGACTCACTGACCTACACGGTTACCGCAACCAACAGCGGTGCAGCCACACTAACTAATGTCGTGGTCAGCGACCCGATGCTGACACCGGATTCGATCACCTGTGCCACCGTCGCTGCAGGTGCGCAATGTGTGCTGACCGGCAGCTACAACGTCACCGGCGCTGATGTCGCCAACGGTCGCATCGACAACACGGCAACCGCAGATTCCGATCAAACCGCATCCATCGCTGACAGCGAATCGGTCGTGTTACCTGCACCACTGCACATACTCGACAAGTCCGTGCCGACCAATGCAGACAACGACAACAGCGGCGATGCCAGCGTTGGCGATGTATTGACGTACACCATCACCGCGACCAACACCGGCACCGCAACCCTGACCAACCTGGCCATCAGCGATTCGATGATCACGCCGTCTTCGACCAGCTGCGCCACAGTCGCGCCAGGCGCTACCTGTGTGCTGACTGGTACCTATACCATCACGGCAGCCGATGTGAGCAACGGTGCGATAGTCAACACGGCCACGTCTGCCTCTGATCAGACGCCCGCCGTCGACGATACGCAGAACATCAGCCTGAATGCACCGGGCCTGGCACTGGATAAGTCCGCCCCGGTCAACAGTGATGAAGATGGCAGCGGTGACATCAGTGTGGGTGACACGCTGACTTATACAATCACAGCCACCAACACCGGCAGCTCCAACCTCACCAATGTGGTCGTCAACGACCCGATGATCACGCCATCAACGCAAACCTGTGCAAACCTGACCATTGGTGCGGACTGTGTGCTGACGGGCAGCTACGTGGTCACCGCAGGGGACGTCGGCGCGGGTGTGATCGACAACACCGCCACTGCCGACTCAGTACAGACTCCGGCAGTCAGTGACTCTGAAAGCGTGCCGGTACCCACCCCGCAACTGACCATTTCAAAGCCTGCACCGGTCAACGCTGACCAGGATGGCAGCGGCGATATCAGTGTGGGTGACGTTTTAACCTATACCATCACTGCCACCAACAGTGGGTCCGCTACCCTCACTGATGTCACCGTGGACGATGGATTAATCACCCCGTCGACCACCAGCTGCAGTGTACTGTTGTCCGGCAACACCTGCGTGCTCACCGGCAGTTACGCCGTCACGGCTGCAGATGTCAGCGCCGGTGTGATCGACAACACGGCTACCGCCGTGTCACAACAGACAACTGTTATCAGCGACAGCGCAAGTGTGCCGTTGTCCAGCCCGAACCTCACATTAACCAAGTCGGCACCCGCCAATGCAGATGAAGACGGCAGCACCGACGTCAGCGCCGGTGATACCCTCACTTATACCATCACCGCCACCAACAGCGGCACGGCCACACTGACCAGTGTCGTTGTCAGCGATCCTATGCTGACACCATCATCTCTGAGTTGCGCCAGCCTCTCCCCCGGTGACAGTTGTGTGCTGACCGGCACGTATACCGTCACCACTGCGAACGTCGCGGCAGGCAACATAGACAACACAGCCAGCGCAGACAGTGATCAGGCGGGGCCGGTTGACGCTTCCCACAGCCTGCCACTGCCATCACCGGCACTGGCGCTCGACAAGGCACCCCCGGTTAATGCTGATGAAGACGGTAGCGGCGATATCAGCATCGGCGACACCCTGACTTATACCGTCACCGCCACTAACAGCGGTACCGCGACGCTGACCAGCGTGGTGGTCGACGACCCGCTGCTATCCCCTGCAACTAACACATGTGCCACCCTCGCCGCCGGTAACACCTGCGTATTGACTGGCAACTATGTGGTCACCGCCGCTGACGTCAGTGCCGGTGTCATTAACAACACTGCCACCGCCGATTCGATTCAGACACCGTCTATTAACGACAGTGAAACCGTGGTGGTGCCATCACCCATGCATGCGCTGGTGAAATCTGCGCCATCCAACGCCGACGACGACGGCAGCGGTGACATCAGTGCCGGTGACGTGCTGACCTACACAATCACAGCCACCAATACCGGCACGGCAACACTGACCAATCTGCGTATCGACGACTCGATGCTCACACCGTCAAGTAACAACTGCGGGCTGGTCACTACCGGCGCTACCTGTGTTCTGACCGGTTCCTACACAGTAACCTCAGCCGATGTCAGCGCCGGTACGATAGTCAACACGGCGACTTCAGTGTCGGATCAGACTGCTGCTGTCGACGACACCCAAACCGTCACACTTAATGCACCCAGCCTGGCACTTAACAAGCCCGCACCGGTTAATGCCGACGAAGACGGCAGTGGCGACATCAGTGTCGGTGACACGCTGACCTATACCGTTACCGCCACCAACAACGGCAGCTCAAACCTGACCGGTGTGGTGGTATCGGACCCGCTCATCACACCGAACACTATTACCTGCGCATCCATCAGCACCGGTGCCACCTGTGTGCTTACCGGCACTTACAGTGTCACCACCGCCGATGTAGCGGCGGGTGTAATTGACAACACGGCCACTGCCGATTCTGATCAGACACCGTCGGTCACAGACAGCCAAAGCGTACCGGTACCCACACCGACACTCGCGCTGAACAAGCCGGCACCGGTCAATGACGACCGCGACGGCAGCGGTGACATCAGTGCAGGCGATGTGCTGACCTACACAATAACTGCGACCAACGCGGGCACAGCCACCCTGACCAGCGTCATCGTGGCAGACCCGCTGATCAGCCCGGCATCACAGTCATGTGCCATCGTACCTGTTAGTGCGACTTGCGTACTCACCGGCACCTATACAGTGACTGCCGCCGATGTGGTCGCGGGACAGATCGACAACACCGCTACCACGAACAGCGATCAAACCGACAGTGTGCAGGACAACCGCACCGTGACGCTGTCGCAGCCGCAACTCGGTATCGTCAAAGCGAGCCCGGTTAACACCGATGAAGACGGCAGTGGTGATATCAGTGTGGGTGATACACTGACATACACCATCACCGCTACCAACAACGGTGGTGCGAATCTGACCAACGTGACCGTCAGCGACCCGTTGATCACACCCGCTTCAATCACCTGCGCCACACTGGCACCGGGTGCAGACTGTGTGCTGACCGGCAGCTATGTCGCCACCGCAGCTGATGTGGCCGGCGGCGCAATCAATAACACCGCAACCGCAGTTTCCGATCAGACACCATCGGTTACAGACGATCACAACATCAGTCTGGCGCAGCCCGCACTGACGCTCGTTAAAGATGCACCTGTTAACACAGACAACGATGGCTCTTCCGACATCAGCGTCGGAGACAGTCTGATTTACACGATTACCGCGACCAACAGTGGCAGCAGCACGCTGACCAATGTGGTGGTAACCGACCCGCTCATCAGCCCGGACACTACAACCTGCGCTATAGTGCTCACCGGTGACAACTGTGTACTGACCGGCAGCTACACGGTCACAGCCTCGGATGTAACGGCCGGTGTGATCAACAATACCGCCGTGGCACAGTCTGTTCAAACCGCATCACTCAACGACAGCGAATCGGTGGTTGTACCGGCGCCTGCCCATACCCTGGCTAAATCCACACCGGTCAACGCAGACAACGATGGCAGTGGAGATATAAGCGCCGGCGACGAACTGACTTACACCGTTACCGCCACCAACACCGGCACAGCTCACCTGACCAACCTGGTGGTCACGGACCCGCTGATTACGCCGGACACACAAACCTGTGCACTGGTCGCACCGGGTGATACCTGTGTGCTGGTCGGCACCTACACCGTCACCGCTGCCGATATTGCGTCAGGCATCATCGACAATACGGCCACGTCCGACTCTGACCAGTCGCCACCGGCGGATGCAACTCAGTCGATCAATCTGAACGCACCCAGCCTGGCGCTGGTGAAGTCCTCGCCGGTCAATACCGATGAGGACAACAGCACGGATATCAGTATCGGTGACACACTCACCTATACAGTCACCGCCACCAATAACGGCATGGCTACATTGACTAATGTAGTAGTGAATGACCCGCTGTTGTCCCCAGCCACACAAAACTGCGCAAGCGTAAGCGCCGGTGGCAGCTGTGTGCTCGTGGGTACTTATACTGTCAGCGCTGCTGATGTAACCGCGGGCACTATTGATAACACCGCGACCGCTGACTCCGACCAGACCGCACAGCTCAGTGATAACGTCACTGTGCCAGTACCGACCCCTGTACTCACGTTGCAAAAGGCGATACCGGTCAATGGTGATCAGGACGGCAGCGGAGACATCAGCACAGGCGATGTGCTGACCTACACAATCACCGCTACCAACAGTGGCAGCGCATTCCTCACCAACGTTATCGTGGACGACCCGTTAACTACTCCGGTCTCCTCGAACTGCGCCCTGCTCGCACCAGCGGCAACCTGTGTCCACACCGGTACATACACGGTTACGGCCAGTGACGTGACCAATGGCCTGATCGATAACACCGCCACAGCCACCGCCGATCAACACCCGGCAGTATCCGCCAGTCAGTCAACTACACTGCCGCAGCCACAGCTTGTGTTGTCCAAGTCCGCACCGATTAATGCCGATGATGACAGCAGTGGCGATCTGAGTGTCGGTGATACACTGACTTACACCGTCACGGCGACCAACAACGGTACCGCCGCACTGACTAATCTCGCAGTGAATGATCCGCTGCTGACGCCGGCAACAGTCACCTGTAACACCGTAGCACCAGGCAACAGCTGCACACTGACCGGTACACTGGTTGTGACCGCCGCCGACGTAACCGCTGGCAGCATTGAAAACAAGGCCACCGCAGACGCGGATCAGACCGGCCCGGCCAGCGCTGACCAGACGACCCTGCTCCCGACACCATCACTGGCGTTGAACAAGTCGGCTCCTGCCAACAACGATGCCGATGGCAGTGGCGATCTAAGCGCGGGCGACACGCTGACCTACACCGCCACCGCCACCAATAACGGCTCGGCCAATTTGACTAACGTCACCGTAACCGATGCGTTGATCACTCCTGACAGTATCAGCTGTGCCCTGCTCGCACCGGGTGACACCTGTACACTGACCGGAAGCTATACATTAACCGGCGCCGATGTAGCTGCCGGTGAAATAGTGAACACGGCCACCGCAACTTCCAGCCAGACACCGGCAGTCGATGATACGCAGACGCAGAATCTGTCCGGCCCGGCGCTGAGTCTTAGCAAAACACTTGGCACCAATGCCGATGAAGATGGCAGTGGCGATGTCAGTGCCGGTGACACCCTGACGTACAACATCGTCGCCAGTAACAGCGGCAACGCCAACCTCACCAATGTACAGGTGTCCGATCCGCTGCTGACGCCGTCGACTCAGGATTGTGCCGCACTGACAACCGGTCAGACCTGCACACTGTCCGGCACCTACGTGGTGACCGCATCCGACGTCGGCAATGGCGCAATCGACAATACCGCTACCGCCGCAAGTGATCAGACACCATCGATCAGTGATGTGGAAACCGTACTGATACCAACGCCTTCCTACACACTGGTGAAAGCGCTGACTGTCAATGCCGATGAAGACGGCAGCGGCGATATCAGTGCCGGCGATACCCTGACCTACACCGTGACTGCCATCAACAACGGCACAGCGACACTAACCGCCGTCACCATCGATGACCCGCTGTTGTCACCGGCGACACAGAACTGCGCCACGTTGAGCGCTGCAGGTCAGTGTGTACTGACCGGCACCTACTCAGTTACCGATACTGATGTGACCAATGGCGTGATTGATAACACCGCCACCGTCAACAGCGATCAGCTTGCACCGCTCAGCGATACCGTGAGCATCGCGCTGAATGCACCTGCCCTGTCACTCGACAAAGTGCTGAGCAGCAACACCGATGAAGACGGCAGCGGCGATATCAGTGAGGCCGACACACTGAACTATACCGTCACGGCAATTAACAGCGGTGCCAGTGCGCTGACCAATGTCATCGTAAACGACCCGATGATTACCCCTGATACGCAGACCTGTGCGCTGCTGCCGGTCGGTGCCAGCTGTGTTCTAAACGGCACCTATCAGGTCAGCGCTGCCGATGTCACTGCCGCGGCCATCACCAACACGGCCACTGCCGACAGCGATCAAACCGATGCGCTCAGTGCCACAGTCACCGAAACCCTCGGGCAGCCGCAACTGGCACTGGTGAAGACACTGGCAAGTGTCGAGGACACCGACAACACCGGCGGTATTACCGTTGACGATACACTGCACTACTCGGTTATCGCCACCAATACCGGCACCGCCACATTAACCAATGTGATGGTGGTCGATCCGTTGCTGGCACCGAATGCCGCAAACTGCGCCACGCTGCAACCGCAGGCCAGCTGTGAACTCACCGGCTACTACATCGTCACTGACGACGATGTCAGTGCTGCACAAATAGTGAACACCGCCACCGCCTCCAGCGATCAGACACCATCGACCGACGCGAGCCATACTGTGGATATTGCACAACCATTGCTCACCCTGGTTAAGGACGAGCCGGTCAACGCAGACAACGACGGTTCCGGCCATGTTACCGCGGGCGATGTACTTACCTACACGATCACCGCAACCAACACCGGTGCCGAGGCGCTGTCCAATGTGGTCGTCACTGACCCAATGATCACTCCGGACAGCACCACCTGTGCGCTGCTTGCCGCCGCCGACAGTTGTGTACTCACGGGTAACTACACCGTCTCTGCCAACGATGCAGCAGCCGGTGAAATTACCAACGTCGCCAGTGTCACCAGTGACCAGACACCGACGATGGAAACCACACATACACTGCCGGTCATTACGATTCTGCCGCCAGTCACCACCGATAACTCGCGCAGCGATCTGCCACTGGGAGAACCAGTGACAGTGGCCGTACTGGCCGATGACTCCGACCCGGAAAGCAACATTGATCCGACCACGGTACAACTGATCGATCCTGCGACTGATGCACCGGTGACTGAACTCACTGTCGACGGCGAAGGTCACTGGCAGGTCGACCCGGCAAGCGGCGATATCACCTTTACACCGGCAGCGGGCTTTGTTGGCTCACCTGCTCCCATGCAGTACCTGGTGTCCGATACCACCGGACTGGTGTCCAACCGGTCTGTGGTAACGCTGAACTACGAACAGCCGGCATCCCTGACCGGTACCGTGTGGCTGGATATTGACCGCGACGGTGAAATCGATGCAGCAGAGCCTGTTAAGCCGGGCTGGACGCTGAATATCTACGACGATCACGGTCAGCTGGTTGCGACCACCACCACCGATGCCGACGGCACCTATGCAGTGGATGGACTGGTGCCGAGTGAATACACCGTACACTTTTTGAATGAAGCGGGCGTGTTTATGGCTGAAGCCACCACCGGTGGTGTGCTGCAGGCGGGACAAACGATCGACCTGCCACTGCCGATCGACCCGAGCGGTGTGGTGTACGATTCGATCACGCGTGAGCCAATACCTGATGTCACCGTGCAGCTGGTCAACAGCGCAGGTGTGGCTGTTGATCCGGTTTGCCTGAATGAAAATCAGCAGGGCCAGACCACTCAGGCCGACGGTTACTATGCATTTGATGTGTTCCCGGATGCGCACCCGACTTGTCCGCTGGACGATGTCTATCGCATTGAGATAGTCAGCTACCCGCCAACTTACGAGGGCCTGTCGAGTTACCTGCTGCCAGAAACCGGCACCTTCGACAGCGATGCAAGCGAAGCGGGTTGTACCGTTGACAGCATTCCATCGTCCGGTGCCTGCGAAGTGCAGCCACAGGCGGTCGCACCGCAGGATGGTGAAGACACCACCTACTACCTGGCCTTCCGACTGGCAGCCGGTGACACCAATGTGATCTTCAACCACATACCACTCGACCCGGTTCTGGCTGCTGCCCTGGCAGATATGAATGTGCAGAAAACCGCAGCAAGACGCAGGGTTTCAACCGGTGATGTTCTTTACTACACAGTACGGGTACAGAACACCACCGATGAAGCGGCCACCGATGTCTCTGTTGCCGACGATTTGCCTAATGGTTTTACCATCGTACCCGGTACCGCAGTAGTCACTGCTTTCGACGCTGGTCAGAACGCACTGCAAAGCACACAAGTGGTCACCAGTGGTACTGACCCGGTAATCTTCAGCGGCCTGACTGTGCCCGCACAAAGTGAGGGTGATATCACGATTACCTACGCCGTGCGTGTCGGTGCTTCACTGCTGCAGGGCGACTACACCAACACAGCCGAAGTCACTGACGGCGGCACCAGCAACATCGCCCGTGCAACGGTCAGTGTGATTGCCGATCCGGCACTGCACAGCGCCACGCTGGTTGGCAAGGTATTCCACGACCGCGATGGTGACGGCTACCAGGATGATGCCGATGCCACCGATGTGACAATAACCAGCGCCAGCGGTTATCTGGGCGAGAAAGCCTACCGACTCGGTGATCTGCCGGGGCGGGTCAGCGGTTCAGACGCTGCATCGTCACTGGTCATTCGTATACCGATGACTGAGGACAATCGATTCACTGTCAGAACGGCCGAAGGCTCGATGCTGACTGTCGATAACAACTTCTCTGTTACAGAGAGTCATATCGGACAGCGCGCCGCCGGCACCACTGCACAGGATATTCGCATCACAATGCGTCGCGGCACTGCCGCACCGACACCCATCGGGGAACAGCCGGCACCGGCACCCACTGAGGTGCTAGAAATCACTGTGAGTAACCACGGTATTTATGAAGAGGGCTTACCGGGTGTGCGCCTGGCCAGTGTTCGCGGCCTGGTGATGGAAACCGACAAGGCCGGACGATTCCATATCCCGGATGTCGATACCGGTCCGCAGGCCACCGGCCGTCAGGCGATCATAAAACTCGACACAGCTACCCTGCCGCGGGACGCTGTCCTCACCACTGAAAACCCGCGTGTCCAGCGCATGAGCAACAGCGCACTGAACACCATGCGATTCGGTGTGCAATTACCGGCCGAAGAACCGATACAGGCGGCAGCACGTGCAACAAAACAACGGGTGGAAGTGAACCTCGGTTCAGTCTTCTTTGATACTGACAAACATCACATCAGAGCGGATCAGCGAGGTGCAATTGCAGACATCATCAGACACCTGAAGCAGCACGGCAATGGTCGCATTGTGATTCAGGCTCACACCGATGCACGACAGACTCGCGAATACAACATCGCACTGGCTAAGCGCAGGGCGCGAACAGTTGAACGTGCACTGCGCGACGCGCTTGGCAGCGACCTGCTGGAAAAAATCACCGTGGAGGTGGATACCTCAGCCTATCGCAGTAGTTCAGATATCACCAATCAGTCCGCTGAGAGCCGGGAGTTGGCCCAATGAAATACCAGAACAATCAATACACAGTTATCCCGGCACCGAGCGCTCAGTCACTCGATCTGTGGGTAAAAACGGCACTGGGTGTGGCGTTCGTCAGCGCCAATGTCGCGATTGCCGAGCGCAGCGTCTCTTCACTGCAGTCTGCGCACTGTGAGACTGTTAACTGCACCGAAGTGCAGGCAAAGGCCAAGCCGGCCTATACCCTGCGCATCGTTAACTACGGTGAGGGGCAATCGAAAGTCGATGCACCGACACCAATAGACCTGCAGGCAGACCGTCGTGTCGACGTATCGTTTGAAGGGGTTGAGGTAAAGGTACCCGAGTCTGCCTCTTTCGGCACCCTCGGCAGCGGTAAAATCTGGTTGACGCAGGATCCGCTTTCCATCGAACGCCGCCTCGATATCACCGCGGCCAGCCGCGCAAAGGTCACAGACGGTGTATTGTCTGATCCGATCCGCCTCAGTGTCTTTTCCAATTACGCATCGTACATCAGCGCCTGGCAGATAGTGTTTTATGCCGCAGACGATATGCAGCTTAAAACTCCGCTGGCGCAAGTCAACGGAACAAAGCTCGGATACGATTCCATTCTTGAGTGGAACGGCGTACTGGATGACGGCAGCACGGTCGCTGCCGGCGACGAATACATCTATGTACTCCGGGTATCCGACAAAGACGGCAACACCGACGAGACTTTTCCGCAGGCTCTGTCAATCGACAGCGCAAAACGCTTCATCGCCGAGCCGGACACACGCACTCTGACCGAACTCGCGCTTGAGGCGCGCAAACAGCGCAGCACACTGGCGAAACAGGCAATTCCGATTAGCGGTTCACGGGTAAGAGTCTACGGCCGCGACCTCGGTAACATCGCAACCGTGACGATCAACGGTGAGCAGGTTACCCTCGATGCCAACAAGGATTTTGCTGCCGAGTACATCCTTGCTGACGGGCAGCACGACTTCAACGTAGTGGTGTCCGCCGGCAACGGTGCGACATATAACAAAAAGCTTGAAGTGGACTTAAAGGACAACTACATGTTCCTGGTCGCTCTGGCGGATATCACCGTATCAAAGAATACCGTCAAAGGCGGGATCAGCAAGCTCGATCTCGAAGACGACGCCCGTTACGGCGGCGACATTTTCGTTGATGGACGTCTCGCGTTTTATCTCAAGGGCAAAGTCAAGGGCAAGTACCTGCTCACCGCACAGCTCGATACCGATCATCGCGAGATCGATCAGATCTTTAACGGACTGAACCGGGACGACCCGCGCAGTGTCTTCCGTCGACTTGACCCGGAGCAATACTACCCGGTTTACGGTGATGACTCGACCCTGGTCGACGACACCGACAGCCAGGGCAAGCTGTATGTACGAGTGGACTGGGATCAGTCGCGAGCGCTTTGGGGCAACTTCAACACCGGCGTTACCGGTACTGAACTCGCCAACTTCAACCGCAGTCTGTACGGTGCCCAGTTGCAACACAGAAGTCTCGAACGCACTGATACCGGCGAGCACAAAACAGACGTCAACGTGTTTGCCTCCGAAGCGCAAAGTGTCGCGCGACACAACCGGCTGCGTGGCACCGGTGGCAGTCTGTATTATCTGTCAGATCAGGATATTGTTATCGGTTCGGAGAAACTTGCGGTAGAAATTCGCGACCGCGAGACCGGCCGGGTGATCAGCCGCGAAGCGCTGGTTGAAGGGCGCGACTATCAGGTTGATCACATACAGGGGCGCATTATCCTGAATCAGCCGTTGCTGACTGTTGGAAACCAGGTGTCGCCGTCCATCATCAAAGATGCCCCGCTGGACGGCAACGAAGTCTGGTTAACCGCTGACTATGAATTTGTACCGCAAAGCTTCGATGCCGACGAGGCCACCTACGGTGTGCGCGGCAAACACTGGCTTAATGATCACTTTTCATTCGGTGGCACCTGGGTGCTTGAAAACCGCGACGGCAGCGACCGCGAAATTCGCGGTGTGGATGCCACCCTGTTTGCCGATGCCGGCACCTGGTTGCGGGCGGAGTACGCGAAAACCACTTCCGCACAAACCACCGGCAGCTTTACATCAGATGACGGCGGTTTGAACTTCGAACCGTTTGACAGTAATAACACCGCACCGAGCGGTGGCAATGGCTACAGCCTCGAGGCCCGGCTTGATATCGCAGAGCGACTCGAGTGGCTGCGTGAGGCCAGTGCCGGCGCCTGGGTTAAACAACGCGATGCCGGTTTCTCGGGGGGCGGCTATGACAGTGGCACTGACACTCGCGATATCGGCCTCGAGTTTAATGCTGAAATCAACGATAAAATGGACATCGCAGGCCGCGCCACCAGCACGGAACGCACTGGTGTCAGCAGTCGCGACACCGCCAGTGTGCAGGTGGATTACGATCTGACGGACCGCGTGTCACTGGCCGCTGAACTCAGACGTATCTCGGAACGCGACGAACCCACCGCCAGCAGCGGTCGCGGTGTGCTCACCGCGATACAGGCCGCAGTCGACGTGCGCGATGGCATCAGCGTATACGGTGCGCTGCAGGAAACACTCGATGCAAGCGGCACCTATGAGCGCAATGATCGTTACACGCTGGGGGTTGATGCCGAAATCGGAAACAACCTGTCACTCAACGCAGAAGCCAGCACCGGCGACGCCGGCGATGCTTTACAGGGTGGCGTACAATACCGACTGAATGATAAGTCCAGTATTTATCTTAATCAAAACCTGTCCACTGATCGCACTGACAGACATCGCAACACCACAACCATCGGTCAGCGCCATCAGGTGAGCGACAAGGTCAGTGTATTCACCGAGCATCAGTTTACCGATGAAGATCAAAACGCCGGGCTCGGCCACACCTTCGGTCTCGAACTGAAACCCGCCACACACACAACGCTGAGCGCTTCCTATCAGGTCGCCAACTTCAGCGCTGAATCCGGTGGCACCACTGACCGGGACGCGATCACTGTTGGCTATGCGTATAAACAGGATAAGACACACGCCAGTGCCCGGCTTGAGTACCGTCGCGACAAGAGCGACAGCGTCGATACTGAACAGTGGTTAACCGCCAACAGCGTAAACTACATTCAGAACGATTCGCTGCGCTGGCAGGGAAAGCTCAACCTGTCGAAGACCGATGACAAGACCGGCGGTGACAATACCGCACGCTTCACCGAGGCAGGCATCGGCTTTGCCTATCGGCCGGTAAACAATGACCGGCTGAACATGCTCGGTCGACTGACTCACTACTATGATCTGCCACCGTTATCGCAGGCATCGGTCATGGACGAAAAGTCGCTGATCGGCAGTCTCGAATTTGCCTGGCAGGTGAATCAGCGCTGGGAGGCCGGTGGCAAGTTTGCCTATAAAGAATCAGAGGTTCGTGCAGATCGCGACGCCGGCGACTGGGCAGACAATGACGCCACCCTGCTCGCCTCCATACTGCGGTACCACCTGCGCTTTAAATGGGATGCCGATGCCGAATATCAGTGGCTGCAATCAGACGCCTCTGACGATTTGAAACACGGCGCCCGATTCTCGGTAGGCCGACATGTGGGTGACCACGTGAAGCTGGCAGTGGGTTACAACTTCACCCGCTTCGACGACAGCAAGCTTGAAAGAGACTACGACGTGCGCGGCTGGTTCGTCAATCTGATTGGTAAGTACTAATAGGGTGATTGAAAAACGTTATGAGCGACAGTCTGAGTAGGCAAATTCTGCCGAATAAGCGCAGTTTATGGTTTATAAATGAGCATTTTGAGGCAGAATTTAACACCCTCAGACCTAGCGCAATAGTTTTTTCAACATCCTGCTAACAGGGCATCACCATGCAGCCCGATAGCCGGGCTGCAACGGATCGACAGGTGCGTAGCTAACTGACAGGAAGTTAGCTTTGACCGGGAGTACTTCGGGTAATAGGCTAATTCAGGCCAAGCATACCGCGCGCCTGATCGGTGCTTGCAACCGGGCGATTGTATTGCCCGCACAGTTCGACCACTCGCTGCACCAGTGCTGCATTGGACGGAGCTAGCGTTTGCTTGTCCATACGAACGTTGTCTTCCAAACCGGTGCGGGCGTGTCCGCCGGAAGCCACACACCACTCATTAACCACAACCTGCCCCGCGGCAATGCCGGCAGCACACCATTCCGAGTCCGGCAGCAGGCGTCGTGTGGTTTCGATATAAAAATCAAACACGGCGCGATCCACCGGCATCGCGTTTTTCACCCCCATCACAAACTGGATATAGGGCTTCTTTTTCAGGCGGCCGTCGCGGTGCATTAATGCGGCCTGAAATATATGGCTCAGATCAAACGCCTCAATCTCCGGCAGTATGTCGTGTACTTCCATTTCACTGGCCAGCCAGTCCACCAGTTGCGGTGAGTTCTCATAGACACGGGTGGGAAAGTTGTTTGAGCCGACTGTCAGTGAGGCCATATCCGGTTGCAACGGCAGCATACCGCCGCGCTCCTCACCGGTGCCGGAGCGCCCGCCGGTAGAAAACTGAATAATCATACCCGGGCAATGTTCCTCCAGGCCTTCTTTCAGTGCGGCGAATTTGTCCGGGTCGCTCGAAGTCGTCTGATCATCATTGCGAACATGGGCGTGGCAGATAGCAGCGCCGGCTTCAAATGCTGCGTGTGTACTTTCAACCTGTTCACTGACGGTGATCGGCACTGCCGGATTATCTTTTTTAGTTGGCACCGAGCCGGTAATGGCGACGCAGATAATGCAGGGCTTCATTGAATCATTCATAGACAGAACCAGTGATCAGGTTGTCGGCTTCAGACTTACTGCCGGTTAATACTGGCGGGCCTGCTGCTGTCACGGTTCTGTGATCACGCGTGGCCGACACGCTCGCTTCCTCACAACGCAAAAAGAGTATGACATATTCAAATGACTAATTCCCGCCGATTTAAGGCATTAAACGAGCGTTTTATTCACTGCAGATGACTGAACGGCCAGACCGAACTAAGGCCGCTCTGCTTCGAGGTCAACGGGCTTACCGACAAACATATAAACTCATCCGCGCCCGCCTTATTCAATAGCAAGGTGCGCGTGTTGCAAGCGATCACCCCGTGGCAGCTTATCTGCCTACGCTTTAACCCGTCCAACAATTTCCTCGCAGTCAGCCGAATAGTGTCTCGCCCGAAACAACCAGTTCACCTTGCCGAACTCTTTGGTTTCGTTCAGATACGGCGACACATATTCCCACACCACTTCGCCTTCCGGTGTTACTTCAAACACACACCCCTTGGCCCCTTCACAGATGAGCGTATTGCCTGACTTCAGTCGCTGGCAACCGCCAATGTGCGGCGAGAAAAAACTTTGCGGATTGTCCCGCGCAAGATAACGCCACACCACCTCACCGCTATCGGGATTCAGCTCCCACACCTGTGAGTGGTGCAAATCGGCACTGTAGGCACCGTTTGCGAACAGTAAAATATTACCGTTATCGAGCATCTGTGCATCATGTTGTCCGCCCATGGCATCGTCCTGATAATGCCACACCATCTTGCCGGTCTTTTTATCAATAATAAAAATAAGGTTCAGATTTTTACAGCTGATCAGGTATTGTGCGTCCGGCAGCGGGCACACTGTGTTCGTGTGGCCACGCGACCAGCGATTGGCATTAACATGAATCGGAAAATCACTGTGGCTCAGCTGTGAGAGCGGCCACTCCCACACCACTGCACCGTTTGCATCAACCTCGCGCACGCACTCTCCCATGATGCCGGGGGCTATTTCCGAACCGGGCACACCCCCTTTAATTTCTGCCCGCTGTTGTTCATTGAGATCAGTAAAGGCAAGATATACCGTATTGCCATTGGCAAGCCGACGCGCATCGTGATGCTGCCACGGATCTATGTGCTCAAAGACCACATTGCCGGCCCAGTCATATTCCCGCATCACACCGCTGCTGGTAAGTGCGACCCCGGCCGGTTCCTCACAACGCTCATTGGCAAACAGGTTACCGTTGGGCAGCAGATAACACCAATGGGTTAATCCGCGACTGCGGCCGTGCCATTCATTGATCACATTGCCATCGTAGTCAATCAGAAATGCCTGTGCGCCACCCCCCGGGCCAATAAGTACATAACCGGGGGTGGCATTAGCGGTAGACAAAGTGACACCGGTTTGTTGAATCAGCATAGGTAAACGTTCCGGTTCAGGCTGACGGGGTGACTTCAACCGGCACACTGGCCAGCGAGTGGATGGAGCTGTTAATACCGGGCACTACATCACCCGTGAGAGTGAAACGTTCGACGCGGGTGACCAGCTCGTGCAGCAGGCTGCTTATTTCGAGCCGGGCGAGATTCATCCCGAGACAGGCGTGAACTCCCTGCCCAAACCCGACGTGACCGATGGTTTTGCGTTCAATATCAAATGCGTCCGGGTTCGCAAAGCGTGCCGGGTCGCGATTCGCCGCGCCAAAAACCATGAGTACCCGGCTCCCCTGCCGCAGTTGACAGCCTGCAACTTCCGTATCTTCAGCGACCCTGCGGGTAAACGCACGAATCGGTGTGTTAAGCCGAACCACTTCTTCTATTGCGTTTCTTGTGAGGTCTGGGTTGTCGCGCAGCTTTTGCCACTGCTGCGGATGTGTGGCGAACAACATAATGGCATAGCCGATCGCGGATATCGTGGTATCGAGGCTCGGCGGAATGTAGTCTCTCATCAGCTCGGCTGCACGCTTCGGGTCCATACCGCTTTCAATACCGAGACGGGTGGCACGACGCGCCCAGCCGTCCTCGCTCAGGTTATCAAGCGTTTGGGGATCTTCCAGAAACGCTCTGAGTTCTTTAAGATTATTAATAGCCGATTCCCGTCGCTCCCCCGGCCAGCCCATCAGCTCAAACGTGGCAGCGCCCCATTTCAGCATATTCTCTTTGCCGTGGGTGCCGAGCCCGACGAGATCTCTGACAATCGTCAGTGGCAGGTACGGTGCAAGTTCAGTGGCCGCGTCAAATGTCTTTTGTTGTACCAGTTTTTCGACAATGTACCGTGCCTCGGATTCAATTCGATCCTTAACCCGGTAGAGCTGTTTGGGAGAGACCGGCGGAAAAGTGATAGCTCTGGACTCGTCGTGTTGCGGTGGATCAGAGTTCAGACTGCTGCCGATCAACAACTTGTTAATGGAATCGTCCACGGATACTCCACTGGCCGAACTGAATACCTGATGGTTGCGCAGCGACGCAACCAGCGCTGCATGACCGCAAATGGCATACATGCGATTGGGCTGCAGCCAGACTACCGGACCGGCCTTTAACATCGCATGATAGGCCGATACCGGATTGGCAATGGTCTCGTCGCTGTAGAAATCGATGTTGCAGACGGGTGCGTCAGCGTAATTCTCGGTCATTGTTGCGCCTGTTTATTGGTCCAGCCCGGAGTTAGTTGTGCAGAGCTAGCCCACCCTATGACAATACCAACTAAATATCCTCCGGCAAAGCCGGAGGGTTTATGATTTGAGCCGCTCAAAGCGG
>CAZOXM010000038.1:0-44705 GCA_964583825.1 uncultured Granulosicoccaceae bacterium
TCCGTGAAGGTGGCCGAACAGTCGGCGCCGGTGTGGTCTCGAAAATTAACGAATAACTGTCAGGAATAATCATGGCTGTTTCACCAACACAAACGATTCGTATCCGGCTGAAAGCTTTTGATCATCGCCTGATCGACAAGTCGGCACGCGAAATTCTCGAGACTGCAAAGCGCACGGGCGCACGTGTTCTCGGGCCGATTCCGCTGCCCACTAAGAAAGAGCGGTTTACCGTGCTGATCTCTCCACACGTTAATAAAGATGCTAGAGACCAGTATGAGATCCGAACACATAAGCGACTGATGGACATCGTCGATCCGACCGACAAGACAGTCGACGCGTTGATGAAACTCGATCTCGCTGCCGGTGTTGATGTACAGATTAAGTTGAACTAAGAGACTGCCCGGAAATTACCGGTATTTAAATACCGTAGAAGCGTGACAGGAGTGACATACTCCTGCTATAATGGGCGGCTAGCCGTGGTAATCCCTTCTGAAAGGTTGCATGCAATGCGTGTGCGACCGTTTTTTATTGGAGAAAACGTAATGCCTATGGGTGTTGTCGGTCGTAAGGCCGGAATGACTCGCGTCTTTACCGACGCCGGGGAATCAGTGCCCGTGACTGTGGTGCAGGTTGAGCCCAACCGCGTCACTGTGGTGAAAACTGCAGAGGCAGACGGTTACCAGGCGGTGCAGGTCACCACCGGATCGAAGCGAGCGTCGCTCATGTCCAAGGCCGAGATCGGACACTTCAAAGCAACCGGGCAGGAAGCTGGCCGGGGTCTGTGGGAGTTTCGCATCAACGGTGCTGACGGTGATCCCGAAGTCGGGCAGGCAGTGGGTGTCGAGACGTTCGAGGCCGGGCAAAAAGTAGATGTCAGCGGGATCACTATCGGTAAGGGCTTCGCCGGCGGGGTGAAGCGTCATAATTTTAAGATGCAGGATGCAACACACGGTAACTCGGTTTCGCACCGTGCGCCGGGATCGATTGGACAGAACCAGACTCCCGGTCGCGTGTTCAAGGGTAAGCGGATGGCAGGCCACATGGGTGCTGTTCGTCGAACCATTCAGAACCTTGAGGTCGTGCGCGTCGATGCGGATCGGCAGCTGCTGCTGATTAGCGGGAGCGTGCCGGGTGCGAAAGGCGGTGATGTATTCATCAAGCCATCTGTAAAGGCTAAATAAGGTCGGCTACGGGCTCGAAGCAGGCAGAGAAGACAATAACGATGGAATTACAGTCTAAAAGCGGTGCGACGATGGCGGTATCTGATGCCGTATTCGCTGCGCCCTATAACGAAACGCTGGTGCATCAGGTCGTCACTTCGTACCTGGCGGCGGCGCGCTCGGGCAACAGTGCCCAGAAAAACCGTTCAGCTGTGAGTGGTGGCGGTGCGAAGCCGTGGCGGCAGAAGGGCACTGGTCGGGCCCGAGCGGGTACGATCCGCAGCCCGATCTGGCGCGCGGGTGGGGTGACATTTGCCTCTTCAAAGCGCGATTACAGCAAGAAAGTGAATAAGAAAATGTATCGCGCGGCGATGCGCTCAGTGTTCTCAGAGCTGGCTCGCAGCGAACGGCTGACAGTGGTCGACTCAGTGCCTGTGTCCGAACCGAAGGCTAAGCAATTGCGTGAGGTGTTGAAGGGTTGGGATGTGGCTGACGTGCTGATCATCGACGTCGGTGTGAACGACAACCTGTATCTCGCGGGTCGAAATTTTCCGCAGGTCACTACAACTGATGTGCAGGGCATTAATCCGTGGTTGATGCTCAAGCACCAGCAGGTCGTGGTAACCGAGGCGGCGGTCAAGCAAATTGAGGAGCGATTGTCGTGAACGAAGAGCGCATGTACAGCGTGCTTGTTGCGCCGCTCGTGTCGGAGAAAACTGCGACTGATGCGGAGCTCTATGGGCGGCACACCTTTACCGTCGCGCCCGATGCGACCAAGCTTGAAGTGAAGCGAGCGGTTGAAAAAATCTTTGATGTGAAAGTGACGGCGGTGCAGATCTCCAACAGCCGCGGCAAAGTTAAGCGCCATGGCGTTCGCATCGGCAAGCGTGCCGATACCCGCAAGGCGGTGGTTCGACTTGCCGAAGGGCAGGACATCGACTACATGGGGCTGGAAAGCTAGGTACTGAGCGAGAACCATGGCATTACATAAAACCAAACCAACTTCACCGGGCCGTCGTTTTCAGGTCAAGGTCGTTGATAGCGATCTGCATAAAGGTGGTCCGTACGAACCGCTGGTCGCCAAAAAGAGTCGCTCGGGTGGGCGAAACTCTGCCGGGCGTATTACGGTGCGGCATCGTGGTGGCGGTCATAAGCAGCGTTATCGCATTGTTGATTTCAAACGCCGTAAAGACGGCATACCGGCGGTTGTCGAACGTATCGAATACGATCCGAATCGCACTGCGCATATCGCGTTGCTAAAATATGCTGATGGCGAGCGTGCCTACATAATCGCTGCGAACAAACTGGCGGTGGGTGACAAGGTGCTGTCAGGGCGTGAAGCACCGATTAAGGATGGCAACTCGCTGCCACTTTCCAACATACCAGTGGGTAGCACTGTGCACTGCATAGAGCTCAAGCCGGGTAAGGGTGCGCAAATGGCGCGCAGTGCAGGAGCGTCTGCTCAGTTCGTGGCGCGCGAAGGTACATACGCCACACTGCGTATGCGCTCCGGCGAGATGCGCAAGGTGTTGCTTGACTGCCGTGCGACGGTAGGCGAGGTCAGCAACGGTGAACATTCACTGCGAAAGCTTGGTAAGGCCGGTGCAAAACGCTGGCGCGGTGTCAGGCCAACCGTTAGAGGTGTGGCCATGAATCCGGTCGACCATCCGCATGGTGGTGGTGAAGGCAGAACCTCGGGTGGTCGCCATCCGGTCAGTCCGTGGGGCGTGCCAACCAAAGGTTATAAAACCCGTTCAAACAAGCGCACGAACAACTTGATTGTTCGTCGTCGCAAGAACAAATAAGTGAGCTGATACTGTGGCGCGATCTCTCAAAAAAGGCCCATTCATCGATCATCACCTGGTTAAAAAGGTCGATGAAGCGATTGCCTCGAATAGTAAAAAACCCATCAAGACCTGGTCACGTCGTTCCATGATCAGTCCGGAAATGGTGTCTTTGACCATTGCGGTTCATAACGGGCGGCAGCATGTCCCTGTGTTGATCAGCGAGAACATGGTGGGACACAAGCTTGGCGAGTTTGCCCTGACCCGTACCTACAAGGGTCACGTGGCAGATAAAAAGGCTCGATAGATGAAAACAAGAGCAAAATTACGGCATGCGCGCATCTCGGCGCAAAAGGTTCGACTGGTCGCTGATCAGATACGAGGCCTGGAAGTCGAGAAGGCGCTGGAAATCCTGGCCTTCAGCAACAAGAAGGCGGCCAGTTTGATGAAAGGCGTACTCGACTCTGCCCTGGCGAATGCAGAGCACAACGATGGCGCTGATATTGACGAGCTGAAAGTGTGTGAAGTTATGGTTGACGAAGGACCGACCATGAAGCGTATACGAGCGCGAGCGAAGGGCCGCGCCAACCGCATTTTAAAGCGTTCCAGCCACATTACCGTTGTAGTGGGAGACAGTTAATCATGGGCCAGAAAGTCCACCCGATTGGTATTCGCCTTGGTATCTCGGCAGATTGGAATTCCACCTGGTATGCAAATTCCAAGGATTACGCCAACTACCTGAATGAAGACATGGCGGTACGCAAGTATCTCAAGAAAAAGCTTGCGCACGCGTCTGTCAGCCGCATCCAGATAGATCGACCGGCACGAGCCGTGGTAATCACTGTACACACTGCACGCCCGGGTATCGTTATCGGGAAAAAAGGTGAGGACGTTGAAAAGATTCGTCGTGTTATCGCGCCGATGCTCAACATGAATATCAACAACGTGAAAGTGAATGTGTCTGAGATTCGCAAGCCCGAACTCGATGCACAACTGGTTGCCGAGGGTGTGGCGCAGCAGCTGGAACGACGTGTGATGTTTCGACGTGCGATGAAGCGCGTACTGACAAATACTATGCGCCTGGGAGCGAATGGTGTGAAGATTTCTGTGTCTGGTCGATTGAACGGCGCCGAGATCGCGCGGCGTGAGTGGTACCACGACGGACAGGTGCCCCTGCACACACTGCGAGCAGATATTGATTACGGTGTTGCCGAAGCGCATACCACTTACGGCGTGATCGGTATCAAAGTCTGGATTTGCAAGGGCGAGATTTTCGATTTTGATGAGGTGCGTGGTGGCGAAGCCTCAAATCAGGCTGCCACAGCCTAACGGATGTCATTATGTTACAGCCGAAAAGAACCAAGTTTAGAAAACAGCATAAGGGTCGTAATCGCGGGCTCGCTCAGTCTGGCAACAAGGTCAGTTTTGGCGAGTACGGATTGAAGGCCGTCGGTCGCGGAAGAATCACGGCGCGGCAGATCGAATCTGCCCGACGTGCAATGACGCGTCACATCAAGCGCGGCGGAAAGATCTGGATTCGCATATTCCCTGACACGCCTGTCACCAAGAAGCCTATCGAAGTGCGAATGGGTAAAGGTAAGGGTAATGTGGAGTATTGGGTGGCTAAGATCCAGCCTGGTCGTGTGTTGTATGAGATGGAAGGGGTTTCCGAAGAAATCGCGCGCGAAGCGTTTGCGCGGGCGGCAGCCAAACTTCCTGTCCAAACCAGTTTTGTTATTAGGACGGTTGCCTGATGAAAGCGTCTGACCTTGTTGCAAAAAATGTCGCAGAGCTAGAGCAGGAGCTCGTGTCACTGCGTAAAGAACAATTTAATCTCCGTATGGCTATGGGTAGTGGGCAGATGGTTCGTCCCCACCTTTTTAAATTGGCTCGTCGGAACATAGCGCGTGTGAAAACCGTGATAGCACAGAAAAAACAAGAAACTACCGGTGAAGCGTCATGAGTGAAGCCGGCGTGAGTGACAAGAAAGGCGTAGCGCTGCAGCGCACACTGACCGGTCGTGTTGTCAGCGACAAAATGGAAAAGTCGGGCACTGTACTGATTGAACGTCGTGTTCGGCATCCGATGTATGGCAAATTTATCACCCGGTCGACCAAGTACAAGTTCCACGACGAAAACAACGAAGCCGGCATTGGCGATGTGGTTCGCATTAAGTCGTGTCGTCCTATTTCTAAAAGCAAGTCCTGGACACTGGACGAGATCCTTACCAAAGCCGTCTAGGGCGTCGGTGAGCAGCAAGGGTAGAAAACAATGATACAGATGCAATCCGTTTTAAATGCTGCAGACAACAGCGGCGCAAAGAGCGTTCAGTGCATCAAAGTGCTCGGCGGCTCACGTCGTCGATATGCACGCGTCGGCGATGTGATAAAAGTCAGCATTAAAGATGCCATTCCTCGCGGCAAGGTCAAGAAGGGCGAGGTGTATAACGCCGTTGTGGTGAGAACTCGTAAGGGCATTAGGCGCGCTGATGGTTCTTCCATCCGTTTTGACGGCAATGCTGCGGTGCTGCTGAACGCGAAGCTCGAGCCTATTGGCACGCGCATATTCGGACCAGTGACTCGCGAATTGAGAAACGAAAAGTTTATGAAGATCGTATCGCTCGCACCGGAAGTGCTCTAGGTGAGCTGGCGGCTTAAGAGACAAGCGAAATGAGAAAGATAATTAAGGGTGACGATGTGATGGTCACTACCGGTAAAGACAAAGGCAGACGCGGCACTGTGCGTGAAGTGCTTGGTGACCATGCCATTGTCGATGGCGTTAACGTGGTGAAAAAGCATCAGAAAGGGAACCCGAATACCGGGGTGACCGGTGGCATTATAGACAAGGAAATGCCAATCGATCTGTCGAACCTGATGGTTTTCAACCCAGCCAGTGGCAAGGGCGAACGTGTCGGCTTCAAGGTGCTTGAAGATGGCAAAAAGGTTCGCATTTTTAAATCTAACGGTGAGACCGTCTAGCGACGGTATATTGTAATGACCAGGTTGGAACAAACTTACAAAGAATCTATCGTACCTGCGCTCACCACCGAGTTCGGCTACAAGAGTGCGATGGAAGTGCCGCGGTTGCAGAAGATTACCCTGAATATGGGTATCGGCGAGGCCGTGGGCGATAAAAAGATCATAGAAAAAGCAACAGAAAACCTGACTGAAATTACCGGTCAGAAGCCTGTTGTTACACTGGCACGCAAGTCAATCGCAGGGTTTAAAATTCGCGACGATATGCCGATCGGTGTCAAGGTCACTTTGCGCCGCCAGAGAATGTACGAATTTCTCGATCGTCTGATCACTATCGCGATTCCCCGCATCAGAGACTTTCGCGGCATGAGTGCGAAAGCGTTTGATGGGCGCGGCAACTATTCAATGGGTGTGAAAGAACAGATTATTTTTCCCGAAATCGACTACGACAAGATCGATGCGATTCGCGGGTTGGATATCACTTTCACGACGTCGGCTAAAACCGATGATGAAGCAAGAGCTCTGCTGAAGAGCTTCAACTTTCCATTTAGGCAATAACATGGCAAAAAAATCAATGGTCGCGCGCGAGCTGAAGCGAACCAAACTCGCGGAACGATACGAGGCCAGGCGTCAGAAGCTCCGCGATGTGCTGAAAAGCGAGGAAGCGGATTACGACGAGAAAATGGAAGCTTCCCGACGGTTACAGCAGTTGCCGCGTGACTCCAGCAAAACCCGTGGTCGTAATCGGTGCCGTGTCACTGGTCGTCCACACGGCTACTATCGAAAATTCGGATTGTCCAGGAACAAGCTTCGCGAGGCTGCTATGCGCGGTGATGTGCCTGGTTTGTCCAAGGCGAGTTGGTAACTATTATGAGTATGTCAGATCCAATTGCGGACATGTTGACCCGCATTCGCAACGGCCAGCAGGCGCGGAAGGTATCGGTTGCCATGCCATCTTCCAAGGCTAAGACCAAGATTGCCGAAGTGCTGAAGGACGAAGGTTACATCACCGGTTTTGAGGTAGCTGATCTGGGTGGCAAGCCTGAGCTTACCGTGACACTCAAGTATTTCGACAATGCACCGGTCATCAGCAAGATTCAACGAGTCAGCCGGCCCGGACTTCGTATTTACAAAAACAAGAACGAGCTGCCGCAGGTACTGGGTGGGCTCGGTGTCGCCATTATCTCCACCTCAAAGGGTGTAATGGCTGACAGCAAAGCCAGGCAGGCGGGCGAGGGCGGCGAAGTCCTCTGCTACGTATCATAGGGGTTTATCATGTCTAGAGTTGCTAGTAGTCCTGTTGCGATTCCAGGTGGCGTCACAGTCGACGTCAGTGGACGCAAGGTGTCGGCGAAGGGCCCGAAGGGTAACCTTGAGATGGAATTGAACGAGCTTGTTAACGTCTCCATGGAAGACGGTGAGCTCAAAGTCGCCGCGGTTGACGCTGAGAAGAAGTCGGTTGCTATGGCAGGCACAATGCGCGCACTGCTTAATAATGTGGTCACCGGTGTGAACACAGGGTTTCAAAAGAAGCTCGAGTTGCGCGGCGTTGGTTATCGTGCCCAGGCACAGGGGGACAAGGTAAACTTGTCTCTCGGGTTCTCCCATCCGGTGGTGCACGATGTACCAGCAGGGATTACGGTGGAAACTCCATCGCAGACAGAAATCGTAGTCAGCGGAATGGACAAGCAGGTGGTCGGCCAGGTGGCTGCAGATATCAGATCCTATCGCCCGCCTGAGCCTTACAAGGGTAAGGGCGTGCGCTACGTCGATGAGTACGTGGTGATGAAAGAAGCGAAGAAGAAATAATATGAACCTCGATAAAAAGCAGAGCAGACTGCGTCGTGCCAGACGCACTCGCGCGAAGATCCGCGAGCTTCGTGCCCCGCGTCTTAGCGTTCATCGTACTGCACGGCACATGTATGCGCAGGTCATCGACGTAGAAGGCAAAGTGGTAGCCAACGCGACCACGCAGCAGAAGGACATCGTCGCCGGCCTCAAGTACACGGGTAATGCGGAAGCGGCAGCGGCCGTCGGCAAGGCGATTGCCGAACGCGCTACCGCGAAGGGCATCTCGGAGGTCGCTTTCGACCGCTCCGGTTTTCAATATCACGGCAGAGTGCAAGCGCTGGCAGACGCCGCGCGCGAAGCCGGTTTAAAGTTCTAACGGATCACTAATGGCAGCACAAGACTCAAATCAAAGCGCTGACGGACTCATCGAAAAGCTGGTTGCCGTCAACCGTGTGGCTAAAGTGATCAAAGGTGGTCGCCAGTTCGGTTTTACCGCACTGACGGTCGTCGGCGATGGCGAGGGCCGTGTCGGGTTCGGTTACGGCAAAGCCCGTGAGGTACCCGTCGCTATTCAAAAGGCGATGGAAAAAGCGCGCAAGAATATGGTGCGGGTGAATTTGAAAGACGGCACGTTGCAGTACGCCCTGAATGGTCGCCACGGCGCTGCCAAGGTGTACATGCAGCCGGCTTCTGAAGGTACAGGCATTATTGCCGGTGGACCGATGCGCGCTGTTTTCGAAGCGGTTGGTGTGCGCAACGTACTGGCGAAGATCAACGGTTCAAACAATCCGATTAATGTGGTTCGCGCAACCATCGAGGGGCTCGTGCACATGCAATCGCCCGCGAGCGTTGCTGCCAAGCGCGGCAAATCGGTTGAAGAGATAGCGAGTTAACGATGGCTGGTAAACTCAAAGTGACACAGGTTCGCAGTGCCAACGGGCGTTTGAAAAAGCACCAGGCCTGCGCTCGCGGACTCGGTCTGCGTCGTATGCACCACACTGTTGAGGTGCTCGATACGCCGGAGAATCGAGGCATGATTAACCAGATCCAGTATATGGTGCGTGTAGAGGAGCAGTCCTGATGCATCTCAATGATCTAAAGCCTGCCGCCGGCAGCAAGCCAGCTGCAAAGCGTGTGGGACGCGGTATTGGTTCCGGCCTGGGCAAAACCTGCGGGCGCGGCCACAAAGGTCAGCACTCCCGGTCAGGTGGATACCACAAGGTCGGCTTTGAAGGCGGTCAGATGCCTATCCAGCGGCGTTTACCCAAGTTCGGCTTCAAGTCGCGCAAAGGTCGGTTTGTCGCCGAGGTGCGATTGTCCGAGCTGGCGGGAATCGATGGGGAAGTGACGCTCGATTCGTTGAAGCAGGCGGGTATTGTTCCGTCGCAGACCAAGAAAGCGAAGGTGATCTTGTCCGGCGAAATAAACAAGGCTGTGACACTTAATGGTGTGGTTGCCACTGCCGGTGCCGCTCGAGCAATCGAGCAGGCTGGCGGTAGCGTCGGGGCATAACAGCGATGGCGACAGCGGCACAATCAATTGGTGGAATAGGCAAGTCGGCCGAGCTTCGGCAGCGCTTGTTGTTCGTGCTGCTCGCACTGGTCATTTTTCGTATTGGTGCGCATATCACTATTCCAGGTGTGGATCCGCGGGTCATGGCGGCGCTGTTCGAGCAACAGCGTGGCGGCATCCTGGACATGTTTAACATGTTCGGCGGTGGTGCGCTGAGCCGGATGTCGCTGTTTGCACTTGGTGTGATGCCCTACATTTCGGCCTCCATCATCATGCAACTGCTGACTCACGTGGTGCCCTCGCTGGAACAGCTGCGCAAGGAAGGTGAGAGCGGTCGCAAGGTGATTACCAAGTACACGCGATACGGCACTCTGGTATTGGCCACTGTGCAGGCGGTTGGTGTGTGCATCGCATTGCAGTCGCAGCAGGCCGCAGGTGCGCCACTGGTGTACCTCGGCGGACTGGGCTTTGTACTGACCGGCGCTGTGACACTGGTCACCGGTACGATGTTCTTGATGTGGCTTGGGGAACAGGTTACTGAAAGAGGCATCGGTAACGGCATCTCTATTCTGATTTTTGCAGGGATCGTGTCGGGTCTGCCCGCTGCGATTGGTGGCACGCTTGAACTGGCTCGGACGGGTGAGCTTTCTTCCCTGATCGTGCTGATACTGGTGCTGCTGACGGTGGCGGTAACAGCGTTTGTGATTTTTGTGGAACGCGGTCAGAGGAGGATTACGGTCAACTATGCGAAACGGCAACAAGGGCGTAAAATGTTTGCCGGGCAGCAGAGTCATCTGCCTCTCAAGCTGAATATGGCGGGTGTAATACCACCGATCTTTGCATCCAGCATTATTCTTTTTCCGGCGACTATGGGTGACTTCGCGTCCAGTGCCACCCAGATGACCTGGTTGCAGAACATTGTCTCGACGCTGCAGCCGGGGCAGCCTTTATATGTACTGTTTTATGCGGCAGCTATTATATTTTTCTGCTTTTTCTACACCTCGCTGGTTTTTAACGCGCGGGAAACGGCAGACAATCTTAAGCGTTCCGGTGCCTTCATACCGGGTATTCGCCCCGGAGAGCAGACCGCACGTTACATTGATGGCGTACTGACACGGCTGACGCTGGTCGGTGCGATATACATTACGCTGGTCTGTTTGCTGCCGGAATTCCTGATTTTGTGGTGGAACGTACCGTTCTACTTTGGTGGTACATCGCTGCTGATTATTGTGGTTGTGATCATGGACTTTATTGCTCAGACACAGGCTCACATGATGAGCAACCAGTACGACAGTCTGGTGAAAAAGGCCAATCTGAAAGGCTCCCGGCCGAAGCCGGGTAAAAGTTAATTGAAAGTCGCGATGGCATTCGCGACGGCAACAGGTGCAACATGAAAGTAAGAGCATCAGTAAAAAAAATCTGCCGCCAGTGCAAGGTCATCAAGCGGCATGGTGTGATTCGCGTGATATGCACGGCAGATCCGCGGCACAAGCAAAGACAAGGCTAAAGAGTAATGGCAAACCGGATTAGAGGCGGCGTTTGAGATGGCACGTATTGCTGGAATCAACATCCCTGTAAATAAGCACACGTGGGTGGCACTGACATCTATCTACGGCGTAGGTCGTACCACAGCGTATAAGTTGTGTGTCGATGCAGGCATCGACCCGACAACCAAGGTTAAGGATCTTGCCGAGTCGCAGGTCGAAGATCTGCGTACGCAGGTCGGCAAAATCACAGTAGAGGGTGATCTTCGCCGGGACATCAGCATGAATATCAAGCGCCTGATGGATCTGGGCAGTTATCGCGGCATCCGACATCGCCGCGGACTGCCAATGCGCGGCCAGCGCACGCAGACCAACGCGAGAACCCGCAAAGGGCCGCGCCGCCCGATCAAGAGATAAGCGAATGGCTCAGAAATCGACAAAAAAGAAACCGAATCGCGTAGTGACTGACGGCATTGCACATATCCATGCCTCATTTAACAACACGATCGTGATGATTACCGACCGTCAGGGTAATGCACTGGCATGGGCAACAGCGGGTGGCTCTGGCTTTCGCGGTTCGCGCAAGAGCACACCTTTTGCCGCCCAGGTTGCCGCTGAACGGGCTGGTACGGTTGCGCTGGAATACGGTATGAAGAACCTTGACGTTAAAGTGAAGGGCCCCGGTCCGGGACGTGACTCGGCAGTTCGCTCACTGAATGCAGTGGGTTTTAAAATTTCAAATATTGTGGATGTGACGCCGATTCCCCATAACGGCTGTCGTCCACCCAAGCGCCGCCGCGTTTAACGGGAGCAGATTAAAGTGGCGAGATATATTGGTCCAAAATGTAAGCTAAGTCGTCGCGAAGGCACTGACCTGTACCTTAAGTCAGGATTGCGACCGCTCGATTCAAAATGTAAGGCGGATACGCCTCCCGGGCAACAGGGTGCCAAGCGGGCGCGCCTGACGGATTACGCACTGCAACTGCGTGAAAAACAAAAACTGCGTCGGATGTACGGTGTCCTCGAGCGTCAGTTCCGCAACTACTACAAGGAAGCGGCGCGTATCAAAGGTTCCACCGGTGAGAACCTGCTTGGTCTGCTGGAAGGTCGGCTCGATAATGTCGTGTATCGTATGGGCTTTGGTTCCACACGTGCCGAGGCTCGACAGCTGGTTGCTCACAAGGCGATTACCGTAGATGGTCAGATCGTCAATATTGCCTCCTACCAAGTGAAGCCGAATCAGGTGGTCGGTGTTCGCGAGCGCGCCAAGAAACAGGCCCGCATCACTGATGCGCTGCAACTGGCGAAACAACGGACCATTCCCGGCTGGATGGAAGTAGACGAGAAAAAAATGGAAGGTGTTCTAAAATCCCTACCGGACCGAAGCGATTTGCCGGCGGAGATCAACGAATCTCTCGTTGTGGAACTCTACTCTAAGTAAAGAGAAAAGCTCATGGGTGCGATGCAATCTGAATTTTTAAAGCCGCGTATAGTCGATGTGTCGGCAGTGAACGACTGCCATGCGAAAGTGACGCTGGAACCACTCGAGAGGGGGTTCGGGCACACGCTCGGCAATGCGTTACGCCGCATTTTATTATCTTCCATGCCCGGTGCGGCTGTGGTCGAAGCCGAAATCGAAGGTGTGCTGCACGAGTACACAACCATTGAAGGCGTACAGGAAGACGTGCTGGATATTCTGCTGAATCTCAAGGAAGTGGCGATTATTCTCCACGCCAAAGAGGAAGCAAACCTGACACTGAAGAAGCGCGGACCCGGTGTGGTCACTGCGGCGGACATTACCGTAGATCACGATGTCGAGATTAAAAACCCCGAAAAGATTATTTGTAATCTGACTAAGAACGGTGAAATCTCAATTACGATGAAGGCGCGCGCTGGGCGGGGTTATGAGCCGGCAACGCAGCGGACGGTAGCTGAAGGGGAGAACCGCCCCATCGGTGCGCTGCAGCTTGATGCGTCTTTCAGCCCGATTTCGAAGGTTGCCTATAACGTTGAAAGTGCGCGTGTCGAGCAGCGTACCGATCTCGACAAGCTGATTATTGATCTGGAAACCAACGGCACTATCGATCCGGAGGAGGCGATCCGCAAGGCGGCCACCATCCTGCAGGAACAGCTGGCTGTTTTTGTTGAGCTGGAAGCCGAAGCCGGCGAAGAAAAGGTCGATGAAACAACGTCTGATATCGACCCTATTTTGCTGCGTCCGGTAGACGATCTGGAGCTGACAGTACGCTCTGCTAATTGTCTGAAGGCAGAAAATATCTACTACATCGGTGACCTGATTCAGCGTACTGAGGTGGAACTCCTCAAGACACCCAACCTCGGTAAAAAGTCACTGACTGAAATCAAGGACGTGCTTGCTCAGCAGGCGTTGTCTCTCGGTATGCGACTTGAGAACTGGCCACCACCTGAGCTGGCTCGGCCGCGCGAAGGTTTGAAGAAATAATTGCTGTCGATCGATATCGGCGCAAATAATAAAGGGTAAGTGAGATGCGACACGGCAAAAGCGGCCGAAAGCTAAACAGAAACAGCAGTCATCGAAAAGCCATGTACAAGAACATGGCGAGTTCACTGCTGAACCATGAAGCAATAAAAACGACATTGCCGAAGGCAAAAGAATTGCGCCGTGTGGTAGAGCCACTGGTGACTTTGGCTGGTGACGACAGCGTCGCGAACCGGAGACTTGCCTTCAGCCGCCTGCGCGATAAAGAAGCGGTAGGCAAGTTGTTCGGCGAAATTGGACCGCGCTTTAAAGAGCGCCCCGGCGGTTACACACGTATTCTCAAGTGCGGGTTCCGTGAAGGCGACAAAGCGCCGATGGCGATTATCGAATTTGTTGAGAAATCAGAAGCAACTGTCGGCGCTGACGATTAAAACAACAGTCAACCGAAGTGACTAAAGGCCCCGAGGGGCCTTTTTTTATGCTTATGCGTGTCTCTGCCGGTGCGATAAAACGTGGCTCGAGATCAGACCGCTTTGCTCACCGCCGTTTTAGCGCGACGCTTCTTTTTCCCGCTGCGTTTTTTGTTCGCGAAGAAACGCTTTAAGTAAAAGCCGGTCGCTGAAGCGTTATCACTGGCGACTTGTTCCGGTGTGCCGGTGGCAACGATGGTGCCGCCGCCGTCGCCGCCATCCGGTCCCAGATCGATGATCCAGTCACTGGCCTTGATGACATCGAGGTTGTGTTCAATGACCACGATCGTGTTGCCGCGATCGCGCAGGCTGTGCAACACACCAAGCAACTGGCTAATGTCGTAAAAGTGTAAGCCTGTCGTTGGTTCATCAAGAATGTACAAGGTTTGTCCGGTATCACGTTTGGACAACTCCCGGGATAGTTTGATCCGCTGAGCTTCGCCGCCGGACAACGTGGTGGCCGACTGCCCCAGTGTGATGTACGACAGTCCGACATCCTGAAGTGTGATTAGTTTTTTTGCTATGGCCGGTACCGGTTTGAAAAATTCGCAAGCCTCCTCGACGGTCATGTCCAGTACCTCGGCAATATCCTTACCCTTGTACTTTATGTCTAGCGTTTCCCTGCCATAGCGCTTGCCGGCACATACGTCACAAATGACGTAAACATCGGGGAGAAAATGCATCTCCACTCTGATCAGGCCGTCTCCCTGGCAAGCTTCACAACGTCCACCTTTGACGTTGAAGCTGAATCTGCCGGGTTTATAGCCGCGCGATCGCGCCTCCTGTGTGGCGGCAAAGAGGTCTCTTACCAGTGAAAAAATGCCGACGTAGGTCGCCGGGTTTGAGCGCGGTGTGCGACCAATCGGTGTTTGATCGATTTCCACAATGCGGTCAATATGTTCAAGGCCGGCTACGGTTTCTACCGGTGCGGGTTGCGTACTGGCGCGGTTGAGTTGCTGTGCCGCGAACCGGTACAGCGTGTCGTTAATCAAGGTGGATTTACCAGATCCGGAGACCCCGGTGACACAGGTGAATAGTCCCACCGGTATGTCTACGCTGACTTCTTTGAGGTTGTTACCGCTCGCTTTTTTGATGGTAAGCAGCTTGTCGTCATCCGCCGGTGTGCGGGTGGGTATGTCGATAGACTTACGGCCGGAGAGATAGTCTGCGGTCAGCGAGGCTGTATTGTTTATTAATTCATCCGGGTGACCCTGAGCGACAATGTTGCCTCCCGCCTGACCGGCACCGGGGCCGATATCGACCACGTAGTCGGCTTTGCGAATGGCGTCTTCGTCGTGTTCTACCACCAGTACGGTATTGCCCAGATCCCGCAGATACGTCAGGGTATCGAGCAGTTTATCGTTGTCGCGCTGGTGCAGGCCAATGGAAGGCTCGTCGAGCACGTAGAGTACCCCCATCAGTCCCGCGCCGATCTGGCTGGCGAGTCGAATGCGTTGTGACTCGCCCCCGGATAAGGTGGTGGCGCGTCTGTCGAGCGACAGATAGTTCAGCCCGACGTTTATCAGGAACTGCAGTCGCTGATTGATTTCAATCAGGATCTTTTCGCCTATTTCGAGCTTGTTACCTTCAAGACCGAGATTTTCAAATAACTGGCTTGCGTCGGCGATGGACATTGCTGTTATCGTATCGATAGAAATGTCGTTTACATAAACACTACGCGCAGTTTCATTCAGGCGTGAACCGTGGCAAGTCTCACAGGGGCGAGTCGAAAGGTATTTGGAAATCTCGTTTCTTACGGCACTTGATTCGGTATTTTTGTAGCGTCGCTGCAGTGTATTAAGCACGCCTTCAAATTTGTGCTTTCGGGTGCGTGTTCTGCCTTTGGCGGTACGATGCTTAAATTGAATCGCCTCTTTACCGCTGCCATGCAGAATGATATCGCGGTGTTTTTTTGCAAGTTTGTTAAATGGCTTGTCGATGTCGAACTCGTAGTGTGCGGCCAGTGACTCGACAATTTGAAAGAAAAACGAATTGCGTTTGTCCCAGCCACTGATGGCGCCGTCGGCCAGACTCTTTTCAGGATTGGCAATGAGTTTGTCTTCGTCAATGAACTGATCACCTCCCAGCCCATCGCACACCTCGCAGGCCCCCTGCGGGCCGTTAAACGAGAAGAGTCGCGGCGAGAGCTCCGGCAATGAGTGGTCACACTTCGGGCACGAATAACGGCTTGAAAACAGTCGTTCCTGAAAGGTTTCATCGTCCGCGGCAAGCGGTGCCAGAATCGCCAGACCGTCCGCCAGGGCGAGTGAGGTTTCCAATGATTCCGCGAGCCGCAGACGCAGATCCTCCTTGATACTGAAGCGGTCAACGACGACTTCGATTGTATGCTTTTTCCTGGCATCGAGGTTGATGCTGTCATCGAGCGGATATACCTCGCCATCCACTCTGACCCGCAGGTAACCCTTGGAGCGAAGCTCGGCAAACAATTGGGTATGTTCGCCTTTGCGGCCCATTACCAACGGGGCAAGCAACATTACCCGGGTACCGTTGGGAATCGACAAGATCTGCTCCGCCATTTGCGAAACGGTTTGTGCGTTGAGGTCGATATCGTGTTGCGGGCATCGAGGTGTGCCGACTCGTGCGAACAGCAGGCGCAGATAGTCGTGAATTTCGGTGATAGTGCCGACGGTTGAGCGGGGATTGTGACTCGTCGATTTCTGTTCTATCGCGATCGCCGGAGACAAGCCCTCGATCGTGTCGACATCCGGCTTGTCCATGACCGACAAAAATTGCCGGGCATAGGCGGACAACGATTCCACATAGCGGCGCTGTCCCTCTGCGAATATGGTGTCGAACGCAAGGGACGACTTTCCCGATCCGGATAAACCGGTGATAACGATCAGCTTGTCGCGCGGGAGATCGATATCAATATTTTTCAGGTTGTGCGTGCGGGCACCGCGGATCCGGATATTATCCATGCACTGATATGGTCGGTTGTATCATCGTTGAGACAGGGGGCTGTTGCTGCGTTTTCTGCCGCTTTCGGCTACTATACCGGAACTGTTACCGGCCGGTATTGTCTCCTAAGTTATTTCTGCTGATTGCCCGTTTGTGTCCCAACAGGGATGCCTGAGCGCGTATTAGCCGGCGACCGTTAACGTCAGTGGAAGTTGAACCAGACCGTTAAATCGCACGTGAGACACTGGCTGTGCAAACGCGTGATAGTCATTTAACCGGGTCGAATGTTAAATCTCTCCGTGAATAATGCAGGCTAGCTGGATAATCTTTGGCAACATTTACTCCTCTTGAACAACGCGCGGCAGTTTCTTTGTGCCTGGTGTATGCGGCTCGCATGATGGGCCTTTTCTTACTGCTGCCGGTAATGAGCGTGCTTGGCCAGGATCTGCAAGGGGCAACGCCATTGCTCATTGGACTGGCGCTTGGCATATACGGCCTTTGTCAGGCTGTCCTGCAGATCCCGTTCGGGCTGTTATCCGACCGGTACGGTCGCAAGCGTGTGATTTACTTTGGACTGGCACTGATGGTGATCGGCAGTCTGATAGCGGCCGCTGCCGACTCTATCGGGCAGGTTATTGTGGGTCGGGCCCTGCAGGGGGCAGGGGCTATCTCAGCTGCAATCATGGCACTTGCCGCCGATCTTTCACGGGATCATCAGCGTACCAAGATGATGGCGATAATCGGTGCTTCCATCGGCCTGTCGTTCATTTTGTCGATCATGATTGGACCGTTACTGATGAGCGGTGTGGGGCTGAAAGGTATTTTTTTGATTATTGCGGTCGGTGGTATCGGGTCCGGTTTGCTGGTGAAATTTGTCGTTCCCGATCCTGTGTCCAGTACCCGCAACCTCGACTTTTCCGCCTCAGGCAAGCAACTGAAAATGGTGTTTGCTAATCGCGCGTTACAGCGACTCGACATCAGTATCCTTATTCTTCACCTGGTGATTACGGCGACCTTTGTCTGCGTGCCGCTGGGTTTAATCAATCGCGAGTTTGCAGCGTCGTCACACTGGCAGATCTACCTGGCGTCCTGCGTGTTGTCACTGGTTATTCTCGTGCCGTTGATTGGCTTCAGCGAAAAAAGTGTCAGGTGGACGTTCGTTATCGCGATTGCCGGGCTGGGGGTGTCAGAGTTACTGGTTGGTTTCAGCGGAAGCCAATGGTGGACGGTGGTGGTATCTCTCGGCTTGTTCTTCGGTTTTGTTAACGTGCTTGAAGCAATGTTGCCGACGCTGGTGTCGCGTGTTGCCCCGGTGGGCGCACGCGGCAGCGCTATGGGTGTGTATTCGAGTAGTCAGTTTATTGGTGCGTTTCTGGGGGGCGTACTCGGTGGCTGGATGGTCGGACATGTGGGTTTGCTATACGCCCATGTCATTTTGGGGGGGCTGTGTTTGTGCTGGTTAGCGACGACAGCAAAGATGCAGGAGCCTCAGCGCCTGTCGTCTTATCAGATTAAGCTCGGGTCAATGAACCTTTCTGCTGCAGAAATTGAAAGCCGGATTGCTGAAGTGGCCGGTGTTGCGGAGGTTTCAGTGGTGGAGGAGGACCGGGTGGCCTATCTGAAGGTAAGGCGTCGGGAGCTGGATGAGGCAGCGTTACTGAAGATCGCAGACTGATTTATTTAGCACAGCGGGTAAACCTCACCGTGCGGGATGATATTCCGGCTACCTAAATTGCGGGTCCGGACGTGCCGTCAAAGAGAAACTTTTCGGCGAATTCAGTGGATGGAATAGCTTTGGAGGTATAGAAACCCTGATATATGTCGCATCCTCTCAGCATAAGGAAATCCAGTTCGTCCTGGCTGTCTACGCCTTCTGCGATCACGGTCTTTCCGAGCTGGTGGGAGAGGTCAATAATCGAAGTAGTGATGGCCTTGTTTTCCTCGCAATTGAATAGATTGTCGACAAAAGAACGATCAATCTTGATGTGGTCTATCGGGTGTTTCTTTAAGTAGGAAAAAGAGCCGTAACCGGTACCGAAATCATCCAGTGCGATCTTCACGCCGAGTGCGCTGATTTCATGCAACAAGCGACACTCACTGACAAACTCATCAAGTAAAATAGTTTCGGTGATCTCCAGCACAAGGTACTGGGGCGCCAGTCCGGATGATTTGAGAATACGTTTGAGTTTGTTCAGGAAGTGTCGGTCATGCAATTGAAGACTGGAGACATTGACCGATACGGTGGTTTTTGCGCCTGGGTAGTCACGATGCCAGCGCGCCTGATTATGACAGGCCTCGGACAGTACCCATTCCCCGACATGGACGATGAGACCCCGCTCTTCCAGTAGCGGTACGAATATGCTTGGGGATATTGATCCGAGCTGCGGATTTTTCCAGCGCAGCAGCGCCTCAGATCCGCAGATTTTGTTGCTTATAATATCCAGTTGGGGCTGATAAAAGACCCTAAATTCATTGCGCTCCAACGCACAATGTAAATGGCTTCCCATTAATAGCTTGGCCCGGTTTTGTGCGGTGAGCTTATGGCTATGGTATTGAACAGCATTACCTTTGAGCTTTTTGGCATTGTACATCGCTACATCTGCCTGCTGTAACAAGCGGTCGGCGCTTACACCCGGTTTGGCTACTGCAATACCGACACTGGCAGAGATATAGACTGACTCTTCTCGTACCAGAAACGGTTTTTCGATCGCCTGGATCATCATTTCTGAAATTTCTGCCGCCCTTTGTGGAGCCAGGTTGTTTTCGATGATCGCGGTAAACTCATCGCTGCCGAGGCGGGCCAGTAAATCGGTGGAGTCGATACAGTTGTTTATCCGTGCACTGACTTCCTGAATGATCTGATTACCGTGCTCCCGGCCCAGTGTATCGTTGATCAGTTTAAAACCGTCGAGGTCTATAAATACCAGCGCGAGATCGGTTACATCACCTGGTGCAAGTGCGCGTTTCAATCGTTGCAGCAGGAGGCTTCTGTTAGGCAGTTTGGTGAGTTGATCATATAAAGACAGTTGCACCAGATTTTCATTGGTCAGCCTTTGATCGGTGATATCGGTAAACGTACACAGACATCCATCGAAGCCGCAGTCATCTGTGGTTAGTGGCTGTGCTTCGCACCCCAGCCAGCGTGCGGGCAGTGCGGCAGAATCGCTTAATCGACACTCCGTGCGGAACCGTGTGTTATCCGCCAGTGCTATCGCGAGTCCGCTGAGCAGATGGACGGAATCTTCCGTGTGCAGGCTTTGGTGCCAGTTATCTGACAACTGGCTGTCTGCGAGCAGTTCTTTCAATGCCTGATTCGCGTATACCGGGCGCATATCCCGGTCCAGCAGGATCACACCCTGAGCTGGCATTTTTTCCAGAATCAGCCTGATCAAATAGGGAGGAACGGATTCGGAAGCCGTAGCGCTCAGTGACGCCCGACGGGTGACCAGGGAACCAATCTTTTGACTGATACGGGTCGTTGCCAGTACGCTTTTTTTGTGTTGGACCATCAGAGTAACTAACAACGGATACGGTGATTTTTCAGATTACCCGGCCCGGGCCGGTTGTGTGGATTATCGGAGCATTACGCACCGGCATCGCCGAATAAAAGTTAGTTTGTAATTGGAATAAGTCAAAGCACATGCGACTTTCGGGGCGACAGATGGCTCATTCAGCTTTCATTCCCGTCGCCGAGATAACATAATCGAAACAAAGGATGGTTGTATTTGGTTGATGGAGCAACTATATTTAGATGACATTAAGTTATGTGTCTTACTGTTAAATAACCAGATAACATCGAATCTGTGCCCGCGATGTCTGGAGATTTGGCCGCTAGAAGGCACATATGATGCCTTAATGGCGCGACCAACGAAGACTTGCGCACCGAAATAATGAACTCGTACCGTACAAAAATATGTGCCGTAGTCGTTGCCTCGTTGCTGGCATACGGATACGTGTGTGTGGCCGCCGAGTCGGACCACAAACTCACTATTGTGGCCGGACAGTCGCTTGAGCAAGTGGTAAGCGGAGATCTGGATCTGCCACAGTTTGTCAGCCAGATTGCAGCCTACAATGATATTGCCAGCGTGAGTGCGGTATTGCCCGTTGGTACCACGCTGTCGATTCCAAAGCCGTATCTGGACCGGGTACAACATGGTCGCGTTGCCTACGTCAAGGGTGATGTAGTCCATAAGCAAACCGATCTTGTGGTGAATCCGCCGGCCAGAGGGTCGCAGGTTTTTCGCGGTGACATCATACAAACCGGTCCTGATGGATTTATCAGCCTGACCTTCAAAAGTGGCGCGCGCGTGCATGTCCAACCGGACAGTCGGATCATCGTAAACGACATTGACTGCATCACGGACCAAAGCGAGTGCATCATCGCGCTGCAGGCGACAGAGGGTCAGGTTAGCAGTGAGGTGACGCCGCGCAGCGAGACTGCGCCGCCGGTACAGTTTTCTATTGATACGCCATTTCTATCTGCTGCTGTGCGAGGCACCGCGTTCTATGTCGACCTGGAAGAGTCCGCTAATCGAATTGGTGTGACTAAAGGTCTGGTAGCGACCGAGGGCGGGGGCACAACCAATGAGCTGCCCAAGGGTAAGGGGCTGACAGTGGCGGGCGGAACAGCGCCGGAGATTGTTGATTTGCTTGACCCGCCCGCATTGAGTCGCTCGTCAGAGCAGCCACTACTCAGTAGCGAGGACGCCATCGCCTGGCAATTGTTGGCGGGTGCGCAGTCATACCGGGCGGATTTCGCGACTGATGAAGCGATGTCGCAGCGTGTTGCCAGTGTATCCACTGACACCCCCGCGATTGATACACCGACGCTGACTGCGGGTGACTATTACCTTGCCGTGGCCGCGATCGACGATAAAGACTTTCTGGGCTTGCCTGCGAAGCAGAAAGTGGCCATTGCTGAGATCACAGAAGACCCGTCACCGGTACTGCAGATCACGCGTCAGGATGGCATCACGAGACTGTCCGTGCCGGACTATGAAGGTCGGCTTGAACTTTTGATCAGCAACTCGGTCAATTCCGAAGCGGTGACGTCGCGCATTCTTGAGCGGGCGTCGGAGACGCTGTCTCTGGAACTGGACGAGTCCGAATCATGGGTGTTTCGCGCACGCAAGATCCTCGACACGCATAAGGTCTCCTCCTACAGCGAGTACTACGTGTTCCAGGGGCGTGCACGATAGTAAACTACTCACGACGCTCTTACCGGTTAGAGACAGTAAGGTACGGACGTGAAAAACAAACGACTAGTTGTCGGCGCGGCCATCGTGGCAGCGATCATTTGTGTGGTTTTACTGGCATTGTTTTTCACGCGCCAGCCAGATGGTCAGGGCTCAGCTTCTGCCCTGCAGGCAACACTGATTGAAGGCACCCACTATCGCGAACTGAGCACCCCGCTCGAGATCGCTGACAACGGTGTTTCGGTGATTGAATTTTTCTGGTACGGCTGCCCGCACTGTCGGGATTTTGAGCCCCGGATCAAAGATTGGCTAGCCAGTGCACCCGAAGACATTGCTTTTGAACTCAAACCGGTGGCGTGGAATGATGCCACCCGTTTGCATGCGGCCATGTATTATGTCGGTCAAACCGCTGATCGCCCGGAGCAATTGCACGAAGCGTTATTTGATCAAATTATTGATATGCGGCAGGAGCGAAATCCTGACCGTCAAATAGAACTGGTCGCCCCACTGTTCAGTCAGCACGGTATCAGTACAATGGCACTTGCGGCAGCTATGCAAGCCCCTGACAATCTGGCCCGGGTAAAAAAAGCTGAACAGGATATGCGTGCAGCAGAAGTCTCCTCGACCCCGTCTTTGCTGATTGGTGGAAAATACATGATGTTAAACAATGAATCGGTTGCCGATAAAGGGATGTTCTCGGTGCTCGATACGCTGGTGCAAATGGCGCGTCAATAACGGTTCGTGCACGATCAACGGGTTGGCAAAGCACAGTCTCGCTAGATTTTCAATACTGTGGTGCTTTTCAGACGCTCCATCGACAGGCTCGATGTGACGTTGTGTACTTTCACACGCGAGATCAGCTCTTTATAAAAGCGATCAAAGTCAGCCGGGTTCTGCACCTGTACCTTTAACAGGTAGTCTATGTCTCCGGCCAGTCGGTGGGCCTCGAGTATCTCGGGCATTTCCGCGACGGCGGCTGCAAACAATTTTAGCCAGTCGGGCTCGTGCTGATCAGTTTTAATGGCGACGAAGAAAGTTTCCTCGAGGCCAATTGCCGATGGATTTACCAGTGCCACCTGGCGCTCAATCACGCCCGCCTTACGCATTTTTTGTATACGCGACCATACGGGTGTTTTTGAAGAATTGATCTTCTTCGCGAGTGCATCCATCGAAATCGTCGCATCCTGTTGGAGCGCACGCAGGATTTTTTTATCGAGTTCGTCGAGTTTCGCCATGAGCGTAGCCGGTGAGCGTTACTTTGAGTGCAACACAGCAGTGCTGCCAATGCGTACAGTGTAACACTCTGGTGAGGGCTGAATTCAGCTGACGAAAAGACGGCGAAGAGACGGCAAAACAAGGGTCGGGTCAGGCATTGAAATGCCTTATCAGCGCAGCGAAACCGGCGGATGTGACATCCGGATAAGTTGCGTTTGCTATGGCTGGTTTGGCGGAGATGCCTAGTGCTTTAAAGGCGATCAGGTATTTTTCGATGAGCGTGTCGGTACCGATCAGCGTCACGTTGTCGTTTGCATCATGCATCATATCGTGGGCTTCGCGTATCTCACTGCCAATCAACAGTCCTGACAGATACGCCCGCACCTGCTCAGGCTGCATGGTGTCCAGCAAGACTGATGATCGTGCAGCAAACAGATGTGCCAGGATGCCCGAGGTTCGGTGTCCGAGGGACACGGCATTTAAAAACGTATCGTCGCACCAGCCGTTCTCTGTTGCCAGACGGCCGATCAGTGTGTGCGCGAGCAATGTACTGTGGAGTTCACCCGTCACAAAAGTACGAAACCTCTGAACCGTCGCCTTGTCGAGCAAAGCCCACTTGGAATGCGTACCAGGCATGATCACCAATTGCTTGCGACCATCTGCTGCTCGTTGCGAATGCAGGCCGAGCAGCTGAACTTCTTCGCCGCGCATTACATCGGCCTGTGGATTGTGCTGGCAGATACCGGGCACGAAGTAGAGCGTATGTTTGTCAGTGCGATATTGCGTTAGGGTTTGTACTATATCGTTGCAGCTGACAGGGCAGGGTATATAGGGTGTTTCGACCCACCCATTGACACTGGTAATCATGCCACTGAGCAGTATTTCACTTTCTGTTGTGAGCCAGTCCCCTACCTGTTGATAGAATACCGAGTGGAATGTGCTGTCAGACGGATCGATGTTGATTGAACCGATGCCACAGGATGATTCCCGTCGATCAACGACGCGGTGGTTTTCAAAAAGGTAGGCGCGAAATGATGTTGAGCCCCAGTCGATGGCTACGTTTATCAAGGTTGTCTCAAATTATCAGGCTGGACAGTGGGTGGCACAAGGCTCTGCTTAAACCCCCAGGAAACGATCTTTCACCGACGGGTTTGCGATAAGGTCGTCGCTGCTGCCTTGCCAGGCAATCTTTCCTTTTTCAATCACGTAGTGGCGATCAGCGAGTCTCATAAGGTCTGTGAGATTTTTGTCGACAATCAGAATTGAAAGTCCGCCCTGTTTAAGTGCCTGCAGGGAGGACCAGATATCTTTTCTAACCATCGGGGCCAGCCCCTCTGTTGCATCATCGAGTAGTAGTAGGTCGGGGTTGGTCATAAGTGCCCGGCCGATGGCCAGCATTTGCTGTTCCCCGCCTGATAATAAATTACCCATTGATGTCAGTCGCGCGGCAAGCGGTGGAAACAGATCAAGCACCGCGCCTTTAGTCCACGGGTTGGGTTTACCGAAAGTATTTGATGCCGTGGCAATCAGATTTTCGTTAACCGTTAAGTTCGGAAATATCTGCCGTCCTTCCGGTACCAGACCCAGGCCGAGTCGCGCGATCTTGAAGGGGACTAACGCAGTGAGATCGACACCGTTGTAGGTCAGGTGGCCTGATGTTGGTTTGACGATACCCATGATGGTATGGAGCGTTGTGGTTTTGCCCATACCGTTGCGCCCGATCAACGTCACTACTTCACCACGGTTGACGTCGAGTTGCATGTCAAACAGGGCCTGGCTCGATCCGTAGTGGGCGCACAGCTTATTCGCGCTAAGCATCAGACGGCTTCCTCACCGAGGTAGGCCTGTCGCACTTGCTCGTCATTGCGGATAAAGTCCGGTGGACCGGAGGCGATGATAGTGCCATAGACGAGCACGGAAATGGTATCAGCCAGCGCAAATACAGCATCCATATCGTGCTCTACAAGTAGCATGGTTTTGCGCTTGCTCAGACCGTGCAGTATCTCGATGATTTGAGTTGATTCTTCCTGCCCCATGCCAGCCATGGGCTCATCCAGCAGCAACATCTCGGGTTCTGTGGCAAGCGCCATGGCCAGTTCCAGTTGCCTCCTCTCGCCGTGTGATACCTCGCTTGCCAGCCAGTGGATTCTATCCCTGAGACCCACCTGTTCGAGGTAACCTGCGGCGGGCTCACGCAATCGTTTGTCCTTGCGTGCATTTCGAAAGAAGCGAAACCCATGACCGGACCTCGCCTGTACGGCCAATGCTACGTTGTCGAGGAGTGATAGTTGCTGGAATACGGAGGTAATCTGAAAGGAGCGAGCCAGTCCGGCTCGAGAGAATTCATGCGCCGGCAGACCGGTAATGTCTCTGCCATTGAAGATTATCTTACCTGTGTCAGGTGGCAGCATGCCGGACAACTGTGCAATCAGGGTGGTTTTACCGGCACCGTTTGGTCCGATCAGCGCGTGTATCTCACCTCGCTGAATCTGCATATTCACGTTGTCAGTTGCAATCACGCCGCCAAATCGTTTGGACAGATTTTGTACGTTGAGAATCGGTGTGGTCATTCGCCGGAAAGTGGTGCGCGTGGGGAAGTCGATCGATTGAAGCGTTGCTGCAGTGCGCCGCTGATGCCACCCTTTAAAAACAATACTGAGAAAATCAACAGTAAGCCGAACGGCAAGTGCCAGTAAACCGTGATCTCCGAGAGAAAAAATTCGAGTATGATGAACACGGTGGCACCGATGACAGGGCCCCACAGAGTGGCAGCCCCCCCGAGAATAACCATAAACATGATCTCACCGGAGCGGGTCCAGTCCATCATTTCCGGGGAAATAAAGGTAGTGAAGTTACCGAGCAGGAAGCCTGCGTAGCCACAGATCACTCCAGAAAGTACAAAGGCCGTCAGCTGATATTTGTGGCAGTCCACACCCAGTGCGCGCATTCGCTCTTCGTTGAATTTGGTACCCTGCAGGGTCAGTCCGAAACGGGAGTGGCGTATCCGGTGGAGCATATAAACCAGTGCCAGCAGAGACAGATAGCAAACGGCGTACAGTGTAACCGGATTGTCCAGGTTGACCAGCGGAAACTCGGAACGAAGATCAATGGTAAGCCCGTCGTCACCGCCGTAGGTTTCAATTGACACAATGGCGTAGAACATCATCTGACCGAAAGCCATTGTGATCATGATGAAATTGACGCCTCGGGTGCGCAGCGAAATCATGCCGGTGATCAGCGCAAAAGCGGCGCACACCACCAGTGTAATACCGAGATGAACAAACCCGTTGTAGGAGGCGAGGGCATCCATGCCACCATAAGTTGCGTGGTAGGCAGGAACACCGACGGCGTAAGCACCCAGTCCGATGTAGGCTGCATGGCCGAAAGATACCAGTCCACCAAGGCCGAGTATCAGGTTGAGTCCGCAGGCGGCAATGGCAAGAATGACCAGGCGTGTGAATATGTCCAGCCAGAATGCGTTGCCGGCAAAGTACAGCCCCAGCGGCACCGCCGCGAGTCCGGCAATCAGCACCAGTGAAATCCCTGTCGCCGTCCGTGATCGGGTTGTACTTTCAGTCACGCCGGCGGCCTCGATGGAGTGTGCATTGTATTGTCATTGAGCCCCCTACCGCTGTAATGGCGGGAACAGGCCCTGAGGACGGAATGCCAGTATGATGGCCATCAGGATATATATCAGCATTGCCGACACTGCCGGTGCCGCGGTTTCGGCCGCGTCGCTGGTCATAAACAGCGCGAAAAGCTCGTCGAGAAATGAGCGTCCGAAGGTATCGATTAAACCGATGATGAGTGCCGCAATGAACGCGCCTTTCATTGATCCGATACCGCCGATGATGATCACCACAAAAGTGGTGATGATAATGTCACTGCCCATGCCGATCGATGCTTCGGTGATGGGGGCGATCAACATGCCCGCCAGCCCCGCCAGGGCCGCACCCAACGCAAAAACGCCGGCGAAAAGCGTACTGATATCCACCCCCAGGGCACCGACCATGGTGCGGTTGGAGGCACCTGCACGAATCAGCATACCCACTCTGGTGTGATTCACCAGCACATACAAACCGGCAGCGGCTATTAGTCCGGTGGTAATAATCAGCAGTTTATAGGTCGGGAAAATGATCTGTCCGGGTAGCGTGATCTGGGTGTTCAAAAAAGCGGGCAGCGGGATGGCAATACCTTCCGGGCCCCAGATGAGGTGCACAATGGTATCGATACACAGAATAAGCCCGAAGGTCGCGAGCACATGGTCGAGGTGATCGCGGTGATACAGGTGCTGTACTACAAGTCGTTCCAGTATGTAGCCTGCCAGTGCTGTCAGGGGTACAGCCAGAGCCACAGCCATGAGAAAAGAACCGGTACGGATCGTCAGCGTGGCGCAGAAAAAAGCACCGAGCATATAAAGGGCACCATGTGCCAGATTCACGAAGTCCATGATGCCGAAGGTGAGCGTTAAACCCGCGGACAGCAGGAACAGCAGAATGCCAAGCTGTAAACCGTTAAGCAGTTGAATGACGACTATGGAGGCTTCCACCGTTTAGCCTTTAATTTCCTGAAAGTGGACGGTGCACCGTGTGCAGCGCCGTTGTATCACATCGGAGTGGTGTTTGTTTGGATGTGCAAACGAACAGGGCAGGAGCGTTATATACGCTCCTGCCCGGGGACTCAGAGTGCGCACTCTGCTGCATAAACATCCTGGTGGCTCTCGAGCACAACCTGCTCAATCTCTGTTGTCCAGTTGCCGTCGGCATCTTCCACCACTATGCGTGAATAGAAGTTCTGGATAGGCATGTGGTTGTTACCGTAGGTAAAGTCACCTCGCACGGAATCGAAGTCTGCTTTTCTCATTGCCGCACGCATGCCGTCCACGTCGTCCAGGTTGCCGTCCACAGCATCCACGGCAGACTTGATCAGCAGAATGGAATCGTATGCCTGCGCTGCGTAAAAGGATGGGTAGTTGCCGTATTTTTCCCGAAAATCTGCAACGAACTTTTTATTTGCCGCAACATCGAGGTCGGGGCTCCAGAATTGCGTCATGCGGGAACCGAGAACGCTTTTCATCCCGGCTTCCTGCAGCTTTGGCAGCGACAATGAGTCGATTGTAAATACCGTGTACAGGGGCAGTGTATCTCTGAGTCCTGCCTGTTCGTATTGCTTGATGAAAGCGCCTGCGGCTTTGCCCGGGTAGAAGACAAAGATACCTTCAGCACCCGAGGCTTTTGCCTTTGCGAGTTCAGCTGAAAAATCGAGCTGTGCATCCTTGCCCCACTTGGTCAGATCCTTGCCGACGATTTCTCCTTTAAAAGTACGCTCTACACCGGCAACCATGTCTTTGCCTGCAGCGTAGTTGGGTGCCATGATGTAGAGTGATTTGACTCCCTGCTTGTTCAGGGTCTCGCCCATGGCCATTGGCGTCTGATCATTCTGCCAGGAGGTGGAGAAAAAATTCTCATGACACAGTTTGCCCGCGACCGGTGACGGGCCGGCATTCGCGCTGATCAGAAACTTGCCTGCATCGAGTACGGACTTTCGCGAAGCAAGCAGCACGTGCGACCAGATGTAACCGGCAACGAAGTCGACGTCGTCCTGCTTGATCAGCTTGTCTGTTGCCTGCTTGCCGACTTCCGGCTTAAAGCCATCGTCTGCCATGATCAGTTTGACCGGCTTGCCCCCCATGGTGTTGTCGATGTGTTCGAGCGCTAATTCGACTGCGTGTTCCTGATCTTTACCGATTGATGCAGCGCCGGTGGTCAGGGTGGTGATAAAGCCGATTTTTACTTCATCGGCGCTTAGTGCAGGAGTCGCAGTAATCAGGGCAGCCAGCGTTGCTGCAGAGAGTGACTTTTTCATGTTGATCCTCTGTCGGGGCGTGGAATTCAGCTGTTCGCACGGCCAAAAGTGAATGTCCGGCGCCTGCCCGGGTAGCCTTTCGTCGCAGTGAATAGGTGCTGTCGCGCAGACGATATTGGACGCAGTTTACATGCTGAGCGCGATAGGTTCATACCTGAAGCCCCGATTTTTCGACGGCAACACGCCGGAATCGGCCAATTCGTCGGGTGGACGCTGCGCGCGGCCGCTAGGCTGCGGTCAGGCATTAAGCTGTATTGGGGGTATTGTTCCCGTTCAGGTGTGCTCAGCCGGCTGTTTCGTCACCACATGCGTCTGAGGTGTGGCCAGAGATATGCCGTATTCTATGGAGGTGTTGAGTATGGTTTCCATCAGCAATTGCCGGGTGGCAATCAGGCTTTGCACGTTTTTCGTATAGTAGAAAAACCCCCACTCAATGGCGTGGTCGCCGGTATCGAGCACGCGTATTTCCGGTGGGTGGTTTTCATCGACTTTGCTTTGCTCGAGTTCGCATACCTTCTGGAAGGCTTCTTCAAACATTTTTCGAACTGTTCTGGGTTCGGTGTCGTAGCCGATCTTGAACACCAGTCGCTCCCGCAGGCCGCGTGCGGAGGCAAACTTTGAAAGGGAATGTATCGTTTGCTCGCGAAGTCGTGAATTGCTGATCATGACTCGGTGATTGTTAATCACATCGATCACGACCGTGTGAAAAATCTTGGTTTTGAATACACGACACAACAGTGGTGGATCGTCAATTTCAATGACATCGCCTTCACTGACCATGTCGCTGTTCAGCAGCACCAGTCCACTGATGATGTCGGGCGCCCATGCCGCTTGCGTCAGAGCCAGGAAAACACCCACAAATCCAACCACACCACCGGCTTCGAGGAGACTGCTGAACCCGGCAATTCGAATGATGGCGATCAACGCGACGATGGCGACAAACGTGCTGACCAGCAGGGTCAGCATTCTTGAATGATAGGTATCGGAAATTTCCGTCCCTTCATTGCCGGTGACCACTCTGCCATAGCGCCGTCGCATCACATAGCTTGCGATGCTGGCGGTGAGGTAGGCGAGGTATAGCACAACGAGAATCGAGAGCATGCGCAGCGCCAGGCTGCTTCCGCCACCTTCGTCGCTGGCAACACTGGGCGCGTACAGGGCGTTGTAACAAACGACGGCCAGGATGGCGAGATTCAGACCTCGCAGCACATTGACCTTAAATTCGAATTGCCGGCCTTTCTGAGTTGCCAGCAGGCGTTCGAGAATCGGGCGTGCGAGCAGCAGCAGTAACAGATTCACTGCAATGATGATGTAATGCGTGGTACTCAGGCGGGACAACGTCTCGCCAAGGAGCTCACTCATCGTTTGCGACCCTGGAAAACTAACCAGCGCGTAGCTTACCCTTATTCACGCCTTCGTGTGCAGTGTTGCGACGAACGGGCTGTTAACCTTGTTCCGGTTGTGTTTCCGTCTTCACGATCCGGCCAGGGGTCGCGCGGACTGGAGCAGCTTGTGTACCTCGTTTACCGCCAGTGACAGCATCGCATAGTCGGCACTGCCGCTCGACTTTATGTCACTCAGTCGCTGTGAGTAGACTCCCAGCCTCGATTCGTTGCCCTCTGCCCATTGCGCTACCATGGCTGCCGCGTCCGGTTGGGCTTCTATACGGGAGAGAATTTCCGCACACAGGTGGCGTTGCTGGTAGTGCAGGTCGGATCGCAGTGCGGAGTTGGCCAATCCGTGCCAGTGGTTGCTGGCATCAAGTGCGCCGATCTGTTCCCTGAGCCATTGAATTTCGAGGTAGTCGCCCAATTCGAAATAGACTGAGGCCGCCGTATCGATTGATATGCCGGAGGTAGTGGCAATGTCGATGATATCGAAGCTTGAGGAAAGCGGGACAACGGAGGACACCGAGTGCGCCACCTGTGCCGGTACCCCGTGCTTAACAAAGTGCTGATGTCGTGATTGATAGCTCGCTTCATTCGGGCTCGCCAATACTTGCGGCACTTCTTCGCGAAGTGCGTCGGCACCGTTACAAAAGTACTCTATGATGTCATTAATGTTCTGATCCACACGACGGTTCTTTACCAGCCAGTGGACGCCGCGCTCTACCCAGCCTCTGACAATTCGAAGCAGTTCGTGTTGCGTTTCGCTGGTGATCTGATTATCAAGTGACTCAATTGAAAACCACAGATCGCGCATCCTGAATAAGGTTCTGACTGCAACATAGGCCATGGCGACGTCGATTGTGGATGCACCGAGTTCGTCTTTCAGCCTGAACAGGTAAGTCGGGCCTAGCCGGTTGACCAGACTGTTGGTGATCTGGGTGGCGATGATTTCATTGCGCAACTGATGCTGATGAATCTGCGCGGTAAACTGCTGTCCCAGTACCTTTGGAAAGTACTGCACCAGCTCTTCATTGAAAAACTCATCGTTCACCAGAGCCGAGTCGCGCAGAACTTCATAGATGTCCATTTTGCTGTAGGCGACGATTACCGCGATTTCGGGCGCAGTCAGGCCGCGATTGGAGGCCGCGCGTTCCAGGATCTGTTCGTGGTCGGGCAGGTACTCTATGGCGCGGTTTAGCTTGCCGGCTGATTCCAGCGACTGAATAAAACGCGCATGTTCGTCGAGTTGTCGCGCTGCATCGTCCGCAGTCAAACTAATGCACTGTGATTGCAGGTAGTTGTCCCGCAGCACTAAATCGGATACTTCGTCGGTCATGGCAGCCAGCAGGGCACTGCGTTCGGCGGTTGGCAAATGCCCGGATCTGACCAGTCCGTCGACCAGGATTTTTATATTGACCTCGTGGTCCGAGCAATCCACACCGGCGGAGTTGTCTATCGCATCGGTGTATATCTTGCCACCCTGCAGAGCAAATTCGATACGTCCAAGTTGCGTGCACCCGAGGTTGCCACCTTCTCCGACAACGCGACAGCGCAATTCGTTGGCGCTGACGCGCAGTGCATCATTGGTTTTATCCTGTGCATCGGCGTGTGTTTCGGTGGAGGCCTTGATATAAGTACCGATACCACCGTTCCATAGCAAGTCTACTTTTGCCTTTAGCAATCGGTTAATCAGTTCATTCGGTGCGAGTGTCTTTTCCCTGATGTCAAAAAGGTCTGCTACCTCCGGGGATATCGCAATAGACTTCGAAGCCCGGCTGAACACGCCGCCGCCGGTAGAGATCAGTGACTGGTTGTAGTCTTCCCAGCTTGATCTGCCCATCTCAAACAGACGCTGACGCTCGGTAAAACATGCAGCCGCGTTTGGCGTCGGATCGAGGAATATATGCATGTGGTTAAACGCTGCCACTAATTTGATGTGCGGTGAAAGCAACATGCCGTTGCCAAACACATCACCACTCATGTCACCTATACCAACAACAGTAAACGGCTCTTCCTGAGTATTCAGGTCGTATTCGCGAAAGTGGCGCTTGACTGATTCCCAGGCGCCTTTGGCGGTGATACCCATACCTTTGTGGTCGTAGCCTACCGAACCACCGGAGGCGAACGCATCGCCGAGCCAGAATTCGTATTCGCTGGAGATACCATTGGCAATATCCGAAAAAGTTGCCGTGCCCTTGTCGGCAGCTACCACCAGGTACGGGTCGTCCTGGTCGTGTCGGATCACATCTTTCGGTGGCACGATCTCGCCATCCCGGTAGTTATCTGTTACATCAAGCAGCCCGCGCAGAAAGGTTTGATAGCAACTTACTACCTCTTTCATCAGGTCATCCCGCGTCGCATTCACGGGTGGTTGCTTGACGATGAAACCGCCCTTGGAACCGACCGGTACAATCACCGAGTTCTTCACCATTTGCGCTTTCATCAGCCCCAACACCTCGGTGCGGAAGTCCTCTTTGCGGTCTGACCAGCGCAACCCGCCTCGTGCGACTTTGCCGCCGCGCAGATGGGTGGCTTCCACGCGGGGTGAACAGACAAATATTTCAAATTCGGGGCAGGGTAGTGGCATCCCCTGGATTTGTGCCGGTATCAGCTTTACGGACAGGTAGTCGTGGAAGTGACCAAGGTTATCTGTCTGGTAGAAGTTGGTTCTGACAGTCGCGGCTATTGCATCGCTTAAAGTTCGCAATACTCGATCTTCATCGAGGCTGGTGACCCCATCCAGTAAGGCCAGGAACTGTTCTTCAGCGTCGGTTCCCGCGCGAGTACGCTGCGGGTCAAATCTTTCTTCAAACTTGGCGACAGCGAGTTTTACCAGATCACTGTTCTTTACCAGGCACGAAGTCATGTAGTCCTGCGAGTAAGGGATCTTTATCTGCAGCAGGTACTTGCAGTAGCAGCGAAGTATGGTGATCTGTCGCCATGTCAGCCCGGCGGTGAGTACCAGCTGGTTCAGGCGATCGTCGTCAATTTCTGCATACCAGGCCTTCAGGAACGCATTTTGAAATGCCGAAGCAACCTGTTCCACTGGCAGCTTGTCGGCATCATGGTGTTGCAGTTTAAACACGCGGATGTTGAGTTTGCCATTGTCATGATCGATGACGTAGGGTTGCTCTCCGCTGACGGGTACGCCCATGTTTTCAAGGATATGAACCGTCTTGGACAGTGGCACTTCAACATCTGCATGGTAGATGTTAAAGCCGATTTCATCGCTCGCATGGTGCTGGTCGCGGTAGAACAGCACTTCAAGAGAATTATGTTGTTCGACTGCACACAGTAATGCTACATCGCGTGCTGCAGTGTCGACATCGTTTTGAGATTTGTAGGCTTCCGGCAGGTTTCTTGACAGACTAACCTGCTGAGCAATGGTGCGTGTGTCTGTGCCCGAAGCCAGGTTGTCACGCAGCATCTCATCCCAGTTTTTTGCCGCATCGGTAATGCGCTGTTCAATCGCGGCGAAATCTGTGCTGGCTGTGTCGGTGCTCAGTGTTCGCAAAGTGAAGACTATGCGTGCCAGCGTTTCTTCAGACGACAGGGTAATATCGAACTCTACGTTGTCGGCGTGAAGTGACTCTTGCAAAATGTCCTGGATGCGAAGTCTGAGTTCGCGTGTATAAAGCTCACTGGGTATATAAACAAAACACGTTGCCAGACGCTTGAATCGGTCCTGAATGCCGAAGAATCGAACACGCGGGTGGTGCAGCAGGTTCATGATGCCTCGAGCGATATCAGTGATCGCCGTTTCGTCGGCCTGCAGCATCAAATCACGGGGTAAGTCTTCGAGTGTCGTGAGAAGTATCTTGCCATCGTGTGCGCCGGGGTTGAAATTTGAACGCGCGACGATGTTGTGCAGTTTATGGCGCAGTATCGGAATTGAATCGAGATCCGTGCTGTCGGCTCGTGAGGTAAAGAAGCCGCAAATTACACAACGGCCGACGGCATTGCCCTGTGCATCGAATCGTTTGTACGTGATTACATCGAGTGGCTTCGGCCAGATCACCGGGGCACGCTCGGTAGATTTGGTCACGTAAAGCAGCTCCGCCGAAGTCTGCAGCAGTTCATCACCGGGCAGGCACTGCGCCAGAATCTGCCGGGCTGGCGCCCCGCGAAATATACCAAAAGCCGTGTCGTCGACCAGCGACAGGTCGTCCGACACGTCAGTCAGTTCGCAGTAACCCACGAAGGTAAAATGGTAGCGCTGTAACCAGTCGATGAAATCGCACGCTTCGGCGGTGGCGAAATCATCGCTGATGGATGATCTCAATAACTCACTGCTTTTGCGGCTGGCTCCTTTCATCGCTTCCCAGTCGTCGCACACCAGATTAACGTTGGCAACCGCACTCCTGATTTCCTGCTCCAGTGCAGGATGTTCAGCCTCATCGAACAGACGGTCGATATGCAGTTGCATAAACGACTCCTGTATTGCCTCTGCTGTGTCGGACTCAACCAGCCCGTCGAGGGTACCGTCCTGATCCCGGATTACGGAAAAAATCGGATGAATAAGCTGACTGATGTTATACCCCAGCCGTGTGACGACCAGCGACACGGTGCGGACCAGAAAGGCTTTGTCGTCGGTGGCGATCTCAACGATTGTATGGCTGGATTCCCATCCGTGCTGTTGCTCAGAGGGGTTGTAAATTCTAACCAGACAATCGCCCGGCAATCTTCGGCTGGCAAAGTTCCAGTGTGAAATCGCCGAGGCGTTCAGGTCGGCTTTGCTGCGATTTTCGATGTCCTCGAACGGTACCTGTTTAAAGTACTGTCGTACCAGCGCCGATTCGCTCTCCAGGAAGTGTCGTGTGCGCTCAGTACCGCTGAGCTCTGCGTGTGCCATGATTGCCGGATCGGTAGCTGGTTTGCTGGGCATTGTAAGGTTCCACCCGTTTGCTTGCATATAAATAGCGTATCGGTGTCTGACCCAAGCCTATACTGCTCGCTGCGCAGGGCGCGTCCTGCCACCGGGACACTCTTATGAACCAGTAGCGGCAAGCCGTCCCCGTGGGTTGACTATTTTTGGCGATGTTTCACAAATATCGACCAGCGCGAAGGTCGTGCAACAGCGCAGATACGCCGCCGCACGCCTGGCCGGGCCTTTAGCGAAGTGTGCTAACAGGATGTTGAAAAACTATTGCGTTGTTCATACGCGACGAAAATAGAGGCGTATTCAGGCGCAAATCCGGTGCGCTCGCAGTAGCGGAGGTTCTGCCGAGCAGGCGCCCAAGTCTGAGGGCGTTAAATTCCCCCTCAAAATGCTCATTCATAACCCATAAACTGCGCTTTCTCGGGGAAATTTGCCTACTCAGATCGTCGCTCATCACGTTTTACAACACCCTTCTACGTGCGTTCCAGCAGCGCCCGTGTTTGCTCGGCGGGGAGTCTCGGGCCGAAATACGTCACAATTTGGGAGGCGGCCCGGTTGGCGAATGCGGCGGACTCCGCAAACGACATGTCATGCGTGAGGCCGTATAAAAATGCACCGGCATACATATCGCCGGCGCCGTTGGTGTCGATCACGTCCACTTTGTCGGTTGGCAACTTGTGCAGGGTCTGGCCATCGTAGGCCAGTGATCCGTCGGCACCGACAGTAATGGCAAACCTTCGCGACAGCTTTTTCAGGCGCTCGGCGGCGGCTTCAACCGTGTCGGTTTCGGTCATCAACAGTGCTTCGTCCTCATTGCAGAAGAGCATGTCGAGATCATCCCCGGCCATCTCCAGCAAGCCGTCCTTGAAAAAGTTCACCATGTTGGGGTCGGACAGTGTCAGCACGGTTGGCACTCCGGCCTCCCTCGCGTGCTCGGCCGCTTTTATCGCCGCCGCTCGCCCGCTGTCGGAGGCGACCAGATAACCTTCCATGTAAACGAACTTTGAATTGGCAATGGCCTCGGCGTCCACCTCGGCTGCAGACAGATTGACCGTTACACCCAGATACGTGTTCATCGACCGGTCGGCATCCGGTGTCACCATGACAATACACTTGCCAGTGTGTCCCGCTTCTCGCGGTTGATTGTCCAGATTCGTGTCGACATTGCAGTTTTTCATGTCTGCGAGGTAGAAATCGCCGAAGTCATCGTTGGATACTTTGCAGCTATAGAACCCCTGGCCACCCAGCTGGGCGAGTGCGATCACGGAATTCGCGGCGGAACCTCCGCTCGCCTTTTTGTGGCTGAGATCGCTGAGTGCCGCCACCAGCGCGTGGTGACGATCTTCTTCGATCAGGGTCATCAGTCCCTTGTCCACGCCGAGTTCTGTCAACTTGTCATCGGAGACCCGGTACTCCATGTCTACCAGTGCGTTGCCAATACCGTACAGATCGTATTTCTTCATTTTCGCTGAGTCTTATGTTTGCGTTTCACTATAATAGTGGGTAACGGGCCGTCACGAATCTATTTGAATAGACCTTTCACAGTCATTGTCGTCGGAGCAAGTGGAAAAAGCGCAGTTCTATTGGAATACTTCAGGCTTCTTCTACGTGTCCCTGGCTAAGTTAATGTGTCCAAGTATATTCGGGACGACCCATCAGTAGCTTAGCAGGATGTTGAAAAACTATTGCGCTAGATCTGAGGGCGTTAAATTCCCTCTCAAAATGCTCATTTATAACCCATAAACTGCTATTTTTCGGGGAAATTTGCCTACTCAGATCGTCGCTCATCACGTTTTTCAACACCCTGTTAGACCATCCGGGAAGTGCTGATTATTGCAAAGCGGCAGATCAGTGACACCACGCACCACCTGAAAAGGTGTAACATTAGCGGTCTCGGAAACTGCCTCCGTCGTTACCAAGAAATTACCAACGGAAACCCCTCTCATGCGTTCTCATTACTGTGGCGTGGTAGACGCTGCATTTATTGATCAGGAAGTCACCCTGTGCGGCTGGGTGCACAAACGCCGCGATCACGGAGGGGTGATTTTTATCGATCTGCGGGATCGAGAAGGCCTGATTCAGGTGGTGGTCGACCCCGACACCGCAGAGATATTTGCGATCGCCGAGCAGGTGCGTAACGAGTATGTATTAAAAATAACCGGTCGCGTGAGGCGCCGTCCGGAAGGGACGATAAACAGCGAGCTGCGCACCGGCGAAATTGAGGTGCTGGCTAAAGATCTGTCGGTGCTCAATGCTGCACATACGCCGCCGTTTCAGCTGGATGACGATGACGTGCAGGAAGAGACTCGCATGCGTTATCGGTACATCGATTTGCGTCGACCGGCCATGCAGTCGCACATGCAGTTGCGTTCCAGTGTCACCCAGAAGCTCCGCAATTCGCTAGACGAGCAGGGGTTTCTCGATGTGGAAACGCCAATACTCACCCGTGCGACCCCTGAAGGGGCGCGCGACTATCTCGTCCCCAGTCGCACCCACCAGGGCAGCTACTTCGCACTGCCTCAGTCACCGCAGCTGTTCAAGCAAATACTGATGATGAGTGGCATCGATCGCTACTATCAGTTCGCACGTTGTTTCCGCGACGAGGATCTGCGCGCCGACCGGCAGCCTGAGTTTACCCAGCTCGATATGGAAATGAGTTTTGTTGAGGAAAAGGACATCATGCAGACGACCGAGCGCATGATGCGCGATCTGTTTGACCGTCAGCTTGGCGTACAACTGCCTGATCCGTTTCCGACCATGACCTACGCCGATGCCATGCTGTACTACGGTTCGGATAAACCTGATCTGCGTATTGATCTGAAGCTGGTGGAGCTGTCCGAAGTACTGAAAAACGTTGCGTTCAAAGTATTCTCTGGCCCTGCCTCCGACCCCGCCAGCCGGGTGGCTGCGCTCAACGTGCCAGGTGGCAGTTCACTGACCCGCAAGGAAATCGATACGTACACGGAGTTTGTCGGGCGCTACGGTGCAAAAGGACTCGCCTACATAAAATGCAACGACGTGGCGGCTGGCAAGGACGGCCTGCAATCACCGATTGTGAAAAATATAGACGACGATGCGATTGCCGCCATACTCGAACAGACCGGTGCGCAGGACGGAGACCTGATCTTTTTCGGCGCCGGCAAAGCAAATGTCGTGAGCGATTCCCTGGGGGCGCTGCGGGTGAAACTCGGCCACGATCTCGGGCGTGTCGAAGACGAATGGCGTCCGCTTTGGGTGATCGATTTCCCAATGTTTGAGTGGGACGAGGGAGCTCGGCGCTGGTCGGCGCTGCATCATCCCTTTACCGCCCCGACAACTTCCGATATCGCTCAGTTGCGCGAGAATCCCGGTGAAGCGCTGTCGCGGGCCTACGATATGGTACTCAATGGCACCGAACTCGGAGGCGGGTCCATTCGTATTCACGACGCAGGTATGCAGCAACAAGTGCTGGAGTTACTGGGGATCGGCGAAGAAGAAGCCGCGGACAAGTTCGGCTTCCTGCTCAATGCCCTGCGCTATGGTGCGCCGCCACACGGCGGCATCGCCTTCGGTATTGATCGACTGGTCATGCTGATGGCCGGTGCCTCCACACTGCGTGACGTCATGGCCTTTCCGAAGACGCAAAGTGCCAGCTGTCTCCTGACCGACGCACCCGGGGTGGTGTCGCAGCGGCAGCTGCGCGAACTCGGGCTGAAAGCCCGTCAGGCCGCCAAGGCGACCGAGGGAAGCGAGACGTAACCCCGGCTCGGCACTTGGCGTTCAAACGCCCCGAGTCTGTGCTGGTGCTTGTCTACACAGCACGGAAGGAAGTGTTGCTTTTGAATCGACTTGAGCCGGCCGGATTCTGGCAGTCGGTGACCGGTTCGCTTGAATTCGGGGAAGCCCCCGCCAGTGCTGCCGCGCGTGAGCTGACAGAAGAAACCGGCTTGCGCGACGTGCCGGTCTGCAGCTGCGACTGGCAGAATGTCTTTGAAATCCGCCAGCCGTGGCGTCGTCGTTATGCACCGGAAGTCACGCATAACACCGAGCATGTGTTCCGCTGTGAGTTGCCGCAGGTGCCAGACACTATTCGCCTGTCGGCAGGTGAGCACAGTGAGTATGGCTGGTTTACTCTGGCGCAGGCATTGGAGCGGGTGACTTCTTCGACCAATCGCGAGGCGCTGCAGCGCTTCGTCGGTAGCTGAGAGTTGCTCTCGGATCGGGTAAAATAGCGCAATCTAGAGAGCCTCCGTTCAGAGGGTAATATGGCAGGACACAGTAAATGGGCCAACATACAGCATCGCAAAAAGGCTCAGGATGCAAAGCGCGGTAAGCTTTTCACGCGCCTGATCAGAGAAATAACCGTCGCCGCCAGGATGGGTGGATCGGACGTCAATTCGAACCCGCGCCTGCGACTCGCAGTGGACAAAGCGCTGGGCGGCAATATGGCGAAGGACACCATTGAACGTGCCATAAAAAAAGGCGCCGGTGAACTCGACGATGTGCAGTATGAAGAAATCACCTACGAAGGCTATGGCCACGGTGGTGTTGCGATCATGGTTGAAACGATGACCGATAATCGCAATCGCACCGTCGCCGAGGTGCGTCACGCCTTTACCAAGCACGGCGGTAACCTCGGAACAGATGGCTCGGTCGCCTACATGTTCAATACGATGGGGGTGTTGTCCTACGCTGCCGGTATCGATGAAGATGCGCTGATGGAAGCGGCGCTTGAGGCGGGTGCGGAAGATGTAGTCTCTGCTGACGACGGCTCAGTGGAAGTCATCACCACACCGGCGACCTTTATGGACGTCAAGGATGCGATGGTGGCGGCGGGGCACGAGCCGGAATTAGCAGAAGTGACCAAGCGTGCTGACAATGAAATTACGGTGGACACAGAGCAGGGTATAAAACTCCTCAAACTGCTCGATATCATCGAAGAACTCGATGATGTACAAAACGTCTACAACAACGCAGATATACCGGCGGAAGTTTACGCCGAGGCGGGTTAGCGATTATCACAGCGGTGCCATTCAAACCCGGACACGCAGAGACTGCCGCAATGTCGCTTCCACTCACCGACGTGCCGGGCACGCGAGCACTGCTCGCCACCTGCGCGCTGCTGCGCGAGGTATTCTCATGGCGATGAGGCGAATTCTGGGGATCGATCCCGGGTCGGTAGTGACCGGCTATGGCGTGATCGATTCCGACGGAGTGCGTGACTTTCATGTCAGCCACGGAACTATCCGGGTTGCCGGGGACGATCTGGCAGAAAAGCTCGGGCACATTCTGTACAAGGTCGATCAGCTGATCGAACAGTGGCAGCCTCAGGAGGTCGGGGTGGAGCAGGTATTTGTCAGCAAAAATCCAATGTCGGCGCTGAAGCTCGGACAGGCGCGAGGGGCGGCGATCTGTGCCGCAGTACAGCGCGGGCTGCCGGTCGCCGAATACTCTGCGCGCACGATTAAACAGTCAGCAGTCGGCTATGGCGGTGCTGACAAAGCGCAAATGCAGGAGATGATCAAGTTGCTGTTCAGTTTGCAGCAACTACCGGTGGCAGATGCGGCTGACGGTCTGGCGGTGGCCTTGTGTCATGCGCATACCGCCGGGCGAAAAATAATGCTTGAAAACAGTGATGCCGGTAGTGAGTTGCTGAAAGCCACAGGCAGACGAAAAAACAAGCGTTGGGTGTCCGTGAAGTGATTGGTCGAATTGCAGGTAAGTTGATCTCGCGCCAGCCACCGCAGCTAATGGTGGATTGTCATGGCGTCGGCTATGAAATCGAAGCCCCGATGCCGGTGTTTTATCAGCTGCCGCAGGTGGGTGAAGAGGTTGTCCTGTTTATTCATATGGTCGTGCGGGAAGATGCGCAGCTGCTGTACGGTTTCAGCACGCTTGATCAGCGGGCGATGTTTAGGGAACTCATTAAAGTCAGTGGCGTCGGTGCGAAAATGGCAGTGGCCATTTTATCCGGCCTGTCGGCTGATGACTTTGCGCACTGTATAGCCAACGAGGATGCCGCGTCGCTGACACGGCTGCCGGGTGTGGGCAAGAAGACGGCGGATCGGCTTATCGTCGAGATGCAGGACCGCATTGGAAAATTGTCGGGCACCGCGCTGCCTGCGCAATCCGGTGGAGGTGGTATGGTTGCCAGTGGTGATCGCGGGCAGGCGGTGGCCGCGCTCGAATCACTGGGATTTAAATCTGCCGAAGCGCAGCGTATGGTGAAAGCCTCAGGCGGAGAGTCCGTTGAGGAGATTGTCCGCGAAGCGCTCAAAGGTGTATCACCGAAGAAGTAATACGCTGTTACGGTCGTCGCCGGGTACCCGGGCGGGCGGCTTGAAACGTGTGCAACTATCAGGTTATCGGAGCAGCATATGTCTGTCGAACCGCGTCTATCCGACCCGAATGAAGGTATTGAAGATGTGCAGGAACGCGCGATGCGACCGCACTCACTGGCGGAGTATCGTGGTCAGCCGGCCGTTGTTGAGCAAATGGAAATTTTTATCGGGGCAGCGCGGTCGAGATCGGAATCACTCGATCATCTGCTGATCTTCGGACCGCCAGGACTCGGAAAAACCACGCTGGCGAACATCGTGGCGAACGAACTCAATGTGAACATTCGCCACACCTCCGGTCCGGTCATCGAGCGAGCCGGTGACCTGGCGGCGCTACTGACCAATCTTGAAAAAAACGACGTACTGTTTATTGACGAGATCCATCGACTCAATCCGGCAATCGAGGAGGTACTTTACCCCGCGATGGAAGACTTTCAGCTCGACATCATGATTGGCGAGGGCCCCGCGGCACGTTCGATAAAAATTGATCTGCCACCCTTTACCCTGGTTGGAGCAACCACCCGGGCCGGTCTGCTGACCTCGCCGCTGCGCGACCGCTTCGGTATTGTCCAGCGACTCGAGTTTTATCAGCCGGCGGATCTTGCCCGCATCGTGACGCGGTCTGCGGGGGTACTGCAGGTGCCGATTGACAGCGAAGGTGCGGCGGAAATAGCGCGGCGCTCCCGCGGTACGCCGCGTATTGCCAACCGATTGCTGCGCCGGGTGCGCGACTATGCGCAAATCAGAAGTGACGGATCAATCACCAGGGCCGTTGCCAGTGCTGCGCTCGATATGCTGAATGTCGATGAGTTGGGGCTCGACAATATGGATCGGCGCGTGCTGTTTGCCGTGGTTGAAAAGTTCGACGGTGGTCCGGTGGGGCTGGACAATCTCGGCGCTGCCATCGGTGAGGAAACCGGCACCATTGAGGAGGTCATCGAGCCCTATCTGATGCAGCAGGGCCTGTTAATGCGCACCCCGCGAGGACGCACGGTAACGCGAGCTGCTTGTCAGCATCTCGGGATATCGCTGCCCGACAAGGCGCAACCTGAATCTGGCGAGTTGTTCTAGGCTGCCCCTGAATTAACATTCAGTATCGTAATTGAGACACATCCGGATCCCCCTTAGCATCGGGCGAGAAAGTCACTCGACGGTGCGTCGGGCCAACTCCCGATCACGCGGGCCGAGCGAATTACGTGTCGAAGCTTTCCAGTCATTCGGTTTTTTCTATCGATGTGCGGGTGTACTACGAAGACACCGACGTGGGCGGAGTGGTCTACTACGCCAACTACCTCAAATATATGGAGCGGGCGCGAACGGATTTGCTACGGGCGCTGGGGTGTAGCCAAAGCCTGCTGTTTGAGCAGGAACGTCGTCTTTTTGTGGTGCGCTCAGCCGCGTTGCAATTCGCCGCACCGGCTCGCCTGGACGATGTCCTGGAGGTGACGGCTGAAGTAGCCGCTGCACGGCGAGCCAGTGTCCGGTTTTTACAGCGATGCATCAGGAAAAATCCGGACGGCAGCGCTGAACCCCTGGTGACGGGTGATGTCTTAATCGCCTGCCTTAATGCTGACACCTTTAAACCCTGTGCAATTCCAGACAACTTGAAAACGGTACTAAACAGTTGAATACAGATTTTTCTTTTTGGCATCTGGTCTTAAGTGCCGGGCCGGTCGTAAAGCTGGTGATGATCCTGCTAGTGGCGTTATCCGTGATTTCGTGGATGGTGATCTATTCCAAAAGTCGGCAGCTTTCACGCGCAACGCGAGATGCCACATTGTTTGAAAATGAATTCTGGAGTGGGGCAGATGCCAACCAGATGTATCAGCATCTGCGCAACACCGATCATCGGCTATCCGGGATGGAGCATGTCTTTGAACGCGGTTTTTCAGAATTCGCCAGGCTGATTAAACAGACCAGTGATTCTGAAACCGTAGTCGACGGGTCGTATCGTGCCATGAAAATTGCGCTGTCCAGAGAAACTGATACGGTCGAACAGCATTTGTCGTTTTTGGCAACCGTCGGATCCACGGCGCCCTATATCGGTTTGTTCGGCACGGTATGGGGCATTATGAACTCATTTACTGCACTGGCCGACGTGCAGCAGGCGACCCTTGCGATGGTCGCACCCGGCATTGCCGAGGCACTAATCGCGACGGCAATAGGTTTGTTTGCGGCGATACCTGCCGTGATCGCCTACAACCGGTTGTCGAATAAAGCGGATCGATTACTTAATCGCTACGATAACTTTATGGAAGAGTTTGCAGCAGTCCTGCAAAGGCAGGTTTTGCGTCGTAGTAACCAGGCCGCCAGATAATGGCGCGTTATCGCAACCAGCGGCAAAAGCGACCGCTGATGTCCGAGATGAATGTCGTACCGTACATTGATGTGATGCTGGTGCTGCTGGTTATTTTCATGATTACAGCGCCACTGCTGACCACAGGGGTGGAAGTGGACTTGCCCAATGCGGATGCTGAAGCTGTAACCCCTGAAAATCAGTCTACACCGCTGGTGTTGTCCATTAACGCCGCCGGTGAATGGTTTATCAATACCGGAGATCAAAAAGATATTGCGGTCGATCAGGAAGCCGCTCTCAAGTTCAGTACGGAGGCACTGCAGGATGACCCGGATCGCGGTGTTATGGTGCGCGCTGACCAATCTATTGAATACGGGGAAGTGATGGAGGCGATGGTGACACTGCAGGCGGCCGGAGCCGAAAAAGTATCACTGATGAGTGAGCCGGCTTCCTGAGGTGGGTGACGGCAATAAAACCAGTGCGCTGTATCGCGAGGGTGAAGCGTGCTTGAATTAATACGACAGCATCCACTGGGTCTGCTGGTATCCGTAGTCGGGCATATCGCCCTCGGGGTGCTGCTTTTTATTGGCCTCGACCAGCAATACCGCGATCCGTCTGATTCGGGTGATGCGACAGCACCCGTGCAGGCGGTGCTGGTGACGACAGCAGAAGTGACCCGGCAAATAGAAAGCCTGCAACAAACTGTGGATGAAACGCTGGCCAGTCTGCCGCTGGAGAATGTGGAGCCGCTTCCGATCGAGGAATCGCCTGCGCCAGAGCCGGAACAGGAGCAGGACGTCCAGCTTCAGCAGGAAAAGTTGGCGCAGGAACTTCGCGAGGCGGAAGCGGCTCGTCAACAGCAGTTGGAAGAGGAGCAGGCACTGCAGCTCCGATTGCAGGAAGAAGAACAAAAGCGATTGGCGGAGGCTGAAGAGCAACGACTCGCCGAAGAAGAAGCTGAACGAGAGCGTCTGGAGGAAGAACAGAAGCGTCTGGC
>CAZOXM010000039.1:0-44034 GCA_964583825.1 uncultured Granulosicoccaceae bacterium
CTAGAGCGATTCAATCGGAGAAATCATGACCCAGCTGGAACACGCAAATATCACCGTGCCGGATGTTGATGCCGCTATTCGTTTTATACAACTCGCAGCGCCCGACTTTGAGGTCCGGCGAGATGAGATATCCGCCAGCGGCTATCGATGGGTGCACATCGGAAACCATCAGTCCTACATTGCGCTGCAGGCGATACACCCGGGCGCCAGCGCGCAGTCTCCAGCGGCGGGCTATGTCAATTATGGTGTGAATCATCTGTGTCTGAGAATTGATGATGCCAGTGCGGTGGAACACGCGCTGCTGGCCCGCGGATATCGGCAGAATGGACCGATGATTCGGGATTCTCATCGCAGACGTTTGTACTTCTACGATGACATGGGTCTTGAATGGGAGATGGTCGAATACACGAGTACAGATCCGGCTGAGATGTTTCTTTACGAATAGCACCTGTAGCCACCATTAAATATCGCGGCTTGTGTTGCACACGGGCAGGCAGCGTCGCGCATCCGACGGATGCGCTTTACAGTTAGCTAGGCCAGCACCACAGGTAATTGAGGCTAACTAAACGCTTTGGCGGATCCTTCGCGCCATTTGTTGGATGGTACAAATCCGGTGCGCTCGGCTTCGCGTTTTTCCGGTACGAACAGGTTGCGGTTCGGGTGCATACCTGCGCCGTAGACGGCAGATACCGCAGACTCACGCATACGGTTTAGCAAACGCGTGTCGGCCTCTCCGCAGGAGGGATGTATGCCACCGTTGTCTGCTACCTGTTTTTCCCACGCGGCCTTACGTTTGGCCAGCGTCGATTCGTCTTGTAATTGCGTGCAGTTGATTTCGTTGCTGTTCAGATCGACGACGATTTCATCGCCGTTTTCAACAAACGCAATCGGCCCGCCGATGGCCGCCTCCGGGCCGACGTGTCCGATGACCAGGCCGACCGATCCGCCGGAGAAACGCGCGTCGGTCATCAGTGCGATGACGATATCGCGCTCGCGACACAGTGTGGTGATTCTCGAGGTGGAGTCGAGCATTTCGGGCATACCGGGTGCACCACTCGGCCCCTCGTATCGCACGATGACCATGTCGTGATTCTGAAAGCTGTCGGGCTCGTGTTCCAGCGCGTCGAGCAGTTGCCGCTCACCGTCGAACAGTCGTGCTGTGCCTTTGAAGAGGTTGTCTTCAAGACCGCCTTCCACACCGGCGAGCTTCAGTACTGCACTGTATTCAGGCGACAGGTTGCCTCCGAGTACGCGCAGGCCACCGGTGGGCTTGTAAGGTTTTTCAACCGGATAGATCACAGTGCCGTCCGGCGCCGGCGGGTCCAGGCGGGCGACCTGTTCGGCGAGGGTTTCACCGGTGCACGTCAGGGTGTCTCCGTATAACAGGCCGGCTTGCATCAGCGCTTGCACGATGGCCTGTACTCCGCCTTTTTCTCCGATATCCACCATGGAGTAGTTGCCGTAGGGCCGTGCATCAGTCAGTACGGGCACCACGTTTTGCGACAGATGATTAAATTCTTCAGGGGACATGATATCGGTGGCAAAATTCTCGAATCCTGCGGCCCTTGCTATTTCGGGGGCGTGCAGCAGCACATTGGTTGAACCACCGACGGCCATGGCGACGATGACGGCGTTTCGAATCGCATCGCGCCCGACAATGTCACGCGGTGTCTGGCCGCGCTGAATCATGCCGTACAGGTGGGTAATCAGTTCGTCGGCAAAATCGGTCATGCGAATCGGATCATCGGATGGTGGAGCAACCATATGCAGCGGCTGCATACCGACCACGGCAATGAAAGTCTGCATCGTGTTGTATGTGAACATACCGCCGCAACTGCCGTAGCCTGGACAAGCCTCGCGCGCTATGCGCTTTTTGTAGGCGGGGTCCGGGCTGGCGGCCACCTGAAAACCGGTCACGATATCGATCGGTTGTTCTGTGGCTGAGTCTTTTCCGGGTTTAATTGGCCCGTCGGACATGATGATGGCGGGTCGATTGTGTTCGAGTACGGCCGACAGGGTTCCCACCGGTGGTTTGTCGCAGGCTACCACTGCAATCGTTCCTTCAAGGCCGCTGGCGCTGAGGTGCTCACAGACCGTGTCGTTAGTCACTTCGCGGCCGATCAGGGAGTAACGCATTTCACGCGTACCGTTGCGCATGCCATCGGAGGTGGCAACCGTGTATTCAGGTTGTACCAGCCGCATTGGAATCTGGCCGTCGCCCTGACCGATGCGCTGACGTAAGCGCTCGTGAATCGCTTCGACTTTGCGTTGTACCCCGATGTAACACTGGCTGTCGCCCTTGGTACCGATAACACCGATGGAAGGCGCGTGTACCAGCGCTTCATCGGTGCCGAGTTCTCTGGCTATACCGTATGGCTGGGCGCTGCGACCCGGGTTATCGTCGATCAGGACTGGTTTGTTTTCTTTGCCCATAGATGAGGCTCCGCGCGGAGGACAAGACTAGGCTTGCCATTGTAGCGTGGACTGCCGCTGCGGGGCACTGTTTATAGCGGAATGAAGTTTAAACGGTATCCGGGTCGGCGCCGAGGGCAGGCCGGACTTCAGTACAGGAAAGCGCCGAACTGCCCGCGCGCTTTTTTATTCAACGTATTTGCAGAAACTCTGGACGAACTCAGAGGCCGCTCAGACGCTTCTGCGCATCTCTCAGTTTGCGGCCGGCGACGTCAGTGCTCGCCTCGTTCTGTGCGGCCTCTGCTTCCGCCATGGCCTGATCATCAGTCGTGCCGCTGTTGGAGATCAATAAATAGAACACGGTCACCAGTACTGTGGCTCCAGCGACCAGGCCGGCAATGTACTTGTTGATCGGTTTTTTCTGGCCGGTACCGAATTGATCTCTGGAGGGACGGGATTTCGACCGTGGCGTTGTTGCCTTTGCAGCGGACTGCACCTGCGTACTCGCAACACGATCGTTGCGCTGCGTCATTGCTTCGTCGACGTCATCTCTGCGATCCATCACCATGATGCGCGGTCGGGTGTGCTGTTTTGATCCCTGCTGCAGCGGACAGTTTTCGGTGTGATTGTCCGGTCGGTTGCCGCATGCCTGACAGAACTGCGCGACGGGTTCTGGCTGGTGATTCTGTGCGTCTGCCGTATCGTAAGCACGCACCGCATCACGAGCCGGCTCGTCATAGGCGGCGCGGTCGTAGGCCTGATCGTTAACGGGCTCATTGTGGGCGCGTGTATCGACATCCTCGATCGGATGCGGGCGTGGAAGTGGCGGGGCGGTTCGCTCTTCCGGTGCATCGCGATAACGCAGGCGCGAACGCTTGGCGCCCGACTTGCGCTTTGAGCCGCCGTTGTTGCGATTGCTGCCAAAGCCCAGAAATCCGGCGCTCGCGGGTTTTCTGCTTCGCTGCTGGGGAGCAGGGCGCCGTTGAAAGGCCTGCAACCCGGTGGCGACGACGGTAACGCGAATTTCGTCATTCATGTCGGGGTCGAACACAGTGCCGATGACCACGTTGGCATCTTCGGCGGTAATCTGATCGAGAATGTCACCGACAATCTGAAATTCACCCATCGACAAGGTGTCGCTCGCAGTGATGTTTGCGAGGATGCCGCGGGCCTCGTTCAGATCAATCTCTTCCAGTAATGGGCTCTCGGTGGCAGCGATGGCGGCGTCGCGGGCACGATATTCACCGATACCGCGTCCGGTGCTCATCATGGCTTCACCGTTTTCCGTCATCACTGACTTAACGTCGGCAAAGTCGACGTTGATCAAGCCGGGGTTGGTGATCAGTTCGGCGATGCTCTGGACAGCGTTGGTCAGCACATCGTTGGAGGCGGCAAAGGCTTCGATCAGGCTGATATTAGGGCCGAGGTGCGTGAGCAGATTTTCGTTCGGCACCACAATCAAAGAGTCAACATGTCGGCGCAACTCGGCGAGGCCCTGTTCGGCAACCTGGCGTCGCTTGCCACCTTCAAAGGCGAAGGGTTTAGTGACAACGGCCACCGTCAGCACACCGAGCTCACGGGCTATTCTGGCTATGACCGGTATCGCGCCGGTGCCGGTACCGCCACCCATGCCGGCGGTCAGGAACAGCATATCCGTGTCGCCAATGGCGGCGGCAATCAGATCGGCATCTTCCTCTGCGGCGAGTCGGCCGATTTCAGGGTCGGTGCCGGCACCCAGTCCCCGGGTGAGGGTGGTGCCCAGCTGAATGATGTTGTCCGGGTTATATCTGGACAGCGCCTGTGCGTCGGTGTTGACGAGGGTAAAGTCGACGCCGTGAATATCGGCACCGATCATATGCTCTACTGCATTACAGCCACCACCGCCTACACCGATCAATTTGATCGACGCTGCCTGTTCCTGCTCTCCGTAGTAAGCGGGTTGCGCTACATCCTGGTGAATCATAGATGACTCTGCCTGATTTTTGACATCAAGTATTCGTCCCATCGCAAAATATGACGGAAATCGCCTTTTAATGCGTAGACATTAAATTCGTGCCGGTGGGGATTGCAGTAAATGGGCCAGCGCTACTTAAAGGAATCGATCAGGCTGCCGAAACCTGCGCTTCGCTGAGAATGACTGCGATGAAGTCGTGGTGCTGCGCGTATACGCGCTGATGTTTTGGTCCGGTCCCGGATCAGTGGCGGAACGCGGTTAGTTGCCTTCAGACGGAAGGCTGCGCAAGCTCAGGCAGAGGGGGCTGCGAGCTTTTCCAGGGCAATCAGTGAAAGTCCGCCGAGTGTGGCAATACCCAGGGCCAGCAGGGTGCCGCTGTCGGTGAGCGCGGGGAGGTACCACTCGTAGCCTGTGACCACTTCTTTGGCCGGTTTGCCTTCTCGTGCGATCAGTTCTGTCAATGTATTCTTCCATGGCCAGATCACCAGCAGGGATCCGGCAATGAACCCGGTCATCAACGCAATCGTCTGGTCGTGATAGTGCCTGAAGATCCATGCCAGCAGATGGGAGAATGCGATCATACCGAAGGCACAGCCCAGAGCCAGCGGGATCAGAATACTTAGATCCGCGCTGCCGATCGCGGCGAGAATGAGCCCGTAGTTGCCCATGATGATCAGAACGAATGAACCGGAAAGTCCAGGCAAAATCATGCTGCACATCGCAACGATGCCGCATAGAAAAACGTAAAAAAACGAATTGTTTTCCGTGGCCGGGGCCAGAAAGGCGATGCCTGCGGCGATTGCTGTTCCGATCAACAGCATCGTTATTACAAAAGGGGTCCACTGTCTGACCGTTTTACCGACGAAGTAGGTCGAGACCAGTATCAGACCGAAGAAAAAGGCCATGGTGAGCATTTCGCGGCTGTCGAGCAGATATTCCAGCAGTCTGGCCAGACTGATGATACTGACCCCGATGCCGGCGAAGAGCGCCAGCAGGAAGGTGCTGTCGGTTACCGTCCAGAACGCTCGCCACTCCCGGTTTATCAGCAGTCTGGCGGCAGTCAGATCCAACGATTTAATCGCGTTGATCAGGCGTTCATAGATGCCGGTAATCAGTGCAATGGTGCCGCCGGATACACCTGGAATCACATTGGCCGCGCCCATGGCGAGCCCTTTTAAAAAGACACTGAAGATCATGGATGAATATTCGGTTTGATCGGACTGAATGGCTGTCGGGAAGTATAACGGCCGTCACCAGTTATCGGCGGCACGATGCCTAATCTGTATGGTGGGGCGGTCCACTTTGCCGGATCATCGATTCCAGGCTGAGCGCAATCGACAACAGTTTGTCGTCCTGTCCGTGTTTACCGAGCAGCATGAACCCCACCGGTGGCGACTCCGGGGCGTGGCAGGGGATGGTGATGGCCGGTACATTGAGCGTATTTGCAATCGAGGTGTTACGCAGTGCCATCAGGTTGGTGGCGCCGGACAATTCGTCGTCCTGAATCAGATCGGCAATGGGTGGGGGAATAATGGGTACGGTGGGCAGTACCAGTGCATCCAGGCCAACACACCGTTGCTCGGTTGCCGCGCGACATTCACCGCGTCGCTGTATGGTGCTGATGTAGTCAGCCGCGCTGAAAGATCTGCCTCCTTCAATCCGGTTGCGTACCCACGGATCGTAGTGCTCGGCTCTCGAATCAAGATAACGCTCGTGCCAGGCATAGGCCTCGCCGGCCACCACGCTGCCACGATTCGAGTGTGCCTGATAGTGTTCGAGTTCCGGCAGATTCACCGTTTTGGTGAGTATGCCGCGCTTGCTGAATTGTTCCAGTACACGCTGAAAGTCGGCTTCCACGGCGCTGTCCAGATTTTCCAGCGCAAAGCCATCCAGCACACCGAGACGCAGTCCAACCTGCGGGTAGGGTGTCAGTGCGATGCGATCACTGCCCGACATCACTGCATCGAGCACCGCGCAACAAGTCACGGTGTTGGCCATCGGCCCGATGGAGTCGAGCGACGGCGCCAGCGGAACACACCCTTTTTGCGGAATGCGCTCGGCCGTGGGCTTAAAACCGACGATGCCACACATGGCGGCTGGAATACGGGTGGAACCACCGGTGTCAGTACCTACCGTGGCGGCGGCCATGGCATCGCTCACCGACACGGCACCGCCCGACGACGATCCACCCGGTATGCGTCGTGTGCGTCTGTCAAAAGGGCTTGCCGGCGTGCCGTAGTGCGCGTTGATGCCGAGCCCCGAGTAGGCGAATTCAGTCATGTTCGTACGCCCGAGGATAATGAAGCCGGCGCTGCGTAGTCTTTGAACCACGGTAGCGTCATCAGTCGCGGGCGATTCGGAATCGAGCACATGTGACCCGGCAGTTGTCACCAGGCCCGCCACATCGAACAAATCTTTTATCGAGAGCGGAATACCACAGAACGGGGAGGTGTGGCGGCCCTCGTGCCTGGCACTGTCAGCGGCCGCGGCTTCGGCCAGCGCCCGCTCAGCAAAAACGGTGGTAAATGCGTTATTTCCTTCGCCGTCGTCCGCCGCAATGTTGTCGAGGCAGTGCTGCACCAGTTGCTGACTGGTGATCTTTTTCCGGTCGAGCCGTTGCGCCAGGTCGAGTAGGGTTTTCATCTGCCTAGTTTAGACGAAAGCGGATTCATCGCGCGACTGGTGCGACATTTAATTAAAGAGCATCCGCTGTGACGGCAAAGTCAACTTCTATTTTGATACCATAGCCGGCAGCGATAGCGATAAACCAACAACAGCGGTGATATCAGCATGAATAGTAGATTGACCGGCGCACAGCATGTGCACTCAATTACAAGCGATATACGCTGGATTGCTTTGTTTGTCGGATTTATCTGGCTGGTGTTTTTTGTTGACCGGCTGCTGCCGCTTGAAAACTTCGGTTTGATTCCCCGATCATTGAAGGGGCTCGCCGGCATCGTCACGCTACCCTTTTTACATGCGGACTGGGCGCATATCACCAGTAACAGTGTCCCGTTGATTGTATTGCTGTTATTGCTGGCAGGATCGCGAGCCAACAGCATTGATATCGTCTTTCTTATATCGCTGTTAGCGGGTGTGGGTTTATGGATATTCGGTCGGGAGGCCATTCACATTGGTGCCAGTGTGCTGGTGTTTGGTCTGGTGGGGTTTCTGGTGTGCGCGGGTTTTTTTGAACAGCGGCTACTCTCTGCTCTGATCGCAATCGGTGTGGCGATTGTCTATGGCTCAACGCTGTTCTATGGCGTACTGCCAACACAATCCGGTGTGTCCTGGGAAGGGCATCTGATTGGTGCGATATCGGGTGGTTTAATTGCTTACTACATCTCGGGCGATTTGACGCGCGGCACCGGTGAGGGCACCAGAGTCTAACAGGGTGCTGATAAACTTCCTGAGCCACGGTCTAAGTAGTTTAAATGAGCCTTTAACGGGATTTAACGCCTTAAGACATGGTGCAATAGTTTTCAACACCGCACCAGAGCAGCTTGCCTCCGAAGTTTGCAGGCTTTCGAATTAAAAGAATGCGCTGAAGGTGCCCTTGTGCAGTGAATGCTCGCAACCTGCGTACTGATAGGCGTAGCGATCAGACATTGTTTGTACTTCACCTGCGACTCTTTTCAGCCACGGTTTTTTTTCATAGTTGCCTCGTTTATAGCCGGTCCAGCCTTCGTGATAGGCGAGATATTGTCGATACGCATCATTCAGTGCGATACCCGCGGCGTCTGAGGATCGGTTCATATACCAGCCCATAAAATCGAGTGAATCTTCAAAGCTGGTTCTGCGCGCAAAGCGTTTGCCGGTGTCATCGATATAAGCCTGCCAGGTGCCATCGACCGCTTGTGAATATCCGTATGCCGAACTGCGTCGCTTCCACGGTATCAGGCCAAGCAGGTATCTTCTGGGAGGCTTGGCTTTGCGTCTAAACTTACTCTCCTGATACATCACTGCCATCGCGACGTTGATAGGAAGGTTCCACTTCTCCTGCATGGCAAGCGCACTGCTGTGCCAGTGGTGTTTTGCGCGAAAGATAGAGCAGATGTTGTCGGTGGACGTCAGTGGCAGGGAGGCGCAGGCCGTTAGCATGCAGGTTGCTGCGACAAGCGCAAGGTATCGTCGACTGTGAGGCAAATACCCTTTACGTTTTAGTTGTGGCGGGTGTTGCAAGACATGGGCTCTGTGCTTCGGGCGAGTACTTTAAATCGAAGCAGTGTCAGTGCCAATTGCAGTCGGGAAATGCGCTCGCAGGCCTGGCGCTGGCGCGGTGGTGGACGAAACAGCACGGCGTGGTGGTGTGCCCACCACGCCGCTTCAACCACTTACTTGGCGACCAGACAGGTGGCGTTGTTTTCCCAGCCATAGCCGTCGCCATCGGGATCGGAGGTGGCCGATGCACACTGCGGATGCTTGCCAGAGGTTTTCACCACGATACAGGACTTGTCGTTTTCCCAGCCCCACCCATCGCCATCGGGATCAGAGTTGGCCGATTGGCATCGCGTTACAACAATGCACGAGCGCTCGTTCTCCCAGCCCCATCCATCGCCATCCGGGTCGGAAGCGGCGCTGGCGCAGTTTGGATGTTTGTCTGCATTGGAGCCTGCAACCACACAGGATTTTTCGTTCTCCCATCCATAACCGTCCTTGTCTGCATCCATACCGGCATTGCTGCAGTAGGGCATGCCATTAGCGGCCATTGTGCCGGTAGTTGCTGCCGGTTTGGCAGCTGGCTGCTGTGCGGCCGGCTGCCTGGTGGCAGTGGCTGCAGTCGCGGCAGTTGCAGCGCCAGACCGTCTGACGGCTGTCGGAATTTCGATCTTTTCAGTACGGACTTTTCTAGCGTCCTCGACAATGATGCGAAACATGTAATTACCGGGTGGAACCCGAAGTCCGGGGGTCGACCAGGTGGTTTTCTTGACGTTTTTTCTGTACTGGAAAGGGAGTTGTGTGGGGTCTTTGACGAACTCTCCCTGAGGTGTGTAGAAAAGCTGCGTGCGAGTGTCCTGCAGCGTTCCGAAGATTCGCGCAATGCCATTGGCATCGGCGGTGACTCCGCTGAATTGCACAGGGCCGTTAAACATCAGCTTGCCGGCGTTTATCCCGTTCACCACGACCTGTGGTGCATCGTTGGCATATGCAGGACTGATGGCCAGAAATGCAGCTGCAACCCATGAAGTTGCCAGCGTGCGAATGGAAAAGTTCAGTTTCATATCGGCTCCTAGTAAGCCCGCTTGGTGATTGGTGATAAGTGCGCATCCGTCGCGACGTCGTTTCACAGGCGTCGTCGAAGGCTGCAAATTAGCAGGAATGTCTGAAGTATGACAGCCGGGCAACGTCACACGTGTTTCGGTCACATGAATTTACGTTGTGTGCCGGGGCGGCTGTCCCGTGCGGAGACTCTAGGTCAGTGGGGCTGAACGATGGCTTTCACAGGGAACGGTAAGAATCTGCGCGGGAACGTCACGGCTTGTGCGGGAATGTCTGGCTTACCGTCGTGGTGGGTCCGTACTGCGGATGGCCCCCGTGCGGGGGCCATCCGGTCAAAGTTTATCGTCGTTGGGTGATCGTCCAGTCGATGAAGTCAAGATTACCTTCACCCCAGAAGATCTCGGTGCCGACAATAATGTTGCCCATGCACCAGGTTTTCTGCAGTGGAACGGCATTGGTCTGGGCGCCGAACCGCGACTGCACCTGATGGGCGTTATTGCCCGTCCATTCGATAAAGGTGTTCCAGTTAAGGGACCCGGTCTGCTGCGGGTTTTGAGCAACGAAGGCAATGTATTTAGGATCTGAGTTTTTGGTGTAGACCTTATACAGCACGTCATCGAGTGTGACATCGGTGACATAGTCCGATGGTCCGGCCGGCAGGCGCTCGGCACCCGCGTTTAACCACACCATGATCTCAAAGGTGTGGTTGGAGCCACCGCTTCGCTGCACAACATCTTCGCTGCACTGGCCATTCTGGTCCGGGTTATAGAAAAACGATTCGATTGAAACGTTTCTTTCACCCTGAATAATTGAGCCGTTCGGATAGCGCGGATTAGCAGACGCATTAACAGCGCGTTCCGGTCCGTATTCCGGCCAGTTCATGGAATAGTCGATAGTGATGCCGGGCAGGTCTTCGATCGCGACTGGCAGACCGGTTACGGATTTCGGCAGGCGTCGGTATTCGTCTTTTACGCCGTAGATGAGCTCAGGATAGGAACGGACCTGATAGTCACCTGAACCGCGACCCGGGCCCCAGTCGTAGTAGACACCCGCCTGCGCACCGTTCTGATTTGTATAGATGCATTGACTCCAGTCGTAGTCCTGCGAGGCCCACGCCGCCCAGGTATTGGTGTGCAGGATGAAGTCACCTACCTGAAACCAGCCAAACCAGTCTTCATCCGGGGTAGTACAAAGTTCTCTTGCTCCGCTGGTGGCAAGCGATGAGCTTCTGATGATCGCGCCTCCACCGGTCCCCGCACTAAAGTTACCGCTGTTGTTAGCTGGAAAGCTGGCGCTGTTGCCACCTTGGCCAAGGTCAGCGGAGCCGCTGCCGGCGTTGTTCTGCCCCTGATCCGCGGAGCCACTGCCGGCGTTACTCGGACTGCCAATCGTGGCGGAGTTTGCAGTGATTCGACAGGAAGCGTTGTTTTCCCAGCCATACCCGTCACCGTCCGGATCACTCGCGGTGAAGGCGCAGGACGGGGTATCGTCCGCAGAGGGGGCACTGCCCTGAGTACCGCCAGCATCGCTGGCCACGACGCAACTTTGATTGTTTTCCCAGCCGTAGCCATCGCCATCGGGGTCGGAGTTTGCAGAGGCACATACAGCCGTGGCGGAGCCCGCCGTACCGGAGTTGGATGAGGGCGCTGCGGCAGAGACAACGCAGCTTTGATTGTTTTCCCAGCCATAGCCATCGCCGTCCGGATCGGAGGCGGCAGAAGCACAGGTTGGCGTGCCGGAAGTGGACGCGGCAGCAGCTGCAACCACCTCACATGAAGTGTTGTTCTCCCAGCCGAATCCATCGCCGTCGGAATCGCTGGCTGCGCTTGCGCAAGCGGGCAGTGCGGCGTGCGCAGACGTGCACCAGAAAGCGCTCAGTACCACGAGTGTGGCACAAGGAAAATAAGTTCTGAAATTCAAAAGATAACCCCTTGGCTGTTACTAAAAAATCGGCAAAGGCCCTTATCAGGCCTTGTGGTGAGTCCTTTCGACTCACACGGTTCCGGCTAACTCGATTAGTGGCGATACCGCGCACGGCGGTCGCGTCATTCGTCGGATAGTGGGCCAGTTGCCCTTTGACATAAACGATGAGCGATTGCTGCCATCGAAACTACCGGATGCTGCACGCATTGGGCGTGTACTGTAGGCGTTCTAATGGCTGCTTTCATGCAAAAGAACGGGTAAGTCAGCAAAAACAGATTACCACTCTGAAATTATATGATTTTGTTAACAATTTGTTGCAAAGCGCAACACTAATGGAATACGCCGCCTGCCTCCCCGGTTAGCCGGCATCAAGCAGATGTCGGGCGTGAAAGGCAAGGTGTTCACCAATAAAAGTCGCGATGAAGTAGTAGCTGTGATCGTAGTCTGCCTGCATACGGATGTCAGCATTCAGGCTGCGCTGTTCGCAAATTGATGCCAGGGCCGAGGTGTTTAGCTGTGACTCGAGAAAGCTGTCGGCGAGACCCTGATCTACCAGCATTGGCGGGCATGCTGCCCCGTCATTCAATAATTCGCAGGCGTCCCACTCGCGCCATTGCGATCGATCTTCGCCGAGATAGGCGCCGAAGCATCCTTCACCCCATGGGCAATTTACCGGGTTACAGATCGGAGAAAACGCAGACACAGAACAGTAGCTGCCGGATTCGCGCAGCGCGCAGATCAATGCGCCGTGTCCCCCCATTGAATGGCCGGTGATGGATTTATGTTCCGACACCGGCAGCATCGACTCGATGAGCGCGGGTAGTTCCTGTGATACGTAATCGTACATATGATAATGCGAAGACCAGGGAGCCTGCGTTGCATTGATATAAAAGCCTGCACCCTGACCGAGATCATATTTATCCGGATGGTCTGCGACCGCTTCACCGCGCGGGCTGGTATCCGGCATGACCAGGGCAATGCCGTGTTCGGCGGCGTACTGCTGTGCACCGGCCTTGCTTCTTACATTGTCATCGGTGCAGGTCAGTCCGGACAGATAGTACAGTATCGGTACCTTTCTGTTTTCCGCCTGCGGTGGCAGAAAAACCGAAAAGGTCATGTCGCAATGGCAGGTTGAAGAGGAGTGCACATATCGTTGCAGCCATCCCCCGGCGTTTTTGATTTTTTCTACTGGTTCCATCGCTTCGGCTTATGTTGGTTGATGTGATTGCAACGCGGCCCTGGCCGGTATTTTATATCGCCGCTCTATGTGAGATCGAACTTTTCTTCGATGACATCCAGTACCCAGCCCGGCGCGACACTTTCTGGTTCGGTTTCTTCCATTGCATCGATTTTGAGTGGGTCGGACAGTCGCTGTGCGCCGATGTCCGCGAGTGCATCGTCCATCGCCAGTCCACCACCACAGAAGGTCTCGTATGAGCTGTCGCCCAAGGCGACCACGACAAACTTCAGGTGAATAATTTTAGGGAATTCGTTGCGCAGTGCGGTATAGAGTGGCACCAGTTCCTCGGGCAGTTCACCGTTGCCTGTCGAGGAGGTGCAAACGATAAGTATCTGCTGGCTTTCATCAGTGAGTGATGCAACATCGGGTGGGTCGGGCCGTTGGACCTGGTGACCGGCGGACAGGAGCTTTTCTTCTATCTCATCGGCGGTCAGGGTGGCGGCGCCGAAGACGGACCCGCTGATGAGAACAACATTGGCCATAGTGGCTCCTTGAGAATACTTATGAGACCTGCGCGAGTATGTTATCGAGTATCCGGTTGGGGAGTAACCTTTTTGCAGCAGCAAATGCAATCGTCGGCGTGGTCACGCGGTAACGTATCTTCGGCTTTGGACTCTCAAGTGCATGCAGTAATTTGTCCACCACGGCATCCGGCTCCAGCGTAAACCGGCTCGCGTTGGTCTGTTTTTCCAGTCGCGTGACTGTTTTTTGATACTGCTCGCGGTGCACGCTGTTGTCGACGTCGATATGTTGTTCAAACTTTTTAACGCCATTGGCGCGGAAGCGAGTTCGGATCGGGCCTGGTTGAATCAGGCTGACATGGATGTTGCTGCCGCGCAGTTCAAGACGCAATGTATCGGTGAGCCCCTCGATAGCAAACTTTGCCGCGTTGTACGCGCCGCGATAAGGCATGGCAGCAAAGCCGAGGACAGAGCTGTTTTGTACGATGCGTCCTTCGCCCTGAGCACGCATCACCGGCAGTACCCGACGGGTGAGTTCGTGCCAGCCGAAAACCAGTGTTTCGAACTGCTCGCGCAGAGCGGCGGTCGGCAGATCTTCCACTGCCCCTGCCTGTCCGAAGCCGCCATTGTTAAACAGCCCGTATAGCGTGCCGCCAGTGCGTTCCAGCACCTGATCCAGTGCTGCACTGATGCTGTCGCTTTGATCGAGATCGAGGCACAGCGCCTGCAGGCCGTCGGCTTTTAATGCCTGCACATCGGTTGTTTGACGAGCAGTCGCGAATACCTGATAGCCACGTTGATGTAAGGCTCGCGCGGCGGCAGCGCCGATGCCGCTGGAGCAGCCGGTGATCAGTACCGATCTGTTGTTCTTACTATTTTCCAGTGACATGCTTGCAATCCGATGATGTCTTGTTTTTTTTGCTCGGCTTTACCATATTTAAAGGCTTCAGCGTCGAACAACCTTACCCATTATTATCTGCGAATAATATGAGTGCACACCACACATTCAGTCAATTGCAGCAACAGCTCAGAACGCTGGTGATCGGTCAGGAGCGGTTGGTAGACCGTTTGTTGATTGCAATGCTTGCCGACGGTCACCTGTTGGTCGAGGGAGCGCCGGGACTCGCCAAAACCCGTGCGATCAAAATGCTTGCGCAACATATCGAAGGTGATTACCAGCGCATTCAGTTTACGCCTGATCTGTTGCCGGCGGATGTGACCGGCACCGAAATCTACCTGCCGTCGGGCGGTGACTTTCGTTTTCAGCCCGGGCCGATATTCAGCCAGATCGTGCTCGCCGATGAAATCAATCGGGCACCAGCCAAGGTGCAGTCCGCGCTGCTTGAGGCAATGGCGGAAAGGCAGGTATCTGTCGGTCAGAAAACTTATCCGCTATCCGAGCTGTTTCTGGTGATGGCTACACAGAATCCGATCGAACAGGAGGGCACCTATAGCCTGCCGGAGGCGCAACTCGACCGGTTCCTGATGCACGTAGTGGTCGACTACCCGCCACCGGAGCGCGAACTCGATATTCTGCGCCTGGTGCGGGCAGAGAAAAAACGCGAGGTGAATGACCAGTCTGCAGACGATAGCCCGGCGCGTGTGCGTGTCGAGGATATCCGTACTGCACGTCGCGAAATTGCCGACGTCTACATGTCGGAGCCGGTCGAGGAGTATATCGTGCGTCTGATATGCGCGACCCGCCAGTCTGACATTAGCGAGCTGTCCGGGCAGCTTGCCTTCGGTGCGTCGCCGCGAGGCACGGTGGCGCTTGATGCCTGTGCCAGAGCCCATGCGTGGCTGTGCGGGCAGGACTTTGTATCACCTTCCGACATCCAGTCGGTCGCGCATGACGTTATGCGTCACCGGCTGTTGCTGAGCTATGAGGCCGAGGCCGAAGGTATGACTACCGATCAGGTGATTGACCGATTGCTGACCGATGTGGCTGTGCCCTGACCGCCTTCGGGAGACGGGTAACGTATGTCGATAGCGCGTACCAAAACCGCCGATCCTGTGTTCGCAGGGGATGCTGCAGCCAACCCGACACGGGTCACGCTGGCGGAATTGGTGCGCCTTAAAAATACAGTGCGTGGCATCAAACGGCCGCGCGGTGGTGCGGTGATGGCACCGCTTGCCGGCGGTAATTCGGCAAGGGCGCTGGGGCGTGGGCTCGATTTCGCTGAAGTGCGGGAGTATCAACCCGGAGATGATGTAAGAACCATCGACTGGAAGGTAACCGCAAGAAGCGGCAGGACCCACACCAAAATCTATCAGGAGGAGCGCGAGCGACCTTTCTTGATAGCCGTTGATCTGCGGGCCGGCATGCACTTTGGCACTCGCGTGGCATTTAAGTCGGTGATCGCCGCGCGCCTGGCGGCGATGCTCGCCTGGTCTGCCGTTGCCCAGCGGGATCGGGTTGGTGGCATCGTGTTTGATGAAAGCGGCTTCGGTGAGATCAAACCTGCTGCCGGTACCCGGGGTGTGACCCGACTGTTGAACGCAATAGTGGCAACACAGGCGCGCGAGAACTCCGCGGAGCTGCCGTTGCCGTTGCGTGATGTCTTCCACCACCTGCGTCGTACAGCACACACCGGCAGTTCTATCGTATTGCTGTCGGACTTTACCGGCTTTGAGTCCGATGCCGACAAGGCGGCTTCGCAGCTGGCACAACACAACCATGTGGTCGCCTGTCACCTGTTTGATGTGCTGGAGCAAAAGCTGCCGCCACCGGCACGCTACACAATTACAGATGGCATCAACAAGGGGGTCATCGACACGGCGACACAGGAGTCGCGTGCCGCCTGGGAGCGCATGTTCGCTGCGCGCACAGTCACTCTGCGAAAGGCCTTTTCAGGGCGTAGTGTGGCTTATATCGATTGCGCGACCAGTGATTCGCTGCCGCAGGTCGCGCGAAACATCCTGAGGCAGCTGCCCGGTAGTTTGTAACATGAGATTCCTCACAACCGTTCCTTACCTGCTTTGGGTGTCTGTCGTGGCGGGCGGATATGCCGCTGCTCAGGAGCCGGCGGCCCCGGTAGCGCAGGCGTTGCTGGCGAACCTCCGTGGTTTACAACTGCCGGATGAGCCTTCGTGGTGGCCACCTGCGCCCGGGTGGTGGATGCTCGCTGTGGTGGTGCTGCTGTTGACTGGTGTGGGGATGCGGCAATTAAAAAGGGGGCGACGAGCGCCCTCTGTGCCCTGGCAGCAGAGCGCGCTGTCAGAACACCGCGCAATTAGTACGGCACTTCAGGAAGGCACGCCGCTCAATCAGGTGCTCGCGCGCGCTTCCGTGTTGATGCGACGCGTTGCGCTTGCCAGCCTGCCGCGCACGCAGTCCGCTGCCGTACAGGACGAATCCTGGCTGTTTTTACTGGATGAACTGGGCAGCACGGACGAGTACAGTGCGGGAGTCGGGCGCCTGCTGCTGACGCATCCATACCGGCGGCACAGCGACCTTCAGACCACCGAGGTGGACGATCTGCTGGCGTTGATGCATCGCACGATTCTCGCTACCCGGGAGCGTGCGCCCGATGTTTAGTTTTGCCTGGTGGTGGATGCTGTTTGCGCTGCCGTTACCGTTCGTTCTGCGCTGGCTGCTGCCCGCTGTCACACATCGTCAGCAGGCGGCGCTCAGCGTGCCTTTTTATCAGGCGATGACCGAGGCGCTGGCAGCGAGGTCCGGTGCCGGCAGCGGGCACTGGCTGCTGCCGGTGGCAGTGATCATGTGGATTGCGCTAGTCACAGCGTCGATGCGACCACAGTGGCTCGGTGAGCCGGCCGATGTGCCATTGACCGGCCGCGATTTACTACTGGGGCTCGACATTTCCGGCAGCATGCGAGAGCGCGATTTTGAGATCAATGGCCGAACCGTCGAGCGCATCGAGGCGGCGAAAATGGTCGCCTCCGACTTTATTGCCAGGCGGGACGGAGATCGCGTCGGGCTGATCCTGTTTGGTGACAACGCCCAGGTACAGACGCCGTTGACCTACGATCTGCAGACAGTGCGGCATTTTCTGTCGGAAACCGTCGTCGGTCTGATCGGATCCTCAACCGCCATTGGTGACGCTATTGGTCTGGCGGTGAAACGCCTGCGCGAGCGCCCGGCGGATTCGAGGGTTTTTATTCTCCTGACCGACGGCGCCAATACTGCCGGTGCGGTCACGCCCGAGGAAGCTGCAAGAGTGGCTGCCGAGAATGAGATACGCATCCATACCATTGGCGTCGGTGCGGAGGCGGTAACGGTGGAGGGGTTGTTTGGCAAACGGGTGATTAATCCTTCCAAGTCGCTGGATGAGGCGAGTCTGACCCAAATCGCAACTGTCACCGGCGGCGAGTATTTCCGCGCGCGCAACACGCGTGAACTGGCGAAGATATACGATGCGATCAATGCAATGGAGCCGAGTGCTCAGGATCTCGTCGGCCTGCGTCCACGCAGTGAGCTTTATATCTGGCCGCTGGCTGTTGCGTTGTTACTCAGTGCTTGTATCGTGTGGCACCTGGGGCGCAGATAACATGGAAGCGTTTCACTTTATCCGGCCCTACTGGTTTCTCGCTGTTGTGCCACTGGTGTGGCTGCTCATGCGCTGGCATGTCGGAGCCCGGCGCCGGAATCAGTGGCGCGACCAGGTCGATGAAGCGCTGCTGCCGCATTTGCTGGTCGGTCAATCCGTGCCGATCGGACGGGCACCACTGGCGCTGCTCGCCCTGCTGTGGCTGGTCGCCATTGTCGCACTGGCCGGCCCGAGCTGGGAAAAACAGGTCGCACCGGTGTATCGCGGCCTGCAGGAGCGGGTGCTGATTGTGGATCTGTCGCGATCGATGAATGCGCGTGATGTCAAACCTTCGCGGCTTGCACGCACTGTGCAGAAACTGCGGGATATTCTGGATCAGTCCGCCGGCAGCCAGACGGCGCTGGTGGTATTTTCAGCAGTACCTTATGTGATTTCACCGCTGACGGATGATTCACAAACCATCGGCGCCATGTTGCCGTCGCTGAATACGGACATTGTGCCGGTACAGGGCAGTCGCACCTCGCTTGCACTGCGCAAGGGACTGGATCTGCTAGTACAAAGTAACAGCCGAAAAGGCAGCATTTGGTTGCTGACGGACAGTCGCCCGGACAGCGAGGCGGCGGCGGTTGCGCGACAGATTGCCGACCGTGGTCATCGTCTGCATGTGATTGGTGTGGGCACCTCCGAGGGTGCCCCGATTCCGGAGCCCGGCGGTGGTTTTGTCAAGGACAGCAGCGGCAACATTGTGATCGCCAGGCTGCAAACCGACCGCCTGCGCGAACTGGCCGCAGTCGGCGGTGGGGTGTTCTCTACCACCAGCAATACTGATGCTGATATTAACCAATTGTTTGCCGCCGAGCAGACGGATACCAATAGTCGGGTGTCGGAGACCGAACGTCAGGCCGACCTGTGGCTTGAGCGCGGCCCGTATCTGGTGCTCGTCCTGTTGCCGCTGGCGGCCGTATTTTTCCGGCGAGGTGTGTTGTCGTGAGTTCCCCGAGGCACGGCGCGTTGTCAACGGTTACCGGCCTGGTGTTCGCGCTGGGTGCAGGCTACACAGGCGCGGCTGGCGCGTTTGAATGGAAAGACCTGTGGCAGCGAAAAGATCAGCAGGCGCATCAACTGCTGCAGTCAGGCGAGGCGGCGCAGGCGGCAGAGTTGTTCACCGACAATCGCTGGCAGGGAGTGGGTCATTTTGAGGCCGGCAATTATCAACAGGCAATTGATGCGTTTAATGCGGGCAGTGGTCCGGTTGCGGCCTACAATCGCGGCGTCGCCGAAGTAATGAATGGCGATATTGACGCGGCGATAGACTCGTTTGAGTCGGTGCTGCAGGCGCAGCCTGATCATCAGGATGCGGCAAACAACCTGAAGATTGCCAGGGAACTGGCGAAACAACGCGAACGGCAATCCGGTCAGTCGCAAAGCGGCGAGCAGTCCGGTGAAGATCAGTCGCAGGAGCGCAATGCTGAAGCAGGGCAGGACAGCGCCGGGCAGGATGCCTCGCAGTCACAGGATAATTCCTCTTCTGCTGACGACGGATCTGAGGGGCAGCAGTCTCAGCAGGATACCGCAGCCGATAGTGCTGGTGCACCGTCGCAGTCCGGGGCTGGTGAAAACGCCGGTGAGCTTACTGATCGGGCGGCCGCATCGGCGGCTGGCGATGACCAGCGGCCTGACGATGAAGCGGCAATCGAGGCGCTGCAGGATGCACTCAGCAGCGGGCGGGAATCAGAAGATGAAGAGGCCTCCGAAAATGCACAGGGCCTGCAGGAAAGCGATACGGATACGCAGTCGCAGCAGCAGGCATTGGCCGGTGCGCCCGGCGGTGGTGAAGTCTCGGAGGAGAGCCAGGCCACTGAGCAATGGTTGCGGCGTATCCCCGATGACCCGTCGCAGTTGTTGCGCAATAAAATCAAACTCAACCATTTACTCGAGCACCCCGATGTCGGAGATACCGCGGAACCCTGGTAGGCGACCCGAGGGTCGCAGTGACGGTTGTATCGCACGCGCGATAAAGCCGGCGGTGAGTACCTTGTTAGCGCTGCTGTTGGCAATGACAGGCGGTATCCTGCACGCGCAGAGCGGATCGAGTGCCGGCCAGCCGTTGCTGGAGGCATCCGTGGAACGGCGAACAGTGATTGATGGCGAGTCGGTGCTGCTCTACATCAAGGGCGAGCATCTGACGCAGTTGCCCGATGTGTCAGCGTTGAGCAAGCAGTTTGATGTGCTCGATTCGCGTCGCTCCAACAGTCAGGTGGTGGAGGGCGGGGTGGTAAAGTCGCAGTTTTTAATGCGTTTTGAGCTGTTACCGAAGCACCTCGGGCAGACAGTCATTCCCGCATTCACCGCCGATGGTATCAGCACGGCGCCCGTCACCATCGAGGTCGTTGAGCGCGGTACACCGGGTGCTGTGCCGCGCGACAAGGTATTTGCTGAAGTCACCCTCGATAAAGACAGCGTCTATGTACAGGCGCAGCTGGTGATGTCGCTGCATATTCTCGACGATGGCAGTCTCGCCAGTGTCGATCCGCCGTTGCCGGTGATCCCCGATGTGCAGGTCGAGCGATTGCCCGGCGGAGATCAGCGCCTGGAGACGCGCAACGGAGAAGAGTACCGGGTGCACACCTGGCGCTATGCACTGTTCCCGCAAAAGCACGGCCGGATCGAAATTCCTCGGCTGAAAATTCCGGGCAGCGTCCGTGATCCGGGCTATGGCGGCGGTTTGATTATGCGCAGTATGGCCACGCGCAGAATTCAGATCCGCACCGGTGCTGTCGAGTTTGAAGCCCGCCCTCGCGCCGCTGCGAGCACGGCAACGTGGTGGCTGCCGGTAGAGGGGGTCGAGTTGCAGCATCAGTGGTCCGCGGACATCGCCAGTGTCACCGTTGGAGAGCCGCTGACCCTGTCACTGGCGCTGACCACTCGTGGCGCCACCTCCAATCAACTGCCGGAAATCCGGCCGCCGTCGATAGACGGTTTGAGAATTTACCCTGATGTGCCGGATCTGCAGTCTCAACCGGAAGAGACCGGACTTTTGAGCCGGCGCCAGGAAAAGTGGTCGGTGATTCCGCAGCGTGCCGGTGAGATAGTAATGCCGCCCGTCACACTGAAATGGTGGGATACAAAAGCCGATGTCGAGCGCGAGGCGGTGTTGCCGGCGCAAACCCTGATGGTGGCCGAGGATCCCAACTCGATTGTTCAGAACAACCCGGAAGGATCGGATGGCGCTGCGGCTGAGCCGGTCGCTGCGGTGAGTCAGGCTGATCCGGCGCCTGCAGACGACAACCAGCTGCTGTCGGCGGGTAATGGTTCCCTGTGGCGGACCATTGCGATCTTCGCTATCGTCGGCTGGCTGATGACCGCAGTCAGCTGGGCGCTGCTCGCATGGCGGCGGCGTCGCGTGCAAGCGCGCCGCGCGCCGAAAAACTCTACCCTGGAAACGCAATGGCGCGAGCTGCGACAAGCCAGCGAAAACGGCGATGCATCTCTATTCAGGCAGGCGCTGATCAGCTGGGCGCGGCGGCAATGGCTGGGAGAGCCGATTGCCGGTCCGCCGGATATCGCAGCCCGGCTCGACGACCCGGAGTTGCTGAGCGCTTTTCAGCAGTTTGAAGCTTCACTGTATGCCGATCAGTCACAGGCTGCCGATACCAGGCAGCTGTTCCGGTCGTTGCAGGAGAGCCTCGAACGACGGAGACAACCGCGGGATCAGCACGACCTGTTACCGTCGTTGTAGATGGTTGCCATATGGCTGGTGGCCCGGGCTGTTGTCCGTTCGGTCAGTGTGCGCACGCGCTGCCTTGATATAATGTGTTACAGACCTGACTCGGGTACCCGTCGGGTGTACGAGCCCCACATGACGGTATAGCTTTGTCCGAAACGCTTCTAGAAGTCGACGATATCTCCTTGTTCCGCGGCCAGCGTTGTCTGTTCGTGGGCCTGGGTTTTACGTTGTCGGCGGGGCAGGTGCTGCAGCTGGTGGGCGACAATGGCAGCGGTAAAACCTCATTGCTGCGGGCGCTTTGTACGCTGTTACCCGTGGAGACCGGCTCCCTGGCGTGGCGCGGAAAGACGCTGCCGACAGGGCGCGACGACTATCTGACTGAGCTGTGCTATTCGGGGCACGCCGATTCCATCAAACTTGACCTGACGGCGCGCGAGAACCTCGCCTTCTATGCCGCCCTCGGCAGCCGTCGGGAGGGTTCGATCAGTGAGCGCATCTCTCAGGTGATAGAGCAGGTTGGACTGACGCGGCAGGCAGATCTTCCCTGTCGCATGTTGTCCGCCGGGCAGCGACGACGAGTGACGCTGTCGCGGCTGTTGATTCGCGACGCTGCATTGTGGTTGCTCGATGAGCCTTTGACCGCGCTTGATGTGCGCGGGCGAACGCTGGTTTCCGAGCTGATCGCCCGGCACGTCTCGGCCGGTGGTGCGGTGATTTTCACCACGCATCAGCCGCTGGAATTGCCCGGTGTAACAGTTGAGGTGCTCGATCTGAACGACCGCGTCTCCGATGAAACGTGGGATGATTATGTTGAAGCACAGGTCTGACCGCATGCATCCCTGCGCATATCACGATGAGCAACCCGGCTGCGGCTGCGTGCCCGGGAGGCCGGCGTATGATTGACGCGTTTAAAGCGGTACTGTCACGGGACTTGCGGCTCGCATTGCGCCGACGCGGAGACTGGGTTAATCCGCTGGTATTTTTTGTCATCGTCGTCACGCTATTCCCGCTCGGGATCGGACCCGACACGGAACTGCTGCGACAGATTGCGCCGGGCATTATCTGGGTGGGTGCACTGCTGGCAACCTTGCTGGCCAGCGAAACACTGTTTCGCTCTGATTACGACGACGGGTCGCTCGAGCAGCTGGTGTTGAGTGGTCAGCCGCTGTCGGTGCTGGTGCTGGCCAAAGTGGCCGCACACTGGCTGATTACCGGAATGCCCCTGCTGTTATTGTCGCCTTTGATGGCAATCGTACTACAGTTACAACTACAGTCTGTGCCTGCGTTGATGGCTTCTCTGTTGCTCGGTACACTCACGCTGAGCCTGGTCGCCGCCATCGGCGCGGCACTGACGGTGGGTCTGCGCAAGGGTGGCGTTTTATTGGCGCTGCTGGTGCTGCCGCTTTTTATACCGGTGCTCATATTCGGCAGCAGCAGCGTGCTGGCTGCGGAGGGGGGCTTCCCGATCCAGGCGCACCTCTCGCTGCTCGGTGCCTTGTTTCTGCTGGCGCTTGCGCTGGCGCCCATGGCTATCGCAGCTTCACTACGAATCATTTACCAATAGAGCTGTCTACACCGCTTGTGCGTATAACTTTCAACAACTGTCCGGAGTAACTGACTCAGTGTTCCAATGGTTTCACAGACTCGCGTCTTTGAAGAACTTTTATCGTCTGGCCGAAATCGTCACGCCATGGCTCGCCGCCGTCTGCGCTGTCTTGCTGGTTGTCGGTTTGTATCGCGGCTTGTTTGTCGCGCCGACCGACTATGAGCAGGGCGAAAGCTACCGGATTATCTATGTCCATGTGCCCTCTGCGTGGATGTCCATGTTCGTATACATGGTGATCGCTGTGAACAGTGCGATTTTTCTGGTGTGGAAGATGAAGCTGGCCGACATTGTGGCGCAGGCGTCGGCACCGATCGGGGCGGCGTTTACCTTTCTGGCACTGGCCACCGGTTCGCTATGGGGCAAGCCAATGTGGGGCACCTGGTGGGAGTGGGATGCGCGACTGACATCCGAACTGATTCTGCTGTTTCTGTACATCGGCTACATGGCGCTTCGGGGTGCGTTCGATAACCCGGTATCCGGTGCCAAAGCCGCCGCTATTCTGGCGCTGGTGGGCGTGGTTAACATTCCGATTATTCACTTCTCGGTGGAGTGGTGGAATACCTTGCATCAGCCTGCATCAATCACCAAGTTCGATACACCGTCCATCCATATCAGTATGCTGATTCCGCTGCTGTTGATGGCGCTGGGGTTTACGCTTTTTTATATCGTCAACATGATGTCCCGCACGCGCAGCCTGATATTGCAGCGCGAAGCCGGCTCGTCATGGGTGCGTGAACGCCTGCAGGAGGGTAGGTTGTGAAAGAATTTCTGGCGATGGGTGGTTATGCGTTTTATGTGTGGATGTCGTTCGGACTGACCTTTGTGGTCATGGCTGCCATCGCCATAGGGAGCCGCGCTGAACGACGTCGTGCGATTGAATCGGTGAAGAAGACAGCGCTTGTCACCAGACGACGAGCCGCCGGCAAAGCAACGGAAAACAAAGGCGACAAAGTAGTCCAGTGAATCCTAAACGAAAACAAAAGCTATTACTGGTAGGGGCCATGGTGGCCATTGTGGCACTGGCGGTGTCGCTGTTATTGAGTGTATTCAACAGCAACATCCAACTCTTCTATACACCTACCGAGGTAGCGCAGGGAAAGGTGCCTCCCGGTGCTGAATTCAAGGTCGGCGGAATGGTTGCCGCCGACAGCGTGGAGCGTCTTGCGGATGGCATTACCGTCGAGTTTGTGCTGACCGATCACGCTGAAAACGTACCCGTGCGATACACCGGTATACTGCCTGATCTGTTTCGTGAAGGGCAGGGCACTGTGTCGGTGGGAAAACTTGAAGAAGACGGATTTTTCGTTGCTTCCAAAGTGCTGGCTAAACACGACGAAAACTACATGCCGCCGGAAGTTGCAGAGGCGCTCGAGAAAGCGGCTGCAGGCAAAAGCGGTGCGAGCGGTGATACGAAGCCCTACGGTAGCGACACGGTGATTCTGCAATGATTGTCGAAGTCGGTCATTTTGCACTGATACTGGCGCTGGCCGTGGCTGTGGTGTTGTCTGTGGTGCCGATGGTCGGGAGTTTCACCGGACACCGGGGCTGGATGGCGCTGGCGCGACCTGCCGCCCACGTGCAGGTGCTGCTCGTTGCGATCTCTTATGTCGTGCTGACCCACGCATTTCTGGTACACGACTTTTCAGTTGCCTATGTCGCCAACACGTCCAACCTGTCACTGCCTTTGATTTATCGAATCTCCGGCGTTTGGGGATCACACGAGGGATCACTGCTGTTGTGGATGCTGGTGCTCGCCGTATGGGCAGCCCTGGTGGCGATATTCAGTCGGGAAATGCCGTTACAGATGATCGCCCGGGTGTTATCGATGATGGGGATGATCAGCGTCGGCTTTTTGCTTTTTATCCTGTTAACGTCGAATCCGTTTGACCGGCTGTTGCCGGCACCTGCCAATGGGCAATCGTTAAACCCGCTGCTGCAGGATTTCGGTCTGGCAGTACATCCACCCATGCTCTACATGGGCTACGTCGGATTCTCTGTGGCGTTCGCTTTTGCGATTGCCGCACTGATCGGCGGGCGGCTCGATATGGCGTGGGCCAGGTGGATGCGCCCCTGGACCAATATCGCCTGGGTATTCCTGACCATTGGCATCGCACTGGGCAGCTGGTGGGCCTACTATGAGCTCGGCTGGGGTGGCTGGTGGTTCTGGGATCCGGTCGAAAACGCGTCATTTATGCCATGGCTGGTCGGTACCGCATTAATTCACTCACTCGCAGCGACTGAAAAACGCGGTGTGTTTAAGGCGTGGACGATTTTACTGGCAGTGTCGGCTTTCAGCCTGAGTCTGCTCGGCACGTTTCTGGTGCGTTCCGGGGTGCTCACCTCGGTGCACGCTTTTGCGAACGATCCTGAGCGCGGCGTTTTTATTCTGGGGTTCCTCGGTTTTGTGGTAGGCACTTCACTGGTGTTGTACGCATGGCGTGCCCCCAGGCTGCGCGCACAAAGCGAGTTTGCGCTCGAGTCTCGTGAGTCGGGCCTGTTGTTTAACAACGTGGTGATGGTGGTTATCTGTGCGAGTGTGTTACTGGGTACGCTCTATCCGCTGGTGCTCGATTCACTTGGTATAGCGAAGCTGTCGGTTGGGGCACCGTACTTCAACGCGATATTTTTACCGCTGCTCGCCATCACGGCACTTGCAGTCGGTGTCGGTGCACTGTCGCGCTGGAAGAAAGACAGCATTAAGCGCATTGTGAAGCGGCTGCACTGGGCTGCGGTTGTCAGTGTTGCCGGTGGCATCGCGGTGCCGTTTGCGATGGGCCGTTTTAACTTTCTGGCAGCGCTCGGTATTGCATTGTCACTGTGGGTTGTCTGTACTGCGCTACAGGGAATCTTTGAGCGGCTGCGCCACCGTCGCAATAAACTCACGGCACTTTTTTCCACACCTGCCGGGTTCTGGGGTATGACGCTGGGACATCTGGGAATCGCCTTGTTCGGTATCGGCGTCAGCCTGACATCGCTGTACAGCGTTGAAACCGATCTGCGCATGGCGCCGGGTGACACGCGTGAACTTGCCGGCTATCAATTCACCTTCGACGGGGTGTCCGAAGTGACCGGTCCGAACTACTTCGCCGATGAAGGCATTCTGCGGGTGGAGCGCAACGGCAAGGTAGTAGCGACGCTCGCTGCACAGAAGCGGGAATACGACAGTACTCAAATGAACATCATGACTGAGGCTGCAATTGATCCGGGTGTAACCCGCGATCTGTACTTCGCGCTGGGCGATTCTTTATCGGATGCGGGTGACTGGAGTATGCGAATTTACTACAAGCCGTTTATCCGCTGGATTTGGCTTGGTGCTTTCATCATGGCGATGGGCGCCCTGATCGCCGTGATGGACAAGCGCTACCGCAAGGTGCGGGCCCGAGTGGAAGCACCGGCGCGTGATGCCACAGCAGGTGCGGTGAGCTGATGCGATTCATAGCACCTCTGGTCGTATTCGCTATCATCGCCGCGTTTCTCTACAGCGGCCTCAGTCGCGACCCGCGTGAAGTGCCTTCGCCACTCATTGGCAAAGCAGCACCGGAGTTTACGTTGCCTGTGCTTCATGCTGAGGGGCAGCAATTCTCAACATCGCAAATGCAAGGCCGGGTGTGGTTGTTAAACATCTGGGCGACCTGGTGTGCGGCCTGTCGAGTAGAGCACCCCCTGTTGGTTGATCTGGCGCGCAGTCAGCGCGTAGAGATCGTCGGCCTCAACTATAAAGATGACAGCACCCTGGCCCGCCAGTGGTTAAAAGATCTGGGTGATCCCTATATCACCACCGCTGTCGACGCCGATGGCCGCGTCGGTATCGACTGGGGGTTTTACGGCGCACCGGAAACTTTTGTGATCGATAAGGCCGGTGTCGTGCGACACAAACACATCGGGCCGGTGAGCCCGAAAGATCTCACCGAAACTATCCTGCCGTTGGTTGAATCGCTACAGGAGACACCGGGATGATGTTGCGTTGGCTGGTATTGATCGGCTTTCTGATTAGCGCATTGCCGGTGATGGGGCAGACGATGTTTGCCGAGTATCCCTTTGACACCGAGCAACAGAAGCGTGATTTCAAATCACTTACCGCACAACTGCGCTGTCTGGTATGTCAGAACCAGAACATTGCAGATTCCAACGCGCCTCTGGCACAGGATCTGAGACGCGAGATCCACGACATGCTGAGCAGCGGAGAAAGCCGGCAGGATGTTGTCGATTTCATGGTTGAACGCTATGGCGAGTTTGTCTTGTACAAGCCCGTCATCAGTATGAAAACACTCGCGCTGTGGTTCGGCCCGGCACTTTTTTTCCTGGGTGGCTTATATGTTATCTGGAATATGGCCCGCCGCCGACCAGTGGCAAATGTGGCAGAGCCCGACCGTCAGTCCATGGCAGAAGCGCGCCGACTGCTGGATGAAACCGACGCGCATGATTCGCGGTGAGATTAACCGGGCAGTATAGTGCGCTGGACCGTCGATTCCCGACAACAGTGCCTTACCTTTATTTGAGACGACCAACAACGTGATAGTTTTTTTTCTGCTGGCTGCGTGCCTGGTGGTGCTGGTACTGGTGCTGCTTTTACCAACGCTCACCCGAAGTCATCAAAGTGCTGATCGTCGCGAAGTGAACGTCGCCATCGCCCGTGCACAACTTGCTGAGCTTGCGCAAAAGCAGGCGGACGGCGAACTGGCTGACGCTGAGTTCGCAGATGAAAAGCTCCGGCTGGAGCGCGACCTTGCCGAGGCGCTGGGCCCGGATGATCGTGACGAACCGGTCGGTGCGGGTGGCTGGGCGATGTGGCCGCTGGCAGCCTTTGTTCCGGTGCTGGCAGGTGTGCTTTACCTGATTGTGGGTACACCGGAAGCAATCGACCCGGCCAATCGGATAGCGGTTGCGGCCGAGGCACCCGAGGCGGCACCGCAAACGCCTGATATGCGCGAGGTGGTCGTGCGAATTAAAGAACGCCTGGAAGAATCACCTGACGATGCCACCGGCTGGTTCATGCTGGGTAGAGCGCACATGACACTGGGTGAATTCAATGAGGCGGTACCGGCGATTCGTCGCGCCTACGAACTGACCGGCGACAATCCGGAAATCATGGTGCGGCTGGCGGATGCCATAGCGATGAGCCAGGGAGGCAGTATGGCCGGGGAGCCCGAACCACTGTTAATAAAAGCACTGGCCATGCAGCCTGACAACCTGCAGGGACTCTGGTTGCTCGGGATTGCACAGAGCGAACGAGGTGACAACCCGTCGGCGATTGCTACCTGGCAAAGGTTGCTGCCGCTGCTCGCTGACGATCCGCGTTCACAGAACGAGGTCAACCGGTTGATAGCCGATGCCGAAGCAGCACAGATGAGTAACACCACCGACGCTGCGCCGGAGCTAGCCGCTTCGAGCGGGCAAACTGACCAGTCGTCGTTGCAGGTAGAGGTCACGATTGATGCACAGATGGCCGTCGATCTGCCACCGGATACAGCGATTTTTATTTATGCCAAAGCACAACAGGGCCCGCCGATGCCACTGGCAGTGGCACGACATACCGTCTCTGAACTGCCGATCACCGTCACCCTGTCCGACGCCGATGCTATGATGCCCGCGATGAAGCTCAGTGCTTTCGATCAAGTCATCGTCGGAGCGAGAGTCTCTTTCAGCGGCAATGCCATTGCCGAGGCCGGCGATTTCTTCAGCGAAGTGTCGGGTATCAGTCGCGGACAGTCCGAATCGGTGCGCATTGAAATCAACGAGGTAGTGGAGTAACTGCAACAGCGTGCCCGGGTGCGCTGCGGAAAATTCTGCCGTCATCGCCTGAACCATTCAGTGCAGGCAATGCTAACGGTGACGGTGTGCAGCACGGCGAACCAGGCAAGCCCGCGCGCAAAATCAATCGCTTTCGAGATGCGACAAACAGGCGAGACATCATGCAAGAATTCAAACACTGGCAACTGCAACGCGATGCCGAAGGCATTGCGTGGTTGACCATCGACCGGGCTGGTGAAACCACCAACACATTATCGCGGGAGGTGCTGGAAGAGCTCGATCGGGCGCTCGATGAGTTGCAGCGGGAAGTGCCATCCGGGCTGGTGATTCAATCGGGCAAGGCGTCCGGCTTTATCGCCGGTGCCGATATCAGGGAGTTCGAATCGTTTACTGATGCTGCCTCTGTCACCGCGGAAGTCAGACGCGGTCATGCCGTGTTCAGCAAACTTGAAAATCTAACCTGCCACACAGTTGCTGCGGTGTCGGGTTTTTGTCTTGGCGGCGGTTATGAACTGGCGTTGTGCTGCAACTACATCGTTGCGATGGACAGCGATGACACCCGTGTCGGCTTGCCGGAAGTCAAACTCGGCATCGTGCCAGGTCTTGGTGGCACAGTGCGTCTGAGCGAACGTGTGGGCGGTATGAACGGAATGACAGCAATGCTCACCGGTAAGCTCTATCGCGCCAGACAGGCGCGCGGACTGGGGATGATCGACGAGATCGTGAGCCCGCACGGCAATCTGCACTGGGCGGCACGGCGTGCGGTGTTGCAAAAGCGTAAACCGCGCCGGGCAGGGCTGATCGGTCGTTTATCCAACAGCGGCCTGGCGCGTGAAAAACTTGCCGCACAAATGGTTAAGAAAACCGCCGCCAAAGCGAACCCCGCGCATTACCCGGCACCATTTAAGTTAATCGATCACTGGAAAAATAATCGCGGTGATCGCAACGCCATGTTTAATGCCGAAGCCGAGTTGATTGGCGAGCTCATGGTAACGCCGGCAGCCGGAGGGCTGCAGCGTGTCTTCCATCTGATGGAGCGCCTGAAGGGGCTCGGTAAAGGGGAGCCGTTTACCTGTCGGCGGGTGCATGTGATCGGCGCCGGTGTGATGGGTGGCGATATCGCGGCATGGTGCGCACTGCAGGGTATGGAGGTCACGGTGCAGGATCGCGAAATGAAATACATAGAAACTGCGATAGCACGGGCAAAGAAGTTGTTTAAGCGAAAGACCCGCAGCAAACACGCCGCTGATGCCACCATGGCTCGCTTTATCGCCGATGTTGATGGCAAAGGGGTAGCGCGCGCTGACGTCATCATTGAAGCGATCTTTGAAAATGCAGAAGCCAAACAGGCGCTCTACAAATCCATTGAACCGAAGATGCATGCCAATGCGGTACTGGCAACCAACACGTCGGCGATTCCGCTCGAGACGCTCAGCAGTGCGCTTGAGTCACCGTCGCGTTTGATAGGTCTGCACTTCTTTAATCCGGTGGCGAAGATGCCGCTGGTCGAAGTTGTGCACGCGGACAATACTGATGCGGCCATGGTTGCGCGTGGCAATGCATTCTGTGGTCAGATCAATCGCTTTCCGGTGCCGGTTAAAAGCAGCCCCGGGTTTCTGGTCAATCGGGTGCTTGCACCGTACATGCTCGAGGCGATGAAAATGTTTGACGAAGGCCAGAGCAAAGAGGCAATCGATGCCGCCGCGCTGCACTTCGGGATGCCGATGGGTCCGATAGAACTGGCGGACACGGTCGGGCTTGATGTCGGGCTGAGTGTGGTGCAAAAACTCGGTGGCGACGGCTCGGCCATCGCGGTGGAACGACTACAGAAAATGGTTGATGAAGGCGTACTTGGCAAAAAGACCGGCCGCGGTTTTTATGAGTGGACCAACGGCAAACCGGTCAAAGAGGAATACGAACCGGATGACGACATCGAGGCGCGAGCCGAGCGCCTGTTGAAACCGTTTCTTAATGAGTGCAAAGCGTGCAGCGAAGAAGGCATTGTGGAAGACGATGATCTGCTCGATGCGGGTATTATTTTCGGCACCGGGTTTGCGCCGTTCAGAGGCGGCCCGATGCACTACCTGGCCGGCCAGTCAACGTAACCAAAGTACGCTTACAGGAAAACGGGAAAGACTATGTCAAATGTAACCAGACCGGTGGCGATTGTTGGTGGCATGCGTGTGCCATTCTGTCGCTCCAATTCAGCGTACTCCACGTTGTCGAACCAGGACATGCTAACCACTGTGTTGAATGGACTGGTTGAAAAATTCAACCTGCAGGGCGAAGTGATCGACGAGACAGTCGCCGGTGCGGTGATCACGCATTCGAGGGACTGGAACCTCGCACGGGAATCGGTGTTGAGTACCTCTCTCTCGCCACTGTCACCCGGGCTGACCATGCAGCAGGCTTGCGGTACCAGTCTGCAGGCAGCGCTCACGTCATCGGCCAAAATTGCAACTGGCCAGATCGACTGTGCGATTGCGGCGGGGTCGGATACGGTAAGCGACGTGCCTATTGTTTTCGGTCGGCGGTTTGCGCGGCGTCTGGTGCAGTTGGGCAGAGCGCGCTCGGTCATGGCCAAAGTCAAACAGTTAAAAGGCTTTGGTCCGTCCGAATTGAAACCCCTGCCGCCGTCGGTGAATGAGCCGAGAACACTGCTGTCCATGGGTCAGCATTGCGAGCTGATGGCAAAAGAGTGGGGTATCACGCGTGAGGCACAGGACGAACTGGCGGCGGAAAGCCATCTGCGCGCAGCGGCAGCCTACGATGAAGGCTTCTTCGATGACCTGATCACACCGTGCGAGAAAGTACTGCGCGATAACAACATGCGACCGGACACTTCGGTCGAGAAGCTGGCCGGGCTGCGCAAAGCCTATGACAAGTCCGACGCGGGTACGTTGACTGCCGGCAACAGCACACCGCTGACCGACGGTGCCTCGTCGGTGTTACTCGCGAGCGAGGAGTGGGCGCGTGAGCGCGGTCTGCCGATACTGGCGTATCTGACGCACGGGCAGACATCCGCTGTCGATTTTGTCGGGGGTGAAGGCCTGCTGATGGCACCGACGGTGGCGGTCAGTGAAATGCTGAAAAAAGCGGGCATGTCGCTGCAGGATTTCGACTTCTACGAAATACATGAAGCGTTTGCCGCACAGGTGCTGTGCACGCTGGCGGCGTGGGAATCCGACGACTATTGTCGCGACCGGCTCGGACTCGCCGGCGCGCTTGGCAGCATCGATCGTGCAAAAATGAACATCAAGGGCAGTAGCCTCGCGGTGGGGCATCCGTTTGCCGCGACCGGTGCTCGTATCGTCTCGACCCTGGCCAAAATCATTGACGAAAACAACGGCGGCAAGGGGCTGATCTCAGTGTGTACTGCCGGTGGTATGGGAGTCACAGCGATTCTCGAGCGATAACCTGTCAACGGATCAGGCAATATGATGAAACGATCATCGACCCTTAGCGCGCTGTTGTGGTGTCTGGTTGTTGCGACGCTGCAGTGCGCACACGCCGATCAGTCGCAGGAGGCGGTGTATGATCAATACAGCCTGCACGCCAGCGCAGAGGGTGAGGTGGAGAATGATCTGATGCGGGTGTGGCTGGTGGTCCAGCACGAGGACCGCGATGCGCAGACGCTCGCCAGTAAAGTGAACAGCGACATGCAATGGGCGCTGGCACAGTTGGGCGCATTCGAATCTGTCAGCCACAAAACCGAGGGCTACACCACTTATCCAAAATACGAGCAGCAGCGGATTGCAGGCTGGCGATCCGCGCAGACACTTTCGCTGTCGGGCAGCGATTTCGACCAGGTAAAAGGTGCTGTACAGATATTGCAGTCCCGCCTGCAGGTGCAGAATATGGTGTTCCAGCCGCGCGATGAGACGCGTCGTAAAATGGAAGATCAACTGATCAACCAGGCATTGGATAACCTGAAACACCGCGCCACTTTTGTGCAGCGCAATATGGGGGTACAGAGCTACCGGATCATGCATCTGAATATCGATACCGGCCACCGCGTGGCACCGGCGCAGCGCATGGAGGCAACTATGATGCGCAGTGCCGCCGCCGATGTCGCACCGGCGGTAGCGGGCGGTGAGTCTAAAATAAGCGTAACGGTAAGTGGTCGGATACAATTGCAGTAAGGGGCAGGCGGGGTCGTCCGGTCTGCAACCCATGTCGTTGCAGAAATGCCCGTGAGCCGGCGCTTGAACTACATTGGTTGTGCTGAAAATACTTAAACTACCGAGGATGTTCCGATGAAAATTATGGTCGCGGTGAAGCGAGTGCTTGACTATAACGTCAAAGCCCGTGTGAACGCCGAAGGGACCGGGATCGACCTGGCGAACGTCAAAATGTCGATGAACCCGTTTGATGAAATTGCAGTTGAAGAGGCGCTTCGCATCAAGGAGGCCGGTAAAGCCGACGAGGTGATTGCCGTCTCGATCGGGGTGACCCAGTCTCAGGAGACTATCCGCACCGCGCTGGCCATGGGAGCTGACCGTGGTGTGCTGGTAGAAACCGACGAAGAAGTACAGCCGCTGGCGGTGGCCAAGATTCTCGCCGCGGTTGCCGCCAAGGAGCAGCCGGGCCTGGTGATTGTCGGCAAGCAGTCCATCGACGATGACAGCAATCAAACCGGTCAGATGCTTGCCGCGCTGATGGACTGGACACAAGCGACCTTCGCCTCCGAAGTGGAAGTAGACGGCGACTCCATGAAAGTCACCCGCGAGGTCGACGGTGGCCTCGAGTCCATTCAGTTGCAATTGCCGGCAGTGGTCACGACGGACCTGAGATTAAACGAACCCCGCTATGCAAAACTGCCCAACATCATGAAGGCGAAAAAGAAGCCGCTGGACGTCATGACTCCTGCGGAACTTGAAGTCGACATTGCCCCGCGTCTCGTCACGGTAAAGGTCGAAGAGCCGCCACAGCGCAAGGCCGGTGAAATCGTCGGCAGTGTTGCCGAGCTTGTCGACAAGCTCAAAAATGAAGCCAAGGTGATCTAGGCAGCGCATAGAGCTTAATCGCTCTATCGCAGGAAAAAACAACCGGGAAATAACATGACTACTCTAGTGATCGCTGATCATGACAACAATGAACTCAAGCCGGGTACGCTGAATGTGCTGGCTGCCGCAAACGCAATTGGCGGCGACAACGTGGTGCTGGTGGCTGGCGAAGCCTGTAGTGCAGCGGCGCAGCAGGCGGCCGCAGTCGCCGGCGTCAGTAAGGTGCTGGTATGTGATAACGCCGCGTATGCGAATCAACTGGCTGAAAACATGACGCCGCTGATCGTCGGTCTGGCAGGTGACTACAGCCATGTGCTGTTTGCCAACACTGCGAGCGGTAAAAACATCATGCCGCGGGTGGCTGCCAAACTGGATATGGCGGGTATTTCTGATATCACGGAAGTGGTCAGTGACGATACCTTTGTGCGCCCGATTTATGCCGGTAACGCGATGCTGACCGTGCAAAGCACCGATACCTGTAAATTGATTACCGTGCGCACCACCGCCTTCGAGGCGGTCGCAGCGGAAGGCGGATCTGCGGCGGTGGAAGAGGTCGCAGCAGCCGAAGTCAGCGACAAGGTACAGTGGCTCGGGCAGGAACTGACCAAATCGGATCGTCCGGAGCTGACCAGTGCGTCAATTGTTATTTCCGGTGGTCGCGGCATGCAGAACGGAGAAAACTTCGCGATGCTTGAATCAGTGGCCGAGAAGCTCAACGCAGCAGTGGGTGCGTCGCGCGCGGCAGTAGACGCTGGCTTTGTGCCGAATGACTACCAGGTCGGGCAGACCGGCAAAGTGGTTGCGCCGGATCTGTACATCGCGGTGGGGATTTCCGGCGCCATCCAGCATCTCGCCGGCATGAAGGACAGCAAAGTCATCGTGGCGATCAATAAAGACGAGGAAGCGCCGATATTTCAGGTCGCCGACTACGGGCTGGTGGCAGATCTGTTTGAAGCGGTACCCGAACTCGACGCGGCGCTCGCCGCCGGTTAGTGGTCTGACGATCACGGGGGCACCGCATGGTAAATGGCGGTGCCTGCGTCACCACGCTCAAATATTGTGGTCGTCGATTCGGTTTGAACCGTAAATTGCTTATCCGGGGTGTTGAAAAGCGTTACAGCTGACGGACTGAGCAGGCAAATTTCACGAAGTAGCGCAGTTTATCGTTTATAAATGAACTGTTTGGCGGGGGACTTTAACGCCCGCAGACCAGGCGCAGCAGTTTTTCAACACCCTGTTCGTGTCGTTCAACACCCAAGAATGACGATACATTGACATAATTTCGCGTGTCGGGGCGCTGTTATAGTAGTCGTCACCCCCCGTCTTCGCCGGGACACCACATTATCTGGAGACCAACTGATGAGCTACCAAGCCCCTGTCAAAGAAATGCGCTTTGTACTGGAGCGTGTTTGTGCGCTTGATGAAGTCGGCAAGTTGCCCGGGTACGAAGAGGCCACGCCGGATATCGTCTCGGCGGTGCTCGAGGAAGCTGGCAAGTTTGCCGCTGAAGTGTTGGCACCGCTGAACTGGAGCGGTGATCAGCAGGGCGCCAGGTGGACTGAACAGGGCGTCACCACACCGGACGGATGGAAGTCTGCCTACGAGCAATTTTCATCAGGTGGCTGGAACAGTCTGGCATTCGATCCGGCTTATGGCGGTCAGGGGATGCCCGGGTTGCTGTCTGCTGCCGTGCAGGAGATGTGGCACAGCTCGAACATGGCGTTCGGTCTTTGTCCGCTGCTGACGCAGGGAGCAGTGCACGCGATCAACTCGCACGGCTCGGAGGTGCTCAAAGATACCTATCTGGAAAAAATGATATCCGGGGAATGGACCGGCACCATGAATCTGACCGAGCCGCAGGCCGGATCTGATCTCGCCGCCGTACGCACAAGCGCGGAACCTGCCGGTGATCACTACCTGATTCGCGGCCAGAAGATTTTTATCACTTACGGGGATCACGACCTCACTGACAACACCATTCATCTGGTGCTCGCCCGCACCCCTGACGCACCGGCCGGCGTCAAAGGTATTTCGTTGTTCATTTGTCCGAAGTATCTGCTCGATGCCAACGGCAGCCCCGGGCAGCGCAACGACGTTCGCTGTGTATCGATTGAACACAAACTGGGTATCCATGCGAGCCCCACCTGCGTCATGTCTTTCGGAGACAACGACGGGGCGATCGGCTACCTGGTGGGCGAGGAAAACCGCGGACTGATGTACATGTTCACAATGATGAACGAGGCGCGCCTGGCAGTGGGCATCGAGGGTTATGCGATGGGCGAGATGGCATATCAGCGCGCAGCTGCGTTTGCCAGAGACAGGAAGCAGGGGCCGGTGTTACTGGGAGAAGGCGGCGATGACCACGGCATTATCAATCATCCCGATGTGCGCCGCACCCTGATGAACATGCGCAGTCATGTCGAGGCCGCACGAGTGCTGGCGTATGACTGTGCCGCTGCGTTCGACTTTGCATCCCGTCATCCCGATGAAGAGGTACGGGCGCGGTTTGATCGTCGTGGCGCTCTGTTGACGCCGATTGTTAAGGGCTGGTCAACCGAGATTGGTGTGGACGTATGCTCGCAGGGCGTGCAGGTGCACGGTGGCATGGGCTTCGTCGAGGAGACAGGCGCTGCGCAGTATTTGCGCGATGTTCGGATCACACCGATTTACGAAGGCACCACCGGAATTCAGGCGAATGATCTGGTCGGACGAAAAACCCGGTACGACGGTGGCCAGGCGATTGAAGAGTTAATTGCCGATATGCGCGGTACTCACGAAGCGCTGCTGCAGTCGGATAAGGCAGAGTGTCAGTACGCCGCACCGCTGCTGGCCCGGCACATCGAGATCATTAGTGGTGCCAGCCATCAGGTCCTGCAGGAAAAAGACGAGGTACTCGTCGCGGCAGCCGCTAATGACTATCTGATGCTGATGGGATATGCCACGGGCTGTTGGGCGATGGCGCGCTCGGTACTGGCGGTGGTTGATCATGAAGATGACGGATTTAAAGCGGTGAAGAACGCCGTTTGCCGTTTCTATTTTGACGCGGTTGCACCGCACGCCGAAGCCCATTATCAGGCGCTTCAGCGTACCGATCAGTCCCACTACGAACTGGCGAGTTCGCTGCTGTAAGCAACTGTATTGCATTGGCGGCTTTGACCCCGGTTTTGTGCAAGTTGCCAACGAATGCACAAAGAGATGCAGATGTTGCCGGGCGCTGCATCTGCTAATTTGTTAAACGAACAGATCCTGTTTCAATGCCACTGTGCAGTCTCGGTGGCACTCTGCGACGCAAGCCTTTCTGCGCTCAGCAGCTTCACAGCCTTTGCTGAAATGGCGCAGCTACCCCTTCTACAGGGCGAATCGCTGTGACCGCGGACTTTCACGCCTAATCCGGATCTGCTGCCCCGTAAATTAGATCACCGCGTGGAATAGTCCTTGCACCCATGGGACCTCCATTCGTATGGGTAACGGGGACATTCTTTAATGAAAGGGATCATACTGGCCGGGGGTTCCGGGACACGTCTGTATCCGATAACGCAGGTTATCTCAAAGCAACTGCTTCCGGTGTACGACAAGCCGATGATTTTCTATCCCTTGTCGACTCTGATGCTGATGGGGATCCGACAGATCGCCATTATCTCCACGCCGCACGACATCGAACGCTTCAGTGAGTTGCTCGGTGATGGCAGTCAGTTCGGTATTGAACTGGAGTACATCGTGCAGCCGAGCCCCGATGGTCTGGCGCAGGCGTTTCTACTGGGTGAGGAGTTCATCGGCGACGACAGCTGCTGCCTGATTCTGGGAGACAATATTTTCTACGGAGCCGGACTCGAAGGCATTCTTGAAAATGCGGCGTTGAGTCTGAGTGGCGCTTCGGTCTTTGCCTATCGAGTGGCAGACCCGGAGCGTTATGGCGTCGTCGAGTTCGATGCGGCGAGACGTGTATTGTCGCTAGAGGAAAAGCCGGAACAGCCACGCTCGCATTATGCGGTGACAGGGTTGTACATCTATGACAATACGGTGGTTGAAAAGGCAAAGTCGTTATCACCATCGGTGCGCGGTGAACTTGAGATTACCGATCTCAACAATCTCTATCTGAAGGAAAAGTCGCTCAAGTGCGAGCTGCTCGGCCGGGGTCACGCCTGGCTGGACACGGGTACCCATGCGTCGTTACATGAAGCCGGAGCCTATGTGGCAACGATCGAGGCGCGGCAGGGGCTCAAGGTATGCGTTCCTGAGGAAATTGCATGGAACAAGGGGTGGATCAGCAACGAAACACTGCAGCAGTCTGCGTTGCGTTACGGAAAAAGCACGTACGGGGTTTATCTGCAATCACTCATAGATGAAAGAGAGTCGGCAGGCCGGAAATATAGTTCTGCAAAAGCAGCCTGATAATAAAAAGGTAAAACGGATAAGGCCTGTTTAATGATCAACAAAAAAAACCGAAAGGTAACCGAGTCGAAGGCGCGGGAGCTTTTCGACTCACTGTTTCATGAAAAGAAACGGGTGACATCAGTACCTACCCAGTACATGGGTAACCTCGACACGTTGCAGAATCGAACGCTATCCGGCTGGATAGTGGATGAAAATGATCTGGATAGTGAAGTTGCCTTTGAAGTGCTCCTCGACAACACCGTCGTTGGTGCGGGTGTGGCGAATATACTGCGTGAAGATCTGGTGAGTGCCGGCTATGGCAATGGTCGACATGGATTCCTTGTCGGGTTAAGCAGTCGGATTTACTCGACGGGGCAGCATGAACTCACACTTAGAGAAAAAGAAAGTGGGGTACTGATCTCAACAAACCGCTTCCCGGTTAGCGCAACGTCCGACTGTGTCGGGGAAGTCGTCGGATTCGGAGTGCGAGTGGTGCATGCGCAAATTATCTGTTCAGGCAAAGCTGAATATCCCCGGAGTGTCGAGATTTTGGTTGACGGGACGTTGCGACTTCCCTGCGCGCTGACTAATAAGTCAGCGCAAAAGGGAAGTTATGAAGCAGCGTTGCCGGATGAGTTGTTCGATGGTCGGCCGCATAGCTATGAAATTATCGCCAATGATGCCAATTGTTCGAGTACAGCCTATATCGACATACTAAACCCGGTAGTGACACCGGAAGAGCATATTGTCGATTCTCTGGGGCATCCCGGGTATATCGGTCTGCCACGCAGTGCAGGATATCGGTATGAATCCATCGCGCTGGGTATAGAGCAGGCACTGTCGCAAACCGACCTCACCGCCGAAGAAAAGATCGAGAGGCTGTCGCGAATAGATGCGGCCCACGCCCAGTTAACGGGCGGTATGGTAAAGAAGCGCCACTACGAGAAACTGACTCTGCCTCGTGTGGATGATCCTGTAGTCTCGATTATTGTACCGGCAATGAACAAGTTTGAGATAACTTACCATTGCATTGCATCGCTGATTCTCGCTTATAACAAAACTCCGTTTGAAGTCATTCTGGTGGATGATGCATCCACCGATGAGACTGCAGTGGCGGAAGAGGTCATCGAAAATCTCATCGTGGTTCGCAATGAAGAAAATCTCGGTTTTGTTCGCAGCAACAATCTGGCGGTTTCCCGGGCAAGAGGGGAGTATATCTGCCTGCTGAATAACGATACCGAGGTCACGCCGGTGTGGCTCGACGAAGCGCTCGACATGTTTTCGATCTACAACAACGTCGGTGCTGTCGGCTGTAAGCTGGTATACCCCGACGGTGTGCTGCAGGAGGCCGGCGGACTTGTCTGGGGAAACGGCGCACCATGGAACTACGGAAAAAACAAAAACGCGTCTCATCCCGGCTACAACTACGCGCGCAACGCAGACTACCTGTCAGCGGCCGCACTGTTCGTCAGCAAGCATGTCTGGGATGAAGTGGGCGGCTTTAGTGAGGAGTTCGTTCCCGCCTATTATGAAGATACTGATCTTGCCTTTAAGATTCGGGAATCCGGATACCGAACCCTGTATTGCCCGACCTCTGTCGTTGTGCACTTTGAGGGGAAAAGCAACGGGACGAGTACAAAAGAGGGTGTCAAGCAGTACCAGGACGTCAACAGCAAAAAATTTCGCAGCAAATGGTTTAAGGCATATAAAAACCACGGTGAGCACGGCACAGATCCACATCTGGAGGTAGACAGGGACAGCGATTTTCGGGTGCTCGTACTCGATGCTGATACCCCGCGCAGAAATCGGGATGCCGGCAGCTATGCCGCGTTTCAGGAAATGAAACTGATGATGGAACTCGGCTGCAAGCTGACGTTCATTCCGTCGAATTTTGCACATATGGGGGTACACACCGAATATCTGCAGAAACTGGGCGTGGAGTGTATTTACTATCCGTTCTACCAGTCCGTGCGACAGTTCCTGTCATTACGTGGTGAGGAATTTGATGCTGTGTTTGTCACCCGGTATAAAGTTGCTGCCAATAATATACGGGATATTCGCGAGCTGACCGACGCACGCATTATCTTCAATAATGCGGATTTACACTTCCTGCGTGAAGTTCGGGAAAATATACAGAAACGAAATCTGGACTTTACCGGTCCGCTGGTTACCCGGGATGAGGAACTTGAGGTAATAGAGCAGGTCGATGTGGCCGTTTGCTACACCGAAGCCGAAAAAGCGGTAATCACCTCCCATGTGATGAAAGAAGAAAACATACTTCGGTGTCCCTGGGTCGTTAAGACCGCAAGTGAAGTGCCCTCATTCGCTTCGCGGCAAAACATCGCATTTCTTGGCGGATACCGCCACAAGCCAAACGTGGAAGCGGTGGAGTATTTTTGTACTAATGTAATGCCTCGCCTGCGCAAAAAGCTGCCCGAGGTGGTATTCCACGTCTATGGGAGTCACATGCCGGATGAGTTCAGGCGGTATGAGTCAGACAACGTAAAAATGATCGGTTATGTAGAGAATGTTGAGGACGTTCATAATACGGCGAGACTGTTTGTGTCGCCGCTGTTGTCGGGCGCCGGTTTAAAAGGAAAAGTGATTGAGTGTATGGCGGCGGGCTTGCCATCTGTTATCAGTCCTGTCTCCGCAGAGGGTACCGGGCTGGTGCACTCGCAAAGTGCCTTTATACCGGACACTGTGGACGAATGGTGTGAGTATGTTTATACGCTCTACACTGATGAAGCGCTGTGGAATAAAGTATCAGAAAATGCATTATCCCTTGCCGAGTCGCTCTATTCACCTTGTGAAGGTGCTCGAAAAATGAAGAAAATACTTGATCGGGTAGATGTTTATTCAGAAGGCCTGGGCAATGGGAAATTTAAGGAGTATGTAAAATGACAACTCGAAATGTCATCGTTCATTACCATATTTTTAAAAATGCGGGTACCTCGGTAGACCATCTGCTGAAGAAAAACTTTGGAGCCCAATGGATATCGTTTGATGGCGATTCTCCCGGTAACGTGTTTTCAACACAGGAACTCGAGCAAACTATTAACCGGGAGCAGGACAAGGTTGCGTTTTCATCGCACCAGATTGTACCGCCGCTGCCTGAGATTGCCGGCACAGTGTATCCGATTGTCTTTGTAAGAGATCCGATTGACCGGATTAAATCGGCCTACTTGTTTGAATGGAAGAAACAGCTCGGGCTGGATCAGCCTAAAGGTCCGTTTAAAGACTTTGTGGCGGAGAAATTCAGCCGCAACAGGACAAGCTCTGTGGAAGAGTTTCAGAGTCTCAGATTGTCCAATATTAACCGGGAAAAGTACAAGTCCAGGCAGTGCAGCGACGAAGAAATTATGGAGCAGGCCTGTGGGTTCCTGTCGTCTCTGCCATTTGTCGGCGTCGTTGACGAATTTGACCGCTCGATCTCACTGTTGGAATCCTACCTGCAGCCGGCATTTCCCGAGTTTCGTGCGGCCCAGGTAACAGCAAATGTGTTGCAGGACATCACTGTGTCGCAGGCGCTCAAGCGTCAGCGTATTCAGGAGGAACTCGGCGCGGAACTCTACGAGATGGTTGTTGCTCGGAACAGGCTTGACGAAGGCCTTTACCAGCATGCTCGTCGTTGTATGGAGAATCTGGAAGCAGGTAAACAACATGCAGCGTAAGTACAATATAAAAACTGGAAACTGAGCAATGGAGTTGCTTGAGACCGAAGAGGATGTGGTAGGCCGGCTGATTAATGAGCCTTCAAAGCGCAGAAACTATATTCACGCGGCAGAGTTCTTCGATCAGCTTGGTGATCGGGAAACGGCGAATGCGCTCCACAACGGCGTGATGCCGGAGTCGCTCGTAACCAAATATGATCTGGATCCGTATCCCGGTATTGACTCTGCCGAGTCGCTGGATTGTCGACGAATATTTGCATCGGTACCACAGTCTGAAAAGTTGATTGCTCCGCGCAATGGTGACACCGCGCGGAATACGATTTTCAATCGTTCGGAAAAAAAATGCCCGCCGGAGTTTGCCGACTTACTGAGTGGCGGTTCCATGGTGTTTAATGGAATCGACAAATTGTATGTCGACAGGGATAACAACCGGATCAGGAACTATTCAGACGTTAACGCCTATTTGTCTCACAGGCTTGCGGGCGAGGTTGATTCTTCTGCACGCAGACTCAATGGATTGACTGTGCCTCTGCTGGCCAAAAACAGTAAAAATTTTTATCACTGGCATTTTGATGTACTGCCGGTATTCGGTATGCTCGAATCTTGTGGTATCGCACCGGATACGATAGATAACGTAGTAGTGCCGGCGAACCCCAGTCGATTTCAGTTGGAAATGCTGGAGGGGCTGGGAGTCAACAGTGATAACGTGTTAGCGCTGGATCCGGGTTATCAGCATGTGGTTTGTGATCAGTTGGTGCTTGCGCGCATTCAGAATTCAATGGGGCTGCGGCAGCCAAGAAAGAACATTGACTGGCTGCGGTCAAAGTTTCTCAATAAGATTACCTTGAGCGAGTATCCCGACCGCAGGGTAGCCATCATGCGTAAGGAGCGCGGTTTCCGCAACCAACAGGTGGTTGAGAGTAAGCTGCTCGATGAAAATTATGAAATTCTCTACCCGGAAGAAATGACCTACCTTGAACAGGTAGAAGCTTTTGCAAACGCGTCGCATATCATTTCTCCACATGGCGCTGCGTTAACTTTGTTGGCCTACTGCCGACCGGGCACGGTGGTTCACGAAATATATGGTGAACATGTTCACCCATGCTTCTGGTCTCTGAGTAGTACGCTTGGGCTGGTTTATTACAACTACAATTGCAGCCAGATTACCAGTGAGGAAATCACCAACGCCGGGCGTGGGCTTGCAGAAAGGCTGAAGAAAACGATTGAAGTACCGGATAGCGTGATTGAACAGATTCTCGCCTGATTCAATCCGCAAGGTTAATGATGTGTTGTATACCGGAAACCCAGAAAGGCACTCCATTGATAAGAAACAAATATGAAATACAATTTTTCGGACTGCAGCGATCCGGGAATCATGGTGTTATCACGTGGATTCTTCAGCAGTTCAATCGGCCACAGTATTTCCTGAATAACGTTGCGCATTTCAAGGATCCCTTTGAGTTCTACCGGAACTCAGAGGTGCCGAACATGGTCCCGCTGGCTCGTGGCAGGCTTGAGGAAACGAGGCTAAAGGAAAAAGAGCTGCTTTTGTACAGCTACGAAAATTTAATGCTGCCAAGGCTTGCGAAGTATGAGTTGGTTGAGAACGCGGAACAACTGGTCGGTGTGAGTGAACACTGCGCCCAGGTTGTCCTGATCCGCGAGTTCTACAATTGGATTATCAGCCGCCTGAAGTTGTTTGATGTGGTGGGTCAGGAGATAAACGTCGAGAACACGGTTGATATGCTGGTAGATCTTTGGGTGGTTTACGCCAGAGAATACTGTGGTCATTCTGATTTTCTGCGACATAACCGGGTCGGCGTTTTATTCGATCGATGGGTTGTCGATGAGCACTATCGTGTTTCAATTCTGGATCAACTGGAAATCCCGCTGCTCGATAATTCCAATGGACGAGTGCCGCGCGGAGGGGGTAGTTCTTTCAACGAAGATCAGGGTCGATCAAAAGTGTCGGCAAAAGGCGTGTTAAATCGCTGGCAGAATGCCGCGATAGATCCTGAAGTTCGGGAAATGATCGAGCGTAAGGTCGCATCAGTCGAGCAGTTTGACTCACTGTACAATGAGGTGATGGTCGGGCACGATCTCCCGGAAGTCTCCGGTTTCTAGTTTGTGAATAGTTGAGGCTAGCGAATTCCCTATGAGGTTGCATGCCCGCCC